>CADCBZ010000015.1 GCA_902799765.1 uncultured Prevotellaceae bacterium
GAACGGTGAGGATCGGGTGGCCTCCGTTCAGCCGCTGAAGATGACGGGCCACGAAGGCAACAACTATACCTTCGAGGCCACGGTGGAGCCCAAGGAGTTCGGTGAGTACAGGAGTGCCGTCCGTATGTATCCGAAGAACAAGAACCTGCCACATCGCCAGGACTTCTGCTACACGAAGTGGCTGGACCTGCCGGAGTGATGATACATATTAATATAAAAAAATGGGCAAAAATGTTTTATTTTCCTAAAAAAACCGTAAATTTGCCCCCCAAATAGTTTATTCAATATTAAAATAAAACAGTTTAAAAATGAAAAAGAATGTATTAATGTGGGCATTGGTGCTCGGCACGACAGTCGGACTGATTTCGTGTGGCGGAGGTATGCCCCAAGTGGAGCAAACGTCATATGAGACGGTAACCATTAAGAAAGAGGACATTACAGTTCCCATCAAGTTCAGTGCAAAGCTCAAAGGCGAGACGGATGTTACCATCACACCACAGGTGAGTGGACAGTTGATGAAGATCTGCGTCGTTGAGGGTGACCAGGTGAAGAAGGGACAGGTGCTCTTTATCATCGACCAGCGTGATGCCCAGTTGGAGTTAGAGTCTGCACAGGCCAACCTTCAGGCAGCCATTGCCCAGGAGTCAAGTGCGAAGCTGGAGTACGAATCCAACAAGAACCTGTATGATAAGAAGATCGTGAGCAAATATACGCTCGACACCTCTGAAAACTCATACAATCAGGCTAAGGCATCGGTAGCACAGTATAGAGCTCAGGTAAACCGTGCGAAGGTGAACCTTGGCTACTGCACGATAACCGCCCCCGTATCAGGCAGTATCGGTGAGATTCCCGTGCGTACGGGCGATCAGGTCTCACCTTCTATTTACCTGACCACTGTGAGCGGTAATGCGAATATGGATGCAGAATTCTCTCTGCCGGAGACGATTCTGTCAATGATGCTTTCCGAAGGCTTCACCACTGATCCCAATAAGCTTGCAAAGCTGTCGCCCGAAATTGGTTTTATCATGAAAAATGGTACGGAGTACGATCAGAAGGGAAAGATCACAAGAGCCACGGGTGTGGTGAATGCTTCTACAGGTACCATCTCGCTGAAGGTGACGTTCCCCAACCCTAAAGGTCAGCTCTACTCAGGTATGCAGGGTAATATTGTGATTCCTCTGAAAGAAAAGGCCGTCATGGTGATTCCGCAGGAGGCAGTTGTCAAGTTGCAGGACAAGCAGCAGGTGTATAAGGTGCAGCCCGACAGCACCGTAACGAGTGTTGAGGTGACGACACAGGACATCTTTGATGGTGAACACTATATAGCGTTGACTGGTCTGAACGTAGGTGACCGGATTGTGACCATAGGCGCCAACAACCTGCATGAAGGACAGAAGGTCCTCTTTCCCGAAGCACCAAAAGCAGAGAAGTAAGTTATGAAGAACAATATATTTATAGATAGGTACGTGATGGCGTGCGCCGTCAGTATCGTGTTGGCGCTGGTGGGCTTCATTTCGATGAGCTCGTTGCCCATCGAGCAATATCCGAACATCGCGCCACCGCAGGTGGAGGTTACGGCCACCTATATGGGTGCTGATCCCAAAACCATCATTCAGTCGGTGATCTCACCCTTGGAGGAGAGTATCAACGGTGTGGACGGTATGGACTATATGGTGTCGAAGGCCACCTCAACGGGTACCGCGACCATCGACGTGTATTTCAAGCAGGGCGTTGACCCTGACATTGCGACGGTGAACGTGCAGAACCGCGTGTCGAAAGCTCAGTCGCAGCTGCCTTCTGACGTGGTCAATATGGGTATAGAGACGGAGAAGCGCCAGAGCAGCATTCTGCGCATCATCGGTATTCAATGTACAAACGGCAAGTATAGCGACGACTTCGTGTCAAACTACGTCGATATCAACATCAAGCCGCGTATGCAGCGTATCTTTGGTGTGGGCTCCGTGACGTCATTAGGTAATACTTATGCCCTGCGCGTCTGGATGAAGCCCGATGTGTTGGCGCAGTACGGTCTGACGCCCGACGATGTCAGCACAGCCATCAACAGCCAGAGCTTCGTGACCTCTTTAGGTAACTTCGGTGAGCAGTCGGATAACAAATACCAGTACTCGATGGAGTATAAGGGTACGCTGAAAGAGATTGAAGAGTTCAATGAAATCGTCATCAAGACCACCGACGGTGGTCACGTGCTACACCTGAGAGACGTGGCAGAAGTGGAGATTGGTGCCAAGACTTACAGCTTCGTCTCTAATATCAGCGGCCAGCCGGGTACTTTCATGCTGATTTTCCAGTCACCGGGCTCCAATGCTACGGAGGTGAACCAGCGCATCGACCAGATGTGTGAGGAGATGAAGGCCACGATGCCTGACGGACTGGAGTTCGTCACCTTAATGAACGCCGATGACTTCCTCTTCGCGGCTATCCATAATGTGGTGGAGACGCTGATTATCGCTATCATCCTGGTAATCTTGGTGGTATTCTTCTTCCTGCAGAACATCAAGGCAACCATCATCCCGTCGATCTCTGTGATTGTGTCGTTGATGGGTACCTTTGTCATCGTCACCTTAGCAGGCTTTTCTCTGAACCTCCTGACGCTGTTCGCTTTGGTGCTCGCCATCGGTACGGTGGTAGATGATGCCATTGTGGTTGTGGAGGCCGTGATGGCGAAGATGGAGAGCGGTATGACGGATGCCAAAGAGGCGACGCGCGTGGCTGTTAGCGAAGTGTCGATGGCAGTATTCTCATGTACGCTGGTGTTCATGGCGGTGTTCATCCCCGTGACCTTTATCTCCGGTACATCGGGTACGTTCTTTACGCAGTTCGGTATCACCATCGCCTCTGCAGTAGGTCTGTCGTGTCTGCAGGCGCTGACCACCTGTCCTGCCCTCTGTGCCATCATGCTGAAGGTTTCGGAAGACAAGAAGGAAGGCGGCAAGTCGCTGCTATACTACACGAAGAAAGCCTACGATGCCAGCTATAATGCCCTCTACGACAAATACAGCAAGGCCGTGAAGAAGTTCATCAAGCGTCCTGGTGTGTCTTGGGTGCTGATGACCATTGCTGCTGTGCTGCTTGTTTTCTTTATGATGAAACTGCCTTCAGGCCTCGTGCCACAGGAAGATCAGGGCTGCTTCATGGTTGAGGTGGACGCACCTGAAGGCTATACTTTGCAGCAGACCTACGACCTGCTGAAGCAGGTGGAAGAGAAGGTGAAGGCGATTCCCGAACTGGAGAGTTATGCCATGGTGAGCGGCTACGGTCTGATTTCAGGTCAGGGTACCAGCTATGGCTTCATGGTTATCCGCCTGAAGAACTGGGAAGAGCGTCCGGGTATAGAGCACTGCGTCGATATGGTTATGTATCGTTTCTATATGGCGTGTTCGAACATCAAGAATGCCACAGTCATACCTTTCCAGATGCCTCAGATTCCGGGTTATGGTACGAGCAGCAACGTGAACCTCGTGGTAGAGGACCCCACCGACGGCGACCTGTCGGAGTTCTCCAAGAAGACCGACAACTTCCTCGCCAAGCTCATGGAACGCAAGGAAGTGAGTATGGCCATGTCCACTTATTCGGAAAAATTCCCGAAATATCGTGTTGAAGTGGATCCCACCCAGTGCAGCCGCTCCGGCTTGTCAGCCAAGGAAGTGCTGAGCACGCTCGGCTCGTACTGCAGCGGTTCGTATATTGCCAACTACAACCAGTTTGGTAAGGTGTATCAGCTGTGGACTGCCGCAGCCCCTGAGTATCGCCTCGACCCCACATCGCTCAACAATATCTTCGTGAAGACGGGCAGTGGAAAAATGGCGCCCCTCTCAGAGTTTGTTTCGCTGAAGGAGATCGTCGGCCCGTCGAACAACCAGCACTTCAACATGTTCTCTAGTATTGAGTGTCAGGTTGCTCCTGCCAGCGGCTACAGCGAGGGTCAGGTTCAGGAAGTCATTAAAGAGGTATTCAGGGAGACGATGCCTACTACAGCGACCTACGAGTACAGCAGTATGTCGCGTGAGACCGCTGAGGCAGCTGGTTCGAATACCACTACGCTCATCTACTGCATCTGTATCGTCCTCATCTACCTGATTATGGCATCCTTGTACAACTCATGGTTCACGCCTTGGGCCGTGCTGTTCAGTATCCCATTCGGTCTGATGGGTGCCTTCGCCGTCATCTGGCTTTTCGCCAGCATTGGCTTCCCAGGTATGGAGAACAATGTCTATGTACAGACGGGTGTGGTCATGCTGATTGGACTGTTGGCAAAGACCGCCATCCTGATTACCGAGGTGGCCTCCGAGCACCGCAAACATGGCATGGGCATCGTTGAAGCAGCCTTTGCCGCCTGCCAGGAACGTCTGCGCCCGATTCTGATGACCGTTATCTGTATGGTAGTCGGTATGATTCCGCTTGCCATTGAAGGCGGTGCCGGTGCTAATGGTAACCGTGCCCTTGCCCTCTGTGTGATCGGAGGTATGGTTGTTGGTACCATAGCCCTGCTCTTCGTCGTACCGGCCTTCTTCATTATCTTCCAGAAACTCCACGAGCGTTATCAGGGTAAGGATGTGGCAGAAGTGGTAGAAGCAGTAGAAGTGGTAAAAGAATAAAAAGGTAAAAAAGATGAAAAGACTAAGTAACATCATTGTTGCTGCAGCCGTGAGTATGATGCTCACGGGCTGCGGCCTTTATAATAAATATGAGAAGACGGTGCAGGAGCCTGCCGATCCCTTCGGCACCACGCAAGACATCACGTCGGCTACCAGCGAAACTTCCATTGCCGATATGTCGTGGCGCGAGTTTTTCACAGACTCCCAACTCCAGCAGCTCATCGAACAGGCATTGGCCAACAACACCGACCTGAACTCTGCCCGCATCAACATTGAGAAGAGTCAGATCTCGCTGAGAACCAAGAAACTGGCCTTCCTGCCTTCGCTCTACTTCTCACCGCAGGGCAGCCTCTCCAGTTTCGATGGTGCCAAAGCCACAAAGAGCTACACTCTGCCATTGGATATCTCTTGGGATATCGACGTGTTCGGTTCCATGAGAAATAAGAAGCGCGCTGCTCAGGCCGCCCTGTTGCAGGCTCAGATGACAGAGGAATCTACTCGTTCCAACCTCATCAGCAACGTAGCGCAGCAGTATTTCTATCTCCAGTTGCTCGACCGCGAGCTGGACATTCTCATCCAGACCGATAGTCTGTGGAAAGCCTCTTTGGATACGGAACAGGCCCTCTATGAGAACGGTCAGGCCTACTCAACGGCTGTGAACCAGCAGGAGGCATCCTGCCTCGACGTGAAGTTGCAGATTGTCGCTATCAAGCGCGCCATTCGTTCTACCGAGAACGAGCTCTGCACCCTGCTCTGCATCACACCGCAGCATATCGAGCGCTCGAAATGGTATCCAGAAAACAAGTACCACTCAGCCGCAAACAAACGTTTGTTTGAGGATCGTTTCATGAAAATCGGTGTGCCCGCGATGATGCTCGAGCGTCGTCCCGACATCCGTTTAGCCAACTACTATATCGAAGAAGCCTTCTATAACGTGCAGGCCGCCCGTGCCGCCTTCTTCCCCAGCATCAAACTGACAGGCGAGTTAGGCTGGTCCAACAATGGCGGTTTCGTGAATCCCGCTAAATTCCTGTGGAGTGTCGTGGGCCAACTCTCTCAGCCTATCTTCGCCCGTGGCGAAATCAATGCCAACTACAAGATAAGCAAGCTGACGGAGGAGAACCTGAAGAAGAAGTATGTGCAGACCGTCATCGATGCCGGTAACGAAGTGAACGAGGCGATAGCCGACTGTCATGCCGCCCGTCAGAATCACGAATACTATCACCGTCAGGTGGAGGTGCTTCACGAGGCCTATATCGGCACCCACGAGTTGATGGACAATGGCAAGGCCCAATATCTTGAAGTGCTCACCGCTCAGGAGTCGCTTCTCAGCGCTCAGCTGAATGAGGCTACCAACATGTACAGCGGTGCCCAGGCCATCATCTCTCTTTACATCGCCCTTGGCGGTGGCACAAAATAGGCATTAAATACAGAACCAATGGCAGAATTACGACTCACAGTCGGCGATATCGCCGTGACAACGGAAAGCGGAACCACTACCGTTACATACGGTAACAACACTTATAATGTTTGTCTGGTTGACCTGAGTTTCCTGAAGAAAATGTATCAGCCCACTGAGGTCAAGGCTCAACTTGACTTTGAAATGAGTGGCACTTGGGTAGCGCCCAGTAGAACGGATATCGAGAATACGTTCAAACTCAAGAATGCTATCCTTGAAGTGGGAACAAGTGGTACAGACAGTTCGGGCAAACCCTCGTGGACTACGGAAGATACTATCGGCAACGACTACTATGTACACGATGTGCGTGTTCATTATCAATCAGGGTGGATGTTTGTCTATCTGACCATCTACAGTCTGGATAAGTTGCTGACCCTGAATAAGGGATGTAATACTTACGTGGGAAAGACTCTGAGTAGTATTCTGACATCGGTTTTGGCAAGCTATAAGGTGCCTTACAACAAGGATAAATCCTTGAGCTTTAAGAGCGGCATGCAGGTGTTGCAAATTGATACCGATCAAAAAGACAGCGATGGAAATAAAGTGATGAAGGAACACAAGTTCCCTTATCTGGTTCAGTATAACGAATCATTCTATGACCTGTTGAAGCGTACCACCAACCGGTGGGGTGAATTCCTCTACTGGGAGGATGGTACACTGATGATTGGATATGACGATTCGTCTTCCAATAAGTTGGATCAATCCAACTTCAACGCTCTCTATTACTTCGACCTTGAAAAGAATGTGAATCTTGAGCTCCCTTCCGCTGGCTCATACGATTATGCAGCTGCTTACGACGTGAATGTGGGCAACACACCGATCAAGAAGAATCCGTATAAGGTGCATGGAAGGTTCGGCATGTGGAACGGACAGGGTGACATCTATGGCTTCTCTGTGGCCTCACGTTTCTTCCAAAACGAAGAAAATGTGACAACATGGGCTATCGGACTGCTTGCTGACGACCTATGGGATCTCTGTGCTGATATATCATACGTCAACAGCGATAACAAAGATTTCAATGATTTATACTTCAATGGACAAAGCGAAGACGATCAGTATGGTAAAAAAGATACGGAAGTAAATCTCTATACTGAGTATGACTCGAAATACCACAAAGATACCACCTACTATAGTGAGATTCTTGGGTATGAGGCTGCTGCAGGAAAGAATGCCATCCGAATCAAGTATGATACCTATTGGCCAAAGCTGAAGTTGGGTGATGTGGTCGAAGTGAACAAAGAAGACTTCATCGTCGTGGAGGTCATAGCCAAAGCCCCCAAAGAACTCAGAATCAAGGATAACACTAAAGTTGTCGTTTCACCAGGTCAAACGATGACATTCGAGGTTGTGGCCACAGCCAAGATTAGCAAAGCAAAAAGCGACAAAAGCGACGATAGCACCAATAGCGACAACAGCACCAGCAGCGACAACAGCACCAGCAGCGACAACAGCACCAACAGCACCAGTAGCACCGAAACCGAGAAGAAATTCTATCCCGTCACTTTGCCGACCGGTCATGTCAGACTGTCAGGACCTCAGGTGGCTACTATTGTGGATATGGATGATCCACTGAAAGCCAATCGTGTCAGAGTGGTGTATGACTGGCAGGGGGACAGCACTTCCACCCCAGCAAGCGATTATTCCCCCTGGCTGCTTTATGCCGCAGGCAGTCACGGCAGTCCACGAGGTGGCAGACACCTGAATGGTACTAAAGTGCTGGTGGGCTTCGTCAATGGCAACATCGAGCGGCCTTATGTACTCGGAAACATACAGGAGGCCGACACGTTTGTGGAACTGAAGGACGTGGATCTGGAAACACCAGGTAAACGTAAGTTCCAGATGTGGGATCATGCTGGCGGTGTGCAGAAATTCGTCACAGGACTGGTTTCCCCGGCTGTCGATATGATATCCGCTTTCAGTCCTGCCGTCGATTACTGGAGCTGGAGTGATAGTGATAAGAATCTCGCGTATGCCGGAGGATTCAAGATTACTGACCGCTTAGGCTTGTATAATATCTCGGGTTCTACTGAAGAGCGTGAAGTGAAGATCGACTCACCTTGGGGTGAAGTGAAGGTCAATGCCTTTACGGGCATTACCATCTCTGCGCCTAACGGTGATGTGAAAATCAAGGGTAAGAATGTGGAGATCGAGGCAGGTAACAACCTGAAACTCACCTCCGGCAAAAACGTGGGTTACAATTACATCTGTACACAGGGTGAGAAGATTTCTGGATCAAGTATCCTGTCGGACGTCTGCTGCAAACTCATTGAGAAGATCGGAGAGAAAGTGCAACTTGTTGACCTGACATTCATCAGGAGCGCCCTTGAAGTAATTTTCCGTCCTCATGAGGGATGTATGACACTGAAGTCGAACCGATACATGAAGATCGAGACAGGCACCAATGAGTGTGAATATCCTGTAGCGGCCTATAGTAAGATTAAAAAGACTGTTTCAGACTGGGAACTCAAGAGTACATTACTTAGTGCGATCACTAAGAAAGTTCCTGGTTCCAGTGTGTTTGATATCGCCAAGTTGAGAAGTCTTATCACCATCATTGATAAGATACCTGGTATCGTTACAGCATGGCAGGATGATTATAAGAAGAAATATGGCGAACTGGTTAAAATGAAGAATTCGTTCGACAAAGCCGTCACAGAATTGAAGAAATATTCTAATGACGATGATAATACTGATGTCTGCAGTGACTATAATGCTCTGAAAGATGACTTATGGGATACGACCGATACCTCTGATTGGACTGAAGCAAAATTGGAATTTGAGGATAATGTAAAAGTTGATGCTGGTAATGATAATAATAATGAAATCGTTAATCAGGATTGCTTACAACGGAATGCTGTTTACGGAGCTAATGATGCAAATAAAAAATTTGTTATTGCACAACGGAAACAATGTCGTAATGCTCTTGTGAAAATAGCAAATGATATGAGAACGGCCATCCGCAATTTATCCTCCTTTGATTTGTCAAAAGATGATCTGAGTAAACAGTTCACCGACAGAATTGGGTATTATCTGCCTTTGCCGGATGATTTCATAACGGATCTGGATAATGCACTGAAGAATGATAATTGTAGTGATTTCGCTATTGTCGAAAAGGATACTTTGAAGAATCTTAATGACGCCAATATTAATCTTGGTGAAGATTGGAAAAAATATACGTCACGTTTGGTGGTGGTGAAGTTTTTGGAGTCGCTTGGCTTTAAGGACGACATGCGCCGCAAGATCAATAATGGCCAGGTGAGTGTTCCTGAACCCGATTTCAGTGATTCTTCACGTGATGGTGGAAGCAGTCTTTTAAATGACGCTTATTGGGGGAAATATGTGGAAAGTCTGAGCGCTCTGCCTGCTATCAAGTCGTCGGAGAGCTCGTCGTTAGTGGGAGCAGTGACGAGTAGCATCAAGGATACGGTCTCAGGAGCGTTGTCAATTGATGATATCAAGGGATTCGCCGAGAATTTCTCTTGGAGCGATGGTAAGAAGGGTGGTGTCCTTTTCGGTTATCAAGGTGAAACCTATGAGCTTAGAGGCAAGGAGATAGATAAGATCGAAACCCTTGGAACGAGCTCTAAGTCTATTAGTGAGTTTTCTGATGATATCCATGATTGGGATAAGAGAAAACTGGCTTCCTTCATGGTAGATCTGAGAAAAAAATTGGATGACATTAAATAAAACAGGCTGACATCATGGGATATATATTTGATGATTGGAAAGATTTGCTGGACGAGTTTCAGAAGTGTGTCGATAAGGATCTGGCTGAAATCCAGAAACAGAAGGCAGAAGTGCAGCAAATGAAGGAAGGACTGTTCAACAGCTTTGGTGGTGGCCTGCTCTATCGTGATGGCAACCGCATTGTCATCTCTGCACCTGAGATTGTCATCGGCAATGTGGACAGAACTGGAACTCTTCAGGGTGGTGGTGTAGGTAAGGTGATCATCCGTGGCAGTGAAGTGGATATTGAGGGCGCGGGCTCGACAGGAAGCATTGTCAGTCGTGCACCGATTATCCGCCAGGTGGCTGTCGATCCCGGTATCGACGGCAGGGAGAACGTGGTTTGCAACACCTCGCGAATCGTATCGCAGGCATGTGACATTGTGCTCCACAGTAGTGATACCACTGAGGTGTTCTCACAGGATCCTGGTATGGCAGGGCGTGGCGGTGTGACGATCCATGCCGACACTAACCTGAATATCGAGGCTGCCGTATCTGCCGACAAACGGAAAGAAGACATAGAGAACAAAGTCTCTGCCTTAGGCGATATGAGCTCTGACCTGAAAACCCAGATGAAGGCCCAGAAAAAGACGGTTGACAACCTCTTCGATCAGTTGTCAACCCTGTTCGACAACGAGGACGAGAATAACCAGAGTGAAGACTTCAAGTTGCGCTCCAATGTAAAAGACGTCATGAATACGCATGACCAGATAGAAGCTATCCAGCCTGCCATCTATGATGCTGTCAAAACCTACCTGGGCCTTGTGTCGGAACTGGCAGAAGTGAACCGACAGAAGACAGCACTTGAAACGCAGAAAGACGCCATCACCACGGGTGATGACTTCAAGAACAATACCACTGGCGCGAAGTTGACCCTGAATGCCGAGAGTATCAGTATCGCGAACATTGACGGTGAAGGCAACCTGCATACCAACGACGAGGCAGGTATCATCCTCAGAACACCCAAGATGGGTATCAGTATGATGGACGATACAGGTAAGCTGGTGGAAGGCAGCAGCTTCGGAGTGGGGGCAGAGAATATCTCACTGGTCACCCGGAATGTATCTGACGATGGTAAGCAATTCCCGACTGTCGGACAAGTCTATATCGACTCGAAGAATATCACATTTGAGGCCGTAGACTATAAGCTTGACGACAATTCCCTGACTATCGAGAAGGAACTGACGGCAGACGGCAGCATACAGCTGAGAGCCAAGACGGTGGAGGTATCAACCAGTAATCCGAAGGATCTGACGTACGATACCGACGGCAATCTGACCTCAGGTGAATATACGGCTGAGGGTGATGTGATCTTCAAGACCAAGAACCTGACGGTGGATTGTCTCGACTACGAGGTTTCCGACGGCGAGCTGAAGATGAAGGCTCAGACTGCCGACAGTACGGTTTCAGTACGTGCGGAGAAGACCAACTTCCTCTCTGCCGATGCCGAGGGTAAGGCTACGGGCAGCTTCACTGCCAACGCCAAGACCGTCACCATCAAGTCGATGGATGTGGATAAGGATAGCCTGGCTGACTCTGCACTTGCTGCAGGTAGTACGATGGTGCTCTTATCAGAAAAGATGTGCGCGGGCGCGAAGTCGAAGGATGTGAAGAGTAAGAAAGTGCAGGTGGTATCCGAGGAGATCGGTGTCTTTGCCGACAATACCTTCGAGGCGCAGCAGGGTGAGGCTAAGGCCGTGGTGCAGCTTGACGGCGGCAAAACCTCATTAGGTGGTGATAAGACGCAGATCTATGGCGACACCACGATTGAAGCCAAGACGGAAATCAAGGATGAACTCAAGGCACCGAAAGCCACCATTGACCATGTGGAGGCTAAGTCATCCTTCAAGTCGCCGAACATCAAAGACGGTGCGTCTGCCGGCGGCGGTGGCGGCGGTGGCAGCCTGAGTGCCAAGCTGACGTTAGAGGATGCGCCTGCAGATGATACATCGGCAGAGACGGAGTAAAGGATACAAAGTAAAAAGATCAAAGTATGAGACGAGTAATCATCACGGAATTCAGTAACTTGAGCGAGAAGCTAAGCAATCAGTGTATTATCTTCTCCTATCGGCTGCAAAACCTCTGTATTAAGGCAGAACCGGCATCGCTACTGTCTATACAAGTGAACATTGACGGACAGAACAAGAATATAGAAGAATGTGCGGCTATAGGCAAGGGCGACGACAAATACACCTTCAAGATCATACCGCTTTTCGAGGAGGATCTGCCACAGGTGGCATTGGCTATTAAAAGGGCGCATCCGGAGTTCAAGCAGGATATAGAAGAGTTGCAGATCGATGATGTGGATATGGCAAGCGTCATGATCTCAGAAAGTACGGAAGATGCCAGGAAAGTGAGAAACCTTCCTTATATCCTGTTGACGATGCCAGAGGTCAATGACACTCGCTACGACGTGTTGACAGAAGGCTTGAAGCTGTGCTATGATGAATGTAAAGCAAAGATTGATGCCATTTACAATGCTTCCAAACTGAAGTTTGACAAAGAGAAACTTCTTGAGACGAAGGACGATCAGGATAAGTTGGATGGCCTCGTGGAGAAGATCAAGACGAAGACTGATGAGCAGTGTGAGCAGATCTACAATAACAAGTTGCAGGAGATCGAGGCTGCCTTTAGTAAATGGCAAGAAGAACATCTTTTTGATTCATAGGGTCCGGAGTTGTGGAATGAGTAAACAATTATTGTTCGGTTATGGCTTTATCAGCAGTTTTAGAAATAGGTGACAACGGAATCAAACGTTATCAGAAGCAATATTTGCTTTCTGACTTCCGCATTGTCTTCAATCGTTCGTATAACGTGCTTCCGACGGGTATGGCACGTTGCGAACGTATGGAATTGGTTATTGTGGTGCCTGGCAGGAAAGACCTGGAGATGTTTTCCTGGTTCCTGCATGGCGACTCCATAGATGGGCGTATCGTCATCGGCCTCACTGATGAGGTGAATGATAATGATGCGAAGGTGCAGGTACTCTATTTTGAAGGTGCCAAGCTCTTCTCTATGTCAGAGAAATACGATATAGACAGTTCTCGTCGCAGACTGTTGAAGTTGTCGATGGTATCTGAAAGTGTGCAATTAGAACATGTAAAATTCAAATGTGTATAGACCATGCTGCCATTTAATTCCAAAGAACTGAAAGCTGTTGTAACGCTTGACAATGTGCTGGATGGTGCCAAACGTGTGCTGAAGGAGAATTGTCTCGTTGTGCAGAATTTCGATTACCAGTGTTCGCTGAAGCGCAATGAGAAAGGCCGGGTATTTGGTGCCATGGAATCGGTGATCCTCTCATTCAGGGTCCGTGTGAATGATCCGCGCCATGCGATGATATTCCTGATGGAATTGGCATCGAATAATGTGAGCTGTTTCTCGTTCCTGTTCAATGCCACCTATGGCCCTAATGAGCGTCTTAGAGATTATGAGGATGGCATGGTGGTCAGGGGCTACCTTGTCAGTGCAGAGGAGCAATACTCGACCGAGACGTCGGAAACTGGACGTTATAAACAGATGCTGCTGGATCTGAAGTTGCTGGTTAGTGAGGTGATTTACCTTGGATATGAGGAAGATAAGAACCTTCATGGTGTCTTTATTCACAAGAATAAATAAAAAACAGGAAAGTGATGTTGACAGAAAGAAACGGCTCTACTATAACAGTTGTGCTCAGTAAGGAACGCCCAGCGAATTACTTCACCCTTTTGTCGGAGGAGTTGATCAGCTACAAGGGGCAGGGGATCAAGAAGATCATATTCGATGCTACGGAGTTGATGTACCTTAAGGGTGAGGGCGTTTCTCACGTTGTCTCCGCCTGTAAGGAAATGGGGAGCAAACCTGAAGTCGTATTTGTGAATTGTCCTAAGGAGATACAGGAGATGCTCGGCCTTGTCGGACTTGACACGATCATTAAGTTTGAAACGAATCAAGCGTTGCTCGAAAGTGTTCGTGAGAAGAAGTATCATAATCTGAAGGAAGAAGCCATTCAAAGACTGGATGAACACCGACACAAGTTACTGGAAGAGTTTGCTGCAAAGAATGACGTGGTTTGTTACACGATGAAGTTAGGTCAAGAAGAATAACCAAATGACAAGATGGCTTTACTGATCTTGGTGTTAATGCTGTTCTGCAGCACGGTTGCTGGTGCACAACAGCGTGACAAATATGAGTTCATGCGTAATCTGCCTGTCTATGCCGACTCGCTGATTGCCGATCTGAACTATCCTTTAGCCTGGGGAAATAGTGATGTCAAGGACTTCGATGCGTGGCGGAAAGTGGCGCGTCAGAAGGTGTTTGACTGCATGCTTACCCCACCGCCACCATCTGCAAAGGACTATGAGGCAAAAGTGCTTTTCGAGGAACAACGCGACGGCTATAAGGCTCGTAAGATCGAAATCCGTCTGAGCCGTTACTATACGGTACCTGCCTATGTGCTCATCCCTGACGGCAAAGGACCGTTTCCTGCTGTCAACCTGTTGCACGACCATGGTGCCCATCTCTTTATCGGCAAGGAGAAGGTGATCCGTCCGTTAGCCTGCGAGGATTCGACAGTCATCAAGGATGCCGAGGCGTGGCTGACGGGTTATGGTCATCAGTTCTTCGGTGATTATCTGGCTAAGAACGGATATGTGGTGTTTGCTGCTGATGCCCCGATGTGGGGAGAACGTGGCCAGAAGGAAGGCCCTCGCCGTGACCGTTATGATATGATTGCAGGCAATATGATGATGTATGGTATCGATCTCTCGGCCTATATGACCTACGATGATATCGCCGGGACGGAATATCTCGCTACGATGCCAGAGGTGGATGCCTCGCGGATCGGTTGTACAGGTTGGTCGATGGGCGCCTATCGTGCCTGGATGCTCGCAGCGCTCTCCGACCGGATCAAGGCCAGTGCCTCCATCTGTTGGATGGTCACGACCGATGAACAGATGTCATTCAAATACAATCGTACTGAGAATGGCGGTTTTGCCAACTGTTTCCCAGGTTTACGCCGTTGGCTCGACTATCCTCATGTGGCGAGTATCGCTTGTCCGAAGGCCATGCTCTTCATCAATGGTTCTCAGGATAAGCTGTTTCCTGTGGCAGGTGTGCAGAAAGCCTTCGATACCATGCATGCCACCTGGCAGAGTCAGGGTGCCGATGACAAACTGGAAACGGAGCTATGGGATATCCCCCATAGTTGTCCTGTCAAAGCCCAGGAGCGCGTGCTCGAGTTCTTCCAAAAGCATCTTTAGACGTTAGGGTAGCACAACCTTTTTGGTCTCCTGTCCTTTCTTCATGATATACAGTCCTTTGGTGGGAGCACTATGCTGACGCCCCATGAGGTCATACCACTGTGCGGGTGTGCCGTTCTGGATGGTCGGCATCATGTGAATATCTGTAGCGCCATCATTGAAGGCTGCGAGGATGGCGGTGGGCTTGCCGTCGGTTGTAAAAGCCCCCATGTCGTAAGCTCCCCAACCTACCGTATCATAATAATCAGGCTTCCAGACACCATCCACTTCGGGCTCCCAATAAAGGATGCCGGCACATTGCGGCAGTGGCTTCATCTTATCGAAGAGGTCTGTCATCACCTTCGAGCCTGTTTCAACATCTTGTTGGGGGAATCCTGTCTCAACGATCATCACGGGCACATTGAAAAGATTGCCCAATGTCTTTACGCTGTTGGCGGCATTGGTGTTGCTCGCCACGTCGCTTTTCGTGGTGTCGTTCCAGTCTTTTGGGTCTGGATAGTGGGAGAGTCCGATCATGTCGAACTTGCCACCAGCCTCCTTGAACTCCTTATAGAACCAGCCGTCATATTCGGCAGCCTGATAGGCATTGGCGATATGTACGATGACATAGGCATCAGGCAGCACTTCCTTCACGGCGTCATAGGCCGCATTGCTCAAAGCGACGTAGTTGGTATAGCGGGCGCTGCCGCTTTTGGTGTCCCATTCGATCTTGCCGCTGTCGAAGATCATGCCGTTATTCGTCTCGTTGCCCACCTGTACCCATTTGGGTTCAATGCCTTTTTCCTTTAATGCGGTCAGCATATCCTTCGTATGGTCAGCAATGGCGGTCTTCAGCTGCTCTGAAGAATAACTGCTCCAATCTTTTGGCTTCTCCTGACGCCCTGGGTCGGCGAAGAAGTCGCTGTAATGGAAGTCGATCATCACGTCGAGCCCTTGCTGATGGGCACGTTCCGCCTTCTCCAGCACATCATCCTTGTCGCACCAGGCTCCATAACCATAACCCTCAGGATTCACCCAGACGCGCAGTCTGACGGCATTCAGCCCAATCTGTTTCAACAGGGCAAAGAGCTCTGTTTCCTGTCCATCGACATTATAGAACTTCCTGCCACTTGCCTCCATCTCCGTACACCAGCTGGCATCTGCGCCACGCACAAAGCTGCTTTGGGCATCAGCGGTGGTGGCTAACAGAAGGAACAACATGGATGTAATAATCTGTTTCATTGTGATTCGTTTTTAAGTTATATTTCTGTTTTATGGTACAAAGATAGGCAAAAAAATACAAAATTCGAAGGGAAAATCGAAAATTATGGTTTGTTTTGTGGATTTTTCATTATTTTTGCACACAACTAAATAACCATTCGCATGAAGAAACTGCTTTTTGTATTGCTGACTGCGTTTTTTGCAGGTACGGTGACCGCCCAGATTCCATCTGTGTCGATATTAGGTGACTCCTATTCCACCTATGAGGATTTTGTGACACCAGCCACGAATGAATTGTGGTATTATGCCCAGAACGGTGAGGGAAAGACTGACGTGAAGGATGTCAGTCAGACCTGGTGGCATCAGGTGATCAAAGAAAACGGCTGGCGCATGTGTCTGAATAACTCCTACAGCGGCGCGACGATCAGCTATACAGGTTATGACGGCAACGATTACAGTGTCCGTTCCTTCAATACCCGTATGAACAATCTGGGTTCGCCCGATATCATCTTTGTCTTCGGAGCCACTAACGACAGTTGGGCTGGGGCGCCTGTCGGCGAATTTAAGTATGAGGGTGTCACGAAGGGAGATATGTATTTCTTCCGTCCGGCATTAGCTCACATGCTGAAATGGATGACTGACTATTATCTGAACACCAAGATATACTTTGTGTTGAATGACGATCTGCGCGATGAGATTGATGAGTCGGTGAAGACTATCTGTGCCCGTTACGGTGTGCCCGTGATTGAACTGGAGGGCATCGACAAGATCTCTGGACATCCCTCAGTGAAGGGTATGCGCCAGATTGCTGATCAAGTGAACCGATTTGTGAAAAAGTAACATACAATTTCTGAAAAGGTATGAGACGACTCTCTTTGTTTTTGCTTCAATTGTTTGTGTGTGCCTCGTTGGGTGCTCAGGAAGTCATCGATCTGACGGGTTCTTGGGACTTTTCCGTAGGCGACTCGGCTATCTATAACGACTTTGTGCAACTGCCTGGTACGATGCTCTCCAATGGCAAGGGTGAGCAGACCGAACGCCTTTGGTATCGGCGTAGCATCTATGTGCCCGCAGGCTGGAATGAACGGCATGTATCGCTCTTCCTTGAGCGTCCGAGTGCGGAGACCTCCGTCAAGGTGAATGGCATGAATGTGGGGAGCAGTCAGAACCGTTTTACGGCTCACAAATATGATGTCACCAAATTCCTGATATTTGGTCAGCGCAATCTGATAGAGGTCTCTACACCTTCTACCAAAGGAAGCTGGCAAGGTATCTCTGGCCGTATGGAACTGCGTGCGCAGCCTCGTAACCTCTATATCGAGCGGGTGAAGCTGACGCCTTATCCTTTCCAGGGCCTCTTGCAGATCGATCTTCAGCTGACGGGTCGTATCAACTATCTGAACAGTGAGGTTGTGGAGGTGCTGATGCAACGTGCGGATGTTGACTCTGCCGCCATCGTAAACCGCTATTTCCCTCTGAATGGTCGTCAACTCAAGTTCATGATGCCTTTCAGTAATGAGGTGGCTATCTGGGATGAATTCTTCCCGCATCTCTATCGGATCGGTATCTCAGTGGGTAATGACTACTACGAGACGACCTTTGGCATGCATGAGACGATGATGAGTCATCATCAACCCGTCCTCAACGGACACGACATCTTCCTGCGTGGCGTCGTGAAAGACGACAAGTTCCCCAAGACAGGATGTCCGCCGACGGATGTGGAGTCGTGGCTTGAAACCTTCCGAGCCTGCAAGGATCGAGGGCTTAACCTGATGCGCTTCATGGGCTATTGTCCGCCTGAGGCTGCCTTTGCCGCTGCTGACAAACTGGGCTTCTACCTGCAGCCCGATATCCCTGCAGCCCAAGGCGAAGAGATCAATCGTGTGATTGAGGCTTATTACCATCATCCTTCGTTCCTCATGATGGGAAGTGAATATTACCCTGACTCCATCCGTCCTGCCATCCAGCCGATACCGTCTTCAGGGAAGGATAATGACAACTTGCGCCTGAGCTATTATAAGCATGAGGTAGAGGCCAGTCTGCTTTCTGATGACAATGCAGGATTCGAACTGCAGGACTTTGCTGAGGTCTGCCGTCTCCCTGTTAAACAGTGGCACCTGTTCTGCTCGTCAGTCGTACCGTTGGTCCGTTTCCCAAAGGCTGATTTCACTGCTGCTGACACCCTCCGTGTGCCTGTAGAGGTCTATAATGCAATGAATGGTGATATCAGTCCCATCCGAGCCGCCTATTACATTACCAACGAACAACAACAGGTGTTGGCTGGTGGTGAGATATCAAAGAAGGGCATCCCTCTGGGGAAACATGTGGAACTGGGCTCCATCATGGTACCGTTCAACACCATCCCAGGTCCTCAGAAACTCGCCCTTACCGTCACTCTAGGCAACAAGATCGCTAACCGCTGGGAGTTCACATCCCCTAAAAACGTCCCGCAACAGTCTGAGCTTGTCAGCGAGCCGAATTAGCCTTTCGCCGCTATCCAGACCTTATGTGAATGACTTCCGCGAGTGGTGATGCCGGAATCGGTATCAGCCACCAGTCGCTTAAGGTCGTTCGAGGCTGCTGATCTGGACTGATCAGTAGCCAAAGCATAGTCGGTGAGTGTCATATAGCCATACTTCCCGATGATGGCTTTGGCCTTTTCCAGACGCTCTTCCTGACTGTATTTGCATATCTTCGGAGCAACGATTTCCGTGCTGACGCGATCGAAGGTCGCCTGCTTGTTCATTTCCTTCAGCAGTTTAGGGTCAGGCTTGAAATTGATCCCGTTGATACACACATGCCTGTATTTTGCCTTGGGTGCCTCGTCTTTCTGCAGCCCCTGTGAGATGGCTTTTTCCGAAGGCGTGGATGTGTCGAATCCCAATGACAGGGAGAACACGCCCAGTCCGTCGATCTTGATGCTATGTCCCAATGGCATCCAACTCTGCATCGTTGACACCAGCGCATCCAACACGGCCCGTATCAGTCCGTCGCTGATGCTTCCTGCGTAGGTACGCATGTTTTTGATAACGGTGTCGTAGTCGTGCAGCGAGTAAGTCTGCATCTTCGGGAAGACCACCTTCTTGCCCTCACTCATCTCCTCAGGAAGTTCCTGTAATACGAAATTTGCCATAGCTTCATTCTGTTTTTTATGTTTATTCTACAGATCTTTTGTCCATGCGCCGTAAACTTATGTTCACCGCCCTTGAATATATATTCACCGACCTTGAACCTATGTTCACCGCCCGTAAACATAACTTTTCACGTTGCAAAGATACATCTTTCTTTCGAATTACACAAGATAATAACATTCTTTATAGTATGAGCAACAAAGAATCTTTAAGGGATGACAATTTCGGCGGCGATGGCAATCGGAAAGAAAAATCAGTGATGTGGAACAAAAAGAGACTGAATCGAGTAGGAGAAAAACATATTCGTTTTCCCCTTACTCGATCTTATTTTGCACCTAAATGTTGAGATAATAGTTACGGAAAGGCTACACTTATCAGGTTTCAAGGTTTGCCGACTTTCAGATATGACTCCAACGCCTCGACGTATGCCTTGAACGCCTGCCGTCCCTTGTCGGTAATGCGGCAGATGGTACAAGGTCGCTTGCCCTTGAATGTCTTTTCCACTTCGATGTAGCCCGCCGCCGATAGCTTATCGACTTGCACGCTCAGATTGCCCGCCGTGGCTCCCGTCTGCTCCTTGATGTATGGGAACTCGGCTTCGTCGGTACTGATGAGCAGCGACATCACGGCCAGTCGTAGTTCGGCGTGTAGCAGTGGGTCTAATGGCTGGAACATAGTTACACCCTCCTTACTTTTGGTTCTGTAATTGGATCAATACTCCTGGAACGACAAGTCCAATGACTGCTACAACTGCCATCACATAGAGTTGCTCGTGACCCTGGAAATTCAGGGCACCGAAGAAGCCGCCCAAGCCCGCGATGAAGCCGCAAATCTGAATGATGCGGTTGCGGATGATAAATCCTGTGATGGTCGTTCCCATTCCGAAACACAGGGAGATGACACTCGTAATGCAACCAAAAGCATGCACTTTAGGCATAATCAGTTCCATGGGCAGGATTCCGATGCCAATGAAGCAAAATATGAATCCAAGACCTCCGCAGAACATACCGAACGTGCTCCAAACATAGCTAATTGTCGTACCTACGAATGTTGTGGGAACGGTTCCTTTCTTCTTGTCAATCATCCAATTGCCTGCATAGCCTGCTAGCCACATGATGGCCCATAAAGCATTCCAGGCTGGTCCGCCGTGATTGGCCCATAAGTAGGCAATGATAAATGAGAATACAAATACGCAGACACCCCACCATATCATAGGCACAGCCGAATTGCGGGTTATCGTGCGTTGGCTGCGCTCAATCGATTCACGTATGATTTCCAGACTGCGCTCGGCAGTCAATTTGCTGTTTTCTTCCATTGTTGTTTACGTTTTGATGATAAAAGAAATGTTGTTAAACTCTCTTTGTGCCCAGTCCTACCTCCTGCAGAAAGGTCGGACAAAACACGTTTCATCCGGATTTTGATGCAAAGATAAATAACTTTATAATATAAACCAAATTATTTTGTGAATTTCTTCCTCTAGGAAGTGTTTTTTAACATTTCAACACAAGGAAATACATTTTTTCTTCGTCTTTCACGCAAATCTTTGTGATTCTTTTATAAATGTGCAACCATACAAGTTTACCCCTCCGCTCAACCAACGGTCGCTTGCAAGGCAAGAACCCCCAACCCCCCAACCCCACAAGTTAATACTCCCTCAACCCCCACAACCTCAAAAACTTGAGATTGCTGTAACGCTAAGGTAACATGGGGCCAGACCAGATGATAGGTAAAGTCCCCATGCTCCTCTATTTTTCATTTTATAAAAAATTAATCTCCAAATCTTTGCTTGTTTTGTGAATATTTGCTATCTTTGCAAGCGATAAATGGTTTTAACTCTTTAAATTTTATGCTTATGAAGCACAAAACTCTAAAAAATAGTGAGAATTACGGCAAAAATGTTGCAAGTGTGGAACTTTTTAACTATTTTTGCCGATGAGTACGAGACGTGAACGAGCGAAAGCCCAGACTTGCCTGTCTAATAGGCATGTTGAAGCTATGGTAAACGTGACGAAGAAAGTCAATCAGAGACAGGAGAAACTTGCGAATTTCCTGATAGATGTTGCAAAATATGTTCTCACGGGTGTTATAATAGCGTCCTTATTCGAGGAAATGACAGACAAACTTAGTCTATATCTTTTAGGTATGTTGATCGTCTTCGCAGCTTTGTTGGTAGGATTAAGAATTTCAAGTAAGACAAAAGATTAGAATTTATGGGAGTATACTTAGCTTTTATATTTGTAGGTGTTCCGTGTATATTGTTTCTGATCTTCAGCTATACCCCAATTGGCAGGAAATGGCTGGAACAACATAACATTCTGTAAGGAAGGATAAGTCTTCTGCAATATCGTGACTTATAAGCAAGAATAATCCGCAAGCGACTGATATTCAGTTTCTTGCGGATTGTTCTGGTGATCCGTTTGGGGCTCGAACCCAAGACCCCAACATTAAAAGTGTTGTGCTCTACCGACTGAGCTAACGGATCGACCTTCATTGTGCAATCTTTCGAAAGCGGCTGCAAAGGTACGGCTTTTTTTTGAATCTGCCAAATTTATTTGGGGGATTTTTCAATTTCGGGCTCTTTTTCATCCTCTTTCGTCACATAGCGTTGGTAGTAGGCGATGAGCAACGTGGTAAGCGGCAGGGCGATAATCAGACCTAAGAAACCCAACAGGGCACCCCAGACGGAGAGACTCAGTAGCAGGATAGCAGGGTTGAGGCCCATCGCACTTCCCATTACCTTTGGCGTTACAATCATATCACAGATGAGCTGTACCACGATGAACACAATCAGGGCGCCTGCAAGGATAATCCAGAAACTTTGACCCGTATCTGCAGACTTCAGCAGGGCTAACAGCACGGTGGGGATGAGGGCAAAGGTGTGCAGGTAAGGTACAAGATCCATAATACCGATCATGATGCCGAGACCGATTGCCATCGGGAAGTCGATAATCGTAAATCCGATGCAGAAGAGGGTTCCCATAATGAGTGCCACAAGTCCTTGTCCGCGGATATAGTTGCTGAGTGCCACTTTCGCATCACCCATCAGTTCATGCCAGAACGGACGATACTTCTTGGGGAAGATGCGGATCCAGTTGTCTGACAGATACTTGTAGTCGAGCAGGATGAAGAACATATATAATAAGGTGATGAATGAGGCGATGATACTCATGATGATGCTATAAGTTCTTCCGAGGAAGCTGAAGAGACCAGGCATTACGGTCTGGAGACTGTTGGTGAAGTCCTTACTTTTGAAGAAACGCTCGATGTCATCGTGATTCTCCGAGATCCATTTCGCCACTGCCTCTGGGATTGACTTGATGTTCGCCGTTTTATGGATATAGTCGGTGGCAAGGCTACCCAGTTTCTGGAACTGCTCGATCATCGGCGGGATAATGAGGTAGATGACGCCTGAGAGTACAGCGACGACGATGATAAGTGTCAGAATGATGCTCAGGGCTCGTGGGATATGCAGACGACGCTCCACAAACGATACCATCGGATGGAGCAGATAGGCAAAGACCCAAGCGATGAAGAATGGAAGCAGGATTTCACTGAGATAATCAATCAGCAGAAACACTACAATGGCTAAGAACCAAAGACCAGCCTGCCTAAGCAGGCGTTCATAGTTAAGGGGCTTTTCTGTCATATTGTTTGTAAATTTGCCCGCAAAATTACCAATTCCTTTTAAAAATTGCAAAGATTTTACTACTTTTTTTGTCTATTCTGATATTTTGCGCTAAATTTGCTCCCGTTATGGGCATATTATACATTGTTCCAACACCTGTCGGCAATATGGAGGATATGACCTTCAGGGCTGTCCGGATCCTGAAAGAGGTGGACCTCGTACTTGCTGAAGATACCCGCACGTCGGGCATCCTGTTGAAGCATTATGATATCAAGAACAACCTGATGTCTCACCATAAGTTCAATGAACACGGCACGTCGGCTGGCGTTGTCAGTCGTCTGTTGGCAGGTGAGAATGTGGCGCTGATCAGTGATGCAGGTACGCCAGGCATCAGCGACCCGGGGTTCTTCCTGGTGCGTGAGGCCGTGAGGGCTGGGGTAGAGGTGCAGTGTCTGCCAGGGGCCACGGCTTTTGTACCGGCACTGGTATCAAGCGGACTACCATGCGACCGTTTTGCCTTCGAGGGCTTCCTACCACAGAAGAAAGGTCGCCAGACGAAGCTGGAATCACTGAAGGAGGAGGAACGTACGATGATCTTCTATGAGTCGCCCTATCGACTGGTGAAGACGTTGCAGCAGTTTGCCGAGACTTATGGTGGTGAGCGTCAGGTGAGCGTATGTCGTGAGATATCGAAAGTGCACGAGGAGAGTGTACGTGGAACGCTCGATGAGGTGATTGCCCATTTCAAGGAGAAAGAGCCGAAAGGCGAGATCGTGATCATTCTCGCAGGATGTGACGAGAAACCGAAGACGTCAAAGAAAGAATTGTATAAAAATAAATAAGGTATGAAAAAATTAGTATTTGCTATTGCCTGCACACTTGCGGTTGCCAGCTGTAACCAAGATGCAGCCAAGAAAGCCGAGCAGGCTGCTCAGCAGCAGCGTGACTCATTAGAGCAGATTATCTCTCAGAAAGACAATGAGATTAACGACATGATGACTACCCTCAGCGATATTGAGGAAGGTTTCCGTGAGATTACGGAGGCCCAGAGTCGTGTAACACTTGCCAAACAAGGTGAGGGTACAAACACCATGCAGCGTATCAAAGAGAACTTCCAGTTTATTCAGACCCAGATGCAGCAGAACAAGGAGCTGATCAATAAACTGAAGCAGCAGGTGCGTGAGAGTAGTGTGAAGGGTGGTCAGTTGAAGAAGATCATAGATAATCTGACTCAGCAGTTGGAGACGAAGGATCAGCAGTTGCAGGCCCTCCGTGAAGAACTGGACAGAAAGGATATCCACATTGCAGAACTTGATGAGAAAGTGGCAAACCTGGAAGAGGATAACACGAAGAAGGATGAGACTATCAGTGCACAGGATAAGGCCATCAATTCTGCTTGGTTCGTATTTGGTACTAAGGATGAACTTAAATCACAGAATATCCTCTCCAAGGATGGCTTGTTCAGTAAGACAAAGGTACTCTCGAAGGACTTCAACAAGGATTATTTCACCAAGATCGATATTCGTATCGACAAGGAGATCAAGCTCTATAGCAAGTCAGCACAGATCATGACTTCTCATCCTGCAGGATCTTACACGTTGCAGCCTGATGCCAACAAGCAGTATGTGCTCCGAATTAATAATCCTGAAGCATTCTGGTCAACCAGTAAGTATCTTGTAGTATTAGTGAAATAATAGAATAGTGAAATAACAACAAAATAAAAGGGTCTTCAAAGACCCTTTTTTTATGGCGCTTAATTCTCTTGCCAGAAACTCCTGGTGAACAGCACCAAGACAGTCATAATCTCAAGACGTCCCATCAACATTAGGAGGCATAACACCCATTTGATATGATCTGCCATACCAGACCATGTGATGTTCGCGCCGATGTCGTTAGCCAGCGACGGACCCACGTTGCTGACACAGCTCAGGGCGATGATGATGGAATTGACGCTGTCGATGCCTGATATGATCATAATCGTTGTCGTCACCAACAGCATCAGGACAACGAGTACGAAGAAAGCAGAGAGGGCGATCAGTCGGGCGCGTGGCACGTTCTGACCATTGATTCTGACAGGCAATACGGCGTTGGGATGCAGACTCTGACGGAAGTTGTTGCGAACCACCTTTAACAGCATCACACCACGGATACACTTGAATCCGCCGCTGGTACTACCAGCACAGGCTCCGAGAAGCATGACGCAGCCAATGATGATCCATGTGATATGAGGCCATTGTGCCACATCAGCGCTATAGACACCTGTGGTAGTCATGAACGATACCACCTGGTAGAGTGATTCGCGGAAAGCCCGTTCGTAGTCATAACCCAACTGGAGTACCAATGTGGACATGATAGCGATGGTGGCGATGGCTACTACCGTGACATAGAGTTTGAACTCCGAGTCCCTGAAAAGATGCATTAGGCGGGTCTTGAAGATACTGACATACAATAAGGTGAAGTTGATGCCTGCCAGGAACTGGAAGATGATGGAGATATAGTCGATCTCAGGGGAATTGAACACGTTAGTACCGTCATTATGAATGCAGAAACCGCCCGTCGCCGTTGTGGTCATCGAATAGTTCAGTGCTTCATACCAGTTCATACCCACTGCCCAGAAGGAAACACCACAACCGATGGTAAGCAACAGATAGATAGACCAGATCCACTTGGCTGTCGTCGTCAGTCTTGGGTGCATCTTCGCCTTGATAGGACCAGTGGCCTCTGCCGCGAACACCTTCACACTACCAGCTACCAACGAGGGAAGAATGGCAATGGTGAAGAACACGATTCCCAAACCGCCTACCCATTGTGTCAGCGAGCGCCAGAACAGGATACCATGTGGCAGACATTCCACGTCGTCGAGAATCGAGGCACCTGTAGTCGTAAAGCCGGAGATCGTCTCAAAGTAGGCGTCTGTCAGATTCGTGATGCTGCCATGAATCAGGAAGGGGAACATTCCGAACAGCGAGAAGATAACCCATACCGATGTCACAAGCAGATAGGCATCGTGACGGCTCAGGGTGTTCTGGGCGTGACGTCCCATGAAGAGAAAAATGAATCCGCATCCGAAGGTTATCAGCATCGACATGATAAACGCCATCTGATCATCTTCATGGAAGACGATAGCCATAATGGCACACCACGACATGAAGAAGGCCTCGATAAACAGGAGGGAGCCGATAATCTTACTGATGATACGGAAGTTTACCATATCGAGCTGTTTTTGAAGTATTTCTCGATGTTATGCAGTTTAGTCTCATGGCAGAACACCATGACAGAGTCGCCGGCTTCAATCTGGGAGTTACCATTCACCAGCATACCAGTACCCTTACGCACCAGTCCACCGATTGTCACGCCGAAAGGCAGTCCCAAGTCTTTCACGGGCTTCTTTGTGACACTTGATCCTTCGGCAGCCGTAAACTCAGCCACCTCAGCATCCACCAGCATCAGCGAGCGCATGTTATCTACGTCGGCATCCAACAGCATCTGGAAGATATGACTGGCAGCAATGGTCTTCTTATTGATGATCGTACCGATATCCAGACTCTCCGCCATATTCACATAGTCCAGATTCTCTACTAAGGCGATCGTCTTCCTCACACCGAGTTTCTTTGCTGTCAGACAGGCCAGGATATTGGTCTCGGCATTCTCCGTCAGCGCCACAAAAGCCTGAGTGTGTCGGATGCCTTCTTCCTGCAGTAGTCCTAAGTCACGACCATCACCGTGAATCACCATTGCCTCCTCGTGTTCCAACAGATCGTTCAACTTCTCACAGCGTTTTGAACTTTTCTCGATGATCTTCACATTCATATAGTTGGGGATGGCCAGTGCAGCACGGACAGCTGTCTTTCCACCACCCATGATGATCACGTTCTTCACATCGGTATAGTGCTCCTTGCCTACGATCTTACGGATATAGGGGATATAGTCTTTGGTTGTCATGAAGTAGGCGAGATCGTTCATGTGCAACTCATCCATACCACCAGGAATCAAGGTGTCATCATCACGTTTGATGGCTACGATATGGTAAGGATCGTCGGGTCCGCAGAGTTCTCGTAGCGGACGGTTCAGGATCTCTGCTCCATCCCTGAGTTTGATGCCTAACAGGGTCAGGGCACCGTCGTGCACATCCCAACGCTGTCTCACCCAAGAGAGTTTCAGTCCGTTTGTGATGTCTTCTGCAGCCAATACCTCTGGATAGATCAGCGAATCGATACCTAAGTTCTTGAAAAACTGATGCAGGTCAGGTGACAGATATTCATAGTTGTCGATACGGGCCACTGTCTTCTTGGCACCAAGGGCATGGGCGAGGATACAGGCATTCATGTTGATGCTCTCCTCTGGGGTGACACCCACAAAGAGGTCTGCATGCTGCACACCAGCCTCCTTCATAGCCTTGATGCTGGTGGGCGAAGCCTGATAGGTCATCACGTCATACTCGCTCACCCCTGCCAGTCGTTCACTGTCAGCATCGATGAGCACACAGTCCTGATGCTCTCCTGACAACAGCTTTGACAGATGGGTACCTACGGCACCTGCACCGACAATCACTACTTTCATACTTCAGTAATGGCTTTGATAATACCTTCAGCGTCAAGTCCCACAATCTTGTGGAGCTCAGCTACCGTACCATGCTCAACAAAGGCGTCTGGCATACCCAGAAGCGTAACCTTCGGCTGATAGCCGTGATCGTTCATCCATTCCAGTACAGCAGAGCCCAGTCCGCCTTTCTTCACACCGTTCTCAATGGTGATCACATGTTTGAACTTGCGTCCCACCTCCTCAAGAATCTGTTCGTCTATGGGTTTAAGGAATCGCATATCGTAATGGGCCACACTGACCTTATTGCCAATCTTTTCGATGGCCTTTGTCACATTGTTACCTATCGGCCCGATACTCAGCACAGCTACATCAGTGCCTTCATGCATCTTACGGCCAGTACCCACCTTTACCTCTTCAAGCGGACAGCGCCAGTCTTGTAATACACCACCACCTCGAGGATAGCGGATCACGAACGGTCCTTTGTTTGGCAATTGTGCCGTGTACATCAGTCGGCGCAGTTCATGTTCATCCATCGGCGATGAGATCGTCAGATTGGGAACTGGACGTAAGGCGGCCAGGTCGAAGGCGCCGTGATGCGTAGGACCGTCTTCACCCACCAGTCCGGCACGGTCGAAACAGAATACCATATTCAAGTTCAACAGGGCCACATCGTGGATGATATTGTCGAAGGCGCGTTGTGCAAAGGCACTATAAATGTTACAGAAGGGTAGCAGACCGTCCTTCGCCATACCGCCTGAGAAAGTCACGGCATGACCTTCAGCGATACCCACGTCGAAAGTGCGCTCCGGCATCTCCTTCATCATGATATTCATTGAGCAACCCGAAGGCATCGCAGGTGTCACACCCACAATCTTCGGATTCTGCTTGGCCAGCTCTAAAAGTGTGTGACCAAACACGTCCTGATACTTCTGAGGTTTCGTCGGATCCTTGTCAATGATACGCTCACCTGTCTCTGGATCAAACTTGCCTGGTGCGTGCCAGATGGTCACATCTTTCTCGGCAGGGGCATAACCATGTCCCTTCTGGGTGTGCAGGTGCAACAGTCTCGGACCTTTCATCTCCTTAATCCTACGCAGGATACGAACCAGTTCCTTTACGTCGTGACCATCAAACGGACCGAAGTAGCGGATATCCATACCGTCGAAGATGTTCTGCTGATGGGCAATGGCACTCTTCACGGCATTCGACAAACGCTGGATGCCTTTCTTACGGTCATCGGTCATCAGTCCCTTCTTATAGAGCCAACTGGTGGTCTTGAGTTTGATGGCGTTATAGGTCTCGTTGGTGTTCAGTCCCAGCAGATATTGTTTCATGCCGCCCACCGAACGGTCGATACTCATATTGTTATCATTGAGGATGATCAGTAGGTCGTTGGGTGATGATGACACATTGTTCAGTCCCTCAAAGGCCAGCCCACCAGAGAGTGCACCGTCGCCGATCACTGCCACCACATGCCGTTTGTCGTTACCCTCTAACTTGGCAGCTACAGCCATGCCTAAGGCTGCTGATATCGAGTTGCTGGCATGCCCGCAGGCAAAGGTGTCGTACTCGCTTTCAGAGGGGGAGGGGAAGGGCTTGATACCGCCCAACTTTCGGTTCGTACAGAATTTCTCTCTACGTCCCGTCAGTATCTTGTGACCGTAAGCCTGATGACCTACGTCCCACACGAGTCTGTCATCTGGGGTATTATAGACATAATGCAGTGCCACCGTGAGTTCCACCACACCTAAGCTCGATGCCAGATGGCCTGGGTTGACAGCTACTTCTTGCACAATATCCTCACGCAATTCTTTGCAAAGCTGAGGCAGTTCATCAACAGATAACTTGCGTAAATCCTCAGGATATTGGATCTTATTTAGTAATGTAAACTCTTTCTTGTCCACAGTAATCATTCAATTATGCGTGCAAAGGTACGCTAAAATTTGTAAAAAACAAAATTTTTCTCAAAAATATTCGGTTTATGGGCATTTGTTTTGTTGGTTTGGCAAAAAGTTGTAAATTTGCAGAAAATTTGCAGAACGAGTTTTTGGGTATGAAATACATCACGCTGCCGACATCAGAGGTCCGTCGCCTGTCGTTCTATCTGGCGATGGAGGAGTATGTGGCGCGCCATCTCGATGAACCCGACTGCTTCTTTCTATGGCAGGTGGAACCGAGTGTGATCTTCGGACGAAACCAGGTGCTGGAAAACGAGGTGAATGTCGATTACTGCCGTACCCATGGCATCAAGCTCTATCGACGCAAGAGTGGGGGGGGCTGTGTGTATGCCGATATGGACAATCTGATGTGGTCGTTCATCACTTCCGAGGAGAATGTGAACTTCGCCTTCAACCGCTTTATTAACATGGTGTTGCTGGTACTGCGGAAGTTGGGCATCGAGGCCACGGGTACGAGCCATAACGATGTGATGATCGGCGACAGGAAGGTCTGTGGAACGGCCTGCTACCATCTGGAGGGCAGGAGTATCGTACATAGTACGATGCTTTACGACACGAACATGGCACATATGTTGAATGCCATCACACCAAGTCGGGAGAAACTGCAGAAGAAGGGTATCGAGAGCGTCAGGCAGCGCATCACCCTGTTGAAGGACTACACTTCTTTGCCGCTCGACGACGTGAAGACGTTGATTCGGGAGACGCTCTGTCAGGATTCGCGGATGCTGACACCCGCAGAAGTGGCTGCCGTCGAAACGCTGGAGCAGACCTATCTGAAAGAAGAATTCATTAAAATATTACAATAGTCTATGGCAATAAAACAAGAATTAGAAAAACGGGAGAAACGCACCTGTCTCCATGACAAGCATTTGTCGTTGGGAGCCATGATGGTGTCCTTTGGTGGCTTTGATATGCCGTTACTCTATCAGAATGCGGGTATCGCACCAGAACATTATGCCGTCCGTGAGAAGGTGGGACTGTTTGATGTCTCTCATATGGGAGAAGTTATCGTACGCGGCAAGGATGCCGAACGTTATGTAAACCACATCTTTACCAACGATGTCACTGCGATGCCTGTAGGTAAGATCCTCTATGGTATGATGTGCTACGAGAACGGTGGTACGGTTGATGATCTCTTGGTCTATAAGCTGGGGGAGAATGATTTCTTCCTCGTCATCAACGCCGCCAATATTGATAAGGACTGGGCTTGGATGCAACAGCATGCCGAGGGTTTCGACATCGCGTTACGTAATGCGTCTGACGATTATGGACAGCTGGCTGTTCAGGGCCCAGAGTCGGAACATATCATGGAGACGGTATTGGGTTTGCCCTGCAAGGAACTGGTATTTTACACCGTTAAGGTGATTGATGATGTCATCATCAGTCGTACTGGCTATACAGGTGAGGACGGCTTTGAAATCTATGCCGCGCCCGACTTTATCCGCGATTGTTGGGATAAGATGATAGCCGCTGGCGTACAGCCCTGTGGACTCGGTTGTCGCGACACCCTGCGCTTTGAGGTTGGTCTGCCCCTCTATGGTGATGAACTTTCAGAAGATATCACCCCCGTGATGGCAGGACTGACGATGTTTGTGAAGTTGGATAAGCCCGAATTCATCGGCAAGGAGGCACTCGCCAAACAAAAGGCAGAAGGCCCTGCGAAGAAACTTGTAGGTATTGAACTCTTCGATAAGGCCATCCCCCGTCATGGTTATCCAGTGCTGAATATGGAAGGGGAACCCATCGGTGAGGTGACCACAGGCTATCACACGCTATCTACGGATAAGAGTGTCTGCATGGCGCTGATTGATGCAGCCTATTCCAAACTCGATACCGAGGTACAGATCCAGATCCGTAAGAAGGTGTTCCCTGGTAAAGTGATTAAAAAGCAATTTTATAATAAAAACTATAAGAAATAAAACTATAACGAATTATGGCAAAAGTAATTGAAGGACTCTACTACTCGGAGTCACACGAATTTGTGAGAGTAGAAGGTGACTATGGTTTCGTGGGTATCACGGATTATGCCCAGAACGCATTAGGCAATGTGGTATATGTGGATATGCCTGAGGTCGATGATGAGGTAACGGCTGGTGAAGAGTTTGGCGCTGTCGAGAGTGTCAAGGCTGCCAGCGACCTGATCTCTCCTGTCAGCGGTACCGTGGTGGAGATCAACGAAGCCCTCGAAGATCAGCCTGAGCTCATCAACGAGGATGCTTTCGAGAACTGGATCATCAAAGTGCAGCTCAGCGACAAGGCCGACCTCGACAACCTCATGGATGCCGCCGCTTACGAGAAGTTCTGTGAAAAATAAAGTTTAATCTTTAATGTTTAATTTTTAATGTATAAATATTTTCCTCATACTGAAGAGGACTTGCAGGCGATGATGGAGAAAGTCGGGGTGAAGACCCTCGACGATCTCTATGTCCAGATTCCTGATGCCATCCGCTTCAAGGACGACTACCAGTTGCCCTCAGAGATGAGTGAGATGGAGGTGCGCGAGCTCTTCGGGAAACTGGGGTCGCAGAACAAGCAGCTCACCTGTTTTGCGGGCTATGGGGTCTATGACCACTATACGCCCTCCGTCGTCCCCAGTCTGTTGCAGCGCTCCGAGTTCCTTACCTCCTATACCCCTTATCAGGCAGAGATCTCACAAGGCACGTTGCACTATATCTTCGAATATCAGTCGATGATGGCTGAACTCACCGGGATGGACATCTCCAATGCCTCGATGTACGATGGCACCACCGCCTGCGCTGAGGCGATGATGATGACGGTGGCTGCAGGCAAGAAACAGAATAAGGTGTTGGTGTCTGCTGCTCTCAACCCCAAGACGCGTGAGGTGTTGGATACCTATGCCCTGCATCAGGGCATCGAACTGGTGACCATCCCCCTCGAAGACGGAATCACCAAACTCTCCTCTCTCCACTCTCTACTCTCCACTATGGATAGTGTCGCTGGTGTGATCGTACAGCAGCCCAATGTCTATGGCATCGTGGAGGACTTCACAGGCTTCGCTGAGGCGTGTCATGAACAGAAGGCCCTCTTCGTCATCGATAGTGTGGCTGCCGATCTCGCCGTGCTGAAGACACCAGGCGAGTGGGGCGCTGATATCGCTGTGGGCGATGGTCAGTCGCTGGGTATCCCCATGCAGTTTGGTGGCCCCTATGTAGGTTATATGTGTTGTACGGAGAAACTCATCCGCAAGATGCCAGGTCGTATCGTCGGTATGACGAAGGACAACCGAGACCAAAGAGCCTTCGTACTCACCCTTCAGGCGCGCGAACAGCATATCCGTCGCCAGAAGGCCACCTCCAACATCTGTTCAAACCAGTCTTTGATGGCCCTCTTCGTCACGATGTATATGTCGTTGATGGGTAAGCAGGGACTGAAGGAAGCTGCCCAACTCTCTTATGCGGGGGCTCACTACCTCTGCGATGAGCTGTTGAAGACTGGACGTTTTGCGCTGGCTTACGATCAGCCCTTCTTCAATGAGTTCTATGTGAAGTACGACGGTGATGCCGATACGCTCTATCAGCGTTTCATCGAAGCTGGTATCCTCGGTGGTGTGCGTTATGAGGATGGATTCCTCTTTGCCGTTACCGAGAAGCGTACGAAAGAAGAAATTGATAACCTTGTAAAGATAGCAGCCTTATGAATCATCAATTATACGGAAATCTGATCTTTGAACTTTCCAAGGAAGGTCGTAAGGGCTACTCGCTGCCGAAGAACCGCTTTGGTAATTACGAGGTGCCTGCTGAAATCTGTCGCAAGGAAGATGCGCAGCTGCCTGAGTGCGATGAACTCACGGTGGTGCGCCACTACACGAACCTCTCTAATAATAACTTCGGTGTCGATACGGGCTTCTATCCCCTTGGCTCCTGCACGATGAAGTACAATCCCAAGATCAACGAAGAGATGGCTGCCCTGCCGCAGTTCCAGAACCTCCATCCTGAGCAGCCTGCCCATACGGTGATGGGTGCTGAGGCATTGGTTACCCTCTTGGAGAGGTCGCTCTGTGCCCTCACGGGGCTGGCTCACTTCACCTTCAAACCTTATGCAGGTGCCCATGGAGAACTGACGGGTCTGATGACCATCGACAACTATCACCGTTCGCGTGGCGATCTGGCGCGTAAGAAAGTCATCGTACCTGACTCTGCCCATGGCACGAATCCCGCCTCGGCAGCAGTCTGCGGACTGGAGATTGTCGAGGTGAAATCATTGGCGAACGGTCAGGTGGATTTCGAAGACTTGCAGCGTATCGTCGCTGATCAGGGCTCTGAGATTGCCGCCATAATGATGACCAACCCTAACACCCTCGGTCTCTTCGAGACCCGTATCCCTGAGATTGCAGAGCTCATCCACAACTGCGGTGGTCTGATGTACTACGATGGTGCCAACCTCAATCCGATGCTGGGTGCCTGTCGCCCGGGTGACATGGGCTTCGATGTCATGCACATCAACCTGCATAAGACCTTCTCCACGCCTCATGGCGGAGGCGGTCCTGGCTCTGGTCCCGTCGGCGTGCGCGAAGGACTGCAAGCTTTCTTCCCCTGCGTATCGCCTTACCAGGGCAACTATGCCGTCATGATGCGTGCCTATGCCTACATCCTCTCCTTAGGTCGTGAAAATGTGAAGCTGGTCGGTCCTTTGGCCACGCTCAACGCCAACTACATCAAGGAGTCGTTGAAGGATGTCTATGAACTGCCTATCGACACCACCTGCTGTCATGAGTTTGTGTTCGACGGTCTGAAGGATAAAACCACTGGTGTCACCACGATGGATGTCGCCAAGCGCCTGCTCGACTATGGCTATCATGCCCCCACGATCTACTTCCCGCTGCTCTTCCACGAGAGTCTGATGATTGAGCCTACGGAGAACGAGTCGAAAGAGACGCTCGATGGCTTCATTGCCGTGATGCGACAGATTGCCGAGGAAGCCAAGACCGATCCGGATCTGGTGAAGTCGGCACCTCACACCACGCCCATCGGACGTGTCGATGATGTCCTCGCCGCCAAACATCCCGTCACGACTTATCGTCAGATGATTAAAGACATAGTAACAGATTAACAAAATAGGTGCAACTGTTAAGTTATTTTGTTACTGTGTCTTTAATATGTTATTCTGTCTTTAATATGTTCTTATGACTAAGACTGATTTGATCATCATCGGCGCGGGGCCAGGCGGTTACCGCGCCGCTGAATACGCCGCCAAACAAGGCCTGAAGGTCACGATCTTCGAGGGCTCGGAGGTGGGAGGCACCTGTCTCAATGTCGGCTGCATCCCCACGAAGACCTACGTCCACAGCGCCACTTTCACTGAGGCCCACGAACGCATGGCCCAGGTCGTCCCGCAGTTGCGTAGTGGGGTAGAGACCATTCTCTCTCATCCCAACATCACGTTGGTAAGAGAGGTCGGTAAACTCGTTGATGCGCACACCGTCAATGAATTCACAGCCCCCAATATCATCATCGCCACAGGCTCTGAAACCAAATGGCTCCCCATCAAGGGTAAGGAAGATCCCCGTGTGGTCGATTTCACAGGCCTCTTGAACCTCGACACCCTCCCCAAGCGCCTCGCCATCATCGGTGCAGGCGTCATCGGTATGGAGTTCGCCAGTGTGTTCCATCGCTTCGGCTCCGAGGTCACCGTCATCGAGTACCTGAAGGAGTGCCTGCCAGCCCTTGATAGCGACATCGCCAAACGTCTGCGTAAATACTTGGAGAAGCAGGGCATCACCTTCAAGATGAAGACCGCCGTAGAAAACATCGCCGACATCGATGCCGACGTGATCCTGATGGCCACAGGCCGCAAACCGCGTATGGAGGGCTATACAAATGTCGATGAGAATTTCCAGGTACGCGAAGGGCTTTACGCCATCGGCGACGTCAACGGTCGTCAGATGCTCGCCCATGCCGCTGAGATGCAGGCTGTCCGTGCCGTCAACCATATTATCGGCAAGCAAGACAATATCCGCTTCGACATCATGCCCGCAGCCATCTTCACTGAACCCGAGGCTGCCTGTGTCGGCCCCACAGAGGATCAGCTCAAAGCGCAAGGCATTGCCTATACGTGCAAGAAATCCTTCTGGCGTGCCAACGGCAAGGCCCTCGCCATGAATTCCACGGAGGGTATGCTGAAGCTCTTCTGCGATGCTGATGGGGTGATTCTGGGTTGTCATGCCTATGGCGCCCATAGTGCCGACATCGTTCAGGAGGTCTCAGTCCTGATGTGCAAGCACACCACGCTCAGCGAACTCGCCGACATGATCCACATCCATCCGACCCTCTCGGAGATCCTCAAATCCGCCGCAGAGATCTGAACGACACCGACATCACATCGAAACTAACCAAGGAATAGTAAAAATAATAATATTTTACACTAGAATTGGTGTCTATAGCCCCTCAGGCCGTCCGCCTGAGGGTTTTTGATAGTCTGCCCAAGCCTTTCTTCCCGTCCGCCTTGGGCGGACTCCGAGAGCCCTATTACCCTTGAAAACAAACAGAACGTGACAAACTGTCTCGGCCTGAAATAGGTTGACTTCCACTAAGCCTTAAATGTTAAATAATTAAATTCATTTAAGATTATGGGAAAACAAAAATTCAGTCGCGGTTTGAAACGCAGTATTTGCATTGAGTACATGCAAA
>CADCBZ010000016.1 GCA_902799765.1 uncultured Prevotellaceae bacterium
CTCCTTTCTTTTTTGCCTAAATAGTGCAAGTTTTTCGTGGGAAATTTGTGGGAATGGAAAAAATGCATTACTTTTGCAGGGCAAAACGAGTAATTTGAGCTAAAAACTAAGTAGATTTTATGATTTGGAATGAAAGCGTTGAGTGCATGGACCGCGAACAGCTTCGTGAGATCCAGAGCCGCCGCCTCGTGAAAATGGCGGAGTATGTTTATCACAACACCCCCTTCTACCGGAAGAAGTTCCAGGAGATGGGTTTGGAGCCTGGCGATATCAAGAGTATTGATGATATCGTTAAGTTGCCGTTTACCAACAAACTCGATTTGCGTGACAATTATCCGTTTGGATTGGCTGCCGTGCCGATGAGTCAGATTGTACGTATCCACGCTTCGTCGGGAACGACGGGAAAGCCTGTGGTGGTGCTCTATACCCGTAAGGATCTGGCGATGTGGGCAGAGGCGATCTCGCGTGCCTTCACTGCCTATGGCGCTGGTAAGGATGATATATTCCAGGTGGCTTATGGTTATGGACTGTTCACCGGTGGTTTGGGAGCGCACGACGGTGCTACGAATATCGGTGCCTCAGTGATCCCCATCTCTTCTGGTAACACCCAGAAGCAGATGACCCTGATGCACGACTTCGGAACGACGGTGCTCTGTTGTACCCCCTCTTATGCCATGTTCCTTGGTGAGGCGATGCAGGAGTGTGAATGGCCCCGTGATGAGTTTAAGCTGAGGGTTGGTGTCTTTGGCGCTGAGCCTTGGACGGAGAAGATGCGTGTGAAGCTGGAAGAGAGTTTAGGTATTAAGGCTTACGATATCTACGGACTGAGTGAGATTGCTGGTCCAGGTGTGGGCTATGAGTGTGAGCACCAGTGTGGTACCCATCTGAATGAAGACTATTTCTACCCAGAGATCCTGAATCCAGAGACGGGTGAGCCATTGCCCGAGGGACAGTTCGGTGAGTTGGCCTTCACTCACCTGACAAAGGAGGGTATGCCACTTTTGCGCTATCGGACACACGACCTGACGGCGCTGCATTACGAGAAGTGTGCGTGCGGACGTACGTTGGTGAGAATGGATCGTATCCTGGGCCGTTGCGACGACATGCTGATCATCCGTGGTGTGAACGTGTTCCCGTCACAGATTGAGGATGTTATCCTGAAGCTGCCTGAGTATGAGCCTCACTTCCTGTTGACTGTGGATCGTGTGAACAACACTGATACCTCGGAGCTGAGAGTGGAGGTAAAGGACGAGTACTTCACCGACGACATGGCGACGATGGTAGGTCTGCAGAAGAAGCTGGAGAGCGAGCTGCGTAGCGTAATCGGTCTGGGCTTCAAGGTGAAGCTGGTAGAGCCGAAAGGTATTGAGCGCTCTGAGGGTAAGGCTAAGCGCGTGATCGATAAACGTAAGTTTGAGAAGTAAGGAATAAAAACCATAAAACATTAAGTATATGAAAGCAAAGCAACTGTCTGTATTCCTCGAGAACAAGTCTGGACGACTGACCGAGGTGACCGAGGCCTTAGGGGCCGCAGGTATCAACCTTTCTGCCATGAGTATCGCTGAACAAGGCGTATAAGGTGCTGAAAGAGGCTCACTTCGCCGTGAAGATCACCGATGTAATCGGCTTCGTTTGTCCGAACACCAGTGGTTCGTTAGCTATTGTGTTGAAGCACTTGTCTGACAATGGCGTGTTCATTGAGTACATGTATTCTTTCGCCAATGGTGATGTGGCAACAGTGGTTATCCGTCCGACGGATTTGGAGGCCTGTGATAAGATCCTTGCAGAGAAAAAAGTGGAGCTGATGGCCGATAGTGACCTCTATCAGTTATAAAATAGGGTAAAACTGCAAAATTTCCTTTGTGAAATTTTGCAGTTTCGTTTTTTTAGATTACCTTTGCAGCGAATTTTGAGCAGGATATCTAAAAGAAAGCAATGAATATAAGTGAATTGACCGCCATATCAGGTATCGCGTACGTGTAGAAATCGAGTATTTCATTACCCTTTGTGAATTGCCTTTGCCGCAATTACAGGATGTCGATCATACATTGTTCGACCAACTTCGTGACATCTATCGTCAGTTTGCACCTGCTGATGCCCAGCGTGTGAAGGACATCGAGAAGGTGACCAATCACGATGTGAAGGCTGTGGAGTATTTCATCAAGGAGAAACTTGATGCGATGGGTGGTTTTGAGTCATATAAGGAATTCATCCATTTCGGACTCACCTCGCAGGATATCAACAATACCAGTGTGCCACTTTCTATCAAGGAGGCGCTTGAGCAGGTGTATTATCCGCTTTTGGAGGAATTGATTGAACAACTGAACGACTATGCCGAGCAGTGGAAGAATATCCCGATGCTGGCCAAGACCCACGGACAGCCTGCATCGCCGACCCGTCTGGGTAAAGAGGTGATGGTGTATGTGTATCGTCTGGAAGAGCAGTTGCGTGCCCTGAAGGAAACACCGGTGACCGCTAAGTTCGGTGGAGCTACTGGTAACTTCAACGCACATCACGTGGCTTATCCCCAGTATGACTGGCGTGAGTTCGGCAACAGCTTCGTGAGTGAGAAACTCGGTCTGGAGCGAGAGCAGTTCACCACCCAGATTTCCAACTATGACTGGTTAGGTGCCATCTTCGATGCGATGCGCCGCATCAATACGATCATCATTGACCTCGACCGCGACTTCTGGATGTATATCTCGATGGATTACTTCAAGCAGAAGATCAAGGCCGGTGAGGTGGGCTCCAGTGCGATGCCTCATAAGGTGAACCCCATTGACTATGAGAACTCGGAGGGAAACCTCGGTATCGCCAATGCCATTCTGCAGTTCCTGGCAGCTAAGTTGCCAGTGAGTCGTCTGCAGCGTGACCTGACCGACTCAACGGTGCTCCGTAACGTAGGTGTGCCTATGGGTCATGCACTCATTGCCTTCCAGAGTACACTGAAGGGTCTGCGTAAGCTGATCCTCAATGAGGATAAACTGCAGGAGGATCTTGACAACACCTGGGCTGTGGTAGCTGAGGCCATCCAGACCATCCTGCGCCGTGAGGCTTATCCCAATCCTTATGAGACCCTGAAAGCACTGACACGTACCAATGAAAAATTGACTGGGGAGAAGATACGCGACTTCATTGAGACGCTCGAGGTGAGTGAGACTGTGAAGGAAGAACTGCGTGCTATTACCCCCGCTACTTATACAGGTATCTAAATCAACCAATCAAAATTTGAGAGTAAGAAAAAAGTAAGAACAATTTTTAAAAGACAGACCAACTATGGATTTTGAGAACAATGAAAAGAAACACGAAGAACCAACACAGCAAGATGGTTTTCAGAGAGAGGTAAGACAGGGACGCTCTCCGCGTCCGCGTATCCATACAGCTCAGCGCCCCAGCTTTGAGCGTCCCAACTATCGTCAGCACGACGATGAGGGCGGCTTCCGTCCCGAAGGGTTCGGTGCAGGTTTGCAGAGCAATGCGCCTCAACGCAGCAGCTACCGTCCCCGTAATAACTACGAGGGTGGTTACGGTCAGCAGCGTCAGGGCGGTTATGGTCAGCAGCGTCAGGGCGGTTATGGTCAGCAGCGTCAGGGCGGTTATGGCCAGCGTCCTCAGGGTGGCTATGGTCAGCAGCGCCAGGGCGGTTATAGCCAGCGTCCCCAGGGTGGTTATGGTCAGCAGCGCCAGGGTGGTTATGGCCAGCGTCCTCAGAACGGTTATGGTCAGCAGCGTCCTCAGGGTGGCTACGGCCAGCAGCGTCAGGGCGGTTATGGCAAGCCCTACGGAGCTGCATCTTATAAGAAAGGTCCGCGTCAGCATACTGCCGACTACGATCCGAATGCAAAGTACAGTCTGAAGAAGCGTATCGAGTACAAGGAGATCAACTATGATCCCAATGAGCCGCTTCGTCTAAATAAGTTCTTGGCAAATGCCGGTATCTGCAGCCGTCGTGAGGCAGATGAGTTCATCCAGGCTGGTGTAGTCACCGTGAATGGTGAGGTGGTGACCGAGTTGGGTACCAAGATCCTGCGTACTGACGAGGTGAAGTTCCACGATCAACCTGTGAAGATCGAGAAGAAGGTCTATGTCCTTCTGAACAAGCCGAAGGACTATGTGACCACCAGTGACGATCCTCAGCAGCGTAAGACAGTGATGGATCTGGTGAAGAATGCTTGTCCGGAGCGTATCTATCCCGTAGGTCGTCTGGACCGCAACACCACAGGTGTACTTCTCTTGACGAACGATGGCGACCTGGCTTCGAAGTTGACACATCCGAAGTATCTGAAGAAGAAGATCTATCACGTATATCTCGATAAAAATGTCACTGCTCACGACCTGCAACAGATTGCTGATGGTATCCAGTTGGAGGATGGTGAGATTAAGGCCGACGATGTGCAGTATGCTCACCCTACCGATAAGAAGCAGGTAGGCATCGAGATCCACAGCGGTAAGAACCGTATTGTGCGCCGTATCTTCGAGAGTCTCGGTTATCACGTACAGAAACTCGACCGTGTTCAGTTTGCCGGTCTGACCAAGAAGAACCTGAAGCGCGGTGACTGGCGTTACCTCACAGAGGAGGAGGTTGACCGTCTGCGCATGGGTGCCTATGAGTGATTGAAGATTGAAAATTGAAGATTGAAAATGAAACGTACAAAGATTATTGATGTGCTGAAGAGCACTGAATACGGTAAAGATATCTGCGTGAAGGGTTGGGTGCGTACGCACCGTAGCTCTAAGGCCGTTGACTTTATCGCCCTCAACGACGGATCGACGATCAAGAACGTACAGATTGTGGTGGATCCCGCTAAAGTGAGTGAAGAGATTCTGAAACAGGTGACGACAGGTGCCTGTATCAGTGCCACTGGTAAGCTAGTAGAGAGTCCCGCTGCAGGTCAGCCTTCTGAGATTCAGGCAGAGGCTATTGAGATCTATGGTCTCTGTGGTAATGACTATCCGATGCAGAAGAAGGGTCAGAGTTTCGAGGTGATGCGTAAGAATGCCCATATGCGTCTGCGTACCAATACTTTTGGTGCGGTGATGCGTATCCGTCATAACATGGCAATGGCTATCCATACTTATTTTCATGAGCATGGCTTTTACTATTTCCATACACCGTTGATTACGGCTTCTGACTGTGAGGGTGCAGGCAACATGTTCCAGGTAACCACGAAGAATCTCTACGACCTAAAGAAGGACGAGCAAGGTAAGATTATGTACGATGACGATTTCTTTGGTGAGCAGACCTCACTGACGGTATCCGGACAGCTGGAGGGTGAGCTCGGTGCGACTGCATTGGGTGCTATCTATACTTTCGGTCCTACTTTCCGTGCAGAGAATAGTAATACCCCTCGTCATTTGGCTGAGTTCTGGATGGTGGAGCCTGAAGTGGCCTTCCTCGACCAGGAAGAACTGATGGATCTCGAAGAGGACTTCATCAAATATTGCGTAAAGTGGGCACTTGATCATTGTAAGGACGATCTGGAGTTCTTGAACAAGATGATTGACAAGACACTGATCGAACGTCTGGAAGGTGTGCTCAAGGAGACCTTCGTGCGTTTGCCTTACACCGAGGGTATCAATATCCTGCAGGAGGCTATCAAAAACGGTAAGAAGTTTGAGTTCCCCTGCAACTGGGGTGACGACCTCGCTTCAGAGCACGAGCGCTTTCTTGTGGAGGAACACTTCAAGAAGCCAGTCATCATGACTGACTATCCGCGTGCTTTCAAGTCGTTCTATATGAAGCAGAATGAACAGCAGGGTGAGGGTAGCGTAGGTTATAAGGGTGCCGTGGCACCTGGTCCTACGATGCAGGGTACTGATGTGCTGTTCCCGCAGATCGGTGAGATCATCGGTGGATCAGTCCGTGAGGAAAGCTATGACAAGCTGATGGGTGAGATTGAACGCCGTGAGATGGATAAGACCCATTTGTGGTGGTATATCGACACCCGTCGCTGGGGAACCTGTCCGCATGCAGGTTTCGGTCTCGGCTTCGAGCGTCTGATCCTGTTTGTGACAGGTATGCAGAATATCCGCGACGTTATCCCGTTCCCGAGAACGCCGAAGAGCGCAGAATTCTAAATAAAAAGCCTCGCCAACTGGCGAGGCTTTTATGGTTCATCCGACATTTCGAGTGATACGGCAGTCGTGTAGAGCGTAGAGCCTCAGGGTAAAATACTTGTCGTCTCTAAAACCATATGCATTGCGCTTCATGACCTTTATCTTATTGTTGATGCCCTCAACCTTTCCCGTTGACAGGTGGCAGTCGTACCAAGCAAGTATCCCTGATCTGTATGCCCTCATCGTTACAGCCATTTTCTGCAGCTGTGGTATTTTGCTTTGTTCAGCCTGCCTCACCCAGTCGTCAAACACACATTCACCCATCGCCTTAACGGGTTGCATCCATATCTGGCGCAGTTGCTCCTTCAGGTAGTATGCCTTTGATAGTGGTTCGTTCATGGCCAGGGCATTGTCAAGCCTGGTCTTGTGCTGCTTGTCGAAGATGTCCGCACCATTGCCGAGCAGCAGATACCTCGTTTCCTTAAGGACTTTACGCTTGTTCACATCCTTCTCCATGTTGTAGACCTTGCGTCTGATGTCATCAAGTTTCTCGTTCATCAGCTTGACAACATGGAAATGGTCAAACACGTGTACTGCTTCGGGACAGTTCTCCATAACGGAGGCAATGAAAGCCGCAGACAAGTCCGTTGCCACATGCTTTATCTTTATGCCCTTACGCTTGACCTTCCTCCAAAACTTGGCCAGGGCATCCGCACCTTTACCGTCACCGACGTACAACACCCTTCCGCTGTCCAGATCCACTACGATGGTCTTGTACACATGCCCTTTCCTGACTGCGAACTCATCAATGCCTATATTTTCAACGCCTTCCAGCGAAGGAGGGCTGTAGTGACGCTCAAGATAGGTGGAGTGTATCTCCTTGACCGTATCCCACGACACGCCGAGATGGTTGGACACGTCTTGAAGCGTCATCCCACGTAACAGGTCCACCACATATTTGGCGAAGCGATGGGTATAGCTGCGGCTGCCTGTGGCGAAGGGAATCCTCTCCTGCTGGTCATAGTCACAGTGGCGACACTTATAGCGTTGTACTTTCATGCGAATAATCACCTTCTTGCCACCTATGGGAAGCCCTACAAAGTCACGGAAACGGTAGCCATTCTTCACCAAATGACGCTTTCCGCACCTCGGACACACTTTTTCTCGATCTTTTGTTTGGATATGCAAGATAATTGTGTTACCTTTGTATTCCTCACGGGTACATTCATGGGTGTATAGACCCCAGGCATGATATAGAAAACTGCTGTTCATTCTTGTACATTTGTTTGTGGTTATTCAAATATACAAAATTTACAGCGGTTTTCTTCTTCTATAGTATCACTTTATCACTCGAAATGTCGGATGGACCGTTTTTATTTTACTAATCGGATGCCTTCTTCTTCGATGGTGATGAGTCGGCGTTTATACAGATCGCCGATGGCTTTTTTAAAGGCTTTCTTGGAGACTTGGAAACTGTTGTAGATCAGTTCTGCAGGAGACTTATCGCCGAGGTAGCAATAACCGTCGTTCTCGTAGAGATAGCGCAACAGTATCTCTGCGAAGTCAAGAGTATGTTGTCGGCCGGTAGGCTGTAACGTCAGGTCGATCTTGCCGTCCTGGCGTACATGATCGATATAACCCGTCAGACGGTCGCCGCTATGGAGGGGACGGAAGATCTGGTTTTCGTAGATCTGTCCCTGATACCTGTTATCCACAATCGCTTTGAAGCCGAGGTCGGTCTTCTGCCACACAAGCACATCGACAGGCGTTCCGTGGGTAAGGGCTTCAGGGGTTGTGAGATACTTATCTACCTTGGCGGTCGCCATCAGACGATAGCTGTCTTCATCTACCTTAATATATACGATATAACTGTGCCCCTGTTCCATCCGCTTCTTCTGTTCACGGAAAGGACAAAAAAGGTCTTTCATCAGTCCCCATTTCAGGAAAGCACCGAACTGATTCACCCATGCCACTTCGAGATAAGCAAACTCGCCTACCTTGGCGTATGGACGTTCGGTGGTGGCTACTGGGCGCTCTTCCTGATCAAGGTAGAGGAATACTTCGATCTCGTCGCCGACATGCATGTCTTTGGTCACATAACGCTGGGGAAGGAGAATCCCACCTTCCTCACCACCGTCAAGATACAGTCCGAAATCAACGGTCTTAACTATTCTGAGGGTATTGTAGTCTCCGAGTCTGAGCATGTTTCCTGAGGTTTAATGAATGGGGGTTCAATCAGTCCATCACGTAGATGGATGGTGCGGTCTGTGATGGCGGCCAGTCCTTCATCATGGGTCACAATAACAAAAGTCTGTCCGAATTGGTCGCGCAGGTCGAAGAACAGCTGATGAAGTTCTTCCTTGTTCTTCGTGTCCAAAGATCCTGAGGGTTCATCGGCCAGAATGACAGAAGGGTTGTTCACGAGGGCACGTGCCACAGCGATACGTTGTTTCTCACCCCCTGAGAGTTCATTGGGCTTGTGCGAGGCACGGTCGGAGAGTTTCATGAATGCCAACAGCTCCTCTGCCCGCTGTCGGGCCTGTTTGTTGGAAACCCCTGCGATATAGGCGGGAATCATGATGTTCTCAATGGCTGTAAACTCGGGGAGCAGCTGGTGGAACTGGAACACGAATCCGATATTCCGGTTGCGGAAGTCGGACAGCTGTTTCTGACTGAGGCGCGTCACATTGGCGTGGTTGATTTGTATCGAACCGGTGTCCGGACGATCCAAAGTTCCGATGATCTGTAGTAAGGTGGTCTTACCAGCACCGCTGGGACCAACGATACTTACAACCTCACCCTTGTCGATATGCAGGTCGATGCCTTTCAGCACCTGTAGTGAGCCGAAGCTCTTGGTAATATTCTTAATGTCTATCATAATTGCTTTGCTTTCTTATTCTTTTCATGGAGCCAGCGCGAGATACTGTCGTAGATACTATTCTCCTCATGGTGCTGTGCCTCTGTGAAGCTCATGCGGTCTTCCTTCTGGTCACCGAACTGATCAGGGAAGATGATCATCAGGTTCTTACCCGAGAAATGCTTCTGTAACTCGTCAGGCAATCGTTCCAGCGCGTTCTTATAAGAGATGGTGCCTTTACGGGCTGTTACCACCACGAAGAGATGATCCTCGGAGATGCCTGCTGCCAATTGGGGCAATTCATTCCAATGGTTCATCTGAGTGTATTCAGCCCTGACATTCGGGTGGCGGTTGTTGATATATTCCGCAATCAGTGACAGTGACTCCTGTCGGCCATGGAACTGGATACGACAATCGAGCTGCCCTGCTAATCTACTCAGACGCTCCAGCCAACGGTGGAAGCCGGGTTCGAATTCCGCCCGTGAAGGAACGGCCACCTGAATACGGCGCAGCGTACTCATGGGTTGCACAAAACGGGTGAGAATAATCTGACGGTTTAGTCCGTTGTATAAGCTTTGGATGAACTCACCCCAGAACCTCGGGTTGATGTCGGTATGCACATGCATACCCATGATGATCTCCGAACAGGCAAACTCGCGGAAGGCGTGCTTGATACCGTTGGCGATGTTCGTGGCTAAGCGTACCTGGGTCTGCATCCTTACCTCCGAAGCACTGGCCTGTTTCTGTAGTTGTTCCAATAGGCGCAAGCCCTGTTCGCGGGAGGTGTTGCTGCGAATGCCATCATATACCACGTTGAGAGCTACCAGTTCCCTGTTAAGACGCTGATTGCGGATGGTGGTGGCGAGGTATAGTAGTTGTGGTGCAATCTCTGGATATTTTACGCATATGAGCATTCTTTCATCGTCCTCACCGACGGAGATGTCATTGCGCAAATGGGTTTTCTCCTGTATGATGATTTGTTGGGAGGCATGCTCCGTCATCAGCGTACTGATCACACAGGTGAAGAGTATCATCATCACTACACCATTGAGCATGATGTCGTCCATCAGATAGACACCAGGTGCCACCTCTAAACGCATACCTACCAGTACCATGGCGATGGCACCTGCCGCATGGGCTGATGTAAGTCCGAACATCATATTACCGTCTGCTTTCGACAAACGGAATAACAGACTGGAGAAGTAGGCTGCAAGGGCTTTTCCGAAGGTACCGAAGAACACGATGAGGAACACCGTCCATACCATATCGATGCCGGTGAAGATGGTCCGTACGTTGATCAGCATACCCACACCAATCAGGAAGTAAGGGATGAAAAGCGCGTTACCAATAAACTCGATGCGGTTCATCAGCGGTGAGACGCGTGGGATATATCTGCTAAGAATCAAGCCGGAAAAGAACGCACCGAAGATTCCTTCGATACCGATAAGCGAGGTGAGAGCCGCACTGAGGAACATGATGCCCAACACAAAGATATACTGCATCACCGCATCACTATAACGGCGCAGGAAGTAGCGCGCCAGTTTCGGAATCAGGATGATACTACCAATACAGAACACGGCGAACTTCAGGATGAACAATGGCCAGTAGTACCAGTGAGTACCACCATCGTATGAGCCGGAGAGCGCAGCCAGCATGACGAGGGCCATGAACAGCGAGATCATTGAAGAACCCACACTCAGACTGACGCTCGGATGCTGTTGCAGACCGTAACGCCCGATGATGGGGTAGGCTATCAGTGTGTTCGATGCCATGATACACCCCAGCAGGAAAGAGGCGGAGCCGGAGTAGCCTAAGACGGTGATGGCCATCACATAGGTGAAGATCAGCGGTACAAAACAGGTAAGTAGTCCAAAGATCACAAACTGCTTGGAGTGCTTCTTCACACCCTCCATGTCCATCTCTAGTCCTGCAAGGAACATGATATAGTAGAGGCCCACGCGACCAAAAAGCTCAAAGGAGTTGTCACGCTCTAGGATATTGAAGCCATATTGGCCGATGGCGACACCAGCGAGCACCATACCAATGATATGCGGGATACGCAGTTTGCTCATTACAATAGGGGCAAACAGAATGATCATCAGCACCACAAAGAAGACCAATGTGGGGTCTGTAATTGGGAAATATGCAGATAATAATGTCATTTCTGCTGCAAAGTTAGTGATTTTTCGATAAATATTACTAACTTTGCAGCCAAATTTAATCAATTTGTAAATTAGATAGTATGAAAGTTGCAATTGTAGGTGCAAGTGGAGCCGTGGGACAGGAGTTTCTGCGGATTCTGGACGAGAGAAATTTCCCGATGGATGAACTGGTGTTGTTTGGTTCTGAGCGTAGCGCAGGTTACCAGTGCTGGTGCTGGTACATCTAAGGAATTTGCGGAGACTATCACGAAGTATGGTGCCGTGATGATTGATAACTCCAGCGCTTTCCGTATGGACGACGATGTGCCCTTGGTCGTGCCTGAGTGTAATGCCGAGGATGCTTTGAACCGTCCCCGTGGCATCATTGCTAATCCTAACTGTACCACGATCATGATGGTGGTGGTGCTGCAGCCACTGGAGAAGATCTCGCATATCAAGCGCATCCATGTGTCGAGCTATCAGAGTGCCTCAGGTGCCGGTGCTGCAGCGATGGCAGAGTTGCAGCAGCAGTATAAGGAAATGGTAGAAGAGGGTGAGGTGAAGACCATCAAGAAGTTCGCCCACCAGCTGGCTTATAATGTGATTCCTCAGATCGACGTGTTCCAGCCAAATGGCTACACGAAGGAGGAGATGAAGATGTATAACGAGACCCGCAAGATCATGCACACCGATGCGAAATGTTCTGCGATGTGTGTGCGCGTGAGTTCTCTTCGCTCTCACTCTGAGAGTGTATGGATCGAAACCGAGAAGCCTATCAGCGTTGAGGAGGCTCAGAAGGCAATTGCTGCAGCTCCTGGTTGTCAGCTGAAGGATGATCCTACCACGCTGACCTATCCGATGCCTCTTGAGACAGCAGGTAAGGATGATATCTACGTAGGTCGTGTACGTAAGGATCTCTCTGACGAGAATGGTCTGACGTTCTGGCTTTCAGGTGACCAGATCCGCAAGGGGGCTGCCTTGAATGCTGTTCAGATTGCAGAGTACTTGATTAAAGTTGGAAACGTTAAATAAGGAGTGAGCAATGAAAAGTGAAAAGTGTAGAGTGAATCAAATGAGTAGAAAAGTGTGGAAGCTGTTGCTTTTGCTCTTCACTTTTCATTTCTCATTGCTTGCTGTCTCTTGTTCTGGTGGAGACGATGACGGTCGTCGTTTAGGTGAAGAGATTGTCGGCACCTGGCAACGTGGTTGGAATGAGGGTGACATTATTATCGAGGGCGATACAAGTGTTTTACCCGAAAATTTAACCTACGACCTGTTTTATTTCTATGGTGATGGTGACTACAACGGTATGGTTCGCAATGGCTCTTTCTTGACCGTCGATACGGATGGAGAGATGATATTCGAAGGCACATACCAATGTGACAATAACAATCTGAAGTTGGATTGTGTGAACAGTTCTGGTGAACCGCGTAAAATTCTGGCGCAGATATTGTCATTTACGGACAATCAGATGCAGATACGCTATGTGAACGATGAGTATGATGTCACCGTAACTGTGATTATCCGTAAGGTGTCTGATTCTGTCAAGTAATCCCCATCTTCTTATTCCACATCCTCTACGTCTGCCTCATGGAACTCGCAGTCGTAGGTAATCTGGCTATAGGCTGAGAAATAACCCAGACAGCCACCCGTAAAGTTTGGTATCGGGTTGGTGCCTGTATTGTCCATGATCTGCATGGAGTAGAAATAATCGTAACTCTTTTTGTCGATGGCACGTATCTCAATGTGTAGCCAATCATCTTCTTGGAGCAGATCTTTATCGTCGCTACCTTCACGAGCAAAGGTGAAAAGCTGTTGCAGTTCTCCGTTTGGATTGGTGTCGTCGCGCTTCACTGCCCAGCGATACCCCAAATGATTCCGATAGATATGCATGAAATACCAGTTCTCTTCGTTAGGAATGTCTTGCAACAGCAGTTCTCCCATCTGGTAGTTCTCTGTTACAATCTTTTTCCTGATAAAGCGGAAATTGTTCATCTTAGGCATTTTCTGCATGATGGAGCTTGAGGTAAAGTGATGCCCGTTGAATTGGATGTCGATAGTGTATTCCACGCCAGGTACCCCTACAGCAGAGGATTTATAAATGCCGTTCTTTGAATAGGTGAGTGTCTTCGAACTGCCGTCGCTACCTGTCACCACAACAACAGCATTGTCGATGTTGCTGGTAGTCGAGTTGTCATCCATATTGTTGGTTTGACTGATGCGTGCCTCCATGCCCTCATTGGATACCGATGCTTCTACCACATAAATAGGATCAACCTGATGATAGTCGATCTCAATGTCCTTCTTACAGGAAGACAAAAGAATGAGATTCAGACAGAAGAGTAGAGGAATATATTTCTTCATAAGCGGCATCAGAATTTGAAGTTAAAAGATACAGACGGCACAATGCCGAAGAGACTATATTGTACGGCACGGGTACGTGCGCCATTTTCGCTATCCTCGAAATTGATCAGGTATGGGTTGTAGCGGTTGTAGAGGTTGTAGATACCAAACACCCACTGGCGTGTCACGTGCTTTCCTTGTTTGGTCCATGAGGCACTCACATCCAGACGATGATAGTCAGGGGCACGATAACCGTTACGCTCCGCGTAGTAGTAAATCCAGTTGTCGATAATCTGATACTTGCTGCTTGGTGCTGTGAAGGCCTGTCCACTGTTGAATACCCACGCTGCATTTAGAGTCCAGCGATCAGATAATTTATAGGCTCCCACGATGGTCACGTCGTGTCTTCGGTCGTTGTTGGCATCATACCAGTCACCGTTGTTGATGCCGTCGATACGTGTCTTCGACCAAGCTAATGTGTAGGCAATCCAACCTGTCAGGCGTCCCAAATTCTTACGGGCACAGAACTCTGCACCATAACTCTTACCCTCGCCAGCCAGTATCAGTCGCTCAATTTCAATCTCACTGCTGAAACTCTTACCATCACGATAGTCAAGTACGTTGCTAATTTTCCGGTAATACCCTTCCAATGAGAAGTCATAGCTCTGATTATCAGTCATTACAAATACACCAGCACTCACCTGGTCGGCTATTTCCGGCTTGATGATATTACTGCTGATGGTATAGCGGTCAAATGGAGTAGAGGTGTTCTGATTCCTCAGGGCATGGATGTTCTGCGAGGTACGGGCATATCCCAACTTGATGCTTGTGAGCTCGGTAGGTTGGATGCTGATGCTGGCCCTTGGCTCTAATACTGTGTGAGTGGTAACAATCTCATTATTCTTATAGTTATAGTACCAGCCGATGCTGCCGTCGGGTTCGATGTCATAATAGAGTGATCCACCGAGTGGCGAGAACAAATTCAGTCTCAAACCTGCAGAGAACGTGAGTCTCTTCGATAATTTGAAGGTGCCGTTCAGCCAGACTGCGTTCTCCCAAGCCTTTCGCTCCTCTTTGCCATATTTGTTCATTACTTGCCATTCGGCTGACTTTACATTAATCAGAGAGGTCTGGAAACCTGCCTTCAACTGATAAGGCTCTCCAAAATTGATGGTGAAGTCTTGACGCAGACTTCCTTGTCGGATGTGTCCTTTATACCAGAGGTTCATGCCTACGAAATCGACACCGTTATCATTATGATACCCACTATAATATAAGGTGGTTTGCGAGTTGGAACCGCCATTGAAATGGTGTAGCCATTTCAGACTTCCCATCAGGTTGCTCCAACGGATGTCAACCATCTTATCCACTGCCGTACGGTCGTAACCAGTGAAGAAAGTCAGGAACAGTTGGTCTCTTTGGCTGATGGTCCAATCGAATTTCGCATTGATATCATAGAAGTAAAGAGTGTTATGTTTAAAGTCGGGTGTCAGTTTCAGAAACAGATCCATATAGGTACGTCGAGCCGTGACGAGGAAAGAGGCCTTGTCCTTCACGATTGGCCCCTCAAAGGTTCCTTTAGCAGCTAAAAGCCCGATAGTGGCACCGCCGTGATAGTGCTGCTTGTTGCCTGTACGACCCGTAATGTCTAAGACAGCAGACGAGGCTCCACCAAATTGGGCGGGCAACAGACCTTTATAGAGAGTGGCTCCTGCTAAGGCGTCATCGTTAAAGGTAGAGAACAAACCACCCACATGCCCTACGTTATAAATAGGAGCATTATCGAAGAGTACCTGGTTTTGTGCCGACGTTCCACCACGCACCTGAAAACTGCTGGAGGCATCACTCTCTGACTTCACACCTGGTAGCAATTGTATGGAACGCATGATATCGTTCTCACCGAAGAGCTGAGGGGTGGACGTCAGGTTTTCTATCTGAATAACCTCTGCACCTGTCTGCACATTCTGGACACGTTGGCGTACGCTGTTGGCAGTCACTACCACTTCTTCCAACCGCTCTGTGCGGATGGAGTCTTCTGGCTCTGGTGTTGCCGTTGTTAGGCAAGCGGAAAGTATGATGTTAAGTGCAATCATCACTGCAAAGGTATATAAAATTTGAGAAATAATTGCTTAGAAACGATGGAAATCGAAATATTTTCGTAATTTTGCACCATAAATCATTAAAACTAGCATAAAAATGAAGAAAATTATCTTAGCTTTGATGGCAATAGTGGCACTTGGTGCCTGCAGTGGTGGAGAGAAGGATTTAAAGTATCGTGGTCTGTCGATGGCCCTGCCGTTCCAGACATTTATTGATTCTCTGACGGCTCGTGGCTTTGCCGTAGATTCTGCCAAGACTGATTCTGCCTTTACCCGTGTGGTGATGGCAAAACCGAATGAGATCTTCCGCCTGATGTTGGCTCAGAAGGATGGTCAGTTGTTGGCACTCCAAGAGAACTACAATATCTCTACCAACGATAGTACCCGTCAGCTGTGGCAGGAGTTGCGCGACAACTTTGAGAAGGAGCTCGACGCATGGCCCAATATGCCAAAGCATGGGGACGATCACAAGGTTGCGAAGTTTGAGACTGATGGCGGCTTCATCACGCTTACTCTTGAGAATATCTACAAGCCCACGCTTCAGGTGCTTTACGAAAAGAAGAATTAAAGCATTGCTACTGTGTAAAGATAGACCGCTGCTGCTGGTATAGCCAGCAGTGACGAGTCGAATCGGTCAAGCATACCACCATGACCTGGTAGGATGTTGCCTGAATCTTTGATGCCGAGGGTACGTTTGAAGAGGCTTTCTACCAGATCACCCCATGTACCAAACACTACGATGGTCAGTCCAAGTCCAGCCCAACCAGCTGCACTCAGTCCCAGGTCGTTGACGCCATACTGCTCAGTGAGATACCACACCAATACTGCCACGGCCATTACTAAAATACCGCCACCGATGCTTCCTTCCCAGCTCTTACCTGGAGAGATGCGTGGGAACAGTTTGTGCTTACCTAAGAGTGAACCGCAGATATAGGCCCCCGTATCGTTGATCCAAAGGAATACAAATACTGAGAGCGGTGCCAGATAGCTATAATGAATGTCATTACCCGTCGAACGGAAGGCAAGTACGTTCAACAGCGAGAAGGGCAGGGCGATGTATAGCTGACTCATCATCGTATAGGCCCAGTCGTTTACGGGATCAGACTCCTTCAGATAGAGCTCTGCCACCATTAAGTAGATGATGGAGATGAGGTAGGGGATGAACACCCCTGTCGAGGTGATGCCACCGTTATAGCCTGCCATCGCGAAGAAGAAATACACCCCCGCCACCGTACAGATAAGACGGTTTACGGTGATATTCTCTCGGTCGTTTACCAAACCAGTGAACTCCCAGATGGTGAGTCCTGTTACCAGTGCAAAAAGTAGTATCATCGCTTCAGCACGGAGAAAACAACTCACGATGGCGGCTACGAAGAATACCGCCGTAATGGTTCTGACAATGAAATTCTTCATATCTTACTCCTCACTTTTTACTTCTTCACTTTCTTCTTCAGTAGTTGACTCCAGCTTTCCCTGGGCTTCGAGTTCACGGGCCCGCTCCTCTGCCATACGTTCTGCATCGGCCTTCATCTGGGCTTCTAATAGTTCTTCTGCACGACTGGTCCAAGGACGTTTACCGAAGATTTTCTCTACATCCTCAGCGAAGATGACCTCACGATCCACAAGCAACTGTGCCAGTTGGGCATGTCCCTCCTGATGCTCTGTCAGAATCTGCTTGGCGCGTTCGTACTGCTCGTTGATCATCCGCAGTACCTCGTCGTCCATCACCTTGGCGGTTGTCTCTGAGTAGGGCTTTTGGAACTGATATTCCGCATTGTTGTAGAAACAAACGTTGGGCAGCTTGTCGCTCATACCTGCATAGGCAATCATGCCGTAGGCCTGTTTGGTTACACGCTCAAGGTCGTTCATCGCACCTGTGGAGATATGACCGACGAAGAGCTCTTCGGCTGCGCGACCACCCAAGAGTGAACACATCTCGTCGAGCATGGCTTCCTTTGTTTGGAGTACACGCTCTTCTGGTAGATACCATGCAGCACCAAGGGCCTGGCCACGGGGCACGATGCTCACCTTGACTAACGGATTGGCAAACTCCGTAAACCACGAGATAGTGGCATGACCAGCCTCATGGATGGCGATGGAGCGCTTCTCGGCCTGCGTCATCACCTTGGTCTTCTTTTCCAGACCACCGATGATACGATCCACAGCATCGAGGAAGTCCTGCTTCTTCACCGTCTGGCTGTTATGACGTGCAGCAATCAGGGCTGCCTCATTACATACGTTGGCGATATCTGCACCTGAGAAACCAGGTGTCTGACGGGCGAGGAAGTCAATATCTACGCTGTCGTCGGTCTTCACGGGCTTCAGATGCACCTTAAACACCTCTTTACGCTCGTTTAGATCTGGCAGATCTACATGAATCTGACGGTCGAAACGACCTGCACGCAACAGGGCGGAATCGAGCATGTCGGCACGGTTAGTAGCTGCGAGGATGATGACACCGCTGTTCGTACCAAAGCCGTCCATCTCCGTGAGCAGGGCATTCAGCGTGTTCTCACGCTCGTCGTTACCACCCATGGCAGGGTTCTTCGAACGGGCACGTCCCACAGCATCAATCTCATCGATGAAGATGATACAGGGCGACTTCTGCTTCGCCTGCTGGAACAAGTCGCGCACACGACTGGCACCAACACCGACGAACATCTCCACGAAGTCGGAACCACTCATTGAGAAGAATGGTACACCAGCCTCACCGGCTACAGCCTTGGCTAACAGTGTCTTACCTGTTCCTGGAGGACCTACAAGCAGGGCACCCTTGGGGATCTTACCGCCCAGTTCTGTATATTTCTGTGGGTTCTTTAAGAAATCCACAATCTCTTGGATTTCCTGTTTTGCACCGGCCTGTCCTGCTACGTCTTTAAACGTGATTCCCAGGTCGCCACCCTTCTCATACATCTTTGCTTTAGACTTTCCGACATTGAACACGCCACCGCCGACGCCGCCTCCACCGCCGCCCATGCGACGCATGAAGAAGATCCACAGTGCCACGATGATGAAGATGGGCATGAGGTTATAGAAGATCATGTTAAGGAAATCATTATCCTTATGGTTCTCATACACGAAGTCACCTGTAAAGACCTTGTCGTCCTTTGCCTTATTGATAAATTCCTCTAATTGGTCTATAGACCCAAACTCTACCTCCACATACGGATCCTTACCTGTCTGTTGAGCGCTCTGATGGAACACGTCACGGATGTGTTCAGGTTTTACGTACATCTTAATGACGCTCTGAGTCTTGTTGACTACGATCTTTGAGGCATAGCCATGGGTCACCATCGACTTGAAGTCAGAGTACGATGCATTCTTTGCGATGCTGCTGTTTGTCGGACCTCCACTTGAGAAATACAGCAGTCCGAGAGCCGCAATGGCTATAATGTAGATCCAGTTCATATTGAACCGGGGCATATTCATCTTTGGCCCGTTATCTTCTCTTTTGGGCATATTGTTCTTATCCACTTTTATGTTTCTGAAATTTAATGTTTAATCTTTAATCTAAATCTGGTATTCTCGTCAGTGTGGCATCTTCCCAGAGATGTTCCAGGTCGTAATACTCACGTACGTCTGGCAAGAAGATATGCACCAGCACATCACCGTAGTCCATCGCCACCCATTGTGCATTGTCCAGTCCTACCACATGTGAAGGTTTCTCCTTGAGTCGTTCGCGTGCGAAATCGCCCACTGACTCGGTGATGGCCTCCACCTGTGAGGGGGAGTTTCCCTGACAGATAATGAAATATTGGCTGATGGTGCCCTCTATCTTTCTCAGGTCAGCAATCACGATGTTGCTGCCTTTCTTCTCTTGAATAGCTTCTGTAATTGTCTGTACTAATTCCTTCATTAAATATAATAATGTGTAATTTGGAGTACAAAGGTACTGATAAAACGGGGAATAACAAAGGAAAAGCGAAAATTTTGCGGTTTTTTATAAATTTTCGCCCAAAAGTTTTGGTAGTTTATAAAAAAGTAGTACCTTTGCACCCGCAAAACAGAACAAGGATGTTTGATTGCAAGACATTGGGGTATGGTGTAATGGTAACACTACAGATTCTGGTCCTGTCATTCTTGGTTCGAGTCCGAGTACCCCAACTACATAAGATCGCTAAGTAGTCATAAGCTCTTAGCGATTTTTCTTTTAATCAAAACATTATTTATTACTAGACTATGAGTAGAAGATTTTGCCTTTACGCAGCCGTATTATGGTTTGCATTGGCAGGATGCTCAGAGAGCAAGAAAGAGTCTGCTGCCAGCAGTTCGTCACCGTCGTTCGACGAGGTGTTAACCAGCCGTCGTAGTGTTCGTAGCTATGATGCCACCAAGAAAATCTCCGAGGTTGAGGTGCGCACGCTCCTCACTGCCGTTCAGGATGCGCCCTCTTGGGCCAATCAGCAACCCACGAAGTACTATGTGGCCATCAGTCCTGAGAAGATTGCTGCTGTTCAGAATCTTGTCGGAGCCAACAAAGAGCGTATCGCTGCTGCTCCCGTGCTGATTGTTTCCACTTATGAACGTGGTAAGTCGGGCTTCTTTCAGGGGCAGGCTACTAATGAGATCGGTGATGGCTGGGGTGCTTACGACAACGGCTTGAGCAACTGTTATCTGATTCTGCAGGCTCGTGCTATGGGTTTCGACACGCTGATTATGGGAATGCGAGATTCAGACGGACTGCGCCAGTTGTTCAATATTCCTGAGAGTGAGACTGTCATGGCTGTCATCTCTTTGGGCTACCGCGATTCAGAACCCACACGTCCTGATCGTCGTCCACTTGACGAGATCGTCAAGTTCTATTAACGAAAGCGATTTTGCTACATTTAATTCCCGCACTTTTTAGATTTAAATGTAGCAAGTTCTGGAATTAAATCTTAAAAAGGCTCCCCTTGTGGAAGCCTTTTTAAGTATTATTTGTTCTGGGCGTCAATAGCCTTGATCTTCTCGCGGACGAGGTTCATGTCGTCTTTGAGTTTCTGTACCTTGCGGTTCATCTCGTCAATGAGGCTGTTGCCTTTCTTAGAGCTGGCGTTCAGGAAACCGAGGTTGTTCTCGTAGGTCTGAACCTCCTGTTTGATGGCCTCATATTGACGGAACAGACGGGCACGCTCATTGTCAAGGGCGTTCTCGCCGCGCTCGGCCACCTGCTTCAAGTTCTGCTTGAAGTTGTTCAGACGGCGTTTAGCCACGCTGATATTCAGTTCCTTATAAAGTTTGTCGAGTACAGCATGATACTCCTCATAGATCTTATCCTTCTCTTTGAAGGGTACATGACCGATGGCATTGTACTCCTCGACAAGGCTTTGAACTTTCTCCTGAATGTCTTCACCAGCCTCTTCTGCGATACCCTTCAGTTTAGCAATCACCTCGCGTTTCTTGTCGAGATTGGCATATTCCTCGCTGTGCTGCCCAGCACCTGCTGCCTTTCTAGCCTCGAAGAACTTGTTGCAGGCACCAAGAAACTCTTCCCACAGTTGGTCGCCAAGTTTCTTCGGTACGATGCCGATGGTCTTCCATTCCTTCTGCAGAGCGATGAACTTATCGCCTGTAGCTTTCCAGTCAGTAGAGTTCTGAAGCGCCTGAGCCTTCTCGATGAGGGCGCGCTTCTTCTCTGCATTCTGCTTGAAGGTGTCCTTCAGTCCCTTGAAGTACTCGGCCTTGCGTCCGAAGAAGTCGTCGCAGGCGGCGCGGAAACGCTCGAAGATCTTCACGTTCATCTTCTGAGGTGCGAAGCCGATAGTCTTCCACTCTGACTGCAACTCGATGATCTGCTTGGTGTGCTTCTCCCAGTCGCCACTGCCCTTGTTCTCCTCGGCAGCGATGGCCTCAACCTTCTCACAAAGCACGGTCTTACGGGCCAGGTTGTCCTCTTCGCGGGCACGAATGCCTTCGAAGTGCTGCTGGTGGCGCTTGTTGATGACAGTTGAAGCAGCTTTGAAGCGGTTCCAGATCTCCTCACGCTGCTCCTTTGCCACAGGACCAATCTCGCGGTATTCCTGGTGGAGCTTCTGGAGCTGGTGGAACGCACTGATAATATCTTCTTCGTTGGCCAGATTCTCTGCGATCTCACAGAGACGGGTCTTGGCCTCGAGATTCTTCTTGAAATCCTCGTCGCGGGCGATGCTGTTCAGACGGAGCATGTCGTAAAACTGCTCGACATACAGCTGATAGTTGCGCCAGAGCTCATTGGCCTTCTCAGCGGGCACGTTTTTGATCTCACGCCACTGCTGCTGGAGGGTCTTGAACTCCTGATAGCTCTTGTTGGCTTCCTCGGGGGTGGTAATCATGGACTTGATCTTGTCGATGATGGCCAGTTTCTTAGTCAGATTCTCCAGTTTTTCTGCTTCCTGTTCTTTGAAAAGTTTGGCACGCTTCTCCTTGATAATGCCCATCTCAGCCTTGAAGGCTTCTTCGACACTATCAGGCACAATCTGATACTGGTTGGGATCGCCGCCACCATCAATGAATGCCTTGATATGAGCTTCGCGCTCGGCAATGTGGAGCTTGTAGAAGGCTGTCTTCAGGTTATCAACCTCTTCTTTCTGAGGGGTCTCATCACCATGGGCAATCTCACGTACACGCTCCAAGATCTCTGCCTTGGTGGCATAGACCTTCTGTGGCTGCTCTTCCTTGGTTTCTACTTGAGAAGCTGACTCATCTGCCGGTGTCTCCACAGCCTGAGCATTAACTTCTTCTTCCTTGATTACTTCGTTCTGACCCTTATCGAGGGTATTTTCTTGAGAGTCCATCATTTAACTATTTAGTTATTGACTATTACACTTAATGACGCATCGCATCATCACATTTGGGGTCAAAGGTACTAAAAATTGTAAATAAATAAGCTCAAAAGAGTGTTAAAAGATGCTAAACAAGTCGCTTGCGGCGGAAAAAGAGCCATGCAAGCCCCGAAATGCACACTGAAAAGATGATGGCGAAGACAAATCCCCATGGCTTTGCTTCCATACCATTAACCAGGTTCATACCGAACATGGAGGTTACCAAAGTGGGTATCATCATGATAATTGTTACCGAGGTGAGTGTACGCATCACGGTGTTCATATTGTTGTTGATAATACTCTGATAGGTGTTCATCGTTGATTCCAGAATGTCGGAGTATATGCTGGTGGTCTCGCGGGCCTGTGACATCTCGATATTCACGTCCTCAATCAGGTCGGCATCGAGTTCGTCGATCTGTAGTTTGAACTTCAGTTTCTGCAACAGGTTCTCATTGCCTCGGATAGAGGTTTGGAAGTAGGTGAGTGAGTCCTGCAGACGGCTGAGACCAATCAGACTCTCATTGTTCACCTCCTTATCGAGGTTGCGCTTGGCTTTATCCACGAGCATGGAGATCTGCTTCAGACGCTTCAGATACCAAACGGCACTGGAGAGGAACAGTCGGAAGATCATATCCACATAATCAGTAAAACCCTCGCCGCGCTTTTGCTGGAAGGAGAGGAAGTCGATCATCATGTTCGTCTCGTAATAGCAGACGGTGATGGTGACATCGCGCTTATGGATGATACCAAGGGGCACGGTGGTATAAGGCGTACGGCTACGGATCTCCTTGACATAGGGGATACGCAGAATGATCAGCATCCAACCATCGTCGTACTCATAACGGGCACGCTCGTCGGTATCGCTGATATCCGACATGAAGTAATCGGGGATGTTGAACTTCTCTTCGAGTTCGTGCTGGTCTTCTTCGGTGGGGCATGTCACCTGTATCCAGCAATTGGGCTGCCACTCTGTGAGCTGGGTCAGTCCGCCTTGGGTGTTCCAGAAAGTCTTCATTGTGCTAATCCTTTTTTCGTTTGTGAAATGGTTTTAGCGGCAAAGGGATTAGCTGCTTTGCTCGCTATCCCCCGCCTTTACGAATTGTAATTGTCCGCCGGGTAATCGTCCATAATTTTGTTAATAATTTGGGTTATCGGCTGCAAAGATACAAATAAGGAAGCAAATAACCAAATTTTATTGGAGTTTTTATTTGAAGAAGATAATTGTTTAAATAGTAAATTCACTGAATTTGGTAACCAATTTCAGTGAATTTACCGACCAATTTCAGTGAATTTACTTTTCAGGAATATCCTCAAGCGTTTTCTTTAGCAGTGTCCAGAAAGGCTCAACGGTAGCGATCAGGGCACGCTCAGTAGTAGTGTGAGGTGATTTCATCGTAGGACCGAATGACACGACATCGAGGTGAGGATACTTGCCTAAGATTATAGAGCACTCCAATCCAGCGTGATCCACCTGTATGATACCTTCAGCATTGAAGAGTTCCTTATACTCCTTCAGCAACAGATGCAGGATTTCTGAATCGGGGTTGGGATCCCAACCGCCGTACGAGCCTGCAGTCTCGACCTTCATACCAGCCATGTTGAAACAGCTTTCGAGGGTCTTCACGATATAGTCCTTCATGTCCTCACGGCTACTGCGTGCGAGGATCTTCAGCATAGACTTACCTTCGCCAATCTCGATGATAGCGAGGTTGCTGGAGGTCTCTACCACACTGGGATAGCTGGGGATAAAGCGTACCACACCGTCGTGACAGCCGTAAATGGCATTAATGAGGTTGTCCTGGATTTCCTCGGGCACTTCCATCTTAGGTGTCTCGACATCCTCGCAGATGACTTCAATACCATTTTCGATTCCTTTGTACTCGTCGGTGAAATCCTCGAGCCAGTCTTGGGCGAGTTCTTTCAGGGCTGCTACGTTCTCCTTCGGCAAGGTCAATACGGCCTCAGCCTTGAAGGGGATAGCGTTACGCATGTTACCGCCCTGCCAGGAAGCCAGACGGGCTTCACATTCTTCGATGGCCTCACGGACGAGGCGCACCAGCAGTTTGTTGGCATTGCCACGACCTTCGTGGATCTCCAGGCCGGAATGTCCGCCACGCAGACCTTTGACGGTGACCTTTACGGCAGCATCGTCAGAATCAGTCTCCACCTCTTTGTAATCGAGGGTGGCGGTGATGTTGATACCACCAGCAGAGCCAATGACGAACTTACCCCAGTGCTCAGAGTCGAGGTTCAGCAGGATGTCGCCATTCAACTCACCTGCAGGCAGACCGTTGGCACCAAACATGCCCGTCTCTTCATCGGCGGTGATTAGGGCCTCAATCGGTCCGTGCTTCAGGGTTTTATCCTCCATGATGGCCATAATGGCAGCCACGCCCAGACCATTGTCAGCACCTAGGGTTGTGCCCTTGGCCTTCACCCACTCGCCGTCGATCCAAGGCTGGATGGGATCGGTCTCGAAGTTATGGGTACTCTCGGGTGTCTTCTGAGGCACCATGTCCATGTGGGCCTGTAGGATGACGCCCTTCTTCTTCTCCATTCCAGGAGAGGCAGGCTTACGCATCACAATATTATCAGCGGGATCCTTAAAGGCCTCGACACCAGCCTGCTTGGCAAAGTCGAGCAGGAAATTCTGTACTTTCTCCAGATGTCCAGAAGGACGGGGAACTTGTGTTAGTGCATAGAAATTCTTCCAGATGCACGTTGGATTCAAACTTTGAATTTCGTTCATAGATGTTTATATTTAAATGAGTATGTTCTTATGTCTTTTTGTAAACGACAGGGCTGCCCAGGCATAGATGCCAAGGGCGATAACAAGCATGGTCTGGACGGTATGGACGATGAGTACAAACCAGAGGGCCTGCTCGTCGGCGACACCATAGAGGATCAGCATGGTCTTAATGGCAAAATGCCAAGGACCGGCACCGTTGGGGGTCGGTACGATGACGGCGAAGTTGGCCACGACAAACGACACGAGGGCACAACCGATACCCAAGTGGGCTGTGAAGTCGAAGCAGAAGAACGTGAGGTAGTAATGCAGAAAATAGCACACCCAGATTCCGATTGAGAAAAACAGGTAGAGGGGTAGGTTCTTCACACCTCTCAGTGAGAGCACACCCTCCCAGATGCCACTCAGCGTCATCTTCACCTTATTATATATAGAGAAGTTCTTTAGTAACAAATGGAGTAGGATGAGGACAGCTACGGCACAGATGGCTGTGACGAGATAACCTGTGGAGGAGAAACGGTCGAGGATGTGGTCGAGTGAGGTGCCTGTCTTTTGGAAAAAGGTGCCGAAGATACTCATCTCTACCAACAGGATCAGGCAGGAGTAGCCCATGACGATAAGTGTATCGACGGCGCGCTCTGTTACCACAGTGCCTAAGGCCTTCGAGAAAGATATTCCCTCGTATCGCTTCAAAACACCACAGCGGGTGAACTCACCAATGCGTGGAATCACCAGACTGACGGCATAAGACAGGAAGATAGCGTAAATGCTGGTTGAAGTTCTAGGCGATTCGCCCAAGGGCTCCAGCGTTTGTTTCCATCGCCAGCCGCGAAACATCTGTGCTAGGATGCCAAAAGGGAAGGATAGAAGCATCCATGTCCAGTCCATTTCTTGGGTCATGACATGGAAGAAACGTTCGAAATCCTCACCTCTGTACATCCAATACAGAATAGCCCCGCCCAGAAGAACGGGGAAAATGATTTTGGCAGCATTGATGAGAACCGTTTTCAATTCCATGGGTGCAAAGATACGATTAAGTGAGCAAAAATCCAAATTTATTTGAGATTTTTCGAACGTGAGTATCTTCGAGCGCAGCTCAAAGATGCGAATAAAACTTGACATACGTCAACAAATTCTTCATTTTCTATCCTTTTTTGTCATAAAACATCGCCTGTGTGCGCAAACAGTCGTAAATTTGCATCGTCAAATAACAACAGGGTAACATCATTAAAGATTAAGAAAGGAATTGATTATGACAGTATTATTTATGATAACACTTGCCGTTGCAGTATGTGTTGCTGAGGCCTTGAAGGTGAACAACGACATGAATCTGGGCGTGAAATAACAAAAGAAAGTGTGAAGAAAGCATAGAAGAAACGGACTGGATGTGAATCTGGTCCGTCTTTTTTTGTTGTTTATTTGGTTTATTACCCGATTTGTGTTAATTTTGCAGCCATGAAGCAAGTAAGACCCAAGAAAAACCTCGGCCAGCATTTCCTGACCGATTTGAATATTGCCAAGGCGATAGCCGATACAGTAGATGCTTGTCCTGCCATTCCAGTCCTCGAAGTAGGACCTGGTATGGGTGTGATGACGCAGTTTCTCGTTGAGAAACCGCGTCCGTTCAAGGTCGTAGAGATCGATCGTGAGTCGGTGGCTTATCTTCAGGAGCATTTTCCACGCCTCTCTAATAATATAATAGGTGGAGATTTTCTGAGGATGGATTTGAACGAGGTGTTCGACGGTCAGCAGTTCGTACTGACGGGCAACTATCCCTATGACATTTCCTCGCAGATCTTTTTCAAGATGCTCGACAATAAGGATTTGATTCCTTGTTGTACGGGTATGATTCAGCATGAGGTGGCGGTGCGCATGGCTTCCCAGCCTGGCAATAAGCAGTATGGTATCCTGTCGGTACTGATTCAGGCCTGGTATCATGTGGAGTATCTTTTCACTGTGGAGCCTGGCGTGTTTAATCCACCCCCCAAGGTACAGAGTGCCGTCATCCGTATGACCCGTAACGAGGTGACTGACCTTGGCTGTGATGAACAACTCTTCCGCCGTGTGGTGAAGACGGTGTTCAACCAACGCAGGAAAATGCTGCGTGTATCCTTGCGACAGATCTTCAATGGCGAACATCCTGCATCGGCCTCATTCTTCGAGCATGAGATGATGACGCGCCGCCCTGAACAGCTTTCAATACCTGAGTTTGTGACACTTACGAATCTCGTTGAAAAAGAATTAGTGGCCACTTGACACTGTTATCGAACACAAATATAATGTGTTCGCACACAACCTGCTTGATATACATCAAAAGAAACCCACTTTTTTGAGAAAAAGAGGGGTAAATCCATTGCAGGTTTCAAAAATCGTCGTACCTTTGCAGTGTCAAAAGACAAAAAGTTACTTCAATAGAATCACAAACACAGAGGTATTAGTTAAGGTAAAGATTGAATTTAGGTTTTAGTTAGAGTTAATAGTTAGATATTTAGTTTTAGGTTTATTATTTTGATTGGCAATAGGTTTTTCTAAGGTGTTAGAAAAGATTTGCAAGTAGGGATAACAGACGCAGTGGTGACACTCCGTTTTTCTCAGAAAAAGGTTTTTAGTTATTCATAGATTGTTGGCGCCGCCCTTGAGTCGTTGATGACCCTTGGACGGCTTTTTTTATTTCCTCCTGGGAGCAGTACGCTTCTTGGGGGAATTCTTTTTGGGAACTGTAGCCTGCGGAAGATCCTTCGTGACGGTAGCCTTCAGGATGCGGATATCCTCTAAGGGCCGGTCGTTCTTATCAGTCTCTACCCCTTGGATCTTCTCTACGATATCCATTCCTTCAACCACTTCACCAAACACGGTATATTGTCCGTCCAGGTGGGGTGCACCCCCTACGGTCTTATACACCTCCAGCATCTCGGGGGTGAGTTTTACAGTGCCCTGTGTGGCAGAGTCGAGTTTCTCCTGAATCTTTGCTAATTGCTGGTCGTTGCGCACCTTTCCCCATACAATATAAAACTGACAGGCAGAAGAACGGCGCTCTGGATTCACTTTCTCGCTTTCACGGGCCATTGCCACTGCACCACGGCGATGGAAAATCTGTGGCAGACGGAACTCGGCCTCTGTGGTATAGTCGAAATCGCCTGTACCCAATAGTTGTCCAGGTTTGGCATGTTTGCTATTGGTGTCGCCGCTCTGGATCATGAAGTCTTTGATGACGCGATGGATGAGTAAGGAGTCATAGATACCCATCTTTGTGATCTTCAGGAAGTTGTCACGTGTCTGTGGCGTCTCCTCGTATAGTGCGATACGGATATTACCTGCTGTAGTCTCAAACAGCACCTCTGTGTTTTTGGTCTGTGCCCATGCAGTTAAGAGAGAGACATGAAAAACGATCAGTAATGATAGGATTTTACGCATATTGGTATTTTTTAATGATTAATATATCTAATGTTTAATCTTCAGCTTCTCGCTCCAACCGCCTTTAAACAATCGAGCCAGGAAGATACTGCCGCGGAAGAAGAGTTCGATGGCCATGGCCGTCCACATACCTTTCAGACCATACTTTGGTGCAAGCCCTGCAGCTAAGGTCAGACGGACAAACCACATAGAGCATAGGCTCATTGCTGCAGGGATCAGTGTGTCACCAGCACCGATGAACACACCGTTTACCACAATGGCGGCTGCGAACATTGGCTCTGCCCAGGCTTCGATGCGAAGTACTTCTGTGCCGAGAGCTATCACCTCGTCAACAGGTGTCATAATGTTCATCAGTTGGGGAGCAAAGATCCACATCAACACACCCATCATGGTCATCACAGAGATGCCCAAGCCGACGGACAGTCTGGCAAAGGAGCGCGTGAGTTGTTTCTGTCCTGCACCGATGCCTTGCCCCACCAGTGTCGTGGCTGCCTCAGCAATACCGTAACCTGGCATGTAGCAGAGACTCTCTACTGTGATGGCCAAAGAGTGGGCAGCGATAGCGATGGTGCCAAGGGGGGCCACAATCAAGGTGGTTACAATCTGAGCACCACCCATGAGCATGTGTTGCAGGCCCATAGGCGCACCAATCTTGAAAGCGGTGCTGACAGTGTCTTGTCTGGGCTTGAATGAACCAGGATGCCCTTTGAGTGAGAGCATTTTCGACTTCACCAGTAGGAAATAGAGCATCAGACTGGCTGTAACCAGCATGGCAAGACCCGTACCTATGGCGGCGCCCATTACTCCCAAGTTCAGGATATAGATAAAAATGTAGTTGAACACCACATCCATCAGACACATGCAGATGTTCAGGACGGAAGGGATCTTCATGTTGCCTGAGCATTTCAGCATCGAACCAGCTAACCCTTCCATTTGGAAGAAAATGCCGGCGACGCCGAAGATGGCGAAGTATAGTGAGGCATCACGTGCAATTTCAGGGGAACCTCCCAACCAGAAGGGGAGGAACGGAGCAATGCTGATGCTGATGGTGGTCATCGTCAAGGCCCAGATAAGACAGCAGATGAGCGACTGGCGCAGTACGCGACGAGCTGCCTCGAAGTCGTTGGCACCAATGAAGTGGGCCACCTGTACAGAAAAGCCCAGCGAAGCTGCATGAGACAGACCGCCCATCAGCCAGCCTGTGGTCTCCACGAGTCCGATGGCCGCAGAAGCCTTCGCCCCCAGATGTCCCACCATCGACGCATCGATGAAAAACATCACGGTGGCGGAGATCTGTGCCAGAATGCTGGGGATACTCAACTGAGTGATCAGTGCCAGCTTCTCACGACCCGTCATCGAGCGCCCTTCCCTTATATAGGAGAGTAGCAGTTCGCTGTTCTTGACTTTCTTCATTTAAAAAAAGCCCCGCAAACTGCGAGGCTTAGAATGTTTAGCTTATTTACGAAGACCGAGGGCCTTGATGATAGCACGATAACGATTGATATCGTTATTGTAGAGGTACTTCAGCAACTTGCGGCGCTTACCAACGAGCATGGTCAGTGAACGTGCGGTGTTGTGGTCCTTGTGGTTCTTCTTGAGGTGCTCTGTCAGGTGAGAGATGCGGTAGCTGAAAAGTGCGATCTGAGCTTCTGCAGAACCGGTATCTGTGGCACTCTTGCCATACTGACCAAAGATTTCCTCCTTCTTTGCTTTGTCTAAATACATAATTTTAAATGTGATTAATTGTGTTGCAATAACATCTTTCAGACGTGTCTGCCTACCTAATCACTGGTGGTTTACGTCATCAAATGCTTCGGATTTTCCGAAATGCGGGTGCAAAGGTACAACTTTTTTCCGATACTGCAAACTTTTTCGAAAAATATTCGTACCTTTGCAGCCGTTTTTATAATAATAGGTATGCAGGATATCAGAAATATCGCAATTATTGCGCACGTCGATCATGGTAAGACTACATTGGTCGATAAGATGATGTTAGCTGGAAATCTCTTCCGTGAGGGACAGAATCTCAGCAATCAGGTGTTGGATGCAAACGATCTGGAGCGTGAGCGTGGTATCACCATCCTCTCTAAGAACGTGAGCATCAATTGGAAAGGAACGAAGATCAACATTATAGATACCCCGGGTCACTCTGATTTTGGTGGTGAAGTAGAGCGTGTGCTGAACATGGCCGACGGCTGTCTGTTGCTGGTGGATGCCTTTGAGGGTCCGATGCCTCAGACACGTTTCGTGTTGCAGAAAGCACTCCAGATTGGACTGAAACCCATTGTGGTTGTGAACAAGGTTGATAAACCAAACTGTCGTCCAGAGGAGGTGTATGAGATGGTGTTCGACCTGATGTTCTCGCTGAATGCCACTGAGGATCAGTTGGACTTCCCCGTTGTCTATGGTTCTGCCAAAAATGGTTGGATGAGTGAAGACTGGAAGAAACCGACTGACAATATCACTTATCTCTTGGATAAGATTGTTGAAGTGATTCCTGCACCGCAGCAGATTGAGGGTACTCCTCAGATGTTGATTACATCATTGGACTACTCCAGCTATCAGGGTCGTATCGCCGTAGGCCGTGTACATCGTGGTACGCTGAAAGACGGTATGCAGGTAACAATTGTCCATCGCGATGGAAAGATGGAGAAGACCAAGATCAAAGAGCTTCACACTTTCGATGGTATGGGTCATGTGCGTACTGATGGTGTGGATTGTGGTGATATCTGTGCAGTGATCGGACTGGAGAAGTTTGAGATTGGTGATACCATCTGCGACTTAGAGAACCCAGAGCCGCTGCCTCCTATTGCTATCGACGAGCCTACGATGTCGATGCTCTTTACCATCAACGACTCACCTTTCTTCGGCAAGGAGGGTAAGTTTGTGACCTCGCGCCATATCAACGATCGTCTGGAGAAGGAACTGGAGAAGAACCTCGCCTTGAGAGTAGAGCCTTTCGAGGACTCTACTGATAAGTGGATCGTTTCAGGTCGTGGTGTGTTGCATCTCTCTGTGTTGGTGGAGACCATGCGTCGTGAGGGTTATGAGTTGCAGGTAGGTCAGCCTCAGGTAATCTACAAGGATATCAACGGTGTGAAGCATGAGCCTGTAGAGGAGTTGACGATCAACGTGCCTGAGGAATTCTCTTCTAAGATGATTGATATGGTCACCCGTCGTAAGGGTGAGATGACTTCTATGGAGAGCCAGGGTGAACGTGTGAATATCGAGTTCGATATCCCCTCACGTGGTATCATTGGTCTGCGTACCAATGTACTGACTGCCTCTCAGGGTGAGGCCATCATGGCGCATCGCTTCAAGGAGTATCAGCCGTATAAGGGAGAGATCGAACGTCGTGTCAACGGCTCGATGATCTCTATGGATACAGGTAATGCCTTTGCCTACGCCATCGATAAACTGCAAGACCGTGGTAAGTTCTTCATCGATCCTGGTGAGGATGTATATATGGGACAGGTTGTAGGTGAGCATGTGCATGACAACGACCTCGTGGTAAACGTCTGCAAGGCGAAGCAGTTGACCAACGTGCGTGCCTCTGGTACAGATGAAAAGGCCCGTATCATTCCGAAGACGGTGATGAGTCTTGAGGAATGTCTTGAGTATATCAAGCAGGACGAGCTGGTAGAGGTTACACCTAAGTCGATGCGTATGCGCAAGACCATCCTCGATCACGATCAACGCAAAAAGGCTGCGAATAAGCGAGAATAAAGCAAAGCTTGCTTATGCTTTATCGAGCGTGAGCAGGCTCGAACGAAGTTCAAAGCAAATAAAGTATAAAATTAATCCCTCGCCGATTGGCGGGGGATTATGGTCTTTATGCGTCGGCGAAGGTTTTGCCGTCTTCCAGGGTAATCTGAAGTTTGGTGTATTCGCAGTGGAAATCGTTTTGCAGACGATCCAAATAACGACGACACTCCCATTTGCACATAGGCAGGTCGTGAAGCAGATAATTACCACAAGCCTCTGGACGAGTGGCAGGCACTTCTGTCTGTGTGAGCATCCACTCCAGACATTCGATGGTCAACTGGCGCATGTCTTCGACAGTGTATGTACCTGTCATGATGATATACATGCCTGTCAGACAACCCATCGGCCCTACATATACCACATCCTCTTTCACCCGGCTGTTACGAAACCAAGTAGCCATCAGGTGCTCTATGCTATGGATGGCGGCAGGGGCAACAGCAGGCTCCTTATTCGGTTCTGTGATGCGCAGATCAAACGTCGTGAAACCCTTATCCACACGTGATACGTAGATGCCTGGTTTCAGGTGCGTGTGGTCAATGGTGAAACTTTGTATGACTTCCATAATTATAAGCTTTCAATAAATGTCTTGGTGGTAAGGAATGATTTCTCGGCAACGGTGTCCCAGAAATTGTGATACTGTGAGGCATCCGTGTCGCGCAAAGGAATGTCGCTGATGAGACGGAAGGAGATAAACGGCACCTTATAGATGTAACACACCTGTGCGATGGCACACGACTCCATATCGACAGCCTTCGCCTCAGGGAAGTGACCCACAATTTCGCGCATCTTCTCCTTGGAATCCACAAACCAGTCGCCTGTCACGATGAGGCCAGGTTTTGCACCAGTCAGTTTGGCTTTTTCCAAGAGATAGGGATCGGCCTGATAACGTACTGGCAGACCTTGCACCTGACCATAGACAGTCGTTTCGTCGATGGCCTTTCCACAATACACGTCGTGGTAAGTCAGTTCTGTACTCACCACCACATCCTGCAGATTGATATCATCGCCGTTGCCACCTGCACAACCAGAGGAGATAATGCAATCGGGCTTATACTGGCGAATCATCTCTACTGTCTGGATGGCTGCATTCACAGTAGCAATGCCGCTTTTCTGCAGAATCACTTTGTCTTCAGGAAATAATGGACGGAGCTGTTTCAGTTCCTTATCCATTGCTACAATCATTCCTATTTTCATAACTGTTTTGATTTTATTTCTTTTGTCTGAACTGACAGACTACCACATAGACGATGATCAACAGCAGGATGGCGAAGGCGATATAGGCTATCGTCTCTGTCATATCTACTGACTTCGGGAAGAATGCCAACTCTACCTGATGCTGACCTGGTTGGATGTGGATAGCACGCAGGATATAGTTCACGCGTCCCAACTCAACAGACTCACCATCGACGGTGGCTGTCCATCCAGGATAGTAGATCTCAGAGAAGACGAGTACACCACCCTTGCCAGAGTTAACATTATAGGTAAGTTGATTTGGCTCGTAGCTGGTGATCTTCACGATGCTGGCGGTATCCTGTACAGCAGCCTCACCCAACTGTGATTTGAACTTCGCATCGGCTACGGCCTGATGGCGCAGGTCGATCTTGCCGACAGCCTCCATCTCTTGGTTGGCATTGTCCACGTAAGTGATCTGATCCACGAACCAGCCGTTGCCATAGACATAGGGATTCTGGATGGGAACGGTCTGTCCGCCCTGCAGCGGGAAGATGAAGTACTTCGTGTTGAGCATGTTGAGCACAGGACAGATGCTGTCGCCGTTCACTTGCGTCATGTCGCCACCAGCCTCAGACACAGCGCCAAACAGACGTTGCATCTCCGGGTTGATATAGGTCTCGATCATCTCCTGATAGCGACGCAGCTTGGCTGCGTGGTAACCGCCGATGCTCTTATGATAATAGCTGGTCTCGTTTTCATTAAAGGTGTTCGAGGCGAGATTCAGTACACGGTAGTCAAGTGATGTGTCGCGCAGGATGAGCTCATCCGTCTGACTCTTCTCCTGTGGTGCTTCACGCTCACTCTTCGGCACGAACATCTCGTCGTTCAGATAACGCTTGTTCACCGTCCACAAATCCACCAGACAGAGTACGAGGATGATGCCAATAGCGTATTCCTTCTTCAGTTTGCCCCACAGGAAAGCCAAGAGGATACCCGTACCTGCCAGGATGATATAGAACGAACGCAGACAATCAGCTGTAAAGACTGCCTCACGCATCTCAGTCAGGTTTGCGATCAGCGGTTGGATATGCTCAGGGGGAAGCGTCTGCAAGGCGTGCATCTCGCTGGAAGAGATGAAACTGCCGAAGAAGAACGACGGCATCAGCGAGAACAACATGGCGATACCTCCCGTCAGGACAAAACTCACAATCAGGGGCACTTTCAACTTCTCTTTCTTCACTTCGCCACTCAGTACTTCTTTCAGTGCCAGCATCGCCAGCAATGGGATGGTGAATTCCGCAATCACCAGGATCGACGCCACTGTGCGGAACTTCGCATACATCGGCACGTAGTCGAGGAAGAAATCGGTAAAGCCCATGAAATTTTTACCCCATGAGAGGAGAATCGACAAGATAGTCGCAGCCAGGAGAGCCCATTTCACAGGACCTTTCACGATGAAGAGGCCGAGGATGAAGAGCATCATCACAAAAGCACCCACATACACAGGACCAGATGTGCCAGGCTGTTCGCCCCAGTACTGTCCGATCTGATGATAGATACTCTCATAGTTGGGGTCGGCTTTCTCCATCGCCGTCTTACTCTCGCTGAGTGGCATCGATGCACCGCCTTTAGTGTTAGGAATCAACAGCGTCCAGGTCTCATCGATACCATAGCTCCACTGCGTGATATAATCGCGCTCCAGACCGCTGCTGGTCTGGTTCTGACTGTTCTGTTTCACCAACTCGCTCTTGCCACGCATCGACTCCTTGCTGTACTGCCAGGTGTGATACAGATTCGACAGATTGATACACACACCGATGGCTGCACCAACGATACATACGGCTGTGGCCTTGACAAAGCGCACCAGCTGTTTCTGTTGGATGGCCTCTACAAACCATGCAATAACCAAGAACAGGATGATGAACAGATAATAATAGGTCATCTGCACATGGTTGGCATTGATCTCAAAGGCCGTAAAGATAGCCGTGAGCAACAAACCCCACAGATAGCGTCCCTTATAGGCGAGCACCACACCTGCTATCATCGGCGGCAGATAGGCCAGTGCCCATACTTTCCAGATATGTCCGGCTGCGATGATAATGAGGAAATAGGTGGAGAAGGCCCAGATGATGGAACCTAATGCTGCCAGATGCTGACGGAAGTCGAAAGCACGCAACAGGATATAAAAGCCGAGCAGATAGGCAAAGACGAACCAGACGTTCTCTGGCAACCACAGATGATAGGCATCGACTGCCTTTGCCAATAGATTGGTGGAGCCATATGATGGAGCCATCTGATAAGTAGGCATACCACCGAAGAGTGAATTCGTCCAACGGCTACGCTCACCCGTCTTCTGCAGATATTCGATACCCTCTTGGCCAGCGCCGCGACCTGCAGAGGCATCATGGCGATAGAGAATGCGCCCTTCGATGTCGGCAGGGAAGAAGTAAGCGAAGGCCAAGACGGCAAACAACAGCACTGCCAAAATATCAGGCAGGCATTTCTTTAGTAATGTCATAACTTGCAAGTTTTCTAAATCTGTGTGCAAAGTTACAAATTTTTGGGCTTTCTCAAGGCATCTTCGCAGATTTTTTATAATTTTGCAGCAAATTATGGAAGAATCAATGATTACAAGCACGCAGAATGCGAAGGTGAAACACGTGGTGGCACTGCAGCAGAAGTCAGCCTTACGGCGCAAGGAAGGTCTCTTTGTGGTAGAGGGTCGCCGCGAACTGATGCATTGCTTAGAAGCTGGCTACGAGGTGGTGGAGACTTTTATGCTAGCAGATCAAACCGATCTAGCCGAACAAGATTGGCTCGGAAACATCCTCACCGTCTCCCCTCAAGTCTATGAGAAGATGGCTTATCGTGGTAGCACAGAGGGTGTGATGGCCGTCGTGCGAGAGAAATCTCTATCGCTTGAAGAGCTGCAACTGGGCGCTGCGCCGCTCATCATGGTTTTGGAGCGTGTTGAGAAACCAGGTAACCTCGGTGCCGTACTCCGTAGTGCCGATGCGGCAAAAGCTGACGCCGTGATCATCTGCGATCCGTTGACAGACCTCTATAATCCGAACCTCATCCGATCCAGTATCGGAGCCATCTTCAGTGTACCGTGTGTGGCCTGTTCCTCTGAGGCGTGTATTGCCTTCCTGAAGGATCATGGTATCCAGATCCTCACGGCTCAGTTGCAGGATTCCAGTCTCTATTATGATACGGACATGCTGGGTGGTACGGCTATCGTCATGGGTACGGAGTCGACAGGACTGACCGATGTCTGGCGTCAGGCTGCCGATGCCCATATCCGCATTCCCATGTTAGGACAACTTGATTCTCTGAATGTGAGTGTCAGTGCGGCTATTCTCTTGTTTGAGGCTGTTCGCCAACGTCAATCCGTCAAATCTTAGTAAAAAGTTATTGATATGGATTTCCGTACGGTTGTAGATGTCCAGTCACCTGATTTTAGGATCGGTCCTTGCGAATCCTTACTTTTCGTAGGTTCCTGCTTTGCCGATGCCATCGGTCAGCGTTTCTTGGAAGAGAAGTTCAAGGCCATTGTCAATCCTTATGGTGTGATGTATAACCCTGCCAGCATCCTCCACACCGTGCAGAAGCTTGTGACAGATTCGGCTGATTTGAAATCCGTCAAAACAACCTTTTTGACATTAGGTACCAATCACGTGTATCGACTGAAGGAGACGGGCGAGATTGTTGATAACTGTCAGAAACGTCCGCAGTCACTCTTTCAGGAGGAAGAACTCTCCGTAGATGAATGTGCCGACTATCTGCAACAGACTGTAGATTTGCTTCATACTCAGAATCCTGAGATGCATATCGTCTTGACCGTCAGTCCGATCCGTTACCGTAAATACGGTTATCATGGCTCCCAGCTCTCGAAAGCCACCTTGCTGCTAGCCATAGATAAACTTCTCACTTCTCACTCCTCACTCCCCACTTCTTACTTCCCTGCCTATGAGATCGTGAACGATGAGCTGCGCGACTACCGATTCTATCAGGCAGATATGCTGCACCCCTCTGATCAGGCTGTGACGTATATCTGGGAACGCTTGTCAGACGCTTACCTGATTGATGAGGCCAAACAGTTCCTGAAGGAGTGGGCACCCTTGAAAGCCGTCTTGAATCACAAGCCCTTCAACCCTGAATCCGAAGAATATCAGGCGTTGATAGATAAAACTATGTTAAAAGTCTGTGAATTGCAGAAAAAATACCCTAACTTTGCAGTCTAAAACAAAACAATTGAAGAGATGAAATATTCGATAGAAAAGATCACAACGCTCATTGGAGCGCGTCGCATCGGTGAAGTGGATGCCCAGATCGGTTGGCTGTTGACTGACAGTCGTTCGCTGTGCTTCCCAGAGGAAACCTTGTTCTTTGCCTTGAAATCTGCCCGTAATGACGGCCATAAATATATTGAAGACCTCTATCGTCGTGGTGTCAGGAACTTTGTGGTGGAGGCCAAGGGCGTCCTGGAGTTCTGTACATCAGGTACGGAGCACATGCCAGATGCCAACTTCCTGATTGTTCCCTCGCCATTGGCAGCCTTGCAGCGACTCGCCGAGCGCCATCGTGATGAGTTTAATGTGCCCATCGTGGGTATCACGGGTTCGAATGGTAAGACGATGGTCAAGGAGTGGCTCTATCAGTTGTTGCTCCCTTCGCAGAAGATTGTGCGCTCACCGCGTAGCTATAATTCCCAGATTGGTGTACCTCTGTCTGTGTGGTTACTCAACGAACGCACGGAGATTGGTATCTTCGAGGCAGGTATCAGTCAGCCTGGTGAGATGATGGCCCTGCGTGATATCATCCAGCCTACTATTGGCGTGCTCACCTCGTTAGGTGCTGCCCATCAGGAGAACTTCCGCTCGATGGAGGAGAAATGTTTGGAGAAACTCGAACTGATGCACGACACCGAGGCGATGGTGTATTGTTCTGATAACGATGTCGTGAGCCGTTGCATCCGTCGTATGCAGTACCGTGGTGAGAAGATTGCCTGGTCGCAGTGCGATGAGCAGGCTTCGTTCTTCGTGAAGAATATTGAGAACAAGGGCCAGACCACTCGCATCACTTATATCTGGCAACAGGAGGAGAATACCTATACGATTCCGTTTATCGATGAGGCTTCTATCGAGGATACCATTACCTGTGCGGTGGTGGCTTTGCGCCTCGGACTGACACCAGGGCAGTTGGCTGACCGTATGCCGAAGCTCGAACCTGTGGCCATGCGCTTGGAGGTGAAGGAAGGTCAGCGTGGCTGCTTGCTGATCAACGACTCTTATAATAGTGACATCAATTCACTTGATATCGCCCTCGACTTCATGAACCGTCGTGAGTCGAAACGGATGCTGAAGAAGACCTTGATCCTCTCGGATATGTTCCAGACGGGTACAACCCCTGAAGCCCTCTATGCTCAGGTGAGCGACTTGGCCGTGAAGCGTGGCATTGAGAAGTTCATCGGTATCGGACCAGAATTGATGGCACAGGCAGATAAGATTCAGGTCAGCGATAAGCAGTTCTTTGCCAGTGTGCCTCATTTCCTGTCGAGCGATGCCTTTACCGCTTTGCACAACGAACTGATTTTGTTGAAGGGCGCCCGTCCGTTTGGTTTTGATCAGATCACAGAGCAATTAGAGCAGAAGGTGCATGAGACCATCCTGGAAGTAAATCTCAATGCGGTGGTTGACAACCTGAACTACTTCCGTTCATTCCTGAAGCCTGAGACGAAGATGGTGTGTATGATCAAGGCCGATGCCTATGGTGCAGGAGCAGTGGAGATTGCTAAGACGCTGCAGGATCACCGTGTGGATTACCTCGCTGTGGCTGTGGCCGATGAGGGCGTCACGCTCCGTAAGGCAGGTATCACGGCCAATATCATGATTATGAACCCTGAGATGACGGCCTTCAAGACCATGTTCGACTACGATCTGGAGCCTGAGGTCTATTCCTTCCGTCTGTTGGATGCGCTCATCAAGGCAGCGCGGAAAGAGGGTATCACGGGTTGGCCTGTGCATATCAAGTTTGACACGGGCATGCATCGCTTAGGCTTTGATCCTGTGGATGACATCTTTAAGCTGATCGACCGCCTGAAGCACCAGAACGCCATCATCCCGCGCTCGGTGTTCAGCCATTTCGTGGGCTCCGACAGCGACGGCTTCGATGAGTTCTCGGCTCGTCAGTTTGCACTCTTCGAGGAGGGTAGTCAGAAGCTGCAGGCAGCCTTCTCTCACAAGATCCTCCGTCACATGGATAACTCGGCTGGCATCGAGCACTTCCCAGAGCGCCAGATGGACATGTGCCGTCTCGGCATCGGTCTCTATGGCGTTGATCCGCGCAACAATCGTATGCTCTCTACTGTCTCTACGCTGAAGACCACCATTCTTCAGATGCGCCATGTGCCTGCTGGTGAGACGGTAGGCTATAGCCGTAAGGGTAAGATCGAGCGCGACTCCGTGATTGCCGCTATTCCTATCGGTTATGCCGACGGACTGAATCGTGGACTTGGCAACCGCCGTTGCTATTGTCTGGTGAACGGTCAGAAGGCAGAGTACGTGGGTAACATCTGTATGGATGTGGCGATGATCGATGTGACTGACATTCCTTGCCTGGAGGGCGATCAGGTGGAGATCTTCGGTGAGCATCTGCCCGTCACAGAACTCAGCGATGTACTCGGCACCATCCCCTACGAGGTACTGACGGGTGTTTCGAATCGTGTGAAGCGCGTCTATTTCCAGGATTGATATGATATGGCCTAAGGGCCACCTATTATTATTGAAAATAAAAAAACGCAAGGAATTAACTTTTCTTTGCGCTTTTTTCTTTTTAGTTTCAGATAATTTTCATATTTTTGCAACCAGAACAATTATAATTGACTTTATTAACTAAAAACTTAATTGACTATGATGAAATTCAAGAATTTCTTATGGGGAACGTTGGCGATGCTAACAGCCCTGTTGATGGTTGGCTGTAGTGTCAACGAGAATCCTGTACGTACGTCGCTTGACGTGGATACGTCAACGCTTGAGCTTACTGTCGGTGAGTCGAAGGCTCGTACCGCAACTTCGAAAGCCGGGGAAGCTGTGATTACCTATACATCTAGCAATCCCTCTGTGGCAGCTGTGGATCAAAAAGGTAATGTGACGGGTATTGCAGTAGGCAATGCTGTCATCACCGTTTCTATGGATGAGACCCGTGAAAGCTGGTATGCTGGCACGTCTGTTAGTTACAAGGTGGTTGTGAATCCCATCTCTGCCCCAGCTCTGAAGAATGTGGATAAGAAGACACCGCTGACGCTCATGGCTGCTGAGGACGGCAAGATCACTGTCTCTTTCAATGGCGGTATCACGCTGGCTAACGACATCAAGTACACTGTTAACGGTGGTGACGAGCAGACCATTGCGAAGAACACTGAAGGCTCCTACGATATCGTCGTGAAGAAGGGTGATATGGTGCAGTTGTACAGTCTTAACTCTTCTTTAGGAGGTAGCGGCGGTGCCGGAGCCCGTGGTCTCACGAGGGCTGTTGACAGCGGCGATAAGTTCATTAATATCAAGCCATCTATGAAGACGGTCATCTTCGGTAATGTGATGAGTTTGTTGAAGGGTAAGGACAATCTGGATTCTGAGGCTGCTGAAACCTTCGAGGCCCCCAATGCTTTCTATGGCCTATTCTCTGGTGCTGATAAGTTGGTGAACAGTGAAGAACGCGACCTGGTGCTGCCTGCTAAGGAGTTGAAGGAGGGCTGCTATGACAATATGTTCAGTGGCTGTAAAGGCATCGAGAAAGCGCCTGAACTGCCTGCTCCCACGCTGGTGAAGGACTGCTATAGTGAGATGTTCGCTGGCTGCTCTAAACTGAGCGCCGTGAAATGTCTGGCCACAGATGTCTCGGCTGCTGGCTGTGTGAAGGACTGGTTGGCAGATGCTGGTAAGGAGGCAGAGGAAACTCCTGTGGTTGAGGTCGTGGAGGGATCAAACTGGGATGTTGTTCCTGAGGCTATTCCTAAGACCTTCGAGACAAAGATTGCCATATCAAAGATTACTGTGGCGCCTAAAGAAAAGGAAATGGCCATTGGAGATACTATCACGCTGAAGAAAACTGTGGAGCCTATTGAGGCTCAAGACAGGCCCATACAGTGGTTCTCTGATAATATTGGTGTGGCAACTGTTACAGACAAAGGTTTCGTGACCGCTGTAGGCGCAGGCTCTGCCGTTATTACCGTATCTACCTTAGATGGCAGCATATTTGATATATGTAAGGTGACTGTAAAGAAAGAAGAAATTAAGTACCATAAAGTCTTTGTCTATGGTGAGTATCCTGATTATGAACCTCCGTTCACTCCTGGTGCATGGGACTATTCTGCCATGCAGTTCAGTAGTATATGGGGTACGCATTTCCGTACGCTTACTGACTATGAATATTTCAACCTCAAGACACTCATCTTTGATGTCTCAGATGTTTCTGCTGATTTTGACCTGAGGGTCATAAACGGTTGGTGGAGTAATACCTATTATGACCACGTGGTTTGGAAGGATGGTCTGAATGAACTTCAGATCACCGAGGAGATTGCAAAAGAATGTGCAACGGGGAGCGAAGGTAGGGAACTTGCCCTCATGCTTACTAAAGGTAGTTGTACCATCAACTCTGTTTACTATATGGAAGAGGGTGAAGAACAACCGAAAGTCATTGCAGAGAGTATTTCGTTAACACCGCCGGAAGTTTTGTATTATAATCCTGAGAGAAATGACTTGGGCTCATACATTTTTGCTTCCTTCAAGCCTGAAAATACGACTTATCAGTTTGTGAAATGGACGGTGAGTGATCCGAAAGTGTTAAATGTTTCAAAGGGTGGGTTTGCCCGTGGACAAAGTGAAGGAGTTGCAACGGTGAAAGCTATGACAGTTGACGGTAGCAATCTGACAGCTCAATGTGAGGTGAAAGTTAAGCTCTTGGCAAGAATCTGGTATGAGAACGAACAAGTTAATAAGACTACAGAAAGCAAGCCTTTCATTAATCCACTTTCACAAGATAATGGCTACGGTATAATTGGCGTCACCTATAGCTCGTCAGATGAAAGCGTGGCTAAGGTGAATGCTACAACAGGTGAAGTCACCATTGCTGAGGGGGCTACCGAAGGTCAGTCGGTTAAGATCACGGCTACTGCATCTGTTGCTGATGATGTTCAATGGTTCTATTCAGATTGGAGCACTAGGACTGCTTCGTACACTTTGAAAATAGTACCTGCAACTACTCAGGCAGAGATGGACGACTTCACTCCAGATTCATGGTAATCCATTATTGTATAACTTAAACGAATAAAGATATGAATAACAATATCATAAAAAGCCTGCGCCGCACGTTGCTTTGCACCGTCGCCGCAGCAGCCGTGACAATCGGGTTTACGGCATGTGCCGATGAGATGTTTGAGACGCAAAACGTCACTCCACCTGCTAATGGCAATGGTTATAAAATCAATATCGCTGCAAACATTGGTAGTGGAGGCACGCGTGCCGTTGCCTATAATAGTGAGACCGGTGGCTATGATGGTACGTTTGAGACTTCCGATTTTATCTATGTGTATAATGTCACAAAAAATGCGGATGGTTGGAAAAAGTCTAAGTGGGGTGATTGGTGGGAAAACGCTTATCTCACCCCAGATTCAAATGGTAAGAAAGTCAATCTGCTTGGAGATTTGAGTTTCTGCGCCTGGGATTCTGAAGCTAAAGCAACGGTTGAAATAACACCAGGAGTTGGTGATGAACTCATGCTTTACTATAAAAATACTGGACAATATATTTATTATGATAATTGGTCTGGGGAGACTCTACAAGACTATGCTATAGCCGAAGTGACGATCAAGTCCATCGACGACAATGGTGTTATTAAGACCTCTGCGGCTACTTTTACGCATCCACAGTCGCTTTATAAGATCAATTTCGAAGGTATTCCTTCTGGTGTAAATATCAAGAAGGTAATTATAGAATCAGAACAGCAGAAACTGGTAAGAGAGTATAATCCAACTAACATAGAACACCCGAATTATTTTAGCAATGTGAAGTATTACTATGATCAAAATCAAGAAGGTACAGATCAGCGCGAGTTGTTCTTTATGTTACGTTTTGCCCAAAACCCGTATTACCAAAGCAGTTCAGACGATGCGATTACTTTTACGGCTCTATGTGACAATGGTCATAATTATAAGGGAACCAAGAGTGTCACCAAGGAATTAGTTGATGGTAACTATTATCAGGCAGAGGTGGCAATGGCAGACAAAGGCTTGGCTATGACATTGACAAATAATAAAACTGAAGAGATTGTTGTCCTTGATTCATATACTCAAATCCATTCTAATCAAGCCCCATACACGTTAGAACATAATGGATATGATCTTGATCTTGAATGGGACGGAGGAGAAAATACCTTAACTTTCAAGAATATCTCCTTAAGTACGCCTTATGAAGGCTTTAGGTTATTCCCAGATCAAAGCGATCCTGATAATACAAAGAATCATTATCTCGTTTTGGATGGTGAGAATACATTGTATTGTTTTGATAATGATCAAGGTTTTAAAGTTTTGGACGGCAGCTCTCTTTACGTTTCTGCAAAATCAGCAGAGGGCAAGTTGAATATTACGCAGGGCAGGATTCTTTTAAATAATGCCACAATGACAATTGAGAGTGGAGAGATCACTGTAAATGGTGTTGTTTCAATGTACGATAATTCAACCATCAAGGTCGCAGGTGGTGTTCTGACTGCTAAAAGCCTTGAGGGCTATAATGCTTGCTGTATCATCTCAAAAGGCGGCAAACTGCGCGTTGCAAAGGATGGCAATATTCCAGATGGATTCATCAAGGCTGCTGATGACTATGTCCTCGTTGTTAGTGATGACGGTGAGTATTGGACCTATACGGCAACTGAGGACGATGGTAAAGGTCTCGCTAAGAGTATCGTGGTGATGCCAGGTGCAGTCACTTTAATTTCCGACTGGGGTGGTGAAACTTTGCATGCCTATGTCTATCCTGAGACGACGAAAGATCAGTCGGTGACATGGAAGACGAGCAATCCTGATGTGGTAGAAGTAGATGCGAAAGGATGGATCCGTGCAACGGGTGTCGGCGTTGCCACAGTGACCGCAACAACAAACGACGGCACTAATCTGTCAGCTGAATGTATCGTGACCGTTAAGCCTCTTGGTGGAATCTGGTATGAGAATTATGAAGTGAGCGTGACACCTGAGAGTGCCCCCTTCACTAATCCGCTTAAGCAAGCTGGTAAAATCACCAGCATCACCTATACCTCTTCTGACACAAGCGTAGCTACTGTGAATGCTTCGACAGGCGAGGTCACTATTGCTGATGGAGCTACCTCAGGTCAGACGGTTACCATAACAGCTACTGCAACCGTGGAAGAAGATGATAAATATTTCTACCCGGAATCTCGTATGACTGATAAATACACTGTGAAGCTGGTGCCTGCCATCGGTCAGGGTGAGCGTGAGAATTATCCTTCTGGTGGTTCATGGTAATTCCATTCCATTATGTATAACAGAATTAAAAATAAGAAAGATATGAATAACAATATCATAAAAAGTCTGCGCCGCACGCTGTTCTGCACCGTCGCCGCAGCAGCCGTGACAATCGGATTTACGGCGTGTGCTGATGATGCTTTAGTGACGCAAAACACCCCTGCGCCTGCCAATGTCGGTGGTTATAAGCTCAGTATCCCTGCAAATATGGGTGGCGGAGGAACCCGTGCCATTGCCTATAATAGCGAGACGGGCGGTTATGATGCCACGTTTGAGACATCCGACAGGATATTTGTTTATAATGTCACAAAAGATGCGGAAGGCTATAAAATATATAAGTATGATGGAGGAGAAAGTTATAAAACGGCTTTCCTCAATCCTGATGCTAATGGAAAGACAGCCAATCTGTGTGGTCAGATTGATGCCTTCAGATCAAGGAAAAGTGGGGAGAATGTAACACCGGAAAAAGGTGATGAGCTCATGCTTATCTATAATAATAGTGGTACTTATCTTGACTATAGCCGCAATTATACGGGTGATGAGTATTATATTAGTGACATTGCCGACTATGCTATAGCATCAGTGAAAATTACGTCAATCGACGGTGGTGTGATTAAGACTGAGCCGTCCTCTTTCTTGAATCCGCAGTCAATTTATAAAATCAAATTTACCGGTGATGTTTCCGACGTAAAGATCAAGAAGGTAAATATATCGTCGGAACAGGAGAAACTGGTGTGCGAGTATGAACCAACTCGCATAGATTGGCCGAACAATTTTAGCCCTGTAAGCTATATTTATGATAAAGAAGGTACAGACCAGCATGAGTTGATCTTCATGCTACGTTTTGCAACCCCACCATATCAAGACACCGAAAGTACTTCTGGTGATGTGATTTCTTTCGTGGCTCTTGGCTCTGACGGTCGTTATTACATGGGCAAAAAGGAGGTCACTGGCGACCTGAAAAATGGTTTGTATTATCAGGCAGATGTGTCGATGGAATATCTATGTTTGGCTATGATGTTGACAAATAATACATCTGTTGAGTCTGTTGTACTGAGTAATAGATGGACTTCGATAAGCACAAAGGAATATGGTTATACGGCAACGAATACAGCTATTAATACTTCATTGTCATGGTATGGTGGTGATCAAGCATTAACGCTTAAGAATGTATTGGTTAATAGTAATAATTATAGTGCATTCATTGAAGCAGTCTGTGATTACGATGATCCAGATAATACCAAAGTACATAAGCTCGTATTGGATGGCGTGAATACTTTGAATACTGGTTTACGGATAGGTAACAGCTACAATAGTAGCGGTAGCGACTGTTCACTTATCGTCTCTGCTCTTTCTGGCGGACAATTGGATATTACAAGTGGAGGTATTTATTTTGGTACTAATGCCACAATGACAATTGAGAGTGGAGAAGTGTCAGTTGATTATCTCGAATGGGATAAGGATAATGATGGATGCAGCGTCATTTTATCTGGAGATGCCAAACTGCGTGTTAGAGGAGGTGGCTATGATAGTTTAGTCAAGGCTGCTGATGGCTATGTCCTTAATACAACTACAGATGGTGAATACACCGTCTATACGGTGACGGCAGTAAATTAACTCACTGCAGAGTGAGCTCGTGAAGCCGAATTTACGGGTACGTGTAGGAAAACTGATTTCTGCATGTACCCGTAAAACTATTCCCAATATTCGTGTATCCAAATCATGACACTGTCATTTGTCATAATTGTCATGGTCGGAATGGTATTTTTGCTACTATTAAGGGTAAAATTTGCGCCCTAGTATAGTAGCAAATTCTACCATTAATACTCCGTTTTCCGCATGACAATTTACCCTTCATCAGTCGCTGTTTCTCAGCACTTGAGGCCACTTTTCCTCTATCCGATGACGCTATTCCTCCATCCGAAGCTTAAAATCCGAGCGGTTTGAATGGCTGATTTTTCACAAAGCGCATTGTCTCGGCCTGAAATAGGTTGACTTCCACAAAGCCTTAAATGTTAAATAATTAAATTCATTTAAGATTATGGGAAAACAAAAATTCAGTCGCGGTTT
>CADCBZ010000017.1 GCA_902799765.1 uncultured Prevotellaceae bacterium
TGTAGCAAACGCAAAATTACAAATCTTTGGGGACTTGCCGAAAGGTTTGTCCCCTTTTCTGTCGGCTCAACTCAATTTTTTATCGGACACCAATAAATTTTTTTAAAACATTACGATTAGGCTGCCAAGGGACAGGTTCCTGGCATACAATAAGAAAAGGCTAGCATTTACTGCTGGCCTTTTTCTTGGTACCTGCCATGTGGACTGACACCTGGCATCTCATATTACTATTTTACAAGGTATTTAAAATCGTTCTCGCATAGCGGTTGGAAACTGATACTCCAGCAGTCTTCATTACTCTCGTCTGACTTCCAGAATGCGATCTGCACCTCTAGCGTGCCGTCGGCCGAAAGATAGAGATAGGTAATGTCGCCTTCATTGTCTTCGGGAAATCTTATTAAGCCCATATTCTTGAATCCATTGCGCTCTAGCTCGTCCATTACAGTCTCTGGCGACATATGTGAGCAGAAGTGATACTCCACTTGGCATAAGTATTTACAGTCGGCATCGCTGAAGTCGAAACTTATTGTGCATTCGTCGTTGTAAAAATCTTTATAGTAATAAAATCCATCACTATAATCATAACGCTCCACGCCGTCAGTTTCCCACTGTGAATAATCGCTGAACTCGGCCTTAAAATAGTTCTCTGCTTGAGCAAGCGACGTGCCGAAAGCGAGGTATGGCTGAATAGTGATATCGCCAAAATGGAGTACTAGATCCGTCTGAAGTTGATACGTCACAGGATCGTCATCGTTTGAACAAGCCGTAAACACTGTTGAAGTCATTACGCAGCAGATGGCTATAGCCAGCGTAGCAACGTGCTGCTTCACATTCATAAATTCTTTTTGTTTCATAATGATAGTTTGTTGATAATGATTAATTTTGAGGGCAAAGATAAAAAGAATATATGATGGTACCTGAGTCATAGCAGTCATCATACCCAAGTACCTGTCCCAGTGACTAACCTACTCCTTACGGGGGACGGGTGGGGTCTGGAATGGAATTCCGCCGTTTACCTGCTCCAACTCTTCCTTAGTTAACTCCTGATCCTTCTGGACGTTCTTTTCATTCTGTTTCATAATCTAATAAATTTTAAATTGTTAAACTTGCTGTTTCTTGTCTCTCAGATGTCGTTTGTTCTGATTGAGCTTTGCTCTTAACCTCTTTCGCTCGAAATAGCTCGAATTGCATTCGGCTCTTTACTCGCTTAATCGAGGTTTTGACACACGTCAGTGGGTCGTCATAACGCTTTCGCTTTCGGACGTGTTAGAAAACCTCCGCCGTTTACCTGCTCCAACTCTTCCTTAGTTAACTCCTGATCCTTCTGGATGTTCTTTTCATTCTGTTCCATAATCTAATAAATTTTAAATTGTTAAACTAGCTGTTTCTTGTCTCTAAGATGTCGTTTGTTCTGATTGAGCTTTGCTCTTAACCTCTTTCGCTCGAAATAGCTCGAATTGCATTCGGCTCTTTACTCGCTTAATCGAGGTTTTGACTTCCAAGAAATAAGCCAGATTATTGTAGGAGTTGTTGCGACAGGCTTGGTGTTTTGCGACAAAATAGGGGAATAAGAGGTTGTGGCTGTCGTAAATAGTATTAATATAATTCTGTTATTCTATCATTAAGGCATAACGGCGGGCCTGAGATTCTTGTTTGGAGAATTCTCGAGCAGGGCTCCCATTTTTAGGAATGCGGCCCAACTTATAGATCCAGGAGTTAAATGGTTCATAACTTCAATTGATAAAATTAATCTTTCTCACTAACAATCTGCTCAATAAATGCATCCATCTCAGCATACTCCATAGAGTTAAAGTCGTTTTTCTTCTTATAATCTATTTTGTTGTTGTGGAGCATCGCCTTCAGGTAAGCAATATAATAATACTGTCCCTTAATGGCTGTCTTGAACGTCTTGAAACGTCTGACTTCTTCTGGGCGATTGTTCATGATGCCCTCAGGTTTTGTAACTCTCTCAGCTGGCATTAAAGTCTCCAGCATGTTTGTGCAACGCTTGAATTGTAAGAAACTGGGATGTTTGAAATAGTCTCTCATCATCCCGAATTGCTTTTTCATTTCCGCGTGAGCCATATACAGATCTGTGTACTTGGTTTCCAGTTTCTCTGTATAGTCGGCATATTGATCCATCAATTTGCAATTCTGCACATACTTTTTTGCGAGTTCATTACCTTGCATACTAACTGGAATAGTAGCAGGGAGGGGAGCAACTGGTTCGGGCTTTGGCCCGAAATACACGGCCTCTGCCACTTTCTTGAATCTTTGTCTCATTAATAAAGTTCATCATGCATTTAATTAATTGTGTTATTGTATCTCTGATTGCCGTTATTTATCGCAAATCGAGTGCAAAGATAATACTTTATTGTAGTTTATGCAAGTGTTTGGGAGATTGAAAAGTACAATTTATCATAAATTTCGTATGGGTTTGATTCTTTGTCGATGATTTAGGGAGTTTTATCGGGATTGATGAGTAAAGAGCATAAAAAACGCCCCGATCCTTCACAGGAGAGGGCGCGTCCCTAATTATTAACCTTAAAACTATTACTATGATTTCTAAAATAGTGCAAAGATACTGTTTATTCCTGAATTGAGCAAGGAAATAAGAAAAAATTTTTTTCTTCCCATTTTTTTGAGGAAATAAGTTGTTTCTTTTTAAAAAAACCATTATCTTTGCACACCTACAAATAACTATTCGCCAATCTCGGAGCTCGGCAGTGCTAGGGGATATATTTGAATAGGAAGTATAATTAAATTGATTTATCGCTTAAAGATACTATACATACTTTATTATTATAGTGCTCGCGTCTCTTTTCTAAGAACAAACAGCCAAAACTAACCAGAGCATCATGCTCAAATTATCTATAACTTTAACTCTTAATTGTAATGACTAAAATTTTAATAAATGGGTCATGTTTGGCCCGCTCTTTGGAAACACAGGCCTTAGAAGGTACTGGTTTCCGCACATCGTTGAGACAGTTTATTTCGCATCTGGATGAGTCACAAAAGGCTTACGACATGATTGCTGTTGATGATCCTGGCACCAAATGCCTGTTTGTAGCCAGTATGGTAAAGTGGGCTCATCTTGCCAACTTCCGACTCCTGGATTATCTGGAGAAGATTAACAAGGGAGATTGTGAAGAGGTACTGGCTTTGGATTATGCCAAGCTCTGCAACAAGAACTATTGGCTGAGAGGAAAAAAGAAAAGCGACATGATGGCTTACAGTGATAAACCACTGAAGTACTATCTGGAGATTTGGAATTCCGACGAGACTTCATGGGATCTTTACCAGTTGTATGAGGCAAATGTCTGTGAGTTGGCTGATAACCTTAAGAAAGTGAAAAGCACCTTTGACAAACCTGAACTTTACGAGAAACTGATGCAGCAGATGAAAGAGCAGTATGCTGATCCTGACATCGATTATGAGTATGAACAGATAAAGGAGGCATATGTGGAACCGAGCATGAATGATTTTCTGAAGATGCAGGTGAAGGCTTGTGTCGATTTCTTGAAGTCGGGTATGCTGAATCATGTGCTGTCGATCTCGAATGAAGAGATAGAAGAGGTGGATGAAACTAAACTTCATAAGATGTTGGAGCCAGATTATAAGACGCCAGATAATCTGAAGAAGCTTTGGGCTAAGTTGAAGAAGTTTATTGAGTTGAAGGAGAATGTGATGCTTGTGCCCAAAAGAGGTTTGATCAGAAAGCATGTACTCAAGCATTTTCACGAGTTGAATGGTGACCATTTTAGTGCTTTGTTCAGACTCGACAAACTCCTGACGCTGATGCATCAGGATATGGTGAAGATGAAGCCTGAGTTGGCTCAGTATCTGACGACGAACGAGAGCCCGAATGTATTTGGCATCGTGAACAGTCTGACTAGACTGATGCAGCAGGATTGGTTTAAACAGTTCCGTACGGATCCGAAGTATGGTGATATTTGGATTGAGAAGTTTGTTTCTGAACTGTTGGCTTCGGAGTACCAGCAGGAGTTGTTAGAGATCTGGAAGGATGCTGACAAGCGACTAACGCTGAAGGGTAACATCATTGGTTGTCTGAATAAGGCTGGCATCATCGACGGAAGTGATTTGGGTATTGCGACAGCATTGTTGAATGGTACAATAGGAGAAAACAAGAAATTTGCCATCTATATGGGCAGGGGTAAGAAAATGGTTTTTTGTGACTGGATCTGCGACTATGTGAAAGGCTGATTTCACATAAAAGTTCAACTGAGAAGTTCTACTGGAGTTCAACTGGAATTTCAGTAGAATTTTTTTTGTTTTTTCTGAAACTACGATAAACACAGGTGTTATAGGCCGTTTTTGGTCGTTCAACTGAAAATTCAACTGAACTTTTTTTTTCAGTTGAATAGTTGAACTCTACATTTGCACTCGCAATTCGATCATTGAGGTTGCGCCTCGAAAATCGGCTTTGCGCGATCTTTGACATATTGATACTCATAATAATATTCTTGTTCATGGTTACTTTCTGAATTCGTGATTTTGCTTTTTATTTTTTTGAGAGCGGTCAGCGGACTGCCAGCCCCTGTCCTGTCGTGAGACACGGCAGTTTTTTAGAAAATTCTCGTACGCATATACGCGTACCTTTATTAATAATTTAAAAACAATAAAATTATGAATGTAATTCAAAAATGTAATGCGATGCCTGCCGGGCGCATGACATCGCTGGAGATTGCCGAAGTTACCGGCAAGATGCACAAACATCTGATGCGTGACATCAGAAACATGGAGGCTGCATGGGAAAAAGTTAACGGGTCCAAATTTGGACTGGTTGACTATCGCGATGCCAAGGGTGAGCTTCGCCCTTGTTACTCTCTATCGAAGACCGAGTGTCTTTACATCGCCACGAAGTTCAATGACGAGGCTCGCGCCAAGTTGGTGATCCGTTGGCAACAGTTGGAACAAGAGCGTTTGGTGCAACAGGGAGTCAGACGGCTGTTGGTGACCGAACAGGATGTGATGCACGAGGCAGAGCAGATTATCGGACGCACGCTGGTATCATTCAACCAAAATGCCGACGGCTGTATCACTGCCAGCGACATTGCCGAGGCATTAGGTATGGAAGTGAAGGATCTGAACTCTTTTCTTACGGACAAGAAGGTTCAGAAATGGCAGCGGGGTCAGTACCGACTAACTCCCGAATATGAAGGACTTGGACTTGCACAGGACAGGCTCTTCATCTACTACTCGAAGGACGGGAAACAAAAGGAGCGCACTTATCTCGTCTGGACTACCAAAGGCGCAGAAATGATCGACAAGATGATTTTTGGAAATAGATTATAAAGTGGCAAGAAAAGTAGAACAAAGAGTAAAGCTGAACAAGTATCGAGTTCCGGTTAAGAAGTGCTGTATGTCATGCACTTTTAGAGATCTGACTCGATCCGTAGGGAAGCGATTCTGTCTCAAACAGGAGATAGACGTGCAAAGGGACTTCTATTGCCCGAAATGGCGAATGAGCCATACCCAGAGAATGGCGGGCTTTGCCCGAGGCAGCGTGAAGTGCAGAGAATATCTGATGTTCGTGCTGGCGGTAAGGGAGGATGAAGCCCTGGCGATTGAGCGAGGCGAAGAGCCGAATTTTTAGAGCATCATGGAGAATTCTATGAGATAGATTAAACATTAAATTTCAGAAAACATTAAAAATTAAATTTCAGAGTTATGAAGGAAATGATTTTAAGAGTGGTGAAGTGCGGTGAGTGCTTTACAGTGAAGAGTGAGAAATCTGAGGGCGGTGTGCTGAATAAGCGTACGCTTGTGTTGCAGGAACTCGGCGGTAAGTACGAGAACTGCTACGTGGTAAGTGCCTTGGGTAATCTGGCTTCGATCCAGTTTAGTGAGGGTGATTTGGTAATCGCTACGCTGAGATTCCAAAGTCGGGAGTACAATGGGCAGATGTTTATGGATGTCATCGCAACAGATTTGATTAAGAAGTAAAAACAATTTGAGTTGAAGTGAGGAGGATGTTCTCGAGTAAATGGCCAAAGATTCTGACCTTCTGCTCACAAAAACTCAAAAACAATGGAAAAGAACAATAACAACAACATTAAGACAACAACATTTAGTGCCCTGGTGGCAATAACCAAGACAGAGTGTGGATCAAACTTAATACAGGGACTGCCTGATAATCCGCGTGCAGGATTGGTAGAGCCGTTTCATGGTCGGGGAAAGTGCCAGATGTTTAATAATGGGGCGTTTGAATTCATCCAAGAAAAGCGCTTGCGAGGCAAGCCCGAGTTGAAAGTGGATTATGGCAGCCTGTCGTTCAGTTCTGACGGTAACGACCGAGTAGTTTTTACCGTTCCTGCGGAAATGCGTGCAGAGCTGCCAAAAGTGCTGAGAAAAGGTATCAAGGAGATAATCAACCATCTTAAAAAGAAAGGACTTAGCTTATGATCTATAGAATAACTTACGACAACAAAAGCCGCAAGCTGGCGCATCCTGTGAAGAATCGCGAGGAGCTGATGGCTCTGAGAGATTCAAAATTGAATCTGGAGAATCTTGCCAAAGCGCGCCAAGGTGATGAGAAGGCGAAAGCTGACCTGCTGCAACTGGCTTATAATCTGGGTCACGTAGAAGGTCTGATAGCAGGCTGCAAAAGTCAGGGTAGCTTCTTCTTTCACGATGTGGATTGCTACGATGCGGAGCAGTCGGATGCCTTTAAGGAGTTAATTCTAAGCAAGAAGGAAACCATCGGGCTGATGATGCTGTCCTGGCACTACGATTTTAGAGAATCAGGTGCGTGTAGCAACTGAACTCCAAATCGAGATGGATTCTAATACGAGGGATTTGCAAAGGGTGGTCTATTCGACTAGTGGAACGCTCGAAGATCTGCCTTATCTGGATGATGCACTCTTTGACGAGCCGATGACTGTAGAAGAGTGCAAGGCTGAATATCTGCGCTTGAAAGAACGAGAGAAGAAACGGCAGGAGCAAGTGCCGAAAGAGGCCAAGAAGGCGAATAAGCACTATAAGCCTTGGGAAATCTCACAAAAGGGACTGTCCCCATTGTGCGAATCAACCCCCAACCAACACAATTCAGAGACAGCTCCAGCTGATGAGCGCGTGAGGTATATTGCCGAAGGGGTGATGAAAGAGAAGGGGCTAGAAAAGAGTGATTTCCTGAATGAAGGCGGACGGCATACAACGGTGAAGGTGTTCCTGAGTGGAGCCACGCAGTTATTGACTAAGGAAGAGGCTAACGGTATGTTGGCAGAACTGATGCCCGAACATTGGAAGGATGAGAACATCCAAGCGTTGGTGGAAGCCTTTTATGCCAACTACTATAACCCCACGCAGCGACTTCCCAAATGGCAGGAGGCTTTGTTTACAGGTAGCCAACGGTTAAAGTCTGATGGAGACCAAACGGCAGACACGCCAGCCGTATTCTCGCCGCCACCAATGCCGAAGAAGATGCCGAAGCTGATAGAACTGCTGACATCCCGCTCACCTGAGATCTACAAGCCCGCTGTGGCTAACGCCGCGTTTCCGCCGTTGGGTACGCACCTCTGCAAAGTGCGCTTCTGCTATACGGATAATGTGGAGCATGAGGCCACGCTGATGAACTGTCTGATGGCAGGCACAGGTGCTGGTAAAGGCTGTATCGATGAGCCTATCAACCACATCATGGCCGACATCAAGCACCGTGATGAGGAGAACACCCGAAGGGAAAACGAGTGGAAGAAGGACTGTCAGAAGAAGGGCGCCAACAAGGATAAGCTTGTAAGACCTGAAGGACTGGTGATTCAGCAGATTGACCCTGATATGACCAAACCCGCCCTCGTGACCCGAATGGATGAGGCAGAAGACCACTTCGTGTATGTGAAACTGAATGAGCTTGACCTCTTTGAACAACTGAAAGGACAGACGGGTAAGCAGCACTTCCAGTTGATGTGTCTCGCCTTCGACCCGGGGGCTGAATACGGACAGACGCGTGTAGGCACGCAAAGCGTGACCGCCCGCCCGAAGTGCCGGTTCAACTGGAACGCCTGTACCACGATTCAGAAAGGTCGCAGGTTCTTCAGCCGCGTGCTCACCGACGGACCTATCAGCCGCATCAATTTCTGCACGATCCCCGAAGTGGAGATAGGAGCTGAGCAGCCCATCTATGGCAAGTATGATGCTGAGTTTGACGAGCAGCTGAAACCTTACATCGACAATCTGACCAATGCCCGAGGCTTGATAGACTGTCCGCAAGCCTTTAAGTTGGCGAAGAAGATGCAGGAAGAATGTGCCGAGTTTGCCCGCCTGTCGCAAGATCAGACCTATTGGAACCTGTCGCATCGCGCCATCGTGATCGCCTGGCTGAAAGCCTGTGTGCTGTATGTCGCCAATGGTCAGAAGTGGGAGAAGTCGATAGAGGACTTTATCAAGTGGAGCCTAGACTACGATATGTACTGCAAGATGGCTTTCTTCGGTGAGGACATCGAACGCGCCACTTATGACGGAGAACGTATCGGAACCCGAGGCCCAAGAAACCTGCTGGAGCTGCTGCCCGATGAATTCACCATCGAAGATGCCAAACGTGTACGATTGCAACAAGGTAAGGGCACGGACAAGACTATGAATATGGTCAGCACATGGAAGAAACGCTGCTATGTGGTACAGATGGCAGATGGCAGTTTTAAGAAGACCCCAAAGTTTATTAATAAGTAAAAGTTATGTTACCACGAGGAATTAGAAACAACAATCCGCTGAATATCCGTCGCACGGCGAAGGATCAGTGGAAGGGCTTGCGAGCCCAACAGACTGACGCCAGTTTTTGCCAGTTTGATAGTTTGGAATATGGTTGGCGGGCGGCCTTCTATCTGCTCACGCGTACCTATTATCACAAGTATCGGCTGTTTACCATCCGGGCGATTATCAGCAGATGGGCACCGCCCAATGAGAACCTGACTTCGACGTATATCCAAAATGTGTGTCGATTGACGGAGATTCCGCCTGATGAACCCATCGGCATCCCGTCGGATCAGCCTGAACGTTGGATGGCGGTAGGCTGGGCGATGGCTATTCAAGAGAACGGAACTGAGAGCCTCGACTACTTCGCGATGCTAAGAGGGTGGGGGTTGGCAAGAGAGGGCATTTAGCCCTCTCTTTTTAGATCGTGTGTTTTTCGTTTATAAGTTTGGAGGAATGGAATAATAGTTGTACCTTTGCAGTCGTATAGTCGAGAATGAAGGATCTGCATCATAGATACCAGCGGTTCAGTGAGTGGAAGCAGCAGCCACATCAGGTGGCGCCGCTTTCGGAGGTACACCACGAGTGTGCTACCTGCGGCACGCACTACGAGGGCAACTATTGTCCCCGTTGTGGACAGTCGTCGAAGATAGGGCGCTATTCCTTCAAGAATGCACTTCTGCTTTATCTTGACGTCTGGGGCTTGGGTAATCGGGGTATGTTTCGTACCATCCGTGACCTGATACTGCGTCCCGGCTACATGATCCGCGACTATCTCAGAGGCATGCAGATGGCCTATTTCCCTCCTTTTAAGTTGTTCTTCCTACTCCTCGCTTTGTCGGTGTTGGTAGATTCGGGTATGAACATTCAGGGCGTCAATCGCGAGAAACAGAATGAGAAGGAAAGTGGGGAACTTGTGAACAGTTTTTCGAAAGATGTCCTTCATATTGAGCCACGAGAGAAGAAACCTGAAGTAAAGCCTGAAATAAAGACAGACAAGCCTCTCACTAAGGAGGATCAAAAAATGATGGCTGTTGAGGAGTCAGAGCGATTAACGACGTCATTCTTCGAGTGGCTGGAACAGCATGGTTCGGTGGTGGGGCTCGCCGGGCTGCTGGTCTTCTCATTCCCGCTTTATCTGTTGTTCCGCCACAGTCCTGCCATACCAGACTTGCGTTTCTCGGAGTGTTTTGTGTCGATGGTTTATATCACCGATATGTTTTTGCTCTATAACATTATCCCCTCACTGCTGTGCTTCAGTGTGAAGGCAGAAATCATCTATAACATGCTGACCTTACTGTTGCCTATTATTCCCATCAAACAGATGTCGGGGTACAGCTACTGGTCTACGTTCTGGCGATTACTGGCGGCCTTCATCCCCTTTGCCGTCGTATGTATCCTGTTGTTTTTTGCTTTTGTCATCGGAATTTTTATATATTTGACCATCAATTTATGAGAAAAGTCGAAAAAGGAGAAGCTCTTCGATGAATGAGCATCAACGAATAATCCCTCGCAAAGCTGCGAGGGATTTTCTTTTTATGGATTAGCGTGCTGACACGTATTTGTGGAGCGTGGCGCGGACGGCACCAGGGGCTGCGTAGAGTTCCTTGACCATACCTTCGATCTGCTCGCCGAGACCTGCCTCGTAGAGATCGAGACCAAACACATCCTTACGGCTGTAGAGCTTCTTCAGACAGCTCCAGTCCTGATCGGGCTTGCCAACCTCAAGCGGGGCTACGATGGCCTGCAACTCTGCCAGCATGGGATCGGGAGAGGGCTCGAAGGGACGGCAGTTGTCGTCGATACCCTTCAGATAGCGGGCGTAGCCTGCGAGGGTGAGGGGGATGAGCACGAGGTTCGACTTGTCGAGACCGCGGGCGATATACTTCTTCAAGGTCTCACCGAAGCGGATGGGCAGCTTCTGAGAGGTGTCCATCGCGATACGCTGCGGGGCATCGGGCATGAAGGGGTTCGGCAGACGACGGTTGATGACGGCTCCGATAAACTCGTAGGGATTGAGTACACCGGGATCGGTGACAACCGGCATCGCTTCGATATACCCCAGCTTCTGCACGAAGGGACGCAGGTCTTCATCGGCCATCTCGGCAGAGATGAGGGTGTAGCCCAGCATGCAACCATAGATTGACATCGCCGTGTGGAGGGGGTTCAGACAGGTGGTGACCTTCATGGTCTCTACCTTATCCACCGTTTCACGGGTGGTGTAGAGGGCGCCGCCCAGGTCGAGTGGGGGACGACCGTTGGTGTAGTTGTCCTCAATGACGAGATACTGCACTTCCTCTGCGTTCACGAAGGGCGCAGTGAAGGTGTGCTTCTCGGTCTCGATGTAGTTGTTGTCGTCGAAACCGTCCTTGGCCAGCATCTCCTTGACTTTCTCGTGCGGGCGTGGCGTGATCTTATCAATCATCGACCAGGGGAAGGTGATCTTCGTCTCATCCTTCAGATAGGCGAGGAACCCGGCGGGTACAAGACCGTCGGCCACCCATTTCTCAGCGTAAGCGAAGACACCGGCCTTCACCTTGTCGCCATTGTGAGAGCAGTTGTCCATCGACTGAACGGTGAGGGGCAGCTTGCCGGCATTGAAACGCTCGAGCAGCAGGGCGCAGACCTTACCCATGGCGAAGACGGGCTTCAGACCGCGTGCCAGGTCGGCATCGTTGTAGCTGTAGCCCTTCTCGGTGATGGTGAAGGAGATCATCTGCAGAGAGGGGTTGCGGAAGATCTCTACGAGGCGCTTCCAGTCGTCGAACTGCGGATCGGCCTTGAGGGCTTCCGTGACACTGGCGATGACTTTCTTCTCGATGGTACCTGTGCTCTGAAGCGACACGAGCAGCGAGAGGTTGTTGTAAGGGGCATAGGCCTTGTCGATGACTTCGAAGTCGAAGGTTTCTGCCACGATGACACCACGATCGTATTTGCCTGTGTTCAGGGCATCGTTGAGGATGGCTGCGGGGAAGGCGCGGAAGATGTTACCGCCGCCGAAGTGTACCCATGTGGGCTCTTTGGCGGTCTTCTCACGCAGGGCCTTGATGTCGAACTTGGGGAGCTGGTAGCCTTTGGCTTCCCACTCCGCGGCGTCGAACTTACCGCTCAGAATATCGTTTAACTTCATAATTTGTTTGTTTTATATTTAAACACAGAGGTACAGAGATACAGAGTTCTCTTTCTATTCTTTGATAGATTGAATGCCTGTATATTTCAGATTTGCATTTATTTTGCGCTTGATTCCTTCTTTGAGTACAGGTACATTAAAGTTGATGAGCAGTCCGATGCTCTTATTTGTCAGCTTAAGGTATGTGACGAGCTGAACTTCGTGAATTGGAAGAAGTGCTTCGACAGCTTTCAACTCAATGATTACTTGATCTTCTACAAGCATATCAATCCTGTAGAATTTCCCAGTAGGAGTACCTTTGTAAAATAGCGGCAGATCAACCTGAGTACAGACATTAAGACCTTGTCTTTCGAGTTCTTCTTTCAAACAAAACTCATAGGCAGACTCAAGAAGGCCTGCTCCTAATTCCTTATGGACTTCGATAGCAGCACCGATAATCTGCTTAGTAAGTGCATTCAGTTTACAAAACTCTTCTTTCGACAAAGTATTTATCTCTTTCATAAAAAACTCTGTACCTCTGTATCTCTGTGTTGAATAATATCTTTAATCAAAGAATCCGGGTTGTTTGTATTCAATTCCTAACTCGCGATCGACGGTGGCGAGGATGCCCTGCACCTGTCCGAGGGCGAACATACGACCCAGGAGGGTGTAACCGGCATTATGGCCATGACTGGACTCGTCGAACACACCTCCGGCATTGTCGGTGAAGGTCATGCCGTGATCCACACGCATCGGCAGTTCGGGGTTCTCCTTCTCGAAGATACGGCAGAGCTCGATGAGGTCGGCACGTCCACCCAGATGGGAAGCCTCGGTGAAGTCGCCGTTGGGGAAGATGTGGCAGGAACGCAGGTGAACGAAGTGGGTGCGTGAAGCGAATTTCTTGGCGAGCTCCACCACATTGTTATAGGCACCTGCAGAGAGGGAACCGGCACAGAAGGTGAGTCCGTTGTGCTTGTTGGGTACGGCATCGAGGAACCACTGGATATCCTCTTCCGTACGGACGATACGCGGCAGACCGAGTACCTCGATGGGGGGATCGTCGGGATGTACGCACATGTTCATACCGTATTCCTCACAGGTAGGCATGATGGCCTCGAGGAAGTATTTCATGTTGGCACGCAGCTGTGCCTTGTCGATGCCTTTGTAGAGGTTGAGGAAGTCGCGGAACTTCTGGATAGGAGCCTCGTCGTTCTCGCTGAAATTACCTGACACGAAACCCTGTGTCTTGATGATGATAGTCTCCACCAGCGCATGATCTTTCTCTGGCGTCATCGTCTTGGCAAGTTCGTCGGCTTCTGCCAATACGTTGCGACCTTCGCCCCAGCCCTCGGGGAACTTGAACTTGGCCCACTCCTCACGGGCACCCTCGCGCTTCAGGATATAGATGTCGAAGTAAGCAAACTCGGCATAGTTGAAGTAGAGGTTGGTGGCACCGTTGGGATTGTCGTGGAACAGATCGGTGCGGGCCCAGTCGAGTACGGGCATGAAGTTATAGCAGATGCAGTGGATGCCTTCTGCCGAGAGGTTGCGCAGACTCTCCTTATAGACCTCGATCTGGTGGTCGCGATCAGGACCGCCGTATTTGATGGTCTCTACGACGGGGAGCGACTCTACGACGCTCCAGCGCATGCCGTAGCTCTCGATATACTCCCGCAGGTCGCGGATCTTCTCACGGGTCCATACTTCGCCTAAAGGTACGTCGTGAAGGGCGGTTACAATGCCTTCAACTCCAATTTGTTTTAGCTGGGCAAGGGTAATCTTGTCTTTCTTGCCGAACCATCTCCATGTTCTTTCCATAATTACCTATTTATTTGATTGTCTGTTTTGATGGTGCAAAAATAGTCAATTCTTGGGAGATTAGGTTATAGTTTTCTCTCAAAAGTTTTTCATTTTGTACTTTTTAAGATGTTTCCAGAGGGTTTTCCCATGATAAGCTCTCGAAAATCGATGGGAGGACGGTCGGAAGAGGCTGCCTGGGAGCTGAACACAGGGGTGCTCTCTCTGCCATAGCGATCGACACAGGTGACGGCATAGTTCAGGCTGCGACCCTGATGGGGAACGGTGAGCGACTGCTCCTGCAGACGAGTGGCCACCAGACAGGCAGGATCCTCAGTGTCAACGGGATAGCGGTCGGAGGCGTAGATATTATACAAGAGGTAGTTGCCGTCGTTCTTAGAGGGGGCACCCTGCCAGGAAAGCAGATCGGTGGCGGCACCGTGGTTTACGGAGAGACGGGTAGCTGGTCGAGGTGCAGGTGCAGTGACCCAGTCCATCGGTGGGATGAGGGCTGGATAAGGGTTAAAGTCTTGCGTGAAGGTATATACGTCTTTCACATTGTCTGTGAAGAACTTAGAGCGGAAAAAAGTGATACCAAGACCTTGCTGGCGCAGCACGTTCATCTCGCGACGGATGACATCGAGGTCCCAGTTCTTTTCTCGCGGATGAAGCATATAGATGGCCAGTCCAGGAGCCACCTGACGTCCATAGCTGTGCTCCTTCCAATCGACGACGAAGGGATAGAAGTGATTGCCCTGGAAGTACATCATGGGGAAGAGGGCATCCATCAGACCATCGCGCAGCCAACCCTGTGCGTCCTGACAGACGGTGGTGTTGGCATTCCAGCCGAAACTCTGGTAACGGCTCAGGTCGTCGTACTTGCCGACAGGTGAACAAGAGAGCTTTACCCAAGGCTTCTCGGCTTTGACAGCTTTATGAATCTTTCTGACAATACTGGTGATATTCTGACGGCCTTGCTGACGACTGACCTTCAGTTTCCAAGTCTCGGGATAACGGATGTAGTCAAGGTGGATGCCATCGACATCGTAGCGGCGGGTGACATCTGCACAGACCTGTGCGAGGTAGTCGCCCGTCTCGGGCTTCTCAGGATCCATATAACCCTCGTCGCCAATCTTACGGATGAGGTTAGGGTAGCGGGCACGCAGTTTCTTACAGCCATCTGCGTTCCATTTTCCTACAGGGATGGTGACGATCCAGGCGTGACACTCCATCCCTCGTTTGTGGCATTCGTCGATGCAGAACTTCAGGGCGTCGTAGCCTGGCGAACGGCCTGCAGTGCCTGTGAGACAGATGTCCCAAGGTTCATTGTTGGAGGGGTAGATGGTAGAGGCGCGGACGCGTGCCTGAATCAATACGGTATTGATGTTGGCTTGTTGCAGTTTGTCGAGGATGTCGGTGAGTTCCCGCTGTTGTGTGTCAGTGGCGTGGGAGCGCGGCCAGTCTAGTCCGCTGATGGTGGTTATCCAGACGGCTCGGATCTCGTGTTTCGGCATCTGGGCGGATGTGTTCTGCAATAGCAGAAACAGCATGATAAGACGAAGAATTGTTCTCAAAATGTTTCTTTTTTTAAAATTTGCTGCAAAGATAGCAAATATTTCACAATTGGCAATTCATAATTCATATTAATTTTGTAACTTTGCATCAAAATTTGTAATAACAACGAGAAAAGATGATTTCATTTTTAGTGAGCTTAGTAGCTCTTTTGCTGGGTTATCTGCTGTATGGACGCTTCGTTGAGAAGGTGTTCGGGCCTGATGACCGTGTGACGCCTGCCGTCGCAAAAGCTGACGGTTTGGATTACATTGTGCTTCCGAGTTGGAAGGTGTTCATGATTCAGTTTCTAAACATTGCCGGTACGGGTCCTATCTTCGGTGCCATCATGGGTGCGAAGTTCGGTCCTGTGGCGTATCTGTGGATTGTGTTCGGCTGTATCTTCGCCGGTGCCGTACACGACTATCTGAGTGGTATGCTGTCGATGCGCCACAATGGTGCGGGATTGCCCGAGTTGTGTGGTCTCTATCTGGGTAAAGCCACGAAGAAGCTGATGCTGGTGTTCACCGTCTTGTTGCTGATCATGGTGGGAACCGTGTTCGTGTATTCACCAGCAGAGATCCTGCATACCATCAGTGGTGATACACTGATGTGGGTGGCGATCATTTTCTTCTATTATATCATCGCCACGATGTTGCCTATCGATAAGATCATTGGTAAGGTGTATCCGTTGTTTGCCTTCTCGCTGCTGTTTATGGCTGGCGCCCTGATGGTGTGGCTCTTCCTGCAGTGGCCTACGCTGCCTGAGCTCTGGACACATACCGGTAACTTGGGACAGCAGACGCATCCCGACCTGTTTAAAGATGAGATATTCCCCGCTTTGTTTATCACAATTGCCTGTGGTGCTATCTCTGGTTTCCACGGTACACAGAGTCCGCTGATGGCTCGTTGTGTGAAGAGTGAGAAGATGGGTCGTCCGATCTTCTATGGTGCGATGATTACCGAGGGTGTGGTGGCACTGATCTGGGCTACCGTAGCAGCCTGGTTCTTCTATGGCGAGCCTGCCCCTGGCTACACCCTGATAGAGAATGCAACAAAGGGTTTCCAGACCTCGGCACCTGCCTTGGTGAACTTAGTCTGTAACGACTGGCTGGGTATCGCTGGTGCCGTGCTAGCGATGCTGGGTGTGGTGGCAGCACCTATCACCTCGGGTGATACTGCTTTCCGTTCAGCACGTCTGATTGTAGCAGAGTGGCTGAAACTGAGCCAGCGCCCGATCATGAACCGTCTGTATATCTGTATCCCTTTGTTTGGCTGTTCGATTGCGATGCTCGTATGGCAGATTGAGAGTCCCGACGGCTTCAATACGATCTGGCAGTATTTCGGCTGGAGTAATCAGGCCCTCTCTGCTTTCACGCTCTGGACGCTGACTGTCTATCTGGTGCGTAACAAGAAGCCGTTCTGGATCACCCTGATTCCAGCCCTCTTCATGACTACCGTCTGCTCAACGTTCCTGATGGTGTCGAAGATCGCTTTTAACTTGCCTGGATCTATCGGTTATCCGATTGGTCTCGTTTGTCTGATAGTGGCCATTGTGTGGTTCTGCGTTTGGTATAAGAAAGAAAAAACATTAATTAAAGAATAAACATTTAAAATTAGAATGAAAAAACTGATGATGGCAGCCATCAGCCTGATGATGGCAACGAGTGTAAATGCACAGAAAGTTTTGAACGAGTCAACAACCCCGTTTGAGGAGAGCAAGTTCTATGTTGGCGCCTCACTGTCAGGTCTGACCCTGAACTACAGCAAGGCTTCCGAATGGAGTTTTGGTCTGAGTGCCAAAGCCGGTTATTTGTTCCTCGACAACTGGATGGTGCTGGGTGTGTTCGACTATCAGAACTACTCCAGTGGTTATGCTGTTACAACAAACATCGGTGCTGGTGTTCGTTACTTTTTTGAGCGCAATGGTATCTTTGTGGGGCTGACTCCCAAATATTCCCATCAGCCTGGTATTGACGAGTTCAAGCCTGAGGTCAATGTGGGCTATGCCTTCTTCCTGGGCCATTATGTGACACTTGAGCCGGAGCTCTATTATGAGCAGAGCTTCAGGAACAGTAAGTATTCACAGTTCGGCTTGCGTCTGGGCTTCGGTGTGTACTTCTAAACATCAAAGATTAAACATTAAAGATTATATAGTCATGTTAAGTGTTGATGAACTGGTTGACAGACTGATTGATCTGTCGTTTGCCGAGGATATCGGTGATGGCGATCATACCACGTTGTGCTGTATCCCTGAGGACGCGATGGGCAAGAGTCATCTGCTCATTAAGGAGGACGGTATTCTGGCTGGTGTGGAGATCGCCAAGGAGGTGTTCCGTCGTTTTGACCCCACCATGCAGGTGGAGGTGCTGATGGGTGACGGTACACGTGTGAAGAAGGGCGACATCGCGATGGTGGTGACGGGAAAGATCCGTTCACTGTTGCAGACGGAGCGCCTGATGCTGAACATCATGCAGCGTATGAGTGGTATCGCTACGATGACCGATAGGTATGTGCAGCGCCTGAAGGGTACGAATACCCGTGTGCTCGACACCCGTAAGACGACACCAGGTATGCGTATGCTGGAGAAGCAAGCTGTGAAGATCGGTGGTGGTTGTAACCATCGTATCGGTCTGTTTGACATGATCCTGCTGAAGGATAATCACGTAGATTTTGCAGGTGGTATCACCAACGCCATCGACCGCTGTCATGCCTATCTGAAGGAGAAGGGTCTCGACCTGAAGATTGAAATTGAGGTACGTTCGTTCGATGAGTTGCAGCAGGTGCTGGATCATGGTGGTGTGAACCGTATCATGCTCGACAACTTCAGTGTGCCCGACACGAAGAAAGCTGTAGATATTATCGGTGGCAGATATGAGACGGAGTCGAGTGGTGGTATCACCTACGACACGATCCGTGACTATGCCGAACAGGGTGTCGATTTCATCTCCGTGGGAGCACTGACACACTCTGTGAAGGGACTCGATATGTCGTTTAAGGCATGTTAAGTCTGTTCCTCAGTATCCTCTTAAGCATCTATCACCCGCCAGTGAGTTATGACATTTCATTGGCGGGTAATTTTGGCGAGCCCCGTCCTCATCATTTCCATGGGGGCATAGACATCAAGACCGACGGGGTGGAGGGAAAGGCTATCTACGCCATCGGTGACGGCTACGTGAGTCGGGTGACGATGGGGCTCTATGGCTTCGGCAATGCGGTGTATGTGACGCATCCCGAGGGCTATACCAGTGTGTATTGTCACCTGAAGGCATTCACACCGCGTATCAAGGCTGCCCTGCGCCGTTACCAGTATCAGCATGAGACGAGTGAGGGCGATGCTCGGTTCTCGCCTTTAGAGTGTCCTGTGTCACAGGGCCAGCTGATAGCGCTCAGTGGCAATACGGGTAACAGTATGGGTCCGCATCTGCATTTAGAGATACACGATACAGAAACTTGGGACATGCTTGACCCGTATGACTTCCTGGCTGACTATATTTCAGATACCATCCCACCGAAGGTGAGAGGCATGATGATCTATCCGCAGGCAGGTGAGGGTATCGTGAATGGTAAAAGTACGAAACAGACCATCCTCGTGAATGGCGACAAACAGCTTGAGTTGAAGGCCTGGGGTAAGGTGGGCTTTGCGTTATGGGCCAACGACTATATGCAGAACTCGAGTAACCATTATGGTATCCGTGAGACAATCCTAAAGGTGGATAGTCAGACGGTGTTCTCGGCAATGATGGAAAGGATTCCCGTAGCGTGCAACACTTTGGTGAATGCCTGGGGAGACTATGATTACTGGCTCAAGACCCGTGTGTGGTTCTTGAAGTCGTATGTGGAGCCGGGTAACACGCTGCCATTTCTCTATACATCAAAGGATCGGGGCATCATCGACTTCAACGAGGAGCGTGATTACCATCTGACGTATATCCTGCGTGATTATAGAGGCAACGAGACGACATACAGCTTCACGGTGAAAGGGGAGAAAGCCAAGATTCCTGAGGCTGAACAAGAAGAGGGGACACTCTTCCGTTGGAACCAGACAAACAGCTACTCCGTACCAGGTATGCATCTGATCGTGCCCTATGGACTGCTGACGAAGAATACATTCCTGAAACCCACAATGAAGGAGCGCCCGGGAAAGCTCTCTGATAGTTATAGTTTCTATCCGACATCGTGCCCGCTGGTGGCTCCAGGCGAGATTTCGTTCTATGTAAGTCAGGAAGTGGATGTCTCGAAGGTCTATGTAGCCAGTGACGGTGTGTTTGCCGGAGGAGATTATCAGGATGGTTGGGTAACTGGTCGTGTGAATGACTTAGGGGCTTTCTTTGAACTGGCATATGACGACGAAGGACCGGATGTGACACCAGTCAGTCTGGGTGATCATATCGTGTTGAAGCTGATAGACAACAAGAGTGGGGTAGCCTCCTATCGGGCAACGATTGACGGCAAGTTTGTTGTGTTTGACCAAGTCGATAAGAAACCGTTGGTGACCTGTGACTTGAGTGAGACCCCCATCCAGAAGACGTCGAGGACCCATCTGCTGAGATTTACGGCTATCGACAATCGAAAAAATGAACGTGTGTTTGAAACAAATATAATATATTAATAAGGTATGAAAAGAAATCTGATTTTATCCGTGATGCTAATTGCAGGAACCTATGCGATGGCATGCACCAACTTCATCGTAGGCAAAAAGGCCTCTGTGGATGGCTCTGTATTCGTAACCTATAATGCCGACTCCTACGGTGCCTTCATGCCCCTCTATCATTATCCCGCTGCGAAACATGCTGTGGGGGAGATGCGTAAGGTGTGTGAGTGGGATACAGGTAAGTTCCTGTGTGAGATCCCTGAGGTGGCTGAAACCTATAATGTGATAGGCAACTCGAATGAGTGGCAGGTCACTGTGGGTGAGACCACTTTTGGCGGACGTGAGGAGATGGCTGACTCTACAGGTCTGATCGACTACGGCTCACTGATCTATATCGCCCTACAGCGTTCGAAGACGGCCCGTGAGGCTCTGCAGGTGATGACATCGCTCGTGGAGCAGTATGGTTATTATTCTGAGGGTGAGACCTTTTCGATCGCAGACGCTAATGAGGCCTGGATGCTGGAGATGATGGGGTGCGGTCCCGATCGTACGAAGTCGAAGGAGCGCACCGTCTGGGTGGCTGTCCGTATCCCTGATGATGCGATTGCCGCACACGCTAACCAGAGTCGTATCACGAAGTTCCTGGATGGTCGTTATGTGCAGGTGAAGATGAAGGATCTGCAGAAGAAATATCCTGTCGATGGCAAGAAGCCTGTACCTAACCTGATGGTTTGCTCTGATAATGTGGTGAGCTATGCACGTACGATGGGTTGGTTTGATGGTAAGGATGCCGACTTCTCGTATAATGCCGCTTATGCGAAGCCTGATTTCTCGGGTCGTCGTTATTGCGAGGCTCGTGTGTGGAGCTTCTTCAATCGCTTCAGTGATGACTTCTCGGCTTATGTGCCTTATGCTGCAGGTATCGAGAAGGATGCCCAGGAGATGCCGCTCTGGATCATTCCTAATAAGAAACTTGCTCTTCAGGATCTGCGTGATGCGATGCGTGATCATTATGAGGGCACCCCCTTTGCACTCGACTCAGACATCGGTGGTGGTATCTTCCAGATGCCCTACCGTCCGTCACCGCTCTCCTATAAGGTAGATGGTAAGGAGTATTTCAACGAGCGTCCGATCTCTACTCAGCAGACGGCCTGGTCGTTTATCTCCCAGATGCGTTCTTCACTGCCTCGTGAAGTGGGAGCCTGCTTCTGGTTTGGTAATGACGATGGTAACATGGTGGCCTATACGCCGATGTACAGTTGTATGACTCGTCGTCCAAAGTGTTTTAGTGGCGAGGGTGCCGATGATGTGACCTTCTCGATGGATAATGCCTTCTGGGTGTGCAACTGGGTGAGTAATATGGTTTATCCCCGTTATGATATGATGTTCCCCTCACTGAAGGAGGTGCGTGACTCTCTGGATGCCTCTTATGACCAACTGCAGCCAGAAATCGAGGCAAAGGCATTGGCGCTGCCTACTGCTGAGGAACGTATCAAACTGTTGACGGACTACAGCTGTCAGAAAGGCGACGAGATGATCAGTCGTTGGCAGCAGCTGGCTTTCTTCCTCATTGTGAAGTATAACGATATGGTGGTGAAACCTACTGATAAGAATGGTAGCTTTGAGCGTAATAAGTATGGTAAGGGTGCCCGTGTGGTTCGTCCAGGATTCCCTGAGCGTTATGCAAAGCATCACATCAATCACAGTGGTGAGAAGCTGCTTGTGCCACAGGAAGAGAAGAAAGACTGACGTAAAATTTGGTGATTCGCATAATTTGCAGTAATTTTGCACCCGCAAAAGTTTGATTAGGTAAATGAACGCATTCAAAAAGAAGAGAAGATGGCATTGTCTGTCTGGACAGGAACCCACAGAGATGGATAAGACCATCATGTATTGGGAGAACAAAGGTAAGCTGGTGCCGACGCGTGATCTGATAAAGACCCCGGAGCAGATTGAGGGCATCCGTAAGGCTGGTGTCGTGAATACAGGTGTGCTCGATGAGGTGGCCAAACAGATTCACGCTGGTATGAACACGTTGGAGATTGACCAGATCTGTCGTCAGTACTGTGAGGATCACGGTGCGATTCCTGCCTGTCTGAACTATGAGGGTTTCCCGATGTCAGTATGTACCTCTATCAACGAGGTGGTGTGTCATGGTATCCCTAAGGAAGAGGATGTGCTGGAGGAGGGTGATATCATCAATGTGGATTTCACAACGATCCTCGACGGTTATTATGCGGACGCCAGTCGTATGTTTATCATCGGTAAGACCACTCCAGAGAAAGATCAGCTCGTGCGTGTGGCAAAGGAGTGTCTGGAGATAGGTATGGAGGCTGCGAAGCCTTATTCGTTTGTAGGTGATATCGGTCACGCTATAGAGAAGCACTGTAAGAAATATGGTTATGGTATCGTGAGGGATCTGGCTGGTCATGGGGTCGGTCTGAAGTTCCATGAGGAACCTGATGTGAACCATTACGGTCATCAGGGTACGGGCATGTTGCTTGTGCCAGGTATGGTGTTCACGATAGAACCGATGATCAACATGGGAACGTGGAAAGTTTTCATTGATGCCGACGATCCATACGGATGGGAGGTGATTACTGAGGATGAGGAACCGAGTGCCCAGTGGGAGCATACGCTTGTGATGACAGAGCACGGTGTGGAGATCTTGACCTATTAAGGATATCAGCATGGAAAAGGATATATATATATTAGGTATAGAGTCCAGTTGTGATGATACGTCGGCAGCTGTTCTGAGAAACGGTGTGCTGCTGTCGAATGTCACAGCCTCGCAGGCAGTACATGAGGCTTATGGTGGGGTGGTGCCCGAGTTGGCATCACGCGCCCATCAGCAGAATGTTGTACCTGTTGTGGATCAGGCCATTAAACGTGCCGGTATCACGAAAGAGCAGCTCTCTGCTGTGGCATTCACCAGAGGTCCCGGACTGATGGGATCGTTGCTTGTCGGTGTGAGTTTCGCAAAGGGATTTGCCCGTTCATTAGGTATCCCTATGATTGATGTGAACCATCTGCAAGGACATGTGATGGCGCATTTCATCAAGGAGTCGGATGATGATCAGCACATGCCCCCGTTGCCCTTCCTCTGTCTGTTGGTGTCAGGTGGAAACTCGCAGATCGTGAAGGTGAACGCCTACAATGATATGGAGGTACTCGGACAGACTATTGATGATGCAGCCGGAGAGGCTATAGATAAGTGCTCGAAGGTGATGGGACTGGGCTACCCGGGTGGTCCTATCATCGACCGTCTGGCGCGTCAGGGGAATCCTAAGGCCTTCCAGTTTGCAGAACCGAATATCCCCAACCTCGACTATAGTTTTTCAGGATTGAAGACTTCTTTCCTCTATTCGATGCAGAAGTGGGTGGCAGAAGATCCTGACTTCATTGAGCATCACAAAGAGGATATTGCTGCATCGCTGGAGTGGACGATTGTGGATATCCTGATGAAGAAACTGAAGAAGGCCGTCAAGCAGACAGGTATCAAACATGTGGCTGTGGCTGGAGGTGTGAGTGCCAACAACGGTCTACGTAATGCCTTCTACGATGCAGAGAAACGTTATGGCTGGACCATTTATATACCAAAGTTCAGCTATACCACTGATAATGCGGCGATGATTGGTATCGTGGGCTATTATAAGTATCTCGACGGTGCGTTCTGCTCTATCGATGCGCCTGCATTCTCAAAAGTAACATTCAAATAAAGTATAAATATGGATTTCGAAAGTAAGATTATCAGCCGTGAGGTCAGTGAGATTCTCTGGGAGACAGAGAAGACCGTCGGCACTGCTGAGAGTTGCACGGGTGGACGTATTGCTGAGGCAATTATCTCCGTCCCCGGTGCCTCGAAATATTTCAAAGGTGGTATCATCTCTTATGTCAATGAGATTAAGGAAAACCTGCTGGGTGTGGATCATCAGTTGCTTGAGGAGAAAACCGCTGTGTGTGAGGAAGTTGCAATCGCGATGGTGAAAGGTGCCTGTAAGGCATTGAACACCGATTATGCCATCTCGTCAACCGGTTTCGCAGGTCCTACTGGTGGCACTAAAGACATCCCTGTGGGTACGATCTGGTTGGCTTGTGGAAAGCCAGAACGGGTGATGACTGTAAAGGTAGAAGAGGATCATGGCAGAGACATCAATCTTGCCATTGCAACCAATAAGGCTATGGAGCTGTTTTTGACCTTTTTGAGGGAGGAAGATGCCCCCAGACCGATGCGAGAAGGTTAAAAAATATTAATTCTTTGTTTTTCCACTTGCGTAATGATTTGAATCTCAATTAAAATGTGTAATTTTGCACCCTGTTTGGAATAAGTAAGTGTAAATCACAAGTAAAAAGGTAGATAGAAATGTCTAAGATTTGTCAAATTACAGGAAAGAAGGCACAGATCGGTTGCAATGTGTCTCACTCAAAGCACCACACAAAGAGAAGCTTTGACGTCAACCTTTTCAGCAAGAAATTCTACTATGTAGAAGAGGGTTGCTGGATTCAGCTGAAGATTAGTGCAGCTGGTCTTCGTATGATTAATAAAGTTGGTCTGGATGCTGCATTGAAGCAGGCTGTTGCCAAGGGATATGTAGATTGGAAGGACATTAAAGTGATAGGAGATTAATAAAGATGGCAAGCAAGAAAGCAAAGGGTAATCGCGTTCAGGTGATCCTGGAGTGCACTGAGCATAAGAACAGTGGCATGCCGGGTACAAGCCGTTACGTGACGACAAAGAACCGTAAGAATACGCCTGAGCGTATGGAGCTGATGAAGTATAACCCCATCCTGAAGAAGATGACTCTTCACAAGGAAATTAAATAATTACGACTGAAGTATGGCAAAGAAAACCGTCGCTACCCTCCACGAAGGCTCAAAGGATGGTCGCGCTTACACAAAGGTAATCAAGATGGTAAAGAGCCCTAAGACTGGTGCTTACATCTTTGATGAGCAGATGGTTCCTAACGAGGCCGTTAAGGACTTCTTCAAGAATTAATTTAATTTTACATAAAAAAGAGAGGCTGCAAGTTAAATTGCAGCTTCTTTTTTTTGCTATATCGTGGATTTTAATTATCTTTGCACGCGTTATATATAGCATTATGGGAATTTTTGGATTTTTCAATAAAGAAAAGAAAGAAACACTAGACAAAGGTCTGGAAAAAACAAAGACCAGCGTATTTGACAAACTGACCCGTGCGGTGGCTGGTAAGTCAAAGGTTGATGATGATGTGCTGGATAATCTTGAGGAGGTGCTGATTACCAGTGATGTAGGTGTAGATACCACGTTGAAGATTATCGAACGTATCGAAGAGCGTGTAGCCCGCGATAAGTATGTGAGCACTTCAGAACTGAATCGTATCCTCCGTGATGAGATTGCCAATCTCTTGGCTGAGAATAATACTGAAGATAACGATAACTGGGATCTTCCTGGTGATCATAAACCCTATGTGATTCTGGTGGTTGGCGTCAATGGCGTCGGCAAAACCACGACAATCGGAAAACTGGCTTGGCAATTCAAACAGGCAGGTAAGAAGGTTTATCTGGGTGCTGCCGATACTTTCCGTGCTGCAGCTGTAGAGCAGCTCTGCATCTGGGGAGAGCGTGTTGGCGTGCCTGTGATAAAGCAGCAGATGGGTAGTGATCCTGCCAGTGTGGCTTTCGACACCCTTTCGAGTGCGAAAGCCAATGGCGCTGATGTTGTGCTGATTGATACAGCAGGACGTTTGCATAATAAAGTGGGCCTGATGAATGAGTTGAAGAAGATCAAGGAAGTGATGAAGAAGGTACTGCCAGAGGCTCCCGATGAGGTGATGCTTGTGCTTGACGGCTCTACGGGTCAGAATGCATTTGAACAGGCCAAGCAGTTTGCTGCAGTGACGCAGATCACCTCATTGGCTATCACCAAACTCGATGGTACAGCCAAGGGTGGTGTTGTGATTGGTATCTCCGACCAGTTGAAGGTGCCTGTGAAATATATTGGCTTAGGTGAGGGCATGACAGATTTGCAGCTCTTTAATAAGCGACAGTTTGTGGATTCATTGTTTAATGAAGAATAAGACGATCGATATTATTTCTCTCGGTTGCTCCAAGAATCTGGTGGATAGCGAGATCTTGATGGGCTTGATGGAGGCTCATGGCTACAAGTGTACGCACGATAGCGATGATCCCCAAGGAGAAATTGTCGTTGTCAATACCTGTGGCTTTATCAACGATGCCAAAGAAGAGAGCATCAATACCATTCTCGAATTTGCACAGGCAAAGACGGAAGGCAGGATTGAGAAGCTCTTCGTGATGGGTTGTCTCTCAGAGCGCTATCTGGCTGACTTAGAGAAAGAAATACCTGAAGTAGATGGCTGGTATGGTAAATTCAACTATAAGCAGTTGTTGAAGGACTTAGGTACCATTGATAACCTTGAGAATATCAAAGAGGCGCCGCGCCATATCACTACCCCTCGTCATTATGCCTACATTAAGATTAGTGAGGGCTGCGACCGTCATTGTGCCTATTGTGCAATTCCGCTGATTACAGGTCGCCACCAGAGTCGTCCGATGGATGAGATTCTCGATGAGGTGCGTCAGTTAGTGAAGGATGGCACGAAGGAGTTTAATGTCATTGCACAGGAATTGACCTATTATGGTGTTGACCTTGATGGTAAACAGCATATCGCGGAACTTATTGAGCGTCTGGCAGATATACCAGGTGTTGAGTGGATCCGTCTGCACTATGCTTATCCTGCTCATTTCCCTTGGGATCTGCTTCGTGTGATGCGTGAGAAGAAGAATGTCTGCAAGTATCTGGACATTGCACTCCAGCATATCTCCGACCATATGCTCTCTCAGATGCAGCGTCACGTCACCAAGGAAGAGACCTATGAACTGATCCGTAAGATGCGCGAAGAAGTGCCTGGTATCCATATCCGCACTACATTGATGGTGGGATTCCCTGGTGAGACGGACGAGGATTTCGAGGAACTGAAATCTTTTGTAAAGTGGGCTCGTTTCGAGCGCATGGGTGCCTTTGCCTATTCTGAAGAGGAAGGCACTTATTCAGAACAGCATTATGAAGACGATGTCCCTGAGGAGGTGAAACAGCAACGTCTTGATAAACTGATGCGCATCCAGCAACAGATCAGTGCTGAGCTTGAGGCAGAGAAGGTAGGGCAGACACTGAAAGTCATCATCGACCGTCGTGAAGGCGACTATTATGTAGGTCGTACGGAATACTGTTCACCTGAGGTGGATCCGGAAGTGCTGATTCCCGTGGCAGAGCGCGAATTGACAATCGGCGAATTTTATGACGTGAAAATCAACGACTCGGAAGAGTTTGATATATATGGCTCAACAATCAAATAGTAGATATGACGAATAAAGACTTTATCTCAGAATTGGCGCAGAGGACGGGTTATACGTCCGACGACACGCAGAAGATGGTAAACGCCATCGTAGAGAAGATGGGAGACCATTTTCAGGAAGATGACGCAGTGCTTATTCCAACCTTTGGAACCTTTGAGGTGCGGAAGAAGCTGGAACGTATCATGGTGAATCCTTCAACGGGTCAGCGTATGCTCGTCCCACCAAAACTGGTGTTAACTTTCAAACCGAATGTAAGTTGGAAGGACCGTGTAAAGAATGGAGGAGCTGAATAATGGGAAAGATTTCAATTCAAGATCTGGCACAGGTGCTCGTAGAGCGTAAAGGCCTGAATAAGCGTGATGCTGCTATTTTCGCTAGCGCGATGTTTGATATCATCCAAACTAACCTGGAAAAAGATAAAGTCGTCAAAATAAAAGGTTTAGGAACGTTTAAGATCATCGATGTTGACGATCGTGAAAGCGTGAATGTCAATACGGGAGAACGTGTCCTGATTGAAGGCCATAATAAGATTACCTTCACACCTGATGCCCTCATGAAGGAGCTCGTCAACAAACCGTTCTCACAGTTTGAGACCGTTGTACTGAACGATGGTGTTGACTTTGAGGATATGAATCCTGTTGCTGAACCTACGGTGGAAACAAATGATCCTAATGATCCTGCCAACATGCCGTTGGTGGATTTCGGTGCAGGTGAAGAGCATCCGGTAATCAATGTTGTTGATGAGGAAATTCCTGAATGGGTTATTGAACCTGTAGTAAAGGCGCCAGAGCGCCCTGCGGTTACAGAACCAGAGATTATTACGCTTGGTGAAGCTCCAAAGCCCGAACCTGAGCCTGAACCCGAACCTATTGTAGAACCTGAGCCTGAACCCGAACCAATTGTCGAGCCTGAACCCGAACCAATTGTCGAGCCAGAGCCTATTATTGAAGAGGAACCCGTTGTAGAGCAGGAGCCTGAGTCCGAGCCCGTTGTAGAGCCGGAACCAGAGCCCATCGTCGAGCCTGAACCCGAACCAATTGTCGAGCCAGAGCCTATTATTGAAGAGAAACCCGTGGTAGAGCCAGAGTCTGAGCCCGAACCCGAACCTGAGCCCGAACCCGAACCTGAGTCTGAGCCCGAACCTGAAGTTGAATCAGAACCAGAAGTCGAAGAAGAGCCCGAGCCAGAGGACGAGGAGCCTGAAACTCCTTCTTCAAATGGTGGAAATAAGTGGCTTATTGCTTTACTTGCTTGTCTCTTAGGTTTGGCCGGAGGTTATGTGTTCGGTAATCTCTTCCCCTGGTCTCAGGATGTAAAGGTTGAGAAAGCAGTGCCCGCTTCGAAGCCTGCACCTGTGGCAGAGCCTATAGATTCCGTAGCTCCAGCAGATACGATTAAGCCTGCTCCTGTAGCAACTCCTGCAGAGAAGCCCGCAGATGCAAAGCCAGCAGAAGCCAAACCTGCAGAACAGCCTGCTGCTAAACCTGCTGAGCCAAAGCCTGCATCAGCGACAAAGCCAGCAGCGACAGAGCCCGCAGAGAAGCCTGTAGCAAAACCTGTTGAACAGAAACCTGCACCAGCAGCTAAGCCTGAAGAGAAGACCGAGCCCACTGTCCAACTTGATAAATATCAGAAGATGGACAATCGTGTCAGATATGGTGCCTATCGTATCGTCGGTACAGCACAGGAAATAAAGGTGAGAGAAGGCGATAACCTCAAGAAGATTGCCGGTCGTACCCTTGGACCCGACATGGAGTGTTATATTGAAGTCTATAACGGCATGAACAGCAAAACCGAATTGAAGGCTGGTCAGACCATTAAGATTCCGAAGCTCGAACTGAAGAAAAAGAAATCACAGAATAAATAATTCATTGAACGTTTAAAGTTATTAATAAGAAATATTATGGCAGAAGCTATTGATATCCGTGAGTTGAACATCCGGATTGAACAACAAAGCGCATTTGTTACAAATCTCGTGGCTGGAATGGACCGCGTCATCGTAGGACAGAAGCATCTGGTAGATTCGTTGCTGATAGGTTTGCTGAGCGACGGACATATCCTGTTGGAAGGTGTACCTGGTTTGGCTAAGACCTTGGCAATCAAGACGCTTTCACAGTTGATAGATGCTGATTATAGTCGTATTCAGTTTACGCCTGACCTGTTGCCTGCTGATGTCATCGGTACGATGATCTATTCTCAGAAGGATGAGAAGTTCCAGGTGAAACAAGGTCCTGTGTTTGCCAACTTCGTCTTGGCAGATGAAATCAACCGTGCTCCGGCAAAGGTACAGAGTGCCTTACTTGAGGCCATGCAGGAAAAGCAGGTTACTATTGGCAGTGAGACTTTCCCCCTGCCGAATCCGTTCTTGGTGATGGCTACTCAGAACCCCATCGAGCAGGAAGGTACCTACCCATTGCCAGAGGCTCAGGTTGACCGTTTCATGTTGAAAGTCGTCATCGATTATCCTTCATTGGATGAGGAGAAGAAGATCATCCGTGAGAATATCGCTGGCGAGATGCCCGCTGTGACACCTGTGACGACAGCCGAAGAGATCCTCAAGGCCCGTAGTGTGGTGCGTGAGGTGTATATCGATGAGAAGATTGAACAGTACATCGCTGATATCGTGTTTGCTACCCGTTATCCCGACCGTTATGGATTGCGCGAACTGAAGGATATGATTTCCTTCGGTGGTTCTCCCCGTGCCAGTATCAATCTGGCGAAGGCGGCTCGTGCCTATGCCTTCATCAAGCGTCGTGGTTATGTGGTGCCTGAGGATGTGCGTGCTGTGGCTCATGATGTGCTCCGTCATCGTATCGGACTCACCTATGAGGCTGAGGCCAGCAACATCACCAGCGAGGAGATTGTTTCTAAGATTATCAATAAGGTCGAAGTGCCCTGATGGAAACGTCAGAAATCATAAAGAAAGTCCGAAAGATTGAGATCAAGACCCGAGGTCTGAGCTCAAACATCTTTGCAGGTCAGTATCACTCTGCTTTTAAGGGGAGGGGAATGGCTTTCAGTGAGGTGCGTGAGTATCAGTTTGGGGATGATGTCCGCGATATCGACTGGAATGTGACAGCCCGCTTCCATCGCCCTTATGTGAAGGTGTTCGAGGAGGAGCGTGAGCTGACGGTGATGTTACTCATTGATGTCAGTGGTTCACTCGACTTTGGTACGCAGCGACAGATGAAACGTGATATGGTGACGGAGATTGCGGCTACGATCGCTTTCTCTGCCATCCAGAATAACGATAAGATCGGTGTGGTGTTCTTCTCCGACAAGATTGAGAAGTATATCCCGCCGAAGAAGGGACGTAAGCACATCCTCTATATCATCCGCGAGATGCTGGATTTCCAACCGGAGTCAAAGCGTACGGATGTGAAGCAGGCCATCGAGTTCCTCTCCAGCGTCCAGAAACGTCGTACCACAGCTTTCATCCTCAGCGACTTCTACGTCCGTAATGACTTCCAGCAGTCTCTGCAGATCTGTAATCGCAAGCACGATGTGGTGGCTATACAGGTCTATGACATTCGCGCCAAGGAGTTGCCTGATGTCGGTCTGATGAAAGTCGTAGATGCAGAGACGGGCTTCGAACAGTATGTCGATACAGGCTCCAGGAAGTTACGTCAGACCTACCAGCGATACTGGATGGGACGTCAGGCAGAACTGAGTGAGACTTTCAATAAGAGTAATGTGGATCATGTGAGTATTGCCACCAACGAGGACTTCGTCAAGTCGTTGTTGCTGTTGTTTAAACAAAGAAGTTAATGAAAAGAATCTCTGTTCTTATCATAATGGTTGCCAGTGTGTTGCGAATAGCTGCGCAAGAATCGGTAGAAGCTTCTATCGACTCTATACAGATGTTCGTAGGCCAGCAGGTTCACGTCACGCTGACAGCACATGCGAAGGAGAATGCGAAGGTAGAGTTCCCTGTCTTCAAGCCCACACAATACATCACGCCTGGTGTTGAGGTGCTGGCTAGTCAGGAACTGGCACAGCAGACGGAGGATAATGGATTCGTGGCTCGTTCCACTGTCTATACGCTGACCTCCTTCGACGATACCCTCTATTACCTGCCGCCTATGACGGTGAAGATCGACGGCAAGCCTTATAAGAGTAAGAGCCTGGCGCTGAAGGTGCTCACCATTGAGGTTGATACCACCCATGTTGATCAGTTCTTTGGTCCGAAGGATGTGCAGGATAATCCGTTCCAGTGGAGCGACTGGAGTCTGTCATTCTGGCTCAGTGTGTTACTTCTCGTCTTCCTGGCAGTGACCTATTATCTCTACTTGCGTCTGCGAGATAACAAACCGATTATTAAGACCATCCGTATTGTGAAACGTCTGTTGCCTCATCAGAAGGCGATGCAGCAGATTGAACAGATCAAGGCCGAGAAGATGGTATCAGCCGAGAACTCAAAGGAGTATTACACCCGTCTGACGGATACACTCCGCAAATATATTGAGGAGCGTTACGGTTTCAATGCGATGGAGATGACCAGTAGTGAGATCATTGAGAAACTGACGGCTACCCAGGATGAGAAGGCACTCAGTGAGTTGCGTCACTTGTTCCTGACCGCCGATCTTGTGAAATTCGCCAAATACTCCACGCTGATTAATGAGAATGATATGAACCTCGTCAATGCCATTGCCTTCATCGACCAGACAAAGTTGGAGAATGTGCCTGTGGAGGAGACCATCAAACCACAGCTGACAGAGGAAGACCAGCGTTCACAGAAGGCACGTCGTGTGCTGCAGACGGTGATTACCATTCTGGGTATCGCCAGCGCGCTACTCTTTGCCTTTGTGGCCTATACGCTGTACCAGTTATTGTATTAAATGAAACGAAATGGAATTTGCCAATAAGGAATATCTGTTATTGCTCCTGCTCATCATACCATATCTGATCTGGTATGTGTTATACAGGAAGAAGACTGAGCCCACGATGCGGATGAGCGACACCTTCGTCTTCCGCTATGCGCCGCGCAGTTGGAAGGTGGCACTCATGCCGCTGTCCATGCTGCTGAGAATCCTGGTGTTCACGATGGTGGTGCTGGTGCTGGCTCGTCCTCAGACTCACGACTCTTGGGCAAGCAAGACGGTAGAAGGTATCGATATCATGCTGTCGATGGATGTCTCCACAAGTATGCTGGCCGAGGACTTGCGTCCTAACCGCATCGAAGCCGCCAAGCAGGTAGCCGCTGAATTCATCATTGGCCGTCCTAATGATAATATAGGCCTTACCATCTTTGCAGGAGAGGCTTTCACGCAGTGTCCGATGACTACTGATCATGCCTCGTTGCTGAATATGCTCCAGAATGTGCGTACCGACATCGCAGCCCGTGGTCTCATTGAGGATGGTACCGCCATCGGTATGGGACTGGCTAATGCCGTCAGTCGTCTGAAGGAGTCGAAGGCCAAGAGTAAGGTGGTGATCCTGCTCACCGACGGTAGTAACAACCGTGGTGACATCTCTCCGATGACGGCTGCCGAGATTGCTAAGAGTCTGGGCATCCGCGTCTATACCATCGGTGTGGGTACGAATAAGGTGGCACCTTACCCGATGCCTGTGGCTGGTGGCGTGCAGTATGTGAACATCCCAGTGGAGATCGATACCAAGACGCTCAGTGAGATTGCTGCTGCCACAGAGGGTGACTTCTATCGTGCCACGAATACGAAAGAACTGCGTAATATCTATAAGGAGATCGACCAGTTGGAGAAGAGCAAGCTAGACGTGAAGACCTTCAGCAAGCGTTATGAAGCCTATCAGCCTTTTGCCATCGCTGCCATCATCGCGTTATTGCTCGAGATCCTGCTGCGTATCACGATTTTCCGTCGCATCCCATAAGAAGTGAGAAGTGAAAAATGAAAAGTGAAGAAATATGTTCAGATTTGAAGATCCTATATACCTCTATCTGTTGGCGCTGATTCCTGTTTTGGCGCTCATCAGATTCATATCCTTCCGCAACCAGAAGAAACGGCTGCGCAAATTCGGCGATCCTGCCTTGCTGAAGGCACTGATGCCCGATGTGTCGCGTGTCCGTCCCTCTGTGAAATTCTGGATCCTGCAGGCCGCCTTGGCTCTGCTCATCGTGATGCTGGCCCGTCCGCAGATGGGTACGAAGATCAACCATGAGAAGCGTGTAGGTATTGAGACCATCATCGCGATGGATATCAGTAACTCCATGCGGGCGGAGGATATCGTTCCCAGTCGTCTCGACCGTAGTAAGATGATGGTGGAGAATCTGATCGATCACTTCTCGAATGATAAGATCGGTCTGATAGTCTTTGCAGGCGATGCCTTTGTGCAGCTGCCTATCACCAGCGATTATGTCTCAGCCAAGATGTTCCTCTCCAGTATCGACCCCTCGATGATGACGACGCAGGGCACAGATATCGCCCGTGCCATCGATATGGCCACTCACAGCTTTACGCAGGAGGAGGGCATCGGAAAGGCGATCGTCGTGATTACCGATGGTGAAGATCATGAGGGTGGGGCAGTAGAGTCTGCCAAAGCCGCCAAGGATCGCGGTATGCGTGTCTATGTGCTGGGCGTCGGTTCCACACAGGGTTCACCCATCCCTGTTGCAGGCACAGGTGAATACATGAAAGACAATACCGGTAATACGGTGATGTCGGCACTCAACGAGGAGATGTGTAAGCAGATCGCTCAGGCTGGCGGTGGCGCCTATATCCATGTGCAGAACAACAGTGCGGCTCAGGAACAGCTTGATCAGGAACTGGATAAGTTGGAGAAGAAAGAGACCTCTACGGCAGTCTATAGCGAGTTTGATGAGCAGTTCCGTGCCTTTGGCATCCTCGCCCTTCTGTTGTTGGTATTCGAGATCTGTATCTTCGACCGTCGCAGTCCGCTGTTGAAGCGTCTCTCGCTCTTCGGCAGCAAGAAGCAGACGGCTGTGATGCTGCTCCTGTTGGTGGCAACTTCAGCTGCAGCCCAGAGCGACCGTCAGTATATCCGTGAGGGTAACAAGCTCTTCCATAGCGGCGACTATCCCAATGCGGAGGTGGCTTACCGTAAGGCCATTGAACAGAATCCCAAGAATCCGCAGGCTCCCTTCAACCTCGGCAATGCGCTGATGGCTCAGAAGAAAGACTCTGTCGCCATTGAGCAGTTCGAAGCCGCCTCACGTCTGGAGACCAATCCCCTGCGCAAGGCTAAGTCCTTCCATAACATCGGTGTCATCTGTCAGACGCATAAGATGTATGGCGAGGCTATCGAGGCCTATAAGAACGCCCTCCGTCTGAACCCTAACGATGATGAGACCCGCTATAACCTCGTGCTCTGTAAGCATCAGAAACAGAAGCAGGATCAGCAACAGCAGAACCAGGGTGGTGGTCAGAACAAGGACGACAAGAAAGATAAGAAAGACGATAAGAAGGATGAACAGAACAAGGATCAGAATAAAGATCAGAACAAGGATCAGCAGAAAGAGCAGCCCAAGCCCCAGATGAGCAAGGAGAATGCCGAACAGCTGTTGAATGCTGCCATCCAGAACGAGAAACAGACGCAGGAAAAGCTGCAGAAAGCCCAACAGCAGCCCCAGCGCCGCATTAATCAGAAGAACTGGTAGAAATGAAGAGACTATTTTCTATAGTGACTATGATGATGGTCGTGGCAACGGCCATCGCTCAGACCCTCACGGGTTCTGCCCCTTCCCATGTGGCAGTAGGCGAGCAGTTCCGTCTCACCTATACGGTGAACACGCAGAATGTGAGCGACTTCCGTGCGGGTGATATTCCTGACGAACTAGAGGTACTCATCGGTCCTAACCGTTCCATGCAGTCGAGCTATCAGATGATCAACGGCCATACCAGCTCCTCCGCATCAATCACCTATACCTATATCGTCAGCGCAACGAAGAACGGTTCTTTCACCATTCCTCCTGCCCATGTCGTGGTGGGTGGTAAGACCATCTCATCCAATCCCATCACCATCAAGGTATCGGGAACAGCCTCCAGTGCCCGTCAGCAGCGCCAACAGCGCGACGACGAGGGGGCCGAGCTGCGCGATGCAGGTAGTCGTATCTCTGGCTCCGACCTCTTCATCAAGGTCAGTGCCAACAAGAACCGTGTCCACGAGCAGGAGCCCATCTTGCTCACCTATAAGGTCTATACGCTGGTGTCGCTCACCCAGCTTCGTGGCGATATGCCCGACCTCAAGAGCTTCTATACGCAGGAGGTGGATCTGCCGCAGCAGAAGAGCTTCTCTGTGGAGACCGTCAATGGTCGTCCTTACCGCACCTGCACGTGGAGCCAGTATGTGATGTTCCCTCAGACCACGGGTAAGCTCCAGATTCCGAGTATCACCTTCGAGGGTATCGTCGTCCAGCAGAACCGTAATGTCGATCCTTTCGAGGCCTTCTTCAACGGTGGTTCCGGTTACATCGAGGTCAAGAAGAAGATTGTGGCCCCGAGCATTGATATCCAGGTTGATCCGCTGCCCCAGCGTCCGGCGAACTTCTCTGGTGGGGTAGGTAAGTTCACGATCTCCGCCCAGCTCGACAAGACCGAGACCAAAGCCAACGATCCCATCTCCATGCGTATCATCATCAGCGGTTCTGGTAACCTGAAGCTGATGAAGCAGCCTGTGATCAATGTGCCGAAGGACTTCGACAAATATGAGCCGAAGGTCACCGACAAGACCAAGCTCACCTCCAACGGCATCGAAGGTTCGATGATCTACGATGTGCTCATCGTGCCGCGTCATCAGGGTAAATATGAGATTCCTCCTGTGGAGCTCACCTATTTCGACACCTCGGAGAATGCCTATAAGACCATCAAGAGCGAGAGCTTCACCCTCGATGTGGCTAAGGGCTCTGGTGCAGCCTCTGTCAGCGACTTCTCCGGACAGGAACTGCAAGAGTTGTCGAAGGATATCCGTTACATCAAACTCGGCGACACCCGTCAGCGCGCCCTCGACGACTTCTTCTTCGCCTCTACGGCCTACTGGATCTGTCTGGTGGTGTTGATGCTCATCTTCATCACGCTCTTCATCGTGTTCCGTCAGCGTGCCATCGACAATGCCAACGTCACGAAGATGCGTGGCAAGAAAGCCAACAAGGTGGCTACGAAACGACTCAAGCAGGCTGCCAAACTCATGAAGGATGGTAAGGCCAGTGCCTTCTACGACGAGGTGCTGCGTGCCCTCTGGGGGTATGTGGGCGATAAACTCAACATCCCCGTTGAACAGCTCTCTCACGACAACATCAGTCAGAAACTCTCCGAACGTGCCGTCGATGCCGACACCATCGGTCTCTTCATCGGTGCCCTCGATGAGTGCGAGTTCGAGCGTTATGCCCCTGGCGATCCTAAAGGAAATATGAATAAGGTATATGATAAGGCGATGACGGCCATCTCACAGATCGAAGGTTTGATGAAGCATCGTCGCTCTGCCAAGTCGTCGGCAGTGCTCCTGCTGCTCCTGCTCCTGCCGCTCAGCGCTTCTGCTGTGACGAAGGCTGAGGCCGACAGCGCCTATGTGCGTGGCGAATACCAGCAGGCCATCACCGACTACGAGGCCCTGCTGAAGCAAGGTGGCTCTGCCGAGCTCTACTATAACCTCGGCAATGCCTACTACCGCACGGAGAATATCACGAAGGCTGTGCTCAACTACGAGCGGGCCCTGCTGCTCTCACCTGGCGACCGCGACATCCGTTTCAATCTGCAGATAGCCCGAAGCAAGACCATCGATAAGATTGTGCCTGAATCTGAGATGTTCTTCATCACCTGGTATCGTGCCTTGGTGAATCTCATGAGTGTCGATGCCTGGGCGCGTGTGGCGCTGATCTCGCTGACGCTGGTCATCGTGCTGCTGCTCGTCTATCTCTTTGCCAGTCGCATCTGGCTGCGCAAGGTGGGCTTCTTCGGTGGTATCCTGCTGCTGGCGGTCTTCCTGCTCAGCAACCTCTTTGCCTGGCAGCAGAAGCAGAATCTCCTGTTCCGCAAGGGCGCCATCATCGTGGCATCCTCTGTCTCAGTGAAGAGCACGCCTGCCAAGAACGGCACCGATCTCTTTGTGCTCCACGAGGGTACGAAGGTCGATATCACCGACGCTTCCATGCGTGGCTGGCTCGAGATCCGCATTGCCGACGGAAAGGAAGGATGGGTAGAACGTAAACAATTGGAGGAAATTTAACATGGTAAACAGTGCATTACTCTTAGCCAGTGAAGGCTTTTTGGATTGGTTGCAGAACGTCGATCGTGCGGCTTTGTTGGCTGTCAATGGCAGCGACTCGCTCTTCCTCGACTCAGTGGTTCATGTGCTCACCACCGCCATCACCTGGATACCTCTCTATCTCAGCCTGTTCTATATCGTAGTGAAGAATCATAACAGTCTGCAGCGCATTGGCCTGATCGTGGGCTGTGCAGGTCTCTGCATCCTCTTTGCCGGCGCTGTCGATGATCTCATCGTCAAGCCCACCGTAGCCCGCTGGCGTCCTACGCATGATCCCGTCATCGGCACTCTCGTCGATATCGTCGAAGGCTATCGTGGCGGCAAATACGGTTTCTTCTCCGCCCATGCCTGCAACACGTTCAGCATCGCCGTCTTCTTCTGTTGGCTGGTGCGTAGCTGGGCCCTCAGCTTCACCCTGGTCATCTGGTCGCTCACCAACTGCTGGACGCGCCTCTATCTGGGTGTCCATTTCCCTGGCGACATCCTGGTGGGTCTCACCTGGGGTTTCATCGTCGGCACCTCCGTCTATTTTCTCTATCGTCGCATCACGCGCAACTGGCGGGCAGAAGGCCGTCGTTACATCACCACCGAATATACTGCTGGCGGCTTTGAGCGTCCCTCCTGCGAGATACCTGTCGCGGTGTTCTACTTCACCGTCATCTTCGCCCTCTTAATAGCAACTTACCAATGAGTCATATAGATCCCCGTCATATTCATATCAGCGACTACAACTATCCGCTGCCCGACGAGCGTATCGCCAAATTTCCCATCGCCCGGCGCGATCATTCCAAGCTCCTCATCTACAACAAGGGTGAGGTGAGCTCCGATGTGTTCTACAACCTGCCGCAGTATCTGCCCAAGGGAGCCCTGATGGTGTTCAACAACACGAAGGTGATCCAGGCGCGTATGCACTTCCGCAAAGACACAGGCGCCCTCATCGAGGTGTTCCTGCTCGAACCCGCCGACCCCTCCGACTACGAGCTGATGTTCCAGACCACCGGCCACTGTGCCTGGTACTGTCTGGTTGGCAACCTGAAGAAATGGAAAGAAGGCACCTTGCGGCGTGAGATCGAGATCAATGGTCTCGCCGTTACTGTCACTGCCACCCGCGGAGAACTCCACGGCACCTCTCACCGTATCGATTTCTCTTGGGGTGGGGATCTTAGCTTTGCTGAAATCATCGACGCCATGGGCGAGCTGCCCATCCCGCCTTATCTCAACCGCGAGACCCAGGAGAGCGACAAGACCACCTACCAGACTGTCTATTCCAAGATCAAAGGGTCGGTGGCTGCTCCCACGGCCGGACTCCACTTCACGCCAGAGGTCTTAGCCGATCTCGATGCCCACGGCATCCAGCGCGAAGAACTCACCCTTCATGTCGGTGCCGGCACCTTCAAGCCTGTGAAGAGCGAAGAGATCGAAGGTCATGAGATGCATACCGAATACGTCAGCGTGCGTCGCGACACCATCCGGAAGCTCATCGATCATGAAGGCTGTGCCATCGCCGTCGGCACCACCAGCGTCCGCACCTTGGAGAGTCTCTACTATATGGGATTGAAGGTGATGCGCGACCCTTCGCTCAACGAAGACCAGCTGCATGTCGCCCAGTGGGAACCTTACGAGGTTTCTAATGCTGTAACGGCCGTTACAGCATTAGAAAGTCTCTTGTCCTGGATGGATGCCCGCTCACTCACCGTCCTCCACAGCAGCACCCAGATCATCATCGCCCCAGGCTACGACTATCACATCGTGAAAATGCTCGTCACGAACTTCCACCAGCCGCAATCCACGTTGCTGCTGTTAGTGAGTGCCTTTGTCAAAGGCGACTGGCATAAAATCTACGATTATGCGTTGAGTCACGACTTCCGCTTCCTCAGCTATGGCGACTCCTCGCTGCTTATTCCCTAAATCAACTCAAAATGTCTGAGGGCATTCAGGATGCCGTTATCATCCACGCTCGTGGTGGTGTAGTCGGCCTCCTGCTTCAGCGACTCTAAGGCATTACCCATCGCCACGCCGATACCAGCCGTGCGGATCATCGACGTGTCGTTGCCGCCGTCGCCGAAGGCCATCGTGAACTTCGGGTCGAGCCCTTCCTGCTCGGCAATGGCGAGCAGTCCCTGACCCTTATCCGCCTGCTTGGCAGTGATATCCGTGAACTCCGGGTGCCAACGCCCTGATGTACAGCTGGGGATGCGGGCCATCAGCTCCGCCTCGTAGCTCTCTGGGAAGAACGGGGTCATCTGTAGCACCCTCTGCTGCAGCACCTCTTCCACGGGCTTTGCCAAGTCCAGGTTCTTTACGGCCAGATGCTGCCTGAAGATACGATCCACGTCGCCCTTCGGATCCAGCACCGCCACATCCCTTTCACCCACCACGATCAGTCCGTAATTCTTCTCTCGCGAGTCATCCACAATCAGCTGGGCGGCATCCTTCGGAATCGCATGGCATGAAACCGTCTTCTTGCCGATGAAGCAGAGGGCACCGTTGGTCGTCACGTAGCCATCTATCAGATGCTCAATGGCACCGAGGTTCGTGATGATGATCGGTGGACGGCCTGTGGCGATAAACACCTTGTGACCGTTGGCCTTCGCCTGTGTCAGCGCCAGGATGGTGGAGGGAGGAATCTGGTGCGTCTCGAAGCTCACCAATGTCCCGTCGATATCGAAAAATAGGGCGTACTTATTCATTGTCTCTTAAAAATCCGTGCAAAGGTAATGTTTGTTTTTGTAATAACCAAGGAAATCCTTGGGAAAAGTGTGAAATTCCCCAGCATACCAAGCAAATTGTTGAAATGTTGAATTGTTGAGGTTCAATTAAAAAACACCTCGGACAGGTTTTGTCTGCCCCCGCCCGTATCTTTGCACCCAGAAACTTAAAATGGAGGGTAAAGATATGAAACAAGACAAAGATTTAATGTTCTTGGCCAGTTGCCAGAATGATGACCTTCGTACGTTGTGCGATATCCTCACCTATAATAATAAAGGTGAGATAAGGCTGAGCGAGCAACTGACGGATACGGATGCCTATCTCAACTGTTATCCGGACAAAATGAACCTGATGGCAGCAGAGCTTGCGGAAGAGTTGCGGAAGTTTGGCAGCAATACTGTTAGGACGATCTGTCGCAAAGGAGAAGCAGACAGTTATGAGACGATTGTACGACGCGTATGTAAGAGGATGGGCGTTAAAGTGAATGACTGTGATGACACCCCAGCTATGGAACGTGAACTGCTGACTACGATCTGCGAACAGACTACCAGCAAACTATCTGATGAAGAACTGGATCTATTATGTCACGTCACGAATTGCCAGTATGCTGTTAGGTCGTTGGATTGGTATGATGGGCATGAGTGCTGTCAGTCGATATTTGGGAATGGCTGCAGGACCTATTGGATGGACGCTCCTGGCAGGCTGGACGCTGAGTGATATTGCTTCCCCTGCTTATCGTGTGATGATTCCCGCTGTTATCATGGTGGCCTCTATGCGCTTCCGTCAGACAGCACAATTAACCCAGAAGTATTAGCCTATGAAAGCGTCAGATATCATGCATCCAGAGGATGCCAAGGCGTTACAGGTGCTGCGACGCCTGAAAGGATTCGATGAGCTTATAAGACTCTCGATGGAGTATGGCTATGAGCAGATCTTTCGTGGTCAGAACCTTGGTATGCTACTAAAAGCCAATGCGCAGAATTTCCCCAGTCTCTATGCTGCTTTCCAAGGGGTTGTGAAGACAGTTGGAATCCGAGAGCCAGAGCTCTATATCTACAACGATCCTGTGATGAATGCCTATACCTATGGCGAGACCAACACGTTCATTGCTTTAAGCAGTTCACTAGTTGAGCGGTTGAACATCGACGAGTTGCGTTGTATCATTGCCCATGAGTGTGGTCATATCCTTTGCCAGCACACCTTATATAATACGTTGCTGAGAACCATCCATGAGTTAGGTTATTGGCTGGAGTTGTTATCCTATGCCACTATGGGGCCTGCCTTGATGGCTATGCAATACTGGAGCCGCAAGAGCGAGCTGTCTGCAGACCGTTGTGCTGCAGCCGTAGTTGGAGAGCGCACATTCCAGATGGCAATGCTAAAACTTACTTGTGGTATGAAGGAGATAAAGGGCAGTCCTTACCAGCTTGTAGAGCAGGCTCGCGAGTACCATAGTCTTGAAAGATCCTCATGGATAGATCGTATTCAGCAGAATTGCCGAGTAGCCTTCTACACCCATCCCCAAATGGTAAACCGCGCCTGGGAGATAGATCGTTGGAAAAACTCCTGGCAATACAAGAAATTGAGAAGTATAGATTTATAATACTTCTAATTAAATAAAAGATGGAAATAGTTTGGGTGTTTCATTTTTTATTTCTATCTTTGCAATCAATAATTATCAGAATACTTTTTGATCTTATGGCTACATTAATAGATTTCAAAATTAATACTCCGATATTTAATGAGGCGGAGCAATACGATGAAGTGGAATACGATGTAGTACCATTGCATATTGAAGTGTACCAAGACCATAGAGCAAGTTGTAAAAAAATTGATTATGACCAGATACAGACAATAATAGATAAGAATCAGTTAAAAATTGATTCTTTGAATTCTGAAATAGATCGCCTCACAAGTCATGCAGACAAATGGGATGTGACCATGGCTATTGGTAGTGGCGTACTAACCGGACTTATAGATGCCTTTTGGGTAGGAGAATTTAATTTTGAAGAGTTTAAAGCAGATAGTCATAAACATATAAACAAGTTTATAGAACGCTATGCAAAAATAAGAGGGTATAAGGATAAAGGTGGTGGTTTAAAAGGGGCAATCTCTTTTTTAGAAGACAAATTTCCTGTTGACCAAGATAATGTTTGGAAAGCTACGGGATTAAGTTCTACAAAACTTCACCATTTAGAAGATCTTGCTCATCATCCAACTCCATTGGGCTTACTTGCAGCTATTGGGGTACATTTTTTTAGATGCTCAGTGTTTGCCAACAAAAACGGAGTTATAAATTTTGTATCATTGGAAACATCGAAATCAGCATTGCTAAATACTTGGATACCAGTAATCATCTCGGGAATACTTAGTTGGATGGTTAGGGTCGTCAAATCGGGACAATATAAAAACGCAGATAAAGATCTTCCAGTTCCAATAGCTAATATCTTAAACAAACTGGCTTATGCACCAGCAGCATTGGAAATCTTGGAAGTGGTAGACAATTGGTTTGGTCATGAGGTAAGTGATATGGGCGGCAGCAAAAATACCGCTGGTGGTGGAATGGGTATACCTGGAGTTTTCTTATCTTTATTGAAAGAAATATCTATGCTACCGGGGTTTAAAGATACGAAAATGCCGAAGTTCATTAGTGATTTGTACTCGAAAGAAAAGATTGATATGAGAGCTGAATTTGCAATCGTTGAATATTTAGGAAAACAGTCTATACCAATCATAATTAACGAGTGCCTTGTCCGCTCATTCTACTTTGTTCGTCGCTTGATAGATGAAATTGATTTACATAACGATTGTGCTAAAGTTAATTGGGTAAATTTTATTCCATGGGGAAATAGAACTATAACAAGGATGTTAACTATTTCTAACGGATGTTTCGCTGCTATAGATTTAGCTGATGCGGCAATTCAATCCACCATTAAAAATGCAACACCCAAGAATCCCAAATTCTGGTATGACTTCGCCCTTCGTGTTAATATAGTAGGTGAAGGTAGGTTTATTATCGCAATTGTTGATGATGTAAGAATGGGAGTTAAACATAACAGAATGAGAGATGATCGTATTACTCTTATGAAGGAACAATTATTCCTTATAAATGCCAGACTTTCATATTGTATAGCACAATATTGGTATAAAGCTAAAGACACAATCGAAGCTGTAAATGATATAGAAAAATATGCATTAGGAAATTTAAAATCCGCTTACGAAGATCTGATGATAACAAATTCTGCAGTTGAGAATGTCGTAAAAGGAATTGCCGACAAGAAAGACTTTATAGATAGTGAAATATTGTTGTATTAAAATATTATTGATATGAAAAAAGAGAAATTGCAGGAATTGGAATTCCTGAAGAGATGTAATCACAATGATTTGAAGAAGGTGGCAGATTGTATAATCTATGGTATTGGGAACGGTAATAAAAAGCCCAGATTGGCAGAAAGGTTAACAAAGACTAAAGCATATAATGATAACAGAGAAAACTCATTGCCAAATGCAGTGGATGCAATTATTGATGAATATCTTCGCTGTGGCGGTACAACGATAGCCAATACTTTTAGGCAAGAGGGTGTATCGTATAGGGAGATATTGACAGATATATGTCAGAGACTTGGAGTCTATTACAATGAGAAGATGCCAGCTGCAATAATAGAAAGGAATCTTATAACATACCTTATGGAGTGTTGCTTGATTTCTGATCACAGCATTGCTGAAAATCTTTATTCCATATGGTGTATCAACCAACCTTTTTATAAGTCTGGAATCAGTGATATAGACAAAAAAATAAATTGCATACTTGATTATTGTTTTTCTTATTCAATAGATGATGAAGGGAAAGTTATATCTCACCTAAAGACTAAAACAATGCCGTTTATTGTAAAGGAAATGGATAAGTTGGTCAATACTGATGCAAAAGATTATAAAGGTTGGTTGAATGATATTTTCAAGCAGGCAACCACACCATCTATAAATACCCCGTTGGGAGCTCTGAATCCAATTGCTCATTCAATTAACTATATTCAAGGTGCAGCATATGACGTTACTTTCCCTGCAACTATATACATAATTTATATGAAGATTAAAAATAGCTAAACCATATGTCTTTAGAAGAGTTTTTTCTGGTCGCAGCCAAACATTTTGGTAGTTGTTCTGGATCCACCGATATTCTGCTATTAACTCATCGTCACTTAGAAATATCAGCTTTTCTCTGTGAGGTAAATCCTCTTTTTGGAACATCTGTAACAGAGAAAGAATTAATGGATCTACAGTACCTTTATAATGAATATCCTTTTTCGAAACTCTATGAATACTTTGTTGATAAAGAAAAGGAGAAGGCAGTCAATAATGAGGCAGAAATCATTCGTCAAGAGGAACAGACTTCTTCAGAATTCTCCCTTTTAATGAGTGAACTAGATGGATATAAAGATCAAAGAGATTTGCTATTAAACAATGACTCGCTGACAAACGATAATGATATTGAGGTAATTCAACAGCAGATATTAGATGCAATTGAAGCAGCTAAAGATGCCGTTAAAGAAAGCGAAGAGACAAAAAAGATTAAGGTTGGCATATTCAAGGGAAACAAAGATGCTATCGAGAGTCTTCAGTCTGCTGTAGCAAAACTAGCCAAATCTGGGGAAACACAAGTTTCTGCATTAACAGCACAGCTAATCTATATGCAACGCCTCTCTATTGTTTCAAAAAAAATATTAGAGTTAGGATTATTAGGCATACATGCTACCAGAACTGTGATTTCAAAACTAGAAGAAAAGTTGAAAGACCCTAATGCAAATCTTAGTGAGATTGAGAAACATGAATTTAATAGATTGCTTATTCAACTAAAGCAGAATGAAGATATCTCGTCAAGATTGGATAAACAAAAAGAAGGGCTTATTAATCATGACAGGATTTTAGTAGATCATGGTAAAAAAATAGAATCTTTGATTGCCAGGGTGGAAAGATTAGAGATTAATTCAAAATCTATTAACGAAGAAGTTTGACAATTGAAGAAGAGAACGAAACATGAAACATAGATACATTCAAGAATGCGCTAAGTGCGATAATGTTGTTGTTGGTATAGAGAAGCGAGGGTTCTTCAGAGATGCTTTGCGTGGCGGACCAGGGACTGTTGTTGAATTTATCCCTGTTGGTGGAAAACTGATTTGGAAGGTTTCTAAGGAAATCGTTTTGCGTCTTTTGCGAACCGATATGGAGAAGTGGGGTGATGAACTTGAGAAGTGGATATACAAGGATATCCAAGTTGAATATGAATGCCCAAAGTGCGGTAAAACATGGACTGAGACACATCCGCTTAGTGAATCGGAATATAAACAGATGATAGCTGACTACATTACAAAGGTTAAAGATTTAGCTACGCTTAAAAAGTCAGAAACCCAAAAGTCGGATACTGGCAAATACCTTTCAATGAACTGGAGGCATTTGCGTTGAAGAGGTACAACCAGCAAGTTAAGTTGGGGTTTGTCGATGAGAAAACTATTAGTGTCACAAAAAAAGTGGTAATCAAGGATGCGACTGTCAATATTTCTGTTGATCAGATAGCAGGAAATGATATCTCCTTGTCATATCAAGCAGGTTTCGGCATAGAGTGGATCATCAAGGGTGCGCTGATGTGGTTTAAGGAAACAATAAGTGGCTTTGTTGAAGAACAGGAAGATAATAAATTGCTGTTGCACTTGGATAGAATTGAGCAGTTGAACAATATACTTGAGAAAATAGAGATTAAAACAGTTAACTTCGATGACTTAAATGTAAATGTAGCATTTATAGTAAAATGATCTTTGATTACAAGCTGAGATTCTAATTGCTTTAAAAACAAATTTGTAGAGGCGGACACAAAATGTCTGCCTCTCTCTTTATCTTTGCAGCCAGAAACTTAATTCAAAGATAATATGGTAAAGAATTGGTTGATTTTAGGCGATGATGCTTTTGATAGCGACGACTCCCCGATGGGGATAATACATTTTTCTCTTGATGAAATGAAAGATTGGCAAAGTCTTGCGTGGAAACAATTTGCTGACATTTACAATAATAACGAGAGAGTAAGGAATATGGTGTTTAACAGTAACGCGAGAAGTATAAGTGGTTTATTTTATAAAAAATCAGGAGTTATTCTAGACCACTTAAAAGAATTTGCGAGAGCTATTGCTGATGAATGTGATAATATTGAGTATGGACGTACAGATATAGATTATGACACACGCAAAAACACCAATATGCTTTTTGTCTCTTTCCATTTATATGATCCTGATATGGCAAAAACAAAAGCAATGAGATTTAACTATATTATGGGAGATTGTATGATGCCTATACAGGTGAGTTCTGATAGCATGTTTTCATGATTTGCATCCATAAACAAAAAGCAAAGGTTAGATGAAAAAATAGAAAAATGTTTAACAATGACAAATGAGTTATGATAAGAGGTATTACATTGATGAAATGCACAGAGTGCGGAAAACGTTTTTGGGGACCGGATATTGAATTGGGAGCATCAGCATTAAGCCAACCCCTCCGATGTCCGAAGTGTGGGAGTATCAGGACTCGTCCGTCAAGGCTGCTTAGTCCCTTCACTTCAGACACGGTTTATGAGAAAATCTGGGATCAAATGGAAACAAAATTAAAAGGAATGCTATGAGTTGTTTAATGGTTGTTGATCTAATCTGCCCCAAATGTGGTAGTCCTGTTTTATGGTGTAATGGTGGAGATGTTATTTACGACTTTTCATCACAGTTTAGGGCTACTTGTCCTTCGTGTGGTTATGAAGATTGGGCAGCCTCATGCTTTATTTTGCGTCAAAGTATTATTGATTATGAAAGATAATTGGATAACTACAGGAGATGGGGATTCTTATTCAGAATTTCGAGGTTTATTGTATCTGTCAGAAGATGACATGACTCGTTGGCAAGATGTGGTATTGGAAAAGATAAGGTCTGTGAAGAGCGAGAAATTGCAGGAGTATGTAAAGCGGAATCCCTACATTACCATAGCTGCCCTCTTCTATCGTGGATGGGAGATATCTCAGGTAGATTATGATCATTTTGTCAACGATGCCTGTGCAGAGTTTTGGGATGCTCAGCCAGTCTTGTGCAAGTTGGACTTAGGGAAAAAGAGAAAGCGTAATATCATTTGTATTGGTTTTGCACCTGGGTCAATTCAGGATTGGCTCTCGAAGAATAAGAATGCGAAGCTAAGGCTACAGTCATTTCTTCATCGGATAAAATAAATCGTTAATATTGCTTTGCAGAATCGGTTTTTATTATTATATTTGCACAAAAATTTACCAATATGTCGAAACTGAAGAAATGCCTCTATCTCATTAACCTCATGGAGCGAAAGGGCCCGATGACCCTGAAAGAGATTAATGACTATTACCAGTATTCATCACTTTGTGAAGGTGACGAGTTTCTGCCTCGTACATTTCTTAGATATAGGGAATACATCGAAGAGACCTTCCCTTGTTATATCGATTTTAATCAGCGCACAGGGAAATATGAACTTCGTCGTCATAAGGCACTTTATGGTGAGGATGATTCACTTTATGACTATCTGCTTTCAGCCTATCATATAGAGGGCATGACGGAACTGGCCCTGAAGCATCGAGATAAGATTATGCTGACAGAAGCCCCCACCGGTGTGGAGAATGTGCAGATAATCCTTGAAGCGATTGACAAGAAGAAGGGCATAGCGTGTGACTATTATTCATTCAATAAGAATACGAAAAAGAGTCATGTACTGATTCCGTATTTCCTGCGTACATGGGAACAGCGTTGGTATTTGGTGGCTGAGCCCGACAATCATCATCATGGA
>CADCBZ010000018.1 GCA_902799765.1 uncultured Prevotellaceae bacterium
TCTCAGACTGTTCTATCAATGGAAGCCGGAATATACGTTGGAGAAAGTTGTGGAGATGCTGAACAACTTCGAGTGGATACAGATCCAGACAGAGAATGACACCCTATTCATAAAAACCACAGCTATCCCGGCCAAGGATTGCTAAAACGCTTACCATGATGAAAAGATTATCATTCATACTATTGTTGTGTGCCATTGTATCAGTTGCAAGCGCACAAAAGATCACGCACACCTTTCAGGATGTCGCCCTTTCCGATGCCCTGAGATACATTCAAGAACAAACCACTGATTACAACATCACCTTTATCTACGATGAACTTGAAGACTTCCGCGTAACAACCCATCTGCAAAACAAACCTGTTCCCGATGCCATAGTGCAGCTGGCTGGCTTTTATCCTGTACGTGTGTACCCACAAGACAGATCTCCATCTGACGGGCACCATCATCGATGAGCAAGGTCAGCCCGTAGCCTATGCCAATATAGCATTGCTTAACCCTGCCGATTCTACTCTGCTTAGTGGTGGTATTTCCAATGAGAGCGGTGTTTTTGTGATTCCCATTGATCAGCCAAATGTCATCGCTCGAATCTCCTATATCGGCTACAAGACTATTTACAAGCAATGTCATAACACCGACCTCGGCACTATACGGATGCAGCCAGAGACGTTGACGTTGAAAGGCGTAACAGTGAAGGGCCATCGACTTTTATATACAGCAACAGACAAAGGATTAAAAATATCAGTTCATGGTACACCATTAGAACAATTCGGTTCCGTTAGTGAAATGCTAACTCACCTGCCACTAATGATGAGTAATGGTGAAATTGCAGGTCGTGGCAAGCCGGAAATCTATATCAATAACAAGAAGGTACGCAACGAGGCAGAGTTGGAACGTTTGAGCGCAGACGAAATTCTTCTTGCGGAGATCATCACCAATCCTGGAGTAGAATATGGAGCTGAAGTCACTTGTGTCATAAAGTTGAAGACCATCCGCAAGACTGGCGAGGGTTGGAGTGGGAATTTCTCTGCTAATTATAGTCAGGGTGAGAGAGGGAATAGTTATTTGAACGCAGCCCTAAACTATCGTCTTCGGAATGGCCTGGATTTCTTTGCCAAAGGAAATCTTAGACAGAAACAATCAATTATGTCTTATCCAGACAAGACAGAACTCATTACCTCCTGCATTTGGAACTATGATATGAATCTAGATTGGCATACAAATTACTATAGTTGGTATGCAGATTTGGGTTGGAACTGGGATATAACTGATCATCACTCTGTGGGATTTACTTATACACCTAGCAATTTCATAAAATACAAAGACCTGATAGAATCAGATGAACAAGTTAGACGAAATGGTGAACTTGTGGACGATATCCACAACACGACGGTTAAGAAACTGATACCCAGACTGGAGCATAGTCTGAATGCTTATTATGTTGGTGAGATAGGGAAATGGAATATTGATTTCAGCGCCGATTACTATAAAGGAGGTTTTCGTATGGACATGGAAGGTATGACAGATGGTCAGCTGAATGCTACAAGTACCACAGATACAAAGAACCGGTTGATGGCAGAAAAGCTAACCATCACGGCTCCAGTACCCAAAGGGGATCTGACCTTTGGTGAAGAAGTCTCCGACGTAGACCGTACCAACGATTTTACGCAAAACGGATTTTCTGCCGACAGCCATATCCACCAGCATACCACAACATGGTCACTTTATGCAAACTATAGTATGATAGTCAAGGAATTTACCTTCAACGCAGGCATCCGCTGGCAGAATGAGTTAAACAACTACTACCAAGACGAACTGCGCAACGAAGAAATGAGCAACAACTATCATGCGCTGATTCCAAATATCTCTGTCAACTATCGGACAGGGAAATGGAGCCACACGATATCGTATAAGAGTATACGCAATAATCCGCAATACGATATGCTATTATCTTCCATCCTTTATGTAGGAAAGTATGAGTATCGTACTGGCAATCCTTACCTACAACCGCAAACAGATGATAGGATTACTTGGGAGTCGCAATGGAAATGGATCCGCGCAGGACTGCAATACAGATACATAAAGAATCGTTATAATGATTTTCATACAGCGTATGATGACATCAACCACCCAGGTGTTATGCTCGTGGACTTTAGGGCAACGCCTACTGCCCAGTATTATGGACTCTTTATGAATTTTATGCCTAAAATCGGCATCTGGCAAATAGATTATTCTGCCAATTTCTATTTCCTCGATGAAGAATTGGAACCTCTCGGTGTCACTCACATATACAATGGTCTTTGTATGGACTTTAGCTTCGACAATACAATTACTTTGCCCCATTCATGGTTACTCAACATACATGCAACTATTGAGCCTTATTATGAATCAGGAGTTTATCAACAGAAGGCAAAGGGTAGTCTGGATTTTCGCGTCAGCAAACAGTTCTTAAAGGACAAAAGCCTCAGAGTAGCTTTGTATGCCTATGACATCCTACATACCAGTAATGATAGAGTAACAGAATATAATGGAATCGGCTACAGGAGCGAATCAAATATCTATCGCGACCAGCGTCGTGTAGGCATAGATATCTCTTGGAAATTCAATGCAACACGAAGCCGCTACAAGGGTAGCCATGCCGGACAAAGCGAACGCAACCGACTATAAATTCTCTCGCATGGGCAGTTGCCGGCTAAGGACTGACGCTGTCCTTACTTAACGCTAATGGTGGATTATCCCAAGATCTATAATTTGCGCGATTTAAATCTAGCACTTGTTACATTTAATTGTAGCAAGTGCTAGATTTAAATCCAAGAAAAACAGATTAGTTGTGTCGTTAGTGTGCCTGTCAACTATCAGGGTTACAGAAGTCATGTAAGGGGTGTTCAGTAGTCATGTCCGAGTCGTCCCGATAATCCTTTACCCCTATTACAAGGCTATTGTAAGATCGTTACATGACTACTGTAATGGCATTACAGATTTGCTGTAATGGCGTTACAAGATTGCTGTAATGAGCGCTTATAGGTGTCTGTTTTGTTGTCATCCTGCACTTTGTTGTTACCACCCGTAATATGCTTGTTATCAATAGGTTATTGGACTGGTGACAACAAAACAACAAATTCGAAGAAAAAAATATTTGCAGTATTAATCCGTGAGGTAATTATTGGCGGTATTCGAAATGCTGGTAGTCCTTCATGGAACGCCAGGCGCCACCCCAGGAAAAACCGTGTTTGATGAAGAGTTTATAGCACAGATCGTCTGTAGTGATCTTATAACGGAAATCCTTTTTGCGATCTACATAAGGTACACTTGTGGCTGGCTCGACAATGCGATGACCGTCTTTCTTACTATAACGAACGTAAGGGTTGTAAAGGGGATTTATATCGATGGCTAAGCCGTAGGCATGTTTTGACAGATGTTTGGTGTCAGACACGACACGATAATTGAAGCAACTTGTGTTGTTGGCACGCATCTGGCGTTCATCGTCGGCATCATAGTTATCAGGTAGGGTGATGCGCTGGATAGGATAACGGGCCTCGTAGAGCTCACGGAAAATGGTGAGTAGCTTGGAAGCAATCAGTTTGTTGCAGACAAGTTCGCCCTGATGGGTACGACCGTCGTAATCATAATGAAGCACGCGGAGATAACGTAGGTCTGCACGCTGGATATGGGGATTGGGCTGAAAACTGCGACCCTGCATGAGTTGCCAGATGCTATCAGGGACAGTCTGAGCGGTGAATCCCTCAGAAAATGTCTGGCCTTGCAGGCTCAAAGCACTGCAAAGCCAGACTATCAGACAAATAAATTTTATTCGTGTCATTTATGAGAAAGCCACGGTGAGTCCTGCCATGACAATGCTGACCATTGACATGAGCTTGATCAGAATGTTGAGCGATGGACCTGAGGTGTCTTTAAAAGGATCGCCTACGGTGTCGCCAACGATACAGGCCTTATGGGCAAACGAGCCCTTGCCGCCGAAGTTGCCTTCCTCGATATTCTTCTTGGCATTGTCCCAGGCACCACCGGCATTCGCCATAAAGACAGCGAGGGTGAAACCACCAGCCAGACCACCTACGAGCAGTCCAAGGACACCAGCCACACCGAGGATGATACCCACGACGATGGGGATAAGGATGGCAAGGATAGAGGGCACGATCATCTCATGCTGGGCGGCACGGGTAGAGATCTCCACACAACGACCATAGTCGGGTGTGCCTGTTCCTTCGAGGATACCAGCAATCTCACGGAATTGACGGCGCACCTCTTGTACCATCTTCTCTGCTGCACGTCCTACAGCTTCCATCGTCATACCACAGAACAGGAAGGCGGCCATCGCACCGATGAAGGCACCAACGATCACGCGTGGGTTCATGAGGTTGATCTGGAAGTAGTTCATGAAGTCGGGAATGGTAGCGTCGGAAGCGGCAATCACATCGCCTGCCACATTAGTCAAGGTCTGTCCGGCACGAGCCATTGCAATCTTGATCTCCTCGATATAAGAAGCGAGCAGGGCTAGAGCGGTAAGGGCTGCAGAACCGATGGCGAAACCCTTACCTGTAGCAGCTGTAGTGTTACCAAGTGCATCGAGCGAGTCGGTACGATGACGAACCTCTTCGCCCAGTCCGCACATCTCGGCATTACCACCGGCATTGTCGGCGATAGGTCCATAAGCGTCGGTGGCGAGGGTGATGCCCAGCGTTGAGAGCATACCGACAGCAGCAATACCGATACCATAGAGACCGTGAGACAGGGATTCTGATGACATGGAGAGGTCGAAACCATTGGCACAGAGATAACTGAGCATGATGGCAACACCAATTGTGATCACAGGAATGCAGGTAGAGATCATACCTGTACCGATACCCTTGATGATCACCGTAGCTGCACCAGTTTGTCCTGCCTCAGAGATCTTCTGGGTAGGCTTGTAAGAGTGAGAGGTATAGTACTCAGTAGCTTGTCCGATGATGACTCCGGCAGCCAGACCGGAGATAACGGAGAAGGATAGGCCGAGCCAGTTCTCAATACCTAAAAGGTAGAGGATAGCGAATGAGGCCACAGCGATGAGAACGGCGCTGACATTTGTTCCTACTGAGAGTGAGTGGAGCAAATCCTTCATCGTGGCACCTTCCTTGGTACGTACCAGGAAGATTCCCAAGAGAGAGAGGAACACACCTACGGCTGCAATGAGCATCGGAGCGATAACTGCTTTCAGCTGGATGTCGAGACCTGCCACACCGAAGGCAGCAGCACCGAGGGCAGCGGTAGAGAGTACGGAACCACAATACGACTCGTAGAGGTCGGCACCCATACCAGCCACGTCACCTACGTTATCACCGACATTATCAGCAATGGTAGCGGGGTTGCGGGGATCGTCCTCAGGGATATCGGCTTCGACCTTACCCACGATGTCGGCACCCACATCGGCAGCCTTGGTGTAGATACCACCACCCACACGGGCGAAAAGAGCCTGTGTAGAGGCACCCATACCGAAGGTCAGCATGGTGGTGGTAATAGAGATAAGTCCGTCGGCATCAAAGTGGTTGAGTACAACAAACCAGATGGCGATGTCGAGCAGACCAAGACCCACCACAGTGAGTCCCATGACGGCACCAGAACGGAAGGCAATCTTAAGTCCGGCATCCAGACTCTCACGTGCAGCATTCGCCGTACGAGCAGAGGCATAGGTGGCGGTTTTCATACCGAAGAAACCTGCCAGACCGGAGAAGAAACCACCCGTGAGGAAGGCAAAGGGTACCCAGGGGTTCTGTACGTTCAGGCCATAGGCCATGAAGGCAAAGAGGGCGCAGAGCACCACAAACACGATGCAGACCACCTTATACTGCTGTTTCAGGTAGGCCATAGCACCTTTACGCACATAGAGTGCAATCTCTTTCATACGGGGCGTGCCTTCGTCGGCGGCCATCATCTGGCGGAAGAAGAACCACGCCATGCCCAGTGCCACGAGCGATGCTACGGGCACGAGCCAGAATACTGAGGGGATGTTCATCATTACAGGGGCTTTTTAAAAGTTTATTGTTTTTGGAAAATAGGTTATTCCTCTACATAGTCAAGCATATTGGCTGCTTCGTCTTCAGGATCATCGGTACCCAGGTCCATCATCGTGGAGTAGTTGTCCTCGTTGATCTCATCATCGTTGGGATCCTGTACATCCTCATCTTCCTCGTCGTGAGAACTGTAGTTGTCTTCTACCTCGTAGTCCTCATTGTCTTCATCGGTCTCTTCCTTGTCTTCGTCGTCCTTTTCAGAGAACTTCATCTTGATCTTTTCTTCCTCGGGCTTGAGTTTGGCAAAGATAGCCTCTACCCAGCCGCCTTTGGCCACTTCAAGCACATCGAAGCCATCATCCACTTTCTTCTCATACATGCCGCCTTTCTTGTGGAGACGGTCTTTGGGAAGTGTCGTTGTGGAGATGTCGAAGCCACTGAGGATAATATCTTGGATAGATTGAGACAGGGAATCCCAGCCACCACCAAAGTTTCGGTCGATAACCTCCAGCAACTTGGCTGCGGATATGTGGCGGATGTTCTCGTAGGAGAGATCGGTGACACGCGTAATAGGGCGCTTCTTGATAGCCCAGAGGAATTTAAGGTTCTCGTCGAACTTGATATCCATGACCTTATAGCCACGCTTCTCGTAGCCCTTCTTGACAGCAGGGGCCTCGTCCTTGATCTCCTCAATCAGGAAGGCACTCTTGAAGATGTCAAGATAATGCTGGATGTTCTCTTTTACTTCTGCGTCTTTCGTAGCTGCCTCCCACATACGGAACACATCGTTTTCCTGAATGTCCCAAACACTGTTTTTGGTAACAGCCTTAATAGATAATGCGGGGTTGCTCTCGGGTTGTTGTTGTTTCGTTCTTGCCATAATATTACAAATTTTCTGCAAATGTAACCACTTTATTTTTTATTAGCAAGTTTTTGGGCAATATTTTTTTTAATAATTGAAATAAATTTGGTTTTTAGCCGACTTATTCGTAATTTTGCACCAAAATATGGCTCAACCGTTAGCTGAAAGACTCAGACCTCGCACGCTCGAAGATTATATCGGACAGCAACATCTGGTAGGCGAGGGGGCCGTCCTGCGAAAGATGATCGAAGCAGGGCGGATTTCGTCGTTTATACTCTGGGGACCTCCAGGCGTGGGTAAGACCACCTTGGCACAAATCATTGCCAACAAGCTTGAAACACCCTTCTATACGCTGTCGGCAGTGACCAGTGGCGTGAAAGATGTGAGGGATGTCATTGAGAAGGCCCAGAAAGTGCGGTTCTTCAACGAGGCTTCACCTATTTTATTTATTGACGAGATCCATCGTTTTTCGAAGTCACAACAAGATTCATTGTTAGGAGCTGTGGAAAAAGGGATTGTGACACTGATTGGTGCTACTACGGAGAATCCGTCGTTTGAGGTGATTCGTCCGTTGCTTTCGCGCTGTCAACTCTATGTTCTAAAGACGTTGGAAAAAGACGATCTCCTAACGTTACTCGACAGGGCCATCCACACAGACAGTATCCTGAAGGAGCGAGATATTGATTTGAAGGAGACGGGTGCTATGCTGCGCTATTGTGGCGGTGACGCCCGAAAACTGCTGAATATCCTTGAACTCATGGTGGAAGCAGAACCTGAGGGTACTGTAGTCATCACCGATGAGATGGTTAAGAATCGTCTGCAGCAGAATCCACTTGCTTACGACAAGGACGGAGAGATGCATTACGACATCATCTCAGCTTTTATCAAAAGTATCAGAGGCTCTGATCCTGATGCCGCCCTCTATTGGCTGGCTAGAATGATCGAGGGTGGGGAGGATCCACAGTTTATCGCCCGCCGTCTGATTATCAGTGCTTCTGAAGATATCGGACTGGCGAACCCCAATGCCCTGCTGCTGGCAAATGCAGCCTTTGATGCTGTGATGAAAATAGGTTGGCCTGAAGGCAGGATTCCCTTGGCGGAGGCAACTGTATATCTTGCCACTTCACCGAAGAGCAATAGTGCCTATCTTGGGGTTGATGCGGCATTGGCTAAGGTTAGGGAGACTGGCAACCAACCTGTACCGTTACCTATTAGAAACGCGCCTACACAGTTGATGAAGGAACTGGGTTATCATGACGGTTATAAATATCCCCACGACTATCCTGGGCACTTTACGGAACAACAGTATCTGCCTGATACGTTGGTGAACGAGCGATTCTGGCACGGACAGCATAATCCCACGGAAGAGAAGCTGTATCAGCGTATGGTGAATTATTGGGGAAATAGATACGAAAAATGATGGATCAGGATATGATCATACATATGATTGAGTTGTTGGGTACGTTTGCATTTGCAATTTCTGGTATCCGACATGCAGCTGCGAAACAGTTCGACTGGTTCGGTGGCTATGTATGCGGCGTGGCGGTGGCCATAGGTGGCGGTACGATTCGTGATGTGATGCTCGGAACAACACCATTTTGGATGACAACTCCTATATATCTGATCTGTACAGGTGTGGCATTACTCACTGTGGCCTTTTTCGGTCGTTGGATGGAGCCATTAAAGAATGCGTGGTTTGTATTTGACACCTTAGGTTTGGCCCTGTTCACGATTGCTGGTATCCAGAAGAGCATCACTTTCGGACAACCATTCTGGGTGGCCATCATCATGGGGTGTATCACTGGTTCAGCTGGTGGCGTGATTCGTGATGTGTTGCTAAACAATGAACCTGTGATCTTCCATAAGGAGATTTATGCGATGGCATGTGTGCTGGGTGGTCTCGTTTATTGGGGGCTCATCAACCTAGGCCTCTCATCAGAGTGGAGTGCAATCGTGAGTTTCGTGGTAACCTGTCTGATAAGGTTCCTTGCAGTGAGGTATCATATCTCATTACCTATACTAAAAGAAATTAAAGAATAAAACAATATAAATGGCAGAACAAGAGAACAATACAAACAGAAGACGCACAAGAAGGCCGCAACCTGTGGATAACACTTACGGTCACTTGCAGCCTCAGGCTTTGGAAGTGGAGAAAGCCGTGTTAGGTGCCCTGATGATTGATAAGGATGCTTATGCTGTAGTCTGCGAGACGCTGCGTCCGGAGAGTTTCTATGAGCCCAGAAACCAGATGGTGTATCAGGCCATCATGGAACTGAGTATGGCAGAGCGTCCTGTGGATATCCTCACAGTGACGGAGCAGTTGGCAAAAGATGGCACGCTGGAGGAAGTGGGAGGTCCTGGTTACGTGGCTGAGTTGAGCTCAAGGGTGGCATCGTCGGCGAATATCGAGTTTCATGCTAACATCGTGGCACAGAAGAGTCTGGCTAGACAGCTCATTCAGTTTGCCAGTATGATAGAGACAAAGGCCTTCGACGAAACCATCGACGTGGAAGACCTGATGCAAGAGGCCGAAGGTTCACTTTTTGAACTCTCGCAGCGTAACATGAAGAAGGATTATACTGCCATCGATCCTGTGATTGCCCAGGCTGTGAAGACTATCCAGAATGCAGCCAAGAACACCGATGGACTGACTGGTGTCTCGACAGGCTATTATAAGCTTGATGATATTACCAGTGGTTGGCAGGCTTCTGACCTGGTGATCATTGCCGGACGTCCTGCGATGGGTAAGACTTCGTTTGCACTCTCGATGGCGAAGAACATTGCCGCTGACCTAAAGGTGCCGATGGCATTCTTCTCGCTTGAAATGTCGAATGTGCAGTTGGTAAACCGACTCATCTCGAATGCCTGTGAGATTCAGGGTTCCAAGATCCTGAATGGTCAACTGCAACGTGACGAGTGGGAGCGTCTAGATAAGCGTATCAACAACCTGTTAGGTGCACCATTGTATATCGATGATACACCAGGTCTCTCGGTATTTGAACTTAGAACCAAAGCCCGCCGATTGGTGCGTGAACATGGCGTGAAGCTAATCATGATCGACTATCTACAGCTGATGAATGCCAATGGTATGCGATTCTCATCACGCCAGGAAGAGGTTTCTACGATTTCACGTTCGCTGAAAGGTCTGGCGAAAGAGTTGGATATCCCCATTCTCGCCCTGAGTCAGTTGAACCGTGGTGTAGAAAGTCGTGAGGGATTAGAAGGCAAGCGCCCGCAGCTGTCAGACTTACGTGAGTCTGGTGCCATTGAGCAAGATGCGGATATGGTTATCTTTGTACATCGTCCTGAGTACTATCATATCTATCAGGATGATAACGGCAGAGATCTGCATGGTATGGCGCAGATCATTATTGCCAAACACCGTAAAGGTGCTACGGGCGATGTGTTACTAACCTTCAGAGGCGAATACACACGTTTTGAGAATCCTGAGGACAAGAACCTGGGTAATCGTGCGCCAATGGGTGGCGGAGAGATCCTTGGATCAAAGGTGAATGGCAATAATAACGTTCCGCCAGATATGCCAGAGGGTTATGATCCGTTTGGAGGAGGTTCACCGATACCACCGCCAGACAGCAACGGTCCGCTACCGTTCTAAATCAATAAATCCCCGCCATTCTGCGGGGAATTTTTTTATTTGTATTTTTCTATTAAACCATCTGCTTGGGTATCACCGAGTTCTTTTGCTTTGCGGAGATTCTCTATACCTTCTTTTTTCTGTCCTTTCAGACATTGCGCAAGTCCGAGGAAAAGATGACCATCACTGTTGGAAGCATCGAGGGCGATACACTCTTTAGCGGTAGTAATAGCCTGGTCGTAGAGTCCTACACGGATCTCGAGCGAAGCTTTCTCCGCATAGTAGAGAATCTCATTAGGATTCATCTGGATGGCGCGGTTGATATCGTTGAGTGCCTGTTGATAGAGACGTCCCTGGATCTCTACCTGATGTCGGATATAGTAGAAGTTATCGTTGACAGTGGCTGTCATAAGTGTCTCATACTCATTCATGTCACTGACAGCATCACGGTAAAGACCGGCATTACGACGCGCCTCGGCACGTGCCCAGAGGTAGGGAGCCACCTCTTTCAAATAAGGACGAGTGAACATAGAGATTGTACTGTCCATGAGTGCAAGCATTGCCGTTGAGTCTTTCTGCATCTCCTTACAACGGGCTGCGGCGAAAAATACTTCAGCACTACGCAGATTAGTGGCAAGCAGTTCCTGATAAATGTCATAGGCCTCCTGATATTGTTTCATGGCAAAGCGGATATTTGCCTCCAGTTGGCGGTAGGCAGGCTGAGGATTGATGGCATTGGCTGCTTGTATCTGTTGCAAGGCCTTTTCGAGACTCCAGCCGGCATAAGGCTGCGCACTCTGGAAAATTTCCTTATTATAGATCATACGGGCGTAGTTGAAGTATGCGTCATCTTTAGGATTTGCAAACTTCAAAGCCTGCTCCATATCACGCTCGGCACTAGAAAAGTCACCAGCTATTGTTTCCTGTTGGGCTCTGTACATATATCCCTCAGGCGCATTGGGGAACTGTTGAATGAAATCATGAATGAGTGATACATATTGGGCAGAGTCAACCTGCGAGCCAGCGAAGTAGAGTACAAGAGAAGCCTCTTTAATGTCTGTAGGCAGGAGTTTTTTCACTTGTGTAAGTCGGAGCGTCTCGTCATTGAAAGTAAGGCCTGTGATCTTCAGGGAGTCTGCAAAGCTGGCACTGACTGCATAGCTCAAACTATCACCAAGGACGGCTGGTTGCTGCATCATACCAATAACTTGACCAGAGGCATTCAACAAAGGACAACCGACTTGATTCTCCCCCATGGAGAGAGCGACGGTGTAGTATGGAAAGTTGCCTTGGAAGGTCTCAGCCTTACGAACAGCACCACTCTTAACAGCCTTAACCTCATGATAGGGAAGCAGATAAGCCACGCTTCCCACTGATGAGATAGAAGAACTGGTAGCAAGGGGTTGTGGCTTTGTATTGCCGACACGGAACTTCACCACATCATACATATCGTTGGCTCCCATAATACCTGCGACCTGAAATTCTTTTCCCTGAGCATCGATAACCACTGCACGGACTGCACCCTTAAAGGGAGCAAAATTACTAACGGCCTCGCCATTAGTTCCTGTGAAGAATCCGTTACTGCTGGCTATCAGAGAACCGTCGGCAGCAAAAGTCTTCAAGGTGAATACTGAACGGGAGGCATTTTTCACCCAGCCTGGCTGAGCGAAAGCGCTGACTACCACGAAGAGCAGACAGCCTATGATACTGATTTTCTTCATATACGTAATAATTCTTTTGCGTTTTGGATGGCTGCATCGGAGATATCACTACCAGAGAGCATCTGGGCAATCTCACGGATGCGTCCTTCGGAAGACAACTCTGTCATACGACTGATAGTGCCTTGGGCTGTTTCTTCCTTCTCAACCTTATAGTGCGAGGTGCCAAGGGCAGCAATTTGCGGCAAATGGGTGATACTGATGACCTGACGCTCGTGGCGTCCCATCTCCTGCATGATTTCTGCCATCTTCTCGGCAATCTTTCCGCTGACACCTGTATCGATCTCATCGAATATGATGGTTGGGAGCTTGACTGCACCACTGATCATAGCTTTCAACGAGAGCATGACACGTGCAATCTCACCACCAGAGGCCACCTGAGAGACAGGTTGGAGTGGGGTGGAGGTGTTAGCACTGAAAAGGAAGGCGACTTTATCCTGGCCTGTGCGTCCGAGTGTATCTTTAGTAATCTGAATACTGAAACGGACATTGGGCATGCCTAAAGGAATTAGGCGTGACTGCATCTCTTTCTCAATCTGCTGTGCTGTTTTCTGACGACGTTTGGTCAAAATATCTGCCTCTTTCTTTGCCTGTGTCTGGAGGTCAGAAAGACGTTGCTGGAGTGCAGCAAGAGCTTCGTCGCTATTCTCAATGTTATTTAGCTGCGATTTGAGTTCCTCACGCTTGGTAATTAGCTCAGAGACGTTCTCAACGTGATATTTCTTCTCCAGATCATAAAGACGATCCAGACGGTTGTTGATGGTATCAAGCTCTGCTGGGTCGAAATCCACACGTTCCAATTGATTGGAAATCTCCTCAGAAATATCCTTCAGTTCGATATAGCTGCTTTCAAGGCGCTGCGCCAGTTCGCTGGCATCAGGACAGACTCGTTGGATGCTACTCAAAGCTGTACGTGCAGAACGAAGAGTGCTGACTATACCTGTATCATCAGCAGAAAGTGCATTGTCTGCTTCATAGAGAGCACTTTTAATTTCCTCAGCATGACTCATCGTATCGCTCTTTTGTTCCAGTTCTTCCTGTTCGTCCTCCACAAGGTTCGCATTCGTCAGTTCATCATATTGGAACTGCAGGAAATCCTGGTTCTGACGATTATTCTCAATGCATTCTTGCAGTGTCTCTAATTCTTTATTAACGGATTGATAATCATTATAAGTCTGTTGGTATTGTGTGAGAGACTTGGTGTTATCGGCAATGATATCAACCACACTGAGCTGGAAGTCCTGTTTGTTCAGCAAAAGATTCTGGTGTTGGGAATGGATATCGATGAGTTGTTCACCAAGTTCTTTCAATATAACAAGTTGAACAGGCGTATCGTTGATGAAGGCCCGACTTTTTCCTGCACTCGTCAATTCGCGGCGGATGATACAGTCAGAGGGATCGTATTCTATATCATTCTCGGTAAAGAAAGTTTCCATACCATAGCGTGAGATGTCGAAGTGAGCCTCGATGACACACTTATCCTTGATGATCTTGGAATCGGCACGTTGCCCTAATAGGAGTCCAATAGCCCCCAAGATGATACTTTTACCAGCACCCGTTTCGCCGGTAATGACAGAGAATCCTTGATATAGGTCGATATCGAGTTCGTCGATAAGGGTGAAATTCTTTATATATAGTCTCTTTAGCATATTATTTCTTAATATTTTCCCATGCATTACTCTGGGAGGCATTGAGCGACATCAGCAGGTCAAAGATACGTTCTTTTTCCTTTTGCGTGCCTTTGCCTTTATAGATGTTTACCAGTTCGTCGCGCTTATAATCAGTCCATATTTGGGGTAGATAACTCATGGGCTTATTCTCATGAGCACTTTGCAGATCGTTTACAAGGGCTTCGGAGATTTCCGTTCGACCACGTTCTGCATTATTAGCCATCTCATCAAGTCCTTTGCGGTAGTAATCGTACTGAAGTTGACGGAAGGGACGCATCGATTCATCAAGATAATCGTTGATGATGGCAAACCTGTTCCGATTGTTCTCAAAAGCTTTCCATCCAGGAAAACCCAACTCATGAGCATTGTTCACCAGATACATACAACGCTGCAAGACATCTGTGCCTGCCATCGGCGCAAAACTGTCGAGGTTGAGTCCGATGATCAGATATGCATAGTAGGCGAGGAGAGCAGGGAGCTGTTGATCTACCATCTCATCATTGAAGTTCAGTTGATCGAACTGTATAAAGTCAAAGTTGAACTGGTCGTCCATATTATTATATAAGGTGGTAGTGTAGGCTGAGTTATAAACTGGACGATTGGCCTGGATCAATGCCGTACAATTGAAACGGTTTTCCTCGCGGATATAAGCATTGACTGTTATGTTCAGACTACACTGGATTCGTTCGTTCTTCTGAAACTGCAATGGTGTCCACTGTCGTTCGTTGATAAATTGTTCGATGGTTTGTTGAAGATTCTCAAATACACTGACTTCCGTTCCGGAGATCTGGCTGTGATTTATATTAACCTTAACTTGCAGCTCCTGGGCATGTAATCCAAGAGCTGCAAGCATGAAAATGGTTGAAAATATCGTCCGTACAGTTATCATCCGTTAAGATTTGCCTCACGAAGACGAATGCGTGTGAGCACCTGTTTCGTGTTATAGGTGAAATCGCCTGCCAAAATCCAACTATAATAGCCAGGATCGATCTGGAGAACATCAGCGACAGGGATTCCCTTGTGTTTTCCGAAATTGAATACCTCCGTCATTCGCGGTTTACCATCCTTATCGAGCAAGACATTACCATGACGGTCCTTCATCTCGCCCCAAATGATTCGACCTGCGAAATCGACGAAGTTGTTCATCTTCGAGAAATCTGCCAGTTTATCCATATCATTCTCCAATACCTTCTCTTCATCCTCATTGGCACCTGGTGCATACTTATCGAGTTCCCCCATGAGCACACGATAGGTGGCCTCTGTATCCTGATCAGCACGATGGGCCTCGAAATCTTCCTCCATTTTTCGTCCACAATAGAACTTATAGGCGGCAGCCAGATTACGTTTTTCCATACGTTTGAAGATGGTACAGGCATCTATCATACGACTCTTGGAGAAGTCAAAGTCCACACCTGCACGCAAAAACTCTTCTGCCAACAAGGGAATGTCGAAGTGATTGGAGTTGAATCCTGCAAAATCACATCCAGCAAACTTGGCTGCAAGTGTCTGTCCCAGTTGCTTGAATGTCGGCTTATCTTTAACCTCCTCGTTGGTAATACCTGTCAACTGACTAATCATCGGATCAATGGGTTTCTCAGGATTTACCAGTTCGTTACCACGTTCTTCCTTTCCGTCAGGATAGACTTTGATATAGGATATCTGTATGATACGATCTTTTACAAGATCGAGACCTGTCGTCTCCAGATCGAAAATGACTAAAGGTTTTGTAAGATTCAGTTTCATTGATCTGTTTGCTCCAAACTTAGTCGTTAATCAACATTGGCATCAGAAGCATCAATATATCTTGATTCTCAGGCTGTTCAGAGGGAAGAACAAGTCCTGCGCGACTAGGATCTGCCAGCTGTATGATGACTTCCGGACAATCGAAATTGCTTAATACCTCAATGAAAGAGGAACCCTTGAAACCGATAGACATGGGATTTCCATTATAATCGCAAGACATACGCTCTGTAGCTGTCTTAGAGAAGTCGTAATCCTCAGCATCGAGCTGTAGGGTAGAGCCCTCCACATGGAAACGGATCAGATTACTTGAACCATTAGCAAAAGGCTGTACACGACGAAGAGCAGCTAACAGACCGAGACGATCAACGCGCAGTTCATTTGGGTTGTTCTGAGGAATCACAGAATTATAATTCGGGAAACGACCCTCAATTAGACGGCACTGCAGTGTACCATCACCATAATTGATCTCTGCATTACGCTCATCGAAACGAATCGTCACATCGCCACCATCTTTACCCAGCAGATTTTTCAGCAGGTTTGCGGGTTTCTTAGGCAGGATAAAAGCTGCAGGCTGATCGCTCTTAATCGTAAACACCTTATTACGTACGAGTTTATGACCGTCAGAAGCCACAACAGCAAGATGATCGGAGGTCAGATCGAAATAGATACCATTCATCACAGGGCGCAACTCGTCTTGAGCTGTTGCAAAAATAGAACGGTTAATATTCTCTGCCAAGATAGCATTGGGAATGTTAATCGTGTTTGCAAAGTCGCTCACAGGCTGAGACATGGGGAACTCATCAGCATTTTCAATCGGCAGTGAGAAAAGACCATTCTGATAGGAAATCTTCACTATATTCTGTTGCTGATCCACCTCAAAGGTGATTGGCTGCTCAGAAAAACCTTTCACGGCTTCCAGAAGATTGTGGCTGTCAATAGCAAAACGACAATCACCGTTACTTTCTGTCAGTTCAAGTTGGGTCTTCATGATGTTTTCACTGTCTGATGCTGTCAGACGAAGCACGTTATCACTGATTTCAAAGACGAAATCACCCAAGATGGGCAGGGCATTTTTACTGTTGATGACTCTCGAAAGTGCAGAGAGCTTTGAGCTCAGTGCGGTACTTGATAATGTAAATCGCATAGTTTTATAGCTTTCTTGTTATTTATTACATATTTAATAATTGAGCACAAAATTACAAAAAAACGTTGTAATGCGCAAATGTCTAATCGTACAGGAAATCCCTGGATGTCTCAGGAGTATGTGATTGAAGTTCCGGGGCAGTATCCCCGCAAATGTGTCTTCCGTATTTTTGGCGAAGACCGTATCAAACAGTTCAATATCCAGCAAGGAGAAGATATTACGGTACAGTTTGATATTGATGCCCATGAGTATAACGGGCGTTGGTTTAATGAGATTCGTGCATATAATGTAGTTCGTGGTCAGGTTCAACCTGCAACACCTGGTGCAACACCATTCCCGCCAGCTGGTGGTGCCACATCACCATTCCCACCGGCACAGGAACCTGCATCAGAAGGATCAGCTGACGATCTGCCATTCTAAAATTATATATTTAAAGAAATAGGCATAATAATGGATGCCGTTCTCCATTTTGGGGAACGGCATTATTGTTACTCTAAAATAAAAGAGGTAGAGTACTCTTTATTATTTATTTATCATAATGCTGATTCAGATAATAATAAGCAGATTGTTACCTTGATAAAAAATAAGGTTTATTTTACCATTGGTCACGATCTTCCAAAACTTTAAATTTTATGCGCTGTTGTACGAGTGATTCCAAATTTAAGAAAAATGAAATGGTTGTTTCTTCATTGGCCGGACAACTGGCAAATGTTTTACCAATTGGACTGATAATAGCGCTTTGTCCACGATAATGGCAATACTTGTCATCACCAACACGATTACATGCAATAACAAAAGCCTGATTCTCAATAGCTCGTGCTCTTGTAAGAATCTGCCAGGCATTCTGACGAGACTCTGGCCAGTTGGCTACACATATTATTATATCATATTGTAAACCATCAGCATAACGACTCCATACAGGAAAGCGCAAATCATAACATGTAAGCAGCAAAATACGGAAACCCATATATTCTACGATAGTATGGCTCTCTCCTGGCTCGAAATAACGGTCTTCATGACCATAACGAAATAAATGGTGTTTATCATAATATGAAACGACTCCTGTCCTGCCATTTACGAAATAATGTCGATTTTTGAATTTTCCATCCAGAGAAATTGCAAGACTTCCACATATAGCGCAATGATGCTTATCTGCTATCTTTATCATCCACGATAATGATTTACATTCATTTGCATCTTCTGCAATACCAAATGGTTCTGTCGCAAACCCTGTACTCCACATTTCTGGTAATACATAAAGGTCACTATCTGGAGCCTGTGACATCAGATATTCTACCTTTTTAATGTTCTCATCGGGGTTTCCCCATACACTATTCAGTTGTAAGATTGTAACTTTCATCGAATATAAAAATCTTGTATTAATTGTTGGTACCAAGAACTCCTAACATTCGGAGGTTCTTCGATAATACCATCTTCTATATATAATTCATCTGCAGGATGTTTTGTTAATTCAATCAACTGACGCTTCGGTTGTTTCTTCGGTGTAGTCCGAATATGTGTGACTCGTGAAAGAAAAAAGCCTGCGAGACAAGCTTCGGCCTCTAATGTAGAACGACACTCCGATGGAATTACCAAGGAAAACATGCCATTGGGTTTCAGTAATCTGAAGGCCGATGCCATCAGTTGTTCATATGTAAGACTAATGGTATGCCTTGCTATCGTACGCTGTTGATCCGGACAAGTTATAGCATCTATAAAATACGGAGGATTACTCACAATGGCATCAAATCCTTCTTTATATTCAAAATCCAAGACATTCTGTGCTCGTATCTCAACCCTTGACGCAAATGGTGATATTGCTACATTTTCTTGTGCTTGGCTTACGGCCTCACCATCGATGTCGATACCAAGAACTGTCGCTTCCGGAAAGCGTTGAGCCATCATCAGAGCGATGAGCCCTGTCCCTGTGCCAATGTCGAGGATCCGGGCCGAGTTTATTGGCACCTGAGCCCAAGCACCTAATAAAGTACCGTCTGTTCCTACCTTCATCGCACAGCGTTGCTGATGAATGGTAAACTGTTTGAATTGAAAGTAATCATTTGCCATAATTTCGCTACAAAGGTAGCATAAAAAATCGATTATTCGTGAGAAAAAGCAAATTATTTGTTAATTCTTTAATCCTTCATTCGTCTTTCTTATTTATTATTAGTAACTTTGCACCCGTTTTTTAAGAGAGAAATAATTTAGAAGTATGAGTAATCAGAATAAGAATTCAGCATTTCAGATGATAGCCGACATTGAAGGGGATATAAAGGATATATTGAATATCAATCCCCCCGATAATGTACCTATCCTGCCTGTGCGAAACCTGGTATTGTTTCCTGGAGTGGTCTCCCCTATCCTCATTGGTAGGGATTCAAGTAAGATAGTGATACAGAAAGCCGAGAAAAGAGGTGAACTTATTGGAATTATTTGTCAGCGTGACCCTGAGGTTGACGTACCATTGCAGGAAGACCTCTATAAGACAGGTGTATTTGCAAAGGTGATGAAGCTATTGACATTGCCTAATGGTAATATCACAGCCATCGTGCAGTGTCATAGCAGATTACAGCTTAACAGAATCACTCAGACATCACCCTATCTTGAGGGTGATGTTGAGGCATTGACGGATTTGGATCCTGAAAAAAGGGATCGTGAATTCAAAACAGCTATGGATGACCTTCGCAATCTTGTTAATGAGTATATAAATGTAAGTGAGGACATCCCCGACGAAGCAACCTTTGCCATCAAGAATATTACCAATAATATCATGGCACTGAACTTCGTATGCTCTAACATGCCATTCCCTGTTAAGGAAAAGATCAAGTTGTTGGAGATGGAGTCTGTAAAAGAACGTCTCTTCAATGTGATGAAAATCATCAATCGCGAAATCAACCTTCAAAATCTGAAAGCTGACATCCGTAACAAAACTCGTGAGGATATTGATGAACAACAACGCAACTACTTCTTGCAACAGCAGATTAAGAACATGCAGGCAGAGATGGGTAACGAGTCTTCGCCTGAGAAATATGAATTGCTGAAGAAGGCAGAAGGAAAAAAATGGCCTGCAGAGATCAGTAAGACTTTTTTTAAGGAAGCCGACAAGTTGGACAATCTGAATCCTCAGAGTCCTGAATTCAATGTACTTTTGAATTATCTTCAGACGCTCGTAAGTCTTCCCTGGGGTGAATATACCACTGATGATTTGGATCTGAAGCGAGCTCAGAAGATTCTGGATCAGGATCATTATGGTATGGAGAAAGTAAAAGAGCGTATCCTTGAATATATGGCTGTGCTTGCCCTTCGTGGTGACCTGAAGAGTCCTATTCTCTGTCTCTATGGTCCTCCAGGTGTTGGTAAGACCTCACTTGGGAAATCGATTGCTGCTGCCATGAAACGTAAATATGTACGAATATCTCTGGGTGGTCTTCACGATGAAGCTGAGATACGCGGACATCGTCGAACCTATATCGGTGCGATGCCAGGTCGTATCATCAAGTCTATCCAAAAAGCAGGGTCCAGCAACCCAGTGTTTATTCTTGATGAGATTGACAAGGTGACGCAGATGACCCATAATGGTGATCCTGCATCTGCGATGTTAGAGGTGCTTGACCCAGAACAGAATAATGCTTTCCACGATAATTATCTCGATGTGGATTATGATCTCTCAAAGGTGTTGTTTATTGCTACAGCTAACAACCTGAGTACCATCCCTCGGCCCCTACTCGACCGTATGGAGATCATTGAGGTGAGCGGTTATATCACAGAAGAGAAGATCGAAATTGCCAAACGTCATTTGATTCCTCGTGAGTTGGATAACACCGGACAAAATGTCAAAGGCTTAAAGCCTACATTTAACAAGGCTTCCATTGAGATGATCATCGAACGATATACGCGTGAGAGTGGTGTCCGTCAGTTAGAGAAGCAAATTAATAAGGCGCTCCGTAAGATTGCCTACAAACGCCAGTTGGAGGATAATGCCGACTATAAGAAAATCACACCTGCGGAAATTGAGGATCTGTTGGGTAAACCACCTTTCTATCGTGACATTTATCAGGGTAATGATTATGCAGGCGTAGTAACAGGATTAGCATGGACGAGTGTTGGTGGAGAAATTCTGTTTATTGAGACCTCGTTGTCAAAAGGAAAAGGTAATAAGCTCACGCTGACGGGAAACCTTGGCGATGTAATGAAAGAATCGGCTATCTTGGCTCTGGAATATGTGAAGGCTCATGCAGAGACTTTGAATATTGATTACCGTATCTTCGACAATTGGAACATTCATATCCATGTACCAGAAGGGGCTACGCCTAAGGATGGTCCATCTGCCGGTATTACCATCGCTACCAGTATCGCTTCTGCCCTTACCCAGCGAAAGATTCGCAAGAACACCGCAATGACTGGCGAGATCACCCTTCGTGGAAAAGTTCTGCCCGTAGGTGGTATCAAGGAGAAAATCCTTGCTGCCAAACGTGCTGGCATCACCGATATCGTGATGTGTTGTGAGAATGAGAAAGATATCCTTGAAATTCCCGATATGTATCTGAAAGGTGTCACTTTCCATTATGTTGAGAATGTGCAGGATGTGTGGAACTTTGCTTTGACGGATGAGATCGTTAAAAATCCTCTGGACTTCACTATCCAGGAAGATGAAAAGAAAGATGAGAAGAAATGACGTTTGAACTGCAACATACCGATTCTGCCAGTGATGCTCGTGCTGGTATCATTACCACCGATCACGGACAGATTCAGACACCTATCTTTATGCCTGTCGGAACGGCTGGTACTGTGAAAGGTGTACACTTTTCTGAACTGCGTGATCAGGTGAAGGCACAAATCATCTTGGGAAACACCTATCATCTGTATCTCAGACCTGGTCTCGATATTCTCCGAAAAGCAGGTGGACTGCATAAGTTTAATACTTGGGATCGTCCTATCCTCACTGACAGTGGTGGTTTTCAGGTGTTCTCACTGACAGGTATTCGGAAACTGCGTGAAGAAGGTTGTGAGTTTCAGAGTCATATCGACGGTTCCAGGCATATCTTTACGCCAGAGAACGTGATGGATACGGAGCGTATCATCGGTGCAGATATCATGATGGCACTCGACGAGTGTCCTCCAGGACAGAGTGATTATCAGTACGCCAAGAAGTCATTGGGATTGACCCAGCGTTGGTTGGAGCGCTGTGTGAAACGTTTTAAAGAGACAGAACCTCTGTATGGCTATAACCAGACATTATTCCCTATTGTTCAGGGATGTACCTATAAGGATCTGCGTCAAGATGCAGCCAAGCATGTCTGTGATATCCTGGGACAGCTTAATGATGGTGGTGGAGCATCTATCGGCGGATTGGCTGTCGGTGAGCCCACGGAGGTGATGTATGAAATGATTGAAGTAGTGAACGAGATTCTGCCCAAGGATCGTCCCCGTTATCTGATGGGGGTCGGAACACCGCAGAATATCCTTGAGGCTATCGAACGAGGTGTTGATATGTTCGACTGTGTGATGCCTACTCGTAATGGACGTAATGCCATGCTCTTCACCTATGAAGGAACAATGAATATGCGTAACAAAAAGTGGGAAGATGATTTCTCACCTATCGACCCTGATGGTTGTTACATCGATCAGTTGCATACGAAGGCTTATCTTCACCATCTCTTCAAGGCTCAGGAGTTGCTTGCCATGCAGATAGCCTCCATCCATAATCTTGCATTCTATCTGCGATTGGTAACCGATGCACGTCAGCATATCATAGCAGGCGACTTTGTACAATGGAAACGTAGTGTCATCGACAAATTAGGACAACGACGATGAATAAAGAAAACTTGAAACGGTATCTCGTTCTGATCGTTAAATATTGGCGGCAGTTACGCAGAGGTGTTGGGAAAGTTTGGAGGAAGATCAATCCTGCACAGTTCTTGACACGTCTCGACCGTTATATCATGGCAAAATTTATCGGAACCTATATCTACTCGATCATTCTGATCATCTCTATTGCCATTGTCTTTGACGTGAATGAGAACCTTTCCAAGTTTGCTACGAATGGTGCACCACTGAAGGCTATCGTTTTCGATTACTATGCCAACTTCGTGCCTTACTTCTCAAACCTGTTCTCACCATTGTTCGTCTTCATTGCTGTTATCTTCTTTACCTCCAAATTGGCAGGCAATAGCGAAATCATCGCCATGTTGGCAGCTGGTGTGAGTTTCAAGCGGCTCATGAAGCCATATATGCTCTCAGCAGCTTTGATAGCTGTTGTGAATTTCTATCTCATCTCCAATGTTATTCCTCATGGTACTGTGACTCGTCAAGATTTTGAAGCCAAATATAAAAACTCTAAGCGTACCACCTCTGCCAGTAATGTACAGCTGATGGTGGGACCAGGCATCATTGCTTACATCCAGAGCTACGACAACCGCACCAAGACAGGTTATGGTTTTTCGTTGGATAAGTTTGAGAACAAGAAATTGGTGAGTCACATGACGGCTTCAACAATCCGTTATGACTCTATCAGTGAAACGCGTTTCCATTGGAAAGCCAACAACTACAAGATCAGAAAGCTGAAAGGTCTGCGTGAAGAGATTACGACTGGCGCCATGATAGATACCGTCATTCATATGGAACCTATGGATCTGGTATTCTCCAAGGGGCAGCAGGAGACGCTAACCTCATCTGAACTACGACAATATATCTCCAAACAGACAGAACGCGGTTCAGGCAATGTGGTGCAGTATGAAGTGGAATACCATAAACGTTTTGCCACCTCATTTGCCTCCTTCATCTTAACCATTATTGGTGTGAGTCTCTCAAGCCGCAAGCGTAAAGGTGGTATGGGACTCTATCTGGGTATTGGTCTGGCACTTTCTTTCTCCTATATTCTGTTGCAGACAGTTAGTGCTACCTTTGCCATCAATGCGGACACCCCGCCGATACTGGCTGCGTGGATTCCGAATATTCTGTATTCTATTATTGCATATTTCTGTTACCGACAAGCACCGAATTAATGAAATTTGAAGAAACATATCTGAACGATAATATCCTTGATGCTCTCTATGATATGCATTTTGAGGATATGACTCCTATTCAGGAACGTTGCATTCCTGAGATTCTCGATGGGTATGATGTGCTGGGTGTGGCTCAGACGGGTACTGGAAAAACTGCAGCCTATCTCTTGCCGATTCTCTCCCAACTTGATGATGGCGGCTATCCCAAAGATGCCATCAACTGTATCATTATGTCACCCACACGAGAACTTGCCCAGCAGATTGATCAGGCCATGCAAGGCTTCGGCTATTATCTTGATGGTGTCAGTAGTGTAGCCGTCTATGGAGGAAACGATGCAGGACGCTATGATCAGGAACTGCGAGGCATGCGTTTGGGTGCTGATGTGCTCATCGCCACACCTGGTCGTCTGTTGAGCCATTTGAAAGTGGGCAATCTCGACCTCAGCCGATGTTCTTTCTTTGTGCTCGATGAGGCAGATCGTATGCTTGATATGGGATTTATCGATGACATCATGAAACTGGTACAGGAACTGCCTGAGAGTTGTCAGCGCATCATGTTCTCTGCCACTATGCCAAAGAAAATCCGTGAGTTGGCTGTTCAGTTGCTGCACGATCCTGTAGAGGTAAAGATTGCCGTATCGAAACCTGCAGAGAAAATCCAACAAAGTGCATATGTCTGCTACGACCCACAGAAACTGAAGATTATCAATCACATCTTCAAGCAGGGAGACTTGAAACGTGTGATTATCTTCTCTGGTAAGAAAGAACGTGTGAAAGAGATCAACCGCAGCCTGAAGTCCATGCATATCAACTGCGACCAGATGCATAGTGATCTCTCTCAGCAGGAACGCGACGAGGTGATGTATCGTTTCAAGGCAGGACAGACGGATGTGCTCGTAGCTACCGATATTGTGGCAAGAGGTATTGATATCGATGACATCCGCACCGTTATTAACTACGATGTGCCCCATGATGCAGAGGACTATGTACATCGTATTGGTCGTACAGCCCGTGCTGATCGTGATGGTGTGGCTATTACCTTTATCAGCGAGACAGACATCTACCGTTTCCAGCAAATAGAACATTTTCTGGGTAAGGAAGTAGAGAAAGTTGCCTTACCAGAAGGAATTGGAGAGGGACCCGAATATACCAAACGTGAGAAGAAGCGTTCCAATACCCGACGTCACGGTCGTTGGCATAGTAAGGGTAACGGACGAAATAATCAAAAGAAAACCAAGAAGAATAAGTGATATGTTGACAGCTCCTATCTGCAAGATTAATCTCGGACTAAATGTCGTAGAGAAACGCCCCGATGGTTATCACAACCTTGAGACCGTGTTCTATCCAGTACCTATCTCTGATGCACTGGAGGTGTTTCCTATGGATCCGCAGTTCCCTTCAGATGTCGATTGCGACCTGAAAGTCACCAACCTCCATATCGAGGGCGATGAGCAGAAGAATCTGGTGGTGAAGGCCTATCATCTTCTGAAACAGGACTTCCCTACTCTGCCACGTATCCACACACATCTTTATAAAGGTATTCCTACGCAGGCTGGTATGGGAGGAGGTTCCAGCGATTGCGGTTTCATGATTACGTTGCTGAACAGTCAGTTCAACCTCGGACTCTCTGAGCAGCAGATGATCGACTACGCCGCCAAGTTAGGTGCTGACTGTGCATTCTTCGTTGTCAATCGTCCTGTCTATGCAGAAGGTATTGGTGAGAAGATGCAGTCTATCGACTTAGATTTGAAAGGCTGGCATTTGGCTATTGTGCGCCCTGCTATCCCCGTCTCTACGAAAGAGGCCTTCTCACTGATTACCCCTTGTCATCCTGTACACAATTGTCGTGATATCGTGATGCAGCCTGTGGAGACCTGGCGTGGTTTACTCACAAATGACTTTGAGAAGAGTGTCTTTGCCATTCATCCTGAGATTGGGGCTATCAAGGATCGTCTTTATGATATGGGGGCTGTCTATGCTGCGATGTCTGGGTCTGGCAGTAGTTTGTTTGGGTTGTTCCGTTCACCGGTAGATCTTAGTGACTTCAATGAAGAAGGCACTTTCAAGACCTGCATCTCTTTGTGACGTGAAAGAAATGGACCTCGATTCACATCGAAGTCCATTCACAACACAAACACAAAATCGGTTCCTTCGAACCGTTTTTTTTTATTGGATACCGTCCTTACGGAGTTTCTCCTGCCACTTCCAGGCACTCTTCAGCACCTCTTCAGTAGGTGTCTCAGCCTTCCAGCCCAACACCTTGTTGGCCTTGTCAACATTACCCCATACTTGTTCGATATCACCTTCACGACGTGGTGCAAACTCCCAGTTCACTTTCACGCCTGTAGCTTTCTCAAAACCCTGAACAACCTCTAAGGTTGAAAGACCCTTACCAGTACCAATGTTGAAAATCTCTACAGCTTCCGTTTCAGGCTTGTCGAGAACACGCTCCATTGCCTTGACGTGAGCTTTAGCCAAATCTACCACATAGATATAGTCACGGATACAAGTCTTATCAGGCGTGTTATAGTCGTTTCCGAAGATCTTCAGCTGCTTGCGGATTCCCATTGCCGTCTGTGTAACAAATGGAATCAGGTTCATGGGCACACCATTGGGCAACTCACCAATCAGTGCTGTGGGATGGGCACCAATCGGATTGAAGTAACGCAGGATGATGCTCTTAATGGGCGCACCTGAATGAACATAGTCATGAATAATCTCCTCGTTGATCTGCTTGGTGTTGCCATAGGGGCTCATCGCCTTCTGCACAGGTGCATCCTCCGTTACAGGCAGATACTCTTTTGAGGGTTGGCCATATACCGTACAGCTTGATGAGAAGATGATGCCCTTCACATCATACTTCGGCATCAGTTCCAGCAGATTAATCAGCGATACAAGGTTGTTGCGATAGTACATCAATGGTTTTTCCACACTCTCACCCACAGCTTTATTTGCAGCAAAGTGAATGATACCCTCAATCTTCGGATACTTCTTGAAGATACCTTCCAGTGCTTCAAAATCACAGCAATCCACCTTTTCGAACGCAGGACGGATACCCGTAATCTTCTCAATACCGTCAATCACATTCTCATTAGAGTTTGAGAGGTTATCGATTATTACCACCTCATAACCTGCTTCCTGCAGTTCTACTGTTGTATGGCTTCCAATAAAACCAGTACCACCAGTGACCAAAATTGTCTGTTTCATACTCTTATATTTTTAATTCTACATTATATATAATTATCTATATGCTGACCAGAGCTATTTGCAGGATCTCTTTTGTCTGCTCCGCCACTCTGACTCTGTTATCTATCCTTTTCCCAACAAGCCAAATGATCTGTCCTTCCCTGTCTGTCACCACCAACTGGCTCTGCTTCTCAAATAGTGAGCACTTCAGGTCTGTCAGATAATCACTCACCAGTTTCCTGCCTGTCATCCCAAAAGGTATAAAGAAATCCCCATTCTCTATTGGTCTGACGGTTAATGGGAATTTTACCTTTGCTTTATCTATTGTGATACAATTATTTGACCTTGAAATAGATATATTTTCCTTGTTCTTTATATCGATACAGCATCCTTCATCCAAACGATAACGTCCTTCCTCAGGAATCCTAAGCGATCTTATAGGTGCTTTACGTGGTGCCAGCACCAGTTGATCCCTGTCTATCAGCAATACATAATCAGGGGTCTCAAATACCCTACCCGATGTTCCCTCCAGATGCTCAGCCAACTGTTCTACCTGTGTGGTATTGAATCCTTTCTTTGCCAACCATTCATAGAGAAACAGTTCTGGAGATGGTAATCGCCTCAGTTGCGTAATGGCTACAGTCTCCTTCTGAGCATTGTGCTCGATGAGATCTTCTTGCTGATGCTTGATAGCTGCCTCCACCACCTTCTCCGTCTCCTGCATGAAACGGGCGGTTTTACCGATATTCTCAGCTACACTTGGATTGATCTGCTCCAACAAAGGTAGCACATTTAATCGGATTTTATTCCTCAATACGTCGTCCACCAGATTTGTAGAGTCGGTCACATAAGGCTGTCCGATGGAATGGAGATAATCCTCAATCTCCTGACGACTTACAGCTAGCAGCGGTCTCACGATTTCACCATAATTGGCTCTGATACCTGTCAGTCCGTGAACACCACTTCCTCTCATCAGGTTCATCAGCAAGGTCTCTACAGCATCATCACGATGATGGGCCACACACACCTTCTCAGCCCCTATATCCTGTCTAAGCTGTCGGAAATAACCGTAGCGTAGCTCTCTCGCAGCCATTTCAATACTTACTTGATGTAAGGCTGCATATTCCTTTGTGTCAAAGTGAATTAAATGAAGTGGAATTGCTTTCTCTTCGCAGAGATTCTTCACAAAGTCCTCATCCCGATTGCTCTCCTCACCTCTCAGATGAAAATTGCAATGTGCTGCCTCAATGCGATAGCCAAGATCCTTCAGGATCAGCAACAGCGCCACGCTGTCTGCCCCACCACTCAGAGCCACGAGATATAATCCCTCACGCCTCAGAAGCCCTTGCTTCGCGATGAAATCAGCAACCTTATCTTTCACTTCTCACTTTTTATTCTCACTCCACATACAACACCAGTCCTTTCAGATACTCCCCCTCAGGGTGATAGATATTGATAGGATGATCCGCAGGCTGATGCAACTGGTGCAGGATTCTCACCTTGCGCCCTGCCTGGGCAGCAGCCGTAAACACCGCATTGCGGAAATGGTCCTTTGTCACCACCTGTGAACAGCTGAACGTAAAGAGGATACCACCTGGTTGAATCTTCTGGAATGCCTTATTGTTCAGACGGGTATAACCTTTCAGCGCGTTATGAAGCGCACCACGGTGTTTGGCAAAAGCTGGGGGATCAAGAATGATTAGATCATACTGATCACCAGCCTGTTCCAGATATTTGAAGGCATCCTCACAGAAAGCCTGATGACGCTGATCGCCAGGGAAATTAAGCTCCACATTGCGATTCGTCAGTTCGATGGCCTTAGCACTGCTATCTACAGAATGCACCAACTCTGCCCCACCTCTCATCGCATAAAACGAGAATCCACCGGTATAACAGAACATATTCAGCACCTTCTTACCTTTGGCAAAGTGCTCCAGCATCGAACGGTTCTCACGCTGATCTACAAAGAATCCTGTTTTCTGACCACGTAGCCAGTCCACATAGAACTTCAATCCGTTCTCAACAGCCACATTATCTTCCGATCCACCATAGAGAAATCCGTTCTCCATATCGTCCATAAACGGCAGCGTGGTCTCACTCTTATAGTAGATATTCTCCAGTCTTCCTCCCATCACCTGTACCAGTTGGGCAGCAATGGCCTTACGGCAAAGGTGCATACCGATGCTGTGAGCCTGCATCACAGCAGTTTTACCATAAACGTCAATCACGAGTCCTGGTAGCAGATCACCCTCTCCATGAACCAAGCGGTAGGTGTTATTATCTGGATTATCAGCAATGCCGATAGCTTGTCTCATCTTCAAGGCCGAAAGCAGACGTGAAGCCCAGAACTGATCGTCGATGGGCACATCACGGAAAGAAAGCACTCTCATAGCGATAGAACCTGCCTGATAGTGCCCGATAGCGATGAAATCGCCGTTATTCTTTAATACCCTGACGATCTCACCTTCTTCGATACCCTGGTCTGCATGCTGGATGGCACCAGAGAACACCCAGGGATGAAAACGCATCAAACTCTCTTCCTTACCGCGTTTCAGATATATCTGTCTCATCATGTTCTTGCTTGTTTTCTTCTTCTCTGACAACTAGTTCGTAGTCTCCTGATTCCTTCAGTCTTAACAGCTCTTCATAGATGCGGACACACGCCCAGGCATCGATGGCGGCATAGACTTTCTGGGTGTCCTTCAGGATATCCCTTTCCCAATTCGACAATCTGTCAGCCTTACTGATACGTTCACCAAACAGGTTCGCATATATCTTCACCAGACTCTGGTCCTCAATACCTAACTCTCTCACCATATCCTGCAAATCTACGAAGGAACCTGGTTGAAACTCACCCAATTCCCGCAGTGACAGCAGGTCGTTCTTCCAAGCTAAACCTACCTTCGTCACCGTCTTGTCACCCAACAGCCTGGCCACAGCTGGACACATCCCGATATAGTTCAGGCGGAACAGGAAGCAAATCGACTGATTCGCCACCTGCAGTAAGGCGCATTTGTAATGTTTACCTTTGGTGAACGACGGACGAGTCTCTGTATCCAGGCCAAGTACAGACTGGGCCAACAGATAATCCACCGCCGTCTCCGCTTCTGCAGGTGAATTGATGACGACGATCTTGCCTTTGTAGTCGACTCTTCTCAGGGTGGCAATCGTAGGCTTGTCGAACTTGTTATATATCAACTTTTTCATTTCTTGGTGCAAAAATACAAAAAAATCATCATTTTTTGATGAAATCTAAGTTTTTTCGACTACTTTTGCAACAAAATTGTGAAATAAGACAGATATGGCTAAGAAAAAGAGTGAGTCTAAGTCAAAAAATAGTGGCTTTAACCTGACAAATGTTTTAGGATTCAAAGATATTTTCCATAACGAAAAGCTGAACTTCGTACTCGGCTGTATCCTCGTGTGTGTGGCTATCTACCTCATCCTGGCTTTCATCTCCTACTTCTCTACGGGAGCTGCTGACCAGAGTCTGATAGAAGACCCTCGCGATGGTGAAGTGCTGAATGCCCATCATGAGTTCAGTAACACCTGTGGCAGCATTGGCTCCTACGCTTCATGGTTTTTCATCAAGCGCTGTTTCGGCCTGCCCGCTTTTCTCATCCCTGTCTTCATCCTCTTATTAGGCACCAATCTTATCCGTGCCTTCAAGGTCAACCTGCTCAAGTGGTTCCTCTCCTTGATGATCCTGATGATATGGGCTTCCATCACTTTGGCTAAGTTCCTGGCACCCTTTATGACGGATGCCTGGTTCAATCCGGGTGGCGATCATGGTGCCTATATCTGTCAGTATATCGAGAATCTCGTAGGTTCGCCTGGTCTGACAGCTCTCCTCGTGCTGACAGCCCTCGCCTTCCTAACTTATATCAGTGCTGAGACCATCTTCTTCGTTCGTAAGATTTTAAATCCTACCAGATTCATCGACAAGGTAAAGTTCAAGATTACCAACAATGATCCTGAAGAGAAAGCCTATTCCTACGAACAGCAGATTGTTGACGAAGAGGAACCAGAAGAAGAACCTATGGTCTTCGACGATCCAGCCCCGCAGCAAGTAGAGTTTCAGGAAAACAATAAGGCAGTCGTTATTGATCCTGTTTATACGCAGCAGCCTGAGAAGCCCGCTGCCCCAATCGCTCCTGCCGCTGCCGACAAAGTTGATATGGAAATCGAGGTGGCTGAGGGTGAAGCTGCTGCCGACGCGATGACGGTGGCCCCTGCCCTTGAGGATCTGGAACCCTACGACCCCAAGCGCGACCTCGAGAACTACAAGTATCCGACGCTCGACCTACTGAAGAAATACGATAACGATGGTAAGCCCTATATTGATATGGACGAGCAGAACGCCAACAAGAACCGCATCGTGGAGGTGCTCCGTACCTTTGGTGTCGAGATCTCCAGCATCAAGGCTACCGTTGGTCCTACCATCACCCTCTACGAGATCACCCTCGCCGCTGGTGTCCGTATCTCAAAGATCCGTTCACTTGAAGATGATATTGCCCTGTCGCTCTCAGCCCTCGGCATCCGTATCATCGCGCCGATTCCTGGTAAGGGAACGGTGGGTATCGAGGTTCCAAATGCCAAACCCAGCGTGGTATCGATGGAATCCATCCTTAACTCCAAGAAATTCCAAGAGACTACGATGGAGCTGCCCTGTGCCATGGGTAAGACCATTACCAATGAGGTATTCATGTTCGACTTGGCCAAAGCGCCTCACCTTCTCGTGGCTGGTGCCACAGGTCAAGGTAAGTCTGTCGGCCTGAATGCCATCCTCACCTCTTTATTATATAAGAAGCATCCAGCAGAGATGAAGATTGTGCTCGTCGATCCCAAGATGGTGGAATTCAGCGTCTATAAGACTATCGAGCGTCATTTCCTGGCGGCCCTTCCTGAAGAGGTGGATAGTCCGATCATCACCGATACCACAAAGGTGGTTCGCACCCTGAATTCACTCTGTGTGGAGATGGATGCCCGTTACGAGCTGCTGATGGCTGCTGGTGAGCGTAACATCAAGGATTATAACAAGAAATTCAAAGAACGCAAGCTCAACCCAGAGAAGGGACATCGTTATATGCCTTACATCGTGGTGGTCATCGATGAGTATGGTGATCTGATCATGACAGCTGGTAAGGAGATTGAACTGCCCATCGCCCGTATCGCCCAGAAGGCACGTGCTGTGGGTATCCACATGATCATCGCCACCCAGCGTCCTACCACAAACATCATCACTGGTACCATCAAGGCCAACTTCCCAGGACGTATTGCCTTCAAGGTCAGCCAGGGTATCGACTCTAAGACCATTCTCGACCGTATGGGTGCCAACCAGCTCATTGGTCGTGGTGATATGCTCTATCTGCAGGGCAACGATCCTATCCGTGTACAGTGTGCCTTCGTTGACACACCTGAGGTGGTGGATATTAACAATTTCATTGCTTCACAGCAGGGCTATGGCGCACCTTACGAACTGCCAGAGCCGAAGATGGAAGAAAGCGACATGGGTGGTGAGTCTGCTGATGTCGATCTCACCCATCTCGATCCCCTCTTCGAGGATGCAGCCCGTCTGATTGTCAGCAACCAGAGTGGTTCCACCTCTCTCATCCAACGAAAGTTCGCCATCGGCTACAATCGTGCGGGCCGTCTGATGGATCAGTTGGAGAAGGCTGGTGTGGTAGGTGCCGCTATGGGCAGCAAGCCGCGTGAGGTGATGGTTCTCGACGAAGTCAGCCTGAACAACCTGTTGAGTAATCTTAAGTAAAAGACAAAATAAGGTAAAAAGAGAAATGAAAAAGATTTGTTTTCTGATTCTGGCGGCACTCATCAGTACCGTCTCTATGGCACAGACCGCTAAGAGCGTGCTCGATAAAGCAGCGGCCAACATCACAGTGAAAGATGGCATCAAGGCCAACTTCAAAATGGTGGGAGGCATCGGCAATGCCACAGGCACCATCCTCATCAAAGGAAAGAAATTCCACGCCACCACCCATAAAGCTATCGTCTGGTTTGACGGCAAGACCATGTGGACCTATATGAAAGACAACGAGGAAGTCAACGTCAGCAATCCTTCGGAGGCGCAGCTGCAGGCCATCAACCCCTACAACTTCATCAACCTCTATAAGAGCGGCTACACCAGTACCCTCAACAGTACGGGCAATGCCTACGTAGTTCACCTGACTTCTACCGCGAAAGATCAGAAAATCAAGGAACTCTTCATCACCATCGACAAGCAGAGCTATCATCCCACGAAGGTGAAGCTCCTGCAGGGAAAGAGCTGGACTGAATTCGACATCTCTAATCTCTCGAAGGCGAAACTTGCCGACTCAGAGTTCCGTTTCAATGCCAAGGACTTCCCCAAGGCAGAGGTCATCGATCTGCGATAACACCTCACAGACCTCATGAACAGATTCCAGCTATATCAGCTCCTGCGCAGGAACAATCGTCTGAGCACAAGGCGCAGTCCGCTGTTTGAACAGAGTAAATGGGCAAAGGCACTTCTCTACTTCGTAGGGGCACTCTTCGCCCTTTACCTTATTATATATGGTATCATCATCGCGATGACTGCCGATGGCTATGCAGGTGTGATGGTATCGATGATGCCCTTCATCCTCATCATCGACTATCTGCTGCGCTTCATCTTCCAGACCACGCCTGGTGTGATGGTGAAACCCTATATCCTGCAGCCGATCTCGCGTTATACGGCCATCGAGTGTTTCCTCATCTCTTCCCACTTCAGCGGCTATAACTTCCTGTGGCTCGCCATGTTCCTGCCCTACTCAATCATCATCCTCATAGCGGGAGCAGGCTTCTGGCCAGTACTGATAGAGCTTGTGGGTTGTCAGCTGTTCATCATGCTCAACAGTCAGATCTATCTGTTCTTCCGCACATTCATCAATCGCAACGTCCTGTGGTTCCTCGCCTCCATGGTGTTCTATATGCTGTTCTTCTGGCCGTTGCTGATAAAGTTCAATGCTGACACCTTTGGTAAGATGCTCGACCTCTATGCCACCTTCGGGCGCAGCGGTTGGCTTCTGCCAGTCCTGATCGTCTGTCTCGTCGGACTCTTCTTCGTTAACCGCTATCTCCAGTTCAGATTTATTTACGAGGAGATTTCCAAAAAGAAGGAGCGCGCCCTGAAGCATATCTCGCAGTTCGGCTTCCTCAACCGTTTCGGATTGATTGGCGAATACCTGAAGATAGAGATCAAGTCGAACATGCGCAACAAGGCCATGCGGAGCCGTTGTATCTTGAGTCTGTCAATGATTGTCGTCTTCTCATCGCTTACGGCCTATACAGATATCTATAACAGCACGTTCATGACCAACTTCTGGTGCATCTACTGCTTTGCGCTCTTCAGCGTCACCTCACTGACGAAGTTCATGGGACAGGAGGGCAACTACATCGACCTGCTGATGTTGCATGAGGAGAACATCATCGCCCTGCTCAAAGCCAAGTTCTGGTTCTACACCTTTGCCCTGCTCATCCCCTTCCTCATCATGTTGCCAGCCGTCTTCAAAGGCAAGTTCACCTGGCTCATGATCTTCGCCTATATGAGTCTCGCTGCAGGACTGGTCCACTTCATCCTCTTCCAACTGGCAGTCTATAACAAACAGACCATTCCCCTTCAGCTGAAGATCACCAGTGGTTCCAACATCGAAAACGGATGGCAGCTCGTCATCGAGATGCTGGCACTCTGCGCACCAGGCATCATCGTCAGCACAGGCTTTGTGCTGGCAGGCGAGACCCCCACTTACATCTTCATGATTCTGCTGGGTCTGGCATTGGTTTTCCTGCATCCGCTGTGGATCCGAAACATCTATCAGCGCATGATGAAACGCCGTTATGAGAACCTTGAGGGCTTCCATACCACCCGTCAATAGGGTAAAATGCCCATAAATACAACTTTTTTGAAAGAAATTCCATAAAAAGTTTGGTGGTTTCAGAAAAAGTGTGTACCTTTGCACCCGCAAACGAGAAAGGATGCACCCGTAGCTCAGTTGGTAGAGCACCTGACTCTTAATCAGGGTGTCCAGGGTTCGAGCCCCTGCGGGTGTACAAAAGAGAGGTTTTCACCTCTCTTTTTTTATTGCTGAACCTTAATATATACGCCGTCGAAGGCGACACCCATGCCGAAACATCCTAGCGTGCTATAGGGCGTGGTCGTCTTCAACACCACGAACTTCTTGAAGAAATGGGCACTGAAGCCATAGCCGCAGTCATTGACATTCTCATAATTGAAATAGTCGTGTGTTCCTTCGCCCAGTACTGCAGGACGGTCAGGTTCACTCTTTCCCTCAGCGATATTGCCAGGCGCATTGCTCACCTCGAAATGCAACTTATACTTGCCAGCGCCACGGAACTTCACGTTGCCGCCCATCATTGAATTATAACGGGGATTCCAGATGGAATAAGCATATTCACGTCCGATGTTCTGCGGATCCTCGTAGTCAAGATAATCAGTTACATTGATAGGTCCGGTTATCGCATCATCATTCCAACTGAAATTCTTCATTGGCAGCGATTTCTCTGTCCTCGGATTCGTCCAGGTGCCTTCTGAGATATAGGTCGGTTCGTTTTCTTCCTCTACGATTTTAAACATCATCGTTCCTGTGATGGTGCCGTCGCTTTGGTATTCTTTCAGATAATACCAGCCATCTTCCGTTGGTGCTCCAACTACTAAGATGGGCGCAGGGTTCTTCGCCTTGGGATAGAATATCTCACCCACTGCGATCTCATCACCGTTCACGGCGAACTTCAACCTGACGGGAATCTTGTCACCCAGTGTCCCCTCAAAACTATACTCTCCTAAAACGTCAGCCTGTGCAGCCATTGCAAACAACAGGGAGAAAAACAAAAATACTTTCTTCATCATGTATGATTTATCCGATAGTAATGGTATAACGACTCATGAATGAGGCACCTGGCAACAGATGGTTCATCAGTGGCTTGTCCTTAAACTCCCCATCAAATCCCCTTGGATCGCCTAAACCGTACCATGGTTCTATGCATACGAAGGGTGCCTGCTTGTCATACGGACTCCAGAAGGCGCAAACAGGTGTCTTATAGTCAACCGTCACTGCGGGCTCACCGTTAGTATCCATCAGCATGGCGCGATGGGTCTGACACTTATGTATCTTCACCGAGTCATTGCGGAACAGGTTGTTGTTAATCTCCATGATACCACTGTCAGCCTCCAACGGCACTTCCACCATGTCGTTGCTGCCATCGGCATAGCTCTTCAGCGAATCCATCGGCTCCTCGTTATCAAGCTTGATCATACCGTCCAGTTTTCCGCTGGGCATGTTGAAGGCAGGGTGCCCGCCAATCTGGAAGTGAATCTCCTTGGTGTCTGTGTTCTCCACGTGCCAGATCACGTGTATCTTGTTGCCTTCCAGTCTGTAGCTGATAGCCAGGTTAAAGCGGTAAGGATACACCTTCAGCGTCTCCTCACTCTCGTGCAGTGCCAGTGTTACCTGGTTCTCAGCCTGTTTCACAACGGTAAACTCCGTGTCGCGTGCAAATCCATGTCTGGGCAGATGATACTCCTGTCCATCTACACGATAGGTGTCGTTGTTCACGCTACACACGATGGGGAAAAGGATGGGCGAATGCCTGGGCCACAGGTCTCCTGCCTGCCACATATACTCCCTACCCTCATTGTCTTTCACACTCTGGAGTTCTGCTCCCATCTCAGCGACCTTAATCGCCAACAGTTCATTCTTCAGTTCAATCATAGTCATTTATAGTTTTAAAAAAATTAATACATCAGTAAAAAAAGTGGGTCCTAAGTTTGGTGGTATCATAAAAAATGCCTACCTTTGCACCCGCAAATCGCCGATATGGCTCAGTTGGTAGAGCAACGCATTCGTAATGCGTAGGTCCCCGGTTCGAGTCCGGGTATCGGCTCAGATTTTAAAAACCTACATTTCAAAGACACTTATTGCGGAATTAGCACATCGGTAGTGCACGGGCTTCCCAAGCCTGGGAGGCGGGTTCGATTCCCGTATTCCGCTCTTTTTATCTCAATCGGATGGGATCCCCCACTTTGATTTGATAATCAGCGTCCAACTTATTCAACTTATACAGCGACTCCACGCGGATGCCGTACTTCTGTGCGATGGTGTACATCGACTCCCCCTGACGCACATAATGGCTGTAACCCTTATAATCCTTGGGGGCCTTCTTCTGCTTCTTCTTCAACCAGATGATCTCGCCTGGCTCCAGTTCGTCATGCTTATCACGCTCGTTATACTTTGCCAGCTTCCTATAGCTGATACCCATCTCCTTGGCCAGCGACTTGAAGGTGTCGCCCTGACGAGCGATGGTATAGTAGTTCTTGTTGAACGCCTTGATCACATGCATATCCTGACTGTTCACAGCCTGCTCCTTCGTGTGCTCATACATGAACTTGTCATAGTGCTTCGCCTCGTCATACTGGTAGAGCTTATACAGCTGGATAATCTCTATCAGCTTATTGGCATACTGCGGATTCGTGGCATAGCCGGCAGCCTTCAGTCCCTTCGCCCAACCCTTGTAGTCGGTCTTCTTCAGTGAGAACAGCTGCTTGTATCTCGGACTGTTTACCAGGAACTTAGAGTGATCCTCATACGACTCAAAGGCGGAATCATACGCACGGAAACACTCATTTTTCTCATCGTCGTCGTGATAGGTCTTACGCCCGTTCCAGCCGTTACACTTGATGCCGAAGTGGTTATTACCCCTGACGGCCAACTCGCTTCTGCCAGCACCACTCTCAAACACGCCCTGTGCCAATGTAATCGACGCAGGGATATTATACCGCAGCATCTGCTCGATGGCCACATCCTTATATTGGTTGAAATATTGCTGGTACGTCTGGTTCCATGTGATCTGTCCAAACGCTGAAATCGACATGAAAAGTGCTATAGAGATAAAAAACTTCTTCATCTTTTTACAATTCTTTGTGCAAAAGTAGTGATAATTCCCGAAATATTCGTATTTTTGCCCAAAATTATCGCAAAATATGGAACAACTGGAGCTAAAAACCGTCATTAACGCCTGTCAAATGGAAGAACTGTCGCCAGCCGACCAGCATCTCATGTCGCTGGCCATCGAAGCCACGCATCGCAGTTATGCCCCCTATTCCCACTTCCATGTGGGCGCTGCCGTCCGTTTGGATAACGGCGTTGAGATCATCGGCTGCAATCAGGAGAATGCGGCCTATCCCTCTGGCCTCTGTGCTGAGCGTACAGCCCTCTTCGCCGCTGGTGCCCAGTATCCCGATGTGGGTGTCGATACCCTCGCCATTGCCGCCCGTGGCACGGATGGAGAGCTATTGGAAGAGCCCTGCAGCCCCTGTGGCAGTTGCCGTCAGGTCATCATCGAGACGGAGACGCGTGCCAAGCATCCCATCCGTATCCTGCTCTACGGTCGCCGCTGCATCTACATCATCGACGGCATCCGTCAGCTCATGCCCTTAATGTTCTCTGAATTTTAATAACAGCCTTTGCCCTTGGCTGTCGATTCTTCGCTGAGGTGGAAGTCATACTCCAGCTTCTCCTCATCGATCATCACGAATTGATCCTTACCCTCTATCTCGTCTGTCGGACTCTCCCAGATGATATCCTTGAAGTGGCCGTTATCCATAGCCTCCATCCTGAGCAGACAGTTCTCGAAGCGATAATCCACTTCGTCGCCCACCTGCTCTCTCATCACCTCGTCGTCCTCATAGCCTGTGGCGATCGTCCCTTCACACACGAAGCGCTTCAAGGGGCAATCATCCCCGTTCACCAGTCGGATGGCAGCACCTCGTTCCGCCTCAAACGGATAGAACTGCGCGATGGTGCAATAGCTGATCTCTGCCATGCCGCCGATCACAGCCAGGCAGTCGCCCTTTGCGTTCGTCAGCTGACAATGGTCTATCTTCACCTTCGCATTCGTCACCTTCACGCCAACGCCCTTCGAGTTATGCACCACGCAATGCGTCATCACCAGACGATATGCCTCCTCATCCAGCTTCGCCTGATCCATCACGAGCGCATCGGTGGCATTCCTGATCTCCGTATCCACCAGCTCATTGTCCGTCGAAGACTCGTAGAAATGTACGCCCTTCCACTGGCCACTGATACGGTCGTATGGCAGATAATTAAACATATAGTCGAGCCTGTCGCCTCTCAGCAGACAGCCCTCCGTCTTCAGTGAGCCATACACCTCCACGCCCGAGGCATCGTGGAAATAAAGTTCTGTGTTCCTGAGTGTCAGCGTAGCCCCTTCCTTCACGGTCAGGTTGCCATAGATCACCAAAGGCACCGCCGACTCAATCACAGAATCCTCAGCGATCTCAGGGTCATACAGCTTCTTCGCGTCCCATGCCCACGCTCGCAGGTTCACCGCCTGTTCCGTTCCGTTCTCCTGAACGAACAGCAGGTCGTCCTCCACCAGTTTCGGCTCCAGCTGATGGGTGGTCTGAGCCGTCAGCTCCACGAACACCAGCAGACTGTCCTTTCGTCTCACATCCACGTTGCTGACTTGCGAGCCGTTCGAATTATCGAGATAGATGCCGTCCACATTCACCCTGAAGCCCGTCTGGTTACCCTTCTTCAGCCTCACCGTCTGCAGTCGCAGTCCGTTATCCTGGCGGTTATACACCCAGAACGAATACGTCGAAGAAGGCGTGTTGCTGAACACCGTATCGATCTGCAACGTATCCACCTCGAAGTCCAGACGCATGCCAGCACCTGTCGAGAACTTATCCTCATCCTCGCAGGCCACTATTATCAGCGCAACTATCAGCACATAAAAAATCCGTTTCATCTTAATGATAAAACGGACTTTTCTTCGATTTATTGCGTCTTACTTGAAGTATCTCTTCAGCAAGCCTGCGAATCCTGCACCATGACGGGCCTCGTCCTTCGCCATCTCGTGCACGGTGTCGTGGATAGCATCGAAGCCAGCCACCTTCGCATTCTTGGCAATACGGAACTTATCCTCGCAAGCACCAGCCTCTGCAGCAGCGCGCTTCTCCAGATTCGTCTTTGTATCCCATACGCACTCACCCAGCAGCTCAGCAAACTTGGCAGCATGCTCAGCCTCCTCGAAAGCGTAGCGCTTGAAAGCCTCGGCGATCTCGGGATAACCTTCGCGGTCGGCCTGACGACTCATAGCTAGATACATACCAACCTCACCACACTCACCGTTGAAGTGGTTACGCAGGTCGTCAATCATCTCCTGGCTCACGCCCTCGGGCTTGCCGTCGCCAATCTTATGAACAGTGGCAAAGGTCATCTCGCCATCGTCCTTCAGCTCAGAGAACTTGTCGGCAGGAGCCTTACAGATGGGGCACTTCTCGGGAGCAGCATCGCCTTCATAGATATATCCACAAACGGCGCAAATAAACTTTTTCTTCATAATCGCATTTGTTTTTAAGTTATTAAAATAATATGTGTCTCTAGAGTTTTTGAATTTCTGTCTGCAAATATACGAACTAAATTTCAAATCTCCAAACTTTTCGGCACATTTATTTTAAAATGGTGCATGTTGCACGTTGCGCGATGCTCAGAACATGCTGCCCGTCTTCCTGTATTTGGCTATACCGTTCTCCATTCCCGTCTTCTCCACGATATGGTCTTTCTGAAGCCGACTGATCTTCATGCGGGCTGATCCGGTACTGCCCAACTTATAGATCCGCATCACATCTTCAGTCGTAAACTCATCAGGCAGCCGACTGAAACCTTCCAGCGTCTTCTGACGTCTCATCACATTGACTGAGGCATCTTTCAGCTTATTGTCGAAATAGGCTTCTGCCAGGGCACCGAAGTAGTGACGCTGACAGGCATATTGGATGTTCGTCATCAGTTCTGCCAGTCGCCAGTCCGTCTCGTCCGTCTCGAACGACCCACACCAGAACTGACCGTCCTGCTTCATCTGGTCCCAGTGGCGCATCACGATAAACGGCGCTGAGAAGTTCAATCCGTGATAGGCGCAGCGCTTCAGCAGCATCTCCTCAGCCTTCGAATCGTTCTCCTCAGCATCGGCCATCCTTCGTGCCGTCCATTCGTAGAGCTCATCCACGATCTTCTGCACGGAGAGTTCTCCTTTCATGCGATCCAGTTTCTCAGCCCATGCCTTCAGACGCTCGTCGCTCTCTAGATCCACCTCGCGCTCACGGCTCATCATCTGGAAATTGGTTGCAGGCAGCGGAATACAAGTCAGACGCGTGGCGAGACCACTTCCGAAATTCTGCTCAGTCACCATCTTCTTCAGGGCTAAGGGTGTACCCGTATAGATAAAATTCCAGATCACATAAAACTCCTGAAACACACTATCCACGTTCGAATAGGCCTGACCGTCCTCCTCGTTGTGGAAGGCTTTGAGCTGCAGGGCCTGCTTGTCGATGTAGGCACCACCCTTCTGCAACGACAGTGTGTTATCCAGCTCCGTATCAAACGTCAACATGTGCAACTGCATCGGCTCACCATCCACTTCCTCCGTGGCGTTCACCATGTCCTGAATGAACTGGGCGTTTGAGGTACGGGCTGGGTGGATGCGAACCACCACCTTCGGTTTCTTGGGCTTCTCCTTATTCGCTCCCTTCGTGCGCATCTGTTCACGATAGGCGTTGATGGCATCCTTGCCAATCTGATCGGCAGCCACAATCGGCGCAGCCAGTAACTTAAAAAGCCTGGTCGCAAAGCTCTTTCCTGAAGCAGGATCGCCAATGATCAGTGTCGAGTTGTTCAAGCGTCGCAACTCTTCAGGTCGATGATAGAACCTGTAAGTACACCTTGTCATCAAGGTCATCATCAGTCCCCCAGCCACAAACAGCGCCGCAGGATATTGGTTGCGCTTCAACCCTTTACAGATATCCTTCAGCAACGGGAAATTCTCGCTCAGCTTTTCAATCTGCTCACCCCACTCCCACAGCCAGCGATTCATATTCTCCTCCGCCAACCTATCACTCGGGCCAGGCCCCAGTGATAGGTTTTTGGCTTTCAAGATCGTCTGCATCATCTTCGACACGCCTTTGGGCGTCTCCTTGCAGGCCGACTCTACGATACTATGAACCTCTTCTTCGCTGAGACCCAATCGTGGCATGATCTGAAGTAGTAGTGACTTGTTGTTGTCGCAAATCGCCCTTAGGTTCACGGCCAACTGATAGAGTTTCACATTACGCTCTCCCTCTTGTGGCTCGCCCCCGTTCTGTCGCCACCATTCAGCAATGATCTCCTCATACGGCACCCCCTTGAAAGATAAAGAGGCATTCCTTTCATCCACCACTGGAGGAGTTTGACTAATCACGGTCTCATCCTCTTTCGTAGCCTGTGAATGACCGTCTCGATATAGAGCAGTATATCGCTCACTAAACGCCTTATTCTCATACGTAAATAATTCCTTATCTAAATAAAGTATGTCAGATTCTTTACAAACGTAACTCATCCTCGATGAATCCTTTCCGCTCTCATCGATTGTCACATTACCAAGCTCACGCGCCATAACATACTGATTATCAATAAGATTCCCGACATTCGCGTCAGCTTTAAACACAACCTTCAAGCCTTTGCCAGATGGAGTCACATACACCAGCAGGATATCGTCTTTACGAGTCCTGTCAGCCTTGTCGCCCGTTGCCAGACGCCAACTCTCAAACACCTCGCGCGGATTCTCCACGTGGTCGATATCCATCACCACGAGGCCCGTCAGTCGGGTGGCAGATTGTTTGCGCCATGCGCCAAGCTTTCCAGCCTTAGACTCGGTCTCGTCGAAAGTCGCTTGGAAGATAAAGGCAGGCAGCTTGCGTTTCAGCGATGCCTCGCCCGTCTCACGATACTTGTCAATGTTCTCATTCCATTGCTTCGCCCTGACGAGCGCATAGAACTGCGCTTCGTCAACGGGCAAAGTAGGATTGCTAAAATTCTTCTGATAGCAAAACATTCAGTTAAAAATCTCTGTCGAAGATTAGATAGAATCGATGATATGTTGATCGATCAGGGCCTGTTTGATCAGCTCATTCTCTTCATCAAACATGGTCAGCTGTTCCTCGAGACTGAGGTCATTCGGAATACTCGAATAGCGCTTATAGCGTCGTAACGAGCCCTTCAGCCAGCCCCAGGGTGTCTTCTTCAATAGCTCATCTTTGAGGCGAAGCCTGCTGAGTCGGTTATACGCCCTGAATGTTAACTTACCTGTGTCCTGATCAATAAAGAGGGCACCTTCCACATGTCTGCCATTCAGAAGTCTTTCCAGCACTTCAATGGCATTTAATACAAATACATACTTCTTCAAATTAAATGATTACTCGAAAAATCGCTTTGCTTCCCACTCACGACGCGTCTCCAGTCCGCGCAGTTTCTTACCACCGGCATAGACCCATCGTTTGAACTCCTGTGTGATGGCGTTTTTGCTCGCGCCCTTACGGATCAGTTTCAGCAGGTCGGAATCTCGCAGGCGGGTAATACCCAGATTAAAGGCAAACGACACCAGTGCATCCAGCTGCCCCTCCGTCCGAGCCACCTCCAGCGCTTTCACTTGCAGTTCCACATCCTGAACGTCCATTTTCAGCAGCTCCACAGCCCATCGTTCAGAGATACGGTCGCCCATGCGCACCCCCTTGGTGTGTCCGTAGCCGATGGTCGGCACTCCCGTCGCATCCTTGTATGCCTCTAACGAGCGGCCCTCCATCACCATGAGTTGGTGAATCAGAATCTCAGTTGTCTTCATCAATGATCTCCTTTTCTTTATTCGTTGTTATGATACATTCATTAAATTTCTCTCTCAGGTATTCCAGGCTCTTCACCTCTCCACCACCCACTCCCGCCATCGCCAGTCCCTGGCTCAGATGCCACTCGTCGCACAGTTCCTGACTCTCCACTTGTCGCTGTGTGAGTGTGCAGAGGCGTTCACCCGTTTTCCTGTCGTAGTCCTTATATTGGCACGAGGCACAGCAGATCCTGACCTCTATACCCCATCTGTTTCTATACGTTCCCATTGGCCATATCGTTCATCGGCAAAACCAGTCCATACTTCTTGTAGAGTCTCATCAGGTGCTTGTGTGAAGGTAAAGTACACATGTCGTCATCCACATAGGTCACCATCATATCGTAGTGTCGCTGCGCCACGGCATGGTTTAATTTCACCCGTTTACCAGTCATCACATAGAGCAGCATCGCATAGATCAGCATCGCCTTGTCGAGCGGGTGGTAGAATTTCAGCAGTCGATCCATCTCCTTTCGATTCTGAGCGTTCAACCACTGGTAGAGCAGCGTCAGCATCATCTTTCCTGCCAATCCGAACTCCTCGTTCATCTCCACCAGGCTCACCTCTTCTGGTCTGACGGGCTTCATGCCTTCTGTCAAATGATCCATAATCTCTTTCTTCTCTTTTGCACTCAGGGGCTTTGCCACCATCAGCACGTCTTTCTTTAATCTTTTCATTGTCTTATCAAATTTAAAATGTTGTTGTTTCTTGTTTGCGTCGGCAAAGGTAGGCATAAATCAAACACCCCTCCTTTGTTTCCGTATTCCCGTAAAAATCCCGTAATATTCCCGTATCATTCCGTAAGAATCAGCCGTTTTCAGCCCTCAAACTGCTGCATCAGCACATCCCAGAACGTATCACAGAGTGAGGCTATCGGATTGTAGTCCATCTCGAAATAGGCATTCTCAAAGTCACCAGCCTCAAACACCTTATTCATATTCTTAAAGACATTCTCCGTGAGTCTCAGCTTTTCTGGCCAGGATGCTGGCGTGGCATGACAGGCCATCACCAGGAATCCGCATTGCGTCAATCCGAAGTCAAGTCTGTCTCTCACCACCAAATAGATACCTAACCAGTGATACTTTTTCCTGAACAGCTCAGGATGATTAGCCATCAGGCACGCCAGCCCCTGCTGCAACAGCAGCTCTCTCTCAGGCACCGTCATGTTCTGGTATCTGATTCGCAGGTCGTCGTAGAACTTCTTCTTGGCCATCGTCAAGAGCGTCTTCTGCACCTCCTGCTTAGGCACGGGAATCTTCTCCACGCGATAGTAGGCCCTTACCTCGTTCACCAGGTCGATGTAGTCATAAAAGCCATACATCAGTCCATGGGCCATCAGTGTCACTAAGTAATGCTCTGCCAGCGCATAGCTGCCAGCCTTCTTGGCCATGCCCACCAGGGTCTCGTCCTTCATCCTCACCCCGTCATGCCACACGACATCCAATCTCTCTTCCATAACTTCTCACTTCTTCAATGGTACTGGCCATTCAAAACTCTTCTCAGGTTCCATCCACACATGGATCACCACCCCGGCAAACAGCGCCATACGGCTGTAATAGAAATACTTCTCCTGTCCCACCGTCAGTTCATAGCCGTTAGGTCTCGATACCACATTCAGTCGCTCAGGCCAGCGTCTCAGTTGATAGCGTCGGCCGTTCTGCATGCAGTTCTTCTGCTGCAGCTCTTCGTTCGAAAGTCCCACTTCAGGAATGGGTTTCAATACATCTTTTACCATCATTTTAAGTATTATATTAATAATGTACGCACGAGGACTTTCCTCTGCATTGCATTTCCAGGAATGCGCTGCAAAAGTAGATGACCATTATTCCACTGCCAAAAACAAACCGATGTCTGATCTGATGGAGCACCTCAAAACACGCTGAAACCCCAGTGCCCATTGAGTTTCAGAAGAAAACAAAAAAAATTCCACCAACCTTCCCAATGGAACGTTAGTGGAACTTTAATGGACGATTTTATATCGGTCAGCCCACCTCATCGATGATCCACGTCGAGAACGGGTAATCCGCCCACTCACTCATATAAGTGGAAAAATTCTTATTCGTGCGCCAGTCAGCCTTCATGATGTTTCGCCCCAGGTTCGCATAAGAATCTTCAATCACCCGAGCTGCTCTCAGACTCCCGATGAAGGCCGCCTTCAACTTGGAGCGCTTGCGTTCATGCCTCCATAGCAGTACAAACGTTCTGCCCGCCTCCGAATCAAAGAATCTGTTCAGGAAGTTCTCGAACCAGTCTTCATCGTACTTCTGATCCGTGCGCACCTGCTTTATGCACTTCATCTGATACAAATCAGTCAGTTCCTTCACAATGGCAAAGTAGTTATTCTCACCCCTCACCATCTCCTTGTGGATCAGACTCAGCTCCATATCCAGATTAAAGATAACTTGAAATTGTTTTTCATCGAATTTTTTACGGTTGTTCACTATATACTGGCCATAGTTCACATAGTTAAACACCAGCATATCACCTCTTTTCTCAGCAAACTGTCTGAATTTGGCATATCTCCTCTTAAACTGATCCGTCAATTCAAAATCGCAGGGCATATCTTTTGTCGTTAGTTCAGGACTCACTTCTTCCACAACTTGCATAGAGGGTTTGCGCGCAAAGTCGAGGATACCCATATTCAGTGCCTTAATCACAGCCTCCCACTGCATCTCTCTCAGTTTGTCCTCAGAGATAGGTTGATATTCAAAGAGTTTTTTATGGAAACGTCTCACCAGATTCTCATCGAACTTCTCTTTCTTCTTTCTCATATAGAACTCCTTGAAAACAATCGGATTACAATGCACCTTGGTATTCTCAGCCTCTGCCAGCAACGAATTGAATTGGGCGATCTGACGCTTCAAAATCTGATAAGCCTCTTCATCTCGTATCTCTTCACACAGCTTATCGATAAAAGACCAGAAAAGCTGATGATCAGCACCATCGTCATCGGCTTGCTTCGACGACAGGCAGAAAGGCTCAATACACTTGGATTGTTTCAGATCTTGGATATAGAATGTCAGATCACGATTAGCCTTGGTCAGCATATTGATCAAAGAATGAACCATGTCACTCCTCGTTTCCTTCCTTTTAGTCGGATTTTGGGTGTAGTTACAGACTAAGACGTTGATGTCGAAGATTTTGTCACTCAGATCTGTTGGATGGTAGGGGGAAGCTCCAGGGTCAGCCACCTGAGCTCCCCCCAGTAGAGATTCCTCAATCTCTTCTTTCGTAATGTTCATACGCTAAAGTTAAAAGTATTATTATTTTGAATATTTTATGAATAAAAATTGATGCAAAGTTAATCAATCTTCCCGAATCCACCAAACTCTTCTGCTAAAAAGTCCCAAAAACTTTGGTAGTTACAAAATATAGCACTACCTTTGCATCGCAATTAGAAAAACTAGCATTAAATCCATGATACTATGGACGGAAAGTTAGCGATTTTATGAGGAGGAATCATGAGGTGTCAATATGGCGCCTTATAAAGTAGAAATTGTTTTTAGTTGATACCCGTCGTGATGACGGTTCTTTATTCATAAGAAAGAGTTAATAGTAGAGGGCTCAGCGGAGCCCCATTTTTAATGCCCTTTTCTTAATTATCAGCCATATCCAATGACGCAATAAAATCATCATAGGCAGCCCGTTCTTCCCTATGGGCTCTATACACCTGGTCATTAAAATCATTAGCCACAGAGATACTATCAGCGTCTAACTCTGCGATTTGCCCTTTAAGTTCTCGGATATCTCTTTCCAACTGCCTTTCTTTTATGCCCAATTGCTTTTGCTCCTTTACCCAGGCTATAGCCTCCTCATAGGCTTTCTTAGCCTCCGCAAGCTTCTCATTACGAATCTGATTATTACTATCAATAATCTGTTCTATCTCCTCCTTGGTGTAGATACCACTACTCTTGACATACTCATTTTCTTGATCCACACGCTCATTGATCTCGCTGACCGTATTGTCATAGAGAAATTTCTCATACTCCCCATCATAAAGAATATCATCTATATCCTTCATATAACCAAAATTTAATAACACTTATCTTGGTGCGTAATAGCCCATATGATTCCTCCAACAATCAAAGCAGGAATAAACCACCACGGCGTAACACAAAAGCCAATGAAAAGTATGAGTATACTAAATACAATAATTGCGCCTTCAAACATAGGAACCTCCTTATTTATTATTTCACACTGCAAATATACATCCCACCTGTCCCAAATCGCAGGACACCCCTCAATTATTTAACTTTCTTTAATCAAATCTGCTCTTCCGCTGCTTTCAGCATACCATCCTCTTCCTCCAATTGGGAATATGGCTTACCAATGACGGCATGCTCTTCCAGCCAAATCTTATTAAGGGTGAATGCCAGCGACTTCAATGTCTGTTCCCTTTTAGATGGCTTCAGCTCACACTCCCAGATGGTGATGCAATGCCAACCCATCTCAGCCAACCGCTTCTGCGTCTCAATATCCCTTTCCTGGTTCCTCTTGATCTTCGTCACCCAAAACTCCCGATTTGTCTCAGGTATCTTACAGCATCCCTCATGTCCATGCCAAAAGCACCCATTCACAAAGATACAAGTACGATATTTCTTCATCACCAAATCTGGATGCCCAGGCAATCTTGGCGAGTTAAGCCTATATCTGAATCCCTTACTCCACAATCCTTTCCGCACAATCATCTCAGGCTTTGTATCCTTAGATCGAATAGAAGACATATTCTTGTGGATTCTATCTGGAGTGAGTTTCTTCATTCAGTTTGTCGATTAGTTCTTTTAAAGTGGTGCAAACACAACGAAACAGTTTATACATCAGTTCCGGCTCTTGCTTCTCAGGGATATAAGCAATAGTATCCTTTCCTCGCCCAGCGAACCAACCTGCTTCTGTATGAGCACTACGCCCGCAAGGCAACACGAGCACACAAGTATCGCATGTCTCCATAGCCTCGATGTCATTATGATATTGCCTCTCCGCTTTCTCATGATGTAACATTTCGCGATACTTCTGAGGGCTCCACTCCATATAATCAGGATCTACGGAATTCCATTTAAACCCAGGATCCCCAGATGGAGGATTGCGGAAATCATAGACTTCATGCCCTGCTTCCCTCAATATAGAGACAACCTTTGGATAATACTCGTTGCGCCAGCTACTGGCAACATAGATTTTGTGTAGGAACATAGACAAAAATTATAATTCAGGTGGTAAGAAAAAGTTAGATGTATCATAAACCAAGTCTTCATCATGAAGCAAACTTGTATATTTATCAGAAGGCAAAATTGATTTCAACGATATCTTAATTTTATCTGCATTAGGGTCTTGAACATATATTTTTTCTAAATTGGGCATATTAGAAAAGATTTCCCTATCTATCTTTCGATTGAAAAATGGGAACGTATATCCTATTATTACCAAAACTTTTGCATCAGATATTTTTTTATATAACATCTCACTCATCTTATCACATTTTTCTTTCTCCCATGCGAAAAGTAAATCAGATGTACCACCATCATAATAACCCTTTCGAGTTGCAAAAGATAACTGATTAAGAATAATAGTGAAAAGAATACTAAAATTAGTATGTGAAATAACTATTGTGTCTTGATAGTTTTGCCCATAAAAATTAGCACTACCATTAATTTTGAATACCCTTGAGTTTGGATCTATTCTTCGAGTTTCAGTAGGGACAACCATTGACAATCCCAATTCATTGTATTCGCGATATGCCAAATCAAGTTGTACGTCATAATTCCAGGTCATCAAAAAAATATCATTAGGCAACGCATAATCCATATTTAGAATTATTGCTGTCCGATAAAAATCGGAATTGATTAATATTCGTTTGAAACTGCCTTTAAACAGGCGAATTTAGTTTTCACTTCAAAAAGTAACCCCTC
>CADCBZ010000019.1 GCA_902799765.1 uncultured Prevotellaceae bacterium
GAATTGCATGTGAGCCTTGATTTCCTACCCGATTCGAGATAATTTATTTCAGTTTTTTTTCTTGACTGGCTTATAATTCGAGATTTTTATATACATTTGTACCCATGTTTCACTACATTCAACTGTTACGCCCGCTGCAATGGCTGAAGAACATGTTTGTCTTTGCGCCGATTTTCTTCAGCAACAACCTGTTGAAGCCAGAATTCTTCTGGCCCACATTGGTGGTGTTTGCCTCTTTCTGTCTGGTTTCGAGTAGCATCTATTGCTTCAACGATCTGAGGGATGTGGAGGCAGATCGTCTGCATCCGAAGAAATGCCATCGCCCGATAGCCTCAGGGAAAGTGTCTGTCAAAGGCGGTTACGCGATGATGATACTCAGTATGCTTGGTGCCTTGGCACTCATACCATTGGCCCAGAGTCCCAACACACCTTATTTATTTATGGTAGTGGTGGGGTACTGGCTGATGAACCTTGCCTATTGCATCCGTCTGAAGCAGATTGCCATCTTGGATGTGTCAATTATCGCTGTTGGTTTTGTGATGCGTGTGTTGGCAGGTGGTCTGATAACAGACATCTGGATCTCCCACTGGCTGGTGATGATGACCTTCCTTGTGACCCTTTTCCTGGCCTTCACCAAGCGCAACGACGATTATCGTATCTACGAACAGACGGGCACCAAACCTCGCGTCTCAATAACAGGCTATAACAAGACCTTTATTAATGAGGCCACAGCCATCATCGCTTCTGTCACACTGGTTTGCTACATCATGTACACCATGTCGCCTGAGGTTATCCAGCGTATGGGCACCCGTTATGTCTATCTCACCAGCGCTTGGGCACTACTTGGTTTATTGCGCTATCTGCAGAATATGATTGTCTATGGTCTTAGTGGTTCCCCCACGAAAAGCCTCGTGAAAGACCATTTCATCCAGTTCTGCATCCTCGGCTGGATTGCCTCGTTCTTCGTGATAATATATTTGTAATTGTTGATTTGACTCATATTTTATTTATTTGTGTTATTATGAAAATTTTATACATTGGTCCACAGATGAAAAATCCCCGTAATGGTGGTGATAGAATTGAAAATCGAAATCAGAGTCTCTTAGAAAGGGTATCTGAAGGTAACATAGTTTATTTTACACCTGATTTTAGTTATAATTCCATTTGGAAAAGACTAAATGTATATATAGGTTATACGGTTGCGAAGAAAATTGAGCTAAATAAAATATTGAATTCAAATCATTTTGACTTAATCTTTGTTTCTCAATCGCTTTATGGAGGATATGTAAAATTGATTAGGAAGGCATATGAGATCCCAATTATTACTTTCTTTCATAATGTTGAATTGGATTATTTTAAAACATTCAAGGATAATTATAGTATTAAAGGACTGTATTATTTTATTAAAGTCATTTTGTCTGAATATATTTCTGTAAAGCTGTCAACAAAGATTATTGCTATGAATGAAAGGGATTCTTATGGTTTGTATAAGTATTACAAAAGGAAAGCCGATTTTCTTTTGCCAACTTCTTTTGAAGATACTTCGTACAAGCTAAAAACTGTAAAGCAGGATATAGATTATTTGTTTGTTGGATCATGCTTTCGTGCCAATACGGAAGGTTTACAATGGTTTATTGACAATGTGATGCCCCATGTCAGAGGTTCATTATATATTATAGGCAATGGTATGCATAAATTTAATTTTCTAAACTTATCTAGTCGTATACAAATAAAAGGTTTTGTAGATAATGTCGCAGATTATTATAATAGAGCAAAAATAGTTATTTCTCCTATTTTTTCTGGTTCGGGTATGAAAACAAAAACTGCAGAAGCTCTTATGTTTGGCAAGATAATTATTGGAACACAAGAAGCATTTGAAGGTTATATAATTAATCCTGATTGTATGATACTATGTAATACAAAAGATGAATTTATAGAAAAGCTCAATTCTTTTGATATTTCAAAAGAATATCCTCAAAATATGGTTGCCAGACAACATTTTTTAGATAATTATAGTGATGAAAGTATGTATCAAAGATTATATCATTTTTTAAAATATTTATACTAATATATTTTTACTTGGTACTTAGAATAATAGGTGCTTTATTGTTGCCATCATTTCTCCTGTTACACAGGTTTGCTATATCATGTACACCATGTTGCCAGAGGTGTGATAGAGCGCATGTGTACCCGCTATGTCTATCTCACTAGTGGTTGAGTACAGGCCGGCCTTTCAGAACATGATCGTCTATGGCCTCAGCGGTTCCCACGAAAATTAGAGTCATCAGCAGACTTGGCTTCTATCCAGCCATTCATCTATCGTTCTGAGGGTAATCAGAATTGGGAGGTTCATATCCCGATGGAGGCTCCAACCACTAAAATGAATACCAGTTACTTCGGTAAGGGAGATGATCGCTCTAATCCTGCCGATGGATCGTATTTTGTACGTCAAGGCAATTATCCATTTGGCTTCTACCTAAAAAATGCTGACATCAGCGCATTCGAAGAGACAATTCTGAAGCGAGAGAATGAAAGCAAATCTATCGACCAGTTCTTCCCAGGTTTCTTAGAGTGGTCAACTTCAGGTGGAACGACAAATCAGGATTGGTATCTCAGACCTAAGGAGTAAAAAAGTTATACACAAATATTTATGCGCAACTTCAAGGCAAAGTTGCGCATAAATTACATATGGTAAATGTTCCGTTCCTTTTGATAATTTACCCCAAAGAGATAGTGACCAAGAAAATGATTGAGGCGAATCACATAGCTGGTAATTAAGGTTACACTTAAGACTAATAGTGAGATACATAGAATCACGACAAACTCAATTACACTACTGTCATATCCTTGTAACTGATCTGCATAACACAATAAGAAACGTGGCAGGAAGAAATAATGAAGCAGATATATATCTAAGGTCCGCGTTCCAACATACTGTAAAGGCCTTGACAGATGAATACGCTGAAGCCAAGAAACAGAAAAACGGAAGAAACTGAATACTATTATCATGCCAGTGATACCTCCCACATAAAACCTCAACATCTCATATATAAGATGATTCTTGTGGGGCGTTGAGGCCACAAAGGCAAATACTGCCGTAATAACAAGTATAACAGCAGGTTTGTCTGTCCATCGGGTAAACGCATCAAAATGCCTTCTTACCCATGCACCAATATAGAAGAATAGGAAGTATCTCCACACGACAACACTCAGAAAACCCAGCAGCTTGATAGCAGATAATTGCCAACCAACGGCTAAAGACAGAATCGCATAATAATACCGAGCATAAATGAATGATCCTAAGGTTATCAACAAAGCGACTCCGAAGTCCCATTTCCTAAAAAGCCTAACTGCCAACATATAGAGGATGAAAAACTCAAAAAGGACAAACGTAAACCAGTAACCACCTTTCAGAGCCCCCAATTGATGAAAGAACTCTGGTGGTGGAGCCAACAAAAAGAGAAAAATGAATGTGGGTACTAACTGTACCATCATCTTTCGGCGGGCAACCTTCCAAAACGGTTTTCGAGCCATTGTCTCAAACAGCCAGCCGCTGATGAAAAAGAAGGATGGCAGGCGAAACAGGAAAAACACCGCATTGAACCCCAACAAGGAATCGCCAAAACAGAAATGACAAATATGCGAATAGACCACGAGAATCATTGTGAATCCTCGCATCGCATCAATATATTCTATCCTCTGTTTTGCCATTATGCTTGCAAAGATACAGAATTATTCACAATATATCATCAATAAATTTGTTTTTTTACTCACTTAATCGTATCTTTGCATCATGAAAGAGAGAATAATTTGGATAGATTGGGCTAAGGCACTGGCAGTATGCTGCGTGGTATTCTGCCATCTGCCGCAATCGCAGGATTGGTTCTACTATCGATACCTACAGGCTGATATCATTACCATTTTCTTCTTTATTTCCGGCTATTTGAAAAAAGATCATGGTAGCGACAAGGCTAACTGGCAAAAATACTGGCATAGCCTAATCCTACCCTACCTCCTCTATAATGCCATCGTCTATCCTTATTGGCTGGTTAAGTTCTACATGCTCAATGGTGGTATGCCAGATCTCTTCCAAGCCATGCGCCCTATCATGGGCGCTCTACTCTTCGAACATGAGAATGCCTTCTGCGAACCGCTTAACGGTCCGCTTTGGTATCTACCTGCTATCCTCTTCATGCACATCACTATCGATTTGTGCAGAAAGGCCAAACACCAGCATGCCATTATGATTTCATTATGTATTCTCTCCGTCATTCTCTATGCCGCCAATAAATACTACTATTTTGTCCCCAGCCTGACACCGATGGGTATCCTCAGGCGCTTACCTTATTATTATATAGGCTACGTTATGGGACAGAAACAATTATTCAGAAGCACCAAGCCAAGCCGTGACCTGATTGGTTGCATATTCTGTTTAAGCATCAGCATCCTGTTTTTCCATTGGCACCTCCAGGCTTTCGAAGCAGGACAATACATCCTGCATATTGTCCTCTTCTATCCTGTAAACATTGGTTTCCTCTTTGGTGTACTCTATAGTTGCAAGGTGCTCAACAGTTGCAAATCCGCAGTCATCACCGACCTCTCTATTGGTACATTAGTGATTATCGGACTCCACATGATACCTATTACTGTCACAAATTATGTACTTATGAATTTGCTCCATACTCATAGTACGATTTGCTACCATTGGTATGAAGCTTTACCTGTTACAATCATCATAGTAGCAATTCTCTACCCTATTATGCCTTTTGCAAAAAGACACGCTCAATTACTTCTTGGGAAAAAGACGTCTGCTCAAACAGCGTCTTCCACTGAGGCATGATTTGTTTTGCTTCAAATCTACGAGAAGTTATACTTGCAGCCCTTCCCATTTGACTACGCAGGGTGCCATCTGACATCAATTGGCAAAGTCTATCAGCAAAAGCCTGTTGATCATTATTCTGAATCAAAAAGCCATCATTTCCATCTGAAAGGATTGAAGAAGGGCCAAAAGGGGAATTGTAAGTTACGACAGGCAAACCACAGCTCATAGCCTCTGGTATCACCAAACCAAAAGGCTCGAATAATGAAGTAGAAGCCAAAACAGAACTCTCGCGATAAGCATCAAAGATACGGTTTGTTGGCTGATGGATATGGATATTCATATTGAGGGAATTGACTATATTCTCTACTTCCTGCAACTGTTCACCTTCACCATAGATGTCCAAATGCCAATCTTGAAATATAGGATAGACTTTTTGCCAAATCTTGATCATTTCAATTGGACGTTTTTGATAATCCAAACGTCCTACCCAGATAACCCTCTTGTTTTCCAATGATGATAATTGACCATCATTCAAATGAACCATATTTGGAACCACTTCCACATGCGGGTGAAACTTTCTCCATTCTAAAGCATCATTTTCAGTCAATGCCACAACATAGGCAGCATGCTTCAAGCCACTCAATAATAGTTTTGCGACCAGTCGCTGACGAATGTTTTTCCCATCTAATGTTCTGGAACAAATCGAGTGGGACTCTACCACCAAAGGAATCTCGCCCTTGACCTTTGCAATAGAACAAACAGGATCTGCAGTTGTGCAGACAATCACATCTGGATGTATCTCATGGATTTGTTCAGATAATCGTTTTTCAAAAAGTCTAGTTCTTTGCCATCTATCCCAAAGCCGTCGAAAACCAGAATAACGATACTGCTTATAAAACTGTATGCCCAGATCTTCTAAATGTACATGATCTTCTAAATGATATGGAACGATATGGCCACCTTGATCTGTTGTCAACATGTAGACATCATACCCACACATATTGGCGAAGTAGTTCATCTTGTCCACCAACACCCGTTCGATACCCCCCCAAACGGCCAAGGAGCGAAATGTATAGAGAAGCCTCATTTCTTTACCATATTATCTTCAGAATCATCGTAATGGTCTGTTTTATAGAAAATGCGAGTAATTCCTTTACCTTGAATCTTCACATGATCTACAAAACTATTCCATAAAGACTGCTCGCCAATCGTACCATACCCAGTTACAGGACGTGCTTGACGATGATACAGAAAAGCAATCTTTCCATAAGGTTTTAATGCCAAAGCCAATGAACCATCTTCACCTCTTCGGATATCTGTCCGGATTCTAACCTGACGGGCAAAATCTGTTTTAAAGGCAAATACCATTCCCCGAACACACAACTCTGGTCGTTTAAAATGCTGTACAAATAAAAACACATCACGAATTAATTCAAAAAAGAACAAACCTATTTGCGAATGACTTTTATCTGAAAAGAAACTCCAAAAAGCACTGACGCAAGACACGTCAGGTTTTAACAGTTTTTTCATCATCAAATCTACATAATTCTTAGGATAGACAGTATCAGCATCAATACAAAAATAATATTTCCCACGAGCATAATCTAAGCCACATTTTCTTGCATAGCCAGGACTCTGTTTCATTTCATTATAGTATTGAACTCCAAGCATTTTAAAAACATCTTCTGTTCTATCATTTGAATTGTTATTTACACCTATTATCTCCACAGGATAAGCCAACTGCAATTCACTCAATGACCAAAGGCATGATGCAAGCCTACACTCTTCATTATATGCTATCACCACAATACTAATCAAGGGGTTATCACTCTGCATTCCAGACAATCGGGAACGAATGTCTTCAATTATAACTCGAGGGATCTCACAGAATGGTTTCCCGTAGACAGCCAAATATTTATCATACCACTTTCTCATAAACATACAAATCTTTATCGACTCAGTAATTATTACTATATTATGACGCAAAGATAACAAAAAAATGAAAAGATGACTCAAAAAGGAGAAAAAAATATGGAATTATATCTATTAATTTGTATTTTTGCGGGAAAATGTTATTATTTGTAATGGATTTAAGCATCAATATACCATTGATTCCATGAATTCTTTCCACATAGGCATAATAATTTCTGGCCTATAGCGCTGTACATATGTAACACCTGTTCTGCCCATTTTTTTTCGCAGTTCGATATCCTCTATCAACTGACACACTCTATCAGCAAAAATGAATATATCACGATTTTCCACAAGGAAACCATTCTCACCATTTACTATTTGCTCACCAGGTCCAAAAGGACAGTTAAATGCCACAACAGGTAATCCACAAGACATTGCTTCACCAATAACCAAGCTAAATGACTCGTAATATGAAGCTATTATAAATATAGAGCTTTCAATATAGTGCTTATATATATCAGATGTTGGAGGGTGACATTTAATATTGTAATCGTAATGACTAATAACATCATTTAAGAAATCCTCATATACTCCCTTACCATACAATTCCAAACTCCAGTCGGGATGTCGTTTATTCACCAATTTCCATATTTCTACTAGATCAGGAATTGCCTTCTGATAAAAAAAGCGACCAACATAAATCACCTGTTTATGCTCCAAGGAACTATATATCCCCTTTAGATTAAAATGGATAAAATTGGGTATTACCACTACGTGATTATGAATAGTTCGCCACAAATTCGCATCTCCTTCAGTAAGAGATACTACACTATCAGCCTTCATTATTCTATGCTTTTGTAATCTATACTTCCAACGATTTTTAAAAGAATTTTTTGGCAAATCCATTATATAATCATATCCACCATGTGATTCTATTATTAGTCGAGCATTTCCCTTCGTCTTCAATAAATGATTAATGGGGCCGATTGTCGTCGTAATAATAATATCCGGTTTCAAATTATCTATATAATCCTTCAGCTTATACCTAAAAAGAGTCAAGCGTTTAAACTTGTCCCACAATCCATGAAGGCCGCGATATCTATATGATAGATAAGTCATGATACCCAAATCTGTGTATTCGACTCTATCGTCTATTTGAAATGGCATTTCATGACAACCTTGATTATATGTCAATAAGAAAACCTTCTCATTATAATTATTGACAAGATAGTTCATCTTCTCAATAAGGATGCGCTCAACACCACCATAAATAGTCAAATGTTCATAAACATACAAAATCTTCATACACTTAATCATTATTACCAAATAAACCCAATAGTAAATGGTATCGGCTACAAAATTAAAAAAAAAAATTAAAATATCGATTATTTGACCCCAAAAAAGAATTTTTCCGATCAAAATTACTAAATTTGCAAATATTAATCCACAAAACGATTTAAAAAAGAAAGATCTATATGGACTTAAGTATCATCTTACCAGTGTACAATGTTGAAAAGTATATACGACCTTGTATGGATAGTATATTCAAACAAAGATTAGATGAAAATGTCACTGAAGTCATTATTATTAATGACGGCACCAAAGACAGAAGTATGGAAATGATAGCCGATATAATAAATCAGCACGATAATATTTCGGTGATCAACCAAGAAAATCAAGGGCTTTCTGTTGCCCGTAACAAAGGTATAGCTACTGCTAAAGGTAAATACGTACTGATGTTAGACTCAGATGACCTGCTTATAGACAACAGCTTAAAAAAACTACTTGAAATTGCATTAGAATCGGAAGCAGATTTAATTGTAGCAGACTTTCTTAGTATGACGAGTCAGGAAATTGAAAACACGAATATTTCCATGCTAGAACAAACAGTTTTCAATTATAAAGAAAAAAGCGGTACAGAACTATTCTTACAAGATCTTAATCCACACCAATGTTTTGTATGGCGCACATTATTTAAAAGAGACTTCCTAATAAATAATAATCTGACATTTGTACCTGGTATCTATATTCAAGACGTGCCCTTTACTCATGAATGCTATCTTAAAGCAAATAAATGTATTAGAACATCATGGATTCTTAACATATACAGACATGGACATAAGTATGCTGCATCAACTATATTTAACAAAAAGAAAGCAAAAGATTTTTGTATAGCAATTGCGAAAACATGGGAATTAAACAAATTTGAGAAAATCTCCTCTAAAGAACAGATCAAACTCCAAAATGATGTTTTTATATCTTTTTCAACAATGATTAAAAGAACTATCTATGAAATTGAGAACACATCCGATCATTTTGAAATAATAGATTTTTTAAAGAGGCAGGTTCCAGACCTATTTTTCAGGAATAGTATCAAGCAAAGAGTTGTGTCCTATTTGTATAAATATCTACCACATTCATTCATTTACTTAATTTATCTATATACAATTATCAAAAAATTTCATCCATTTTTATCTCTATACAACCATCCCAAAAGACTTAGTGACAAAAGACAAAAATGAAATCCCAAACAAATTCTTTACTTCAGATAAGAAGAATATTATAGTGGAAACAGCTTCCTTTGATAAAACATCAAAAGTTAGATTGGATTTGCATTAACACCAAAAGCAACATGAAAAGTTTGAAAATGTTAAATATAACATTTATTTAATTATAAAGCTGCTATGTACACCTCCAATTCTCCATCTTTTTTTAAAGAGTATCTTGGCAAAGAGATTGATATGGTATATACAGAACAACACAAGAGAACTAAACACATGTTAGTAGAAAAAGAAAGAAAGGATTTTTAACCATATATATTTGGGTATTCAATAAAAGTTTCATATCTTTGCAGAAAAGTGATATGATCGCAAAACAACGTATAATGAAAATCGTATATGTTTACTCCACTATGGCGACTGCAGGTGGTACCGAAAGGATGATAACTGAGAAAGTGAACTACCTTTCTGAGCAATTTGGGTATAATATAACAATTATTTCCTGCTTTCAACTCCCGAACGAAGATAACTTTTTCCACACATCAGATAAAATCAAACAAATCAATCTAGGAATACCTTACTTTTCACAATATAAATACAAATATCCCAAAAGACTATGGATTAAATGGAAAATGAACAGGTTGCTTAAGAAGAGCATCATTGAAGCAGTAAAACAAGTTGATCCAGACATTCTATTTGGTATATCTCGTTTCAAAGCCAATTATATCAGCACTATTAGATGTAGAGCAAAAAAGATTATTGAATGCCACGAAATCAGATACAACACTATATATGATGCAAGTGAAAAGCATTCTTTCTTTGCAAGATTATTTCTGAAGGTATACCCATTCTATTATTTTCATACAATAGAGCGAAACGCAGATGCTGTTATAACCTTAACAGAAGAAGACAAAATGTTATGGAAGCGAGCGAAGCGTGTTGAGGTAATTCCCAATTTCTCGACTATACCTATTAGCAAAATTAGTGACTATACAACGAAACGTGTCATCGCTGTTGGACGATTAACATGGGAGAAAGGGTTTGAAAGATTGATTGAGGCATGGGGTATTATATCTTCCAGACATAAGGACTGGCATTTAAATATTTTTGGACGAGGACGCATGCATGATACCTTAATTGCCTTAGCAAAGACATATAATGCCATCAACCTGACAATTCACAACCCATCTTCTAACATCAGTCAAGAATATGCCAACAGTTCTATTTGTGTTATTACCTCTTATTTTGAAGGTTTTTCACTTGTTATTTTAGAAGCCATGAAACATGGTGTCCCCTGCATAGCATTTGATTGCCCTTTCGGCCCAAGAAATATTATCGAGGATAATAAGAATGGATTTCTGGTCGAAGACGGAAACATTTCTCTTTTTGCAGACAGGATATGTAAATTGATAGAAAACGAATCTTTGCGGATGAAATTCGGAGCAGCTGCTATTGAACGCGCCAAGCACTTTGACAAAGACTCCATCATGAATCAGTGGAGGAAATTGTTTGAAGAACTCATTTTTAATGATATTAAAATTTAAATATAATAAAATTATTGTCTTAAATTTGATTATTTAATAGAAAACATGTAATTTTGTCTCCAATTATATAAAAAAGATGAAAATTGTATATATATATACTTCATTAACCATTGAAAGTGGCGCAGATAGAGTAATCATAGAAAAAGCGAACTACATGGCCGAGCATGGCTATGATATAACGATTGTTACCGATTCTCAACAAAAGAGGCAGCCATCTTTTCCCTTATCGCCCAAAGTCAAGCTACAGGATTTGGAGATAGATTTTGAACAAGTATATAAAAACAATCCCTTCATTCGTATTTTTACATATTTCATTTTAATTAGAAAATACGAGGGAATCTTAAGAGAATACCTCTTTAAGGAAAGACCAGACATTGTCATAACCACCTTAGGTCGAGATATGTTATTTTTAACAGATATCAAAGACGGCAGCATTAAAATCGGAGAATCATATATAGCCAAACCATATGTTCGTAATTTAAATATATTAGAAAACAAAGGTCCTTTTCACCGTTTGATTGCAAAAATATGGATGCGGAAAATCATCCAAAATTGTAAAAAGTTAGACGCATTGGTTCTTTTAACTAATGACGAAGCAAACAACTGGAAAGGACAAGTAGATACGTATATTATTCCAAACCCATTTCCTGTTGATCCTAAAGACAATAGCTATTGCAATAATGCACAAACAACAACTCAAAGATATGCAAAAGATATTGTTATGGAAAAATGGACTAACCTTCTTGATTCTTTGTACAAAAAGAAGGGAAAGAAAATCATGTACATTTTCTCCGAACTTACTATTAAAGGTGGAACAGATAAAGTAATTACTTATAAAGCAAATTATCTTTCAACACATGGCTATGATGTAACCATTGTCACAGAAACACAAATGGGGCGTCCTCATGTCTTCCCACTATCAAACACAGTAAAGACATTTGATATCGGGTTAGACTTTAACAAGCAGTACGCCCAATCCTTTTTCCATAGAGCTTTTACCTATTTTTTATATATACATATATACAAAAACAGATTAAAACAAATTATAAAGAAAGAGAAGCCTGATATTGTTATTACTACAATGGGAAGAAGTCTTGATTTTATTTCGAGATTTAAAGATAGTAGTATCAAAATTGGAGAAGCTCATACTACAAAATACCATTTAAGAAGCCTTCATATTATGGAGGAGAAAAGCATCATATACAAATGGATTGCTAAATCATTTCGCAGAAGACAAATCTCAAACGCTAAAAAATTATCAGCATTGGTGTTGCTTACTCCAGAGGATGCAAATGACTGGAAAGGTATAACTAACACATACGTCATTCCAAACTCTATACAGTCAATGCCTCATAATACTGCTAAGTTGAACAAGAAAAGGGCGATAATAGTAGGTAGATATAATGAAGCCAAAGGTTATGAATACTTAGTAGAGGCATGGGATATTGTATATCAAAAACATCCAGATTGGTGCGTTGACATATATGGATCAGGCGAGTTACATGATGATGTTGAGAGCTGGATAAAAGAAAAGCATTTAGAAAACACGATAATTACGCATGAGCCAACTAACCAAATAATGGATAAATATTTAGAAAGTTCTATCTGTATAGTCAGTTCTAGATATGAAGGTTTTTCTATGGCAATTGTTGAGGCCATGGCAAGTGGTGTTCCTTGCGTATCTTTTGATTGTCCATTTGGACCTCGTAACATCATAAAGAACGAAGAAGACGGTATACTTGTTGAGTATCTTAATTCTAAAGCTTTAGCAGATAATATCTGTAGACTTATAGAAGACGATAATCTTAGAATAAAGCTTGGAGCCAATGCAAGAGTTAATATTCAACGGTTCTCAGAAGAGAAAATAATGAATCAATGGATAAATCTTTTCAACTCATTAACAAATAGGAAAGAATGAATATTATAGATTATATTATCAGTTATATTAAAGATACGAAATATAACATCGGTTTTATTGACGGAGACCTCGAGTCTATTTTGAATGGTGAACCGATAAAGATAAACTGGTTGAAACATTCATATAAAGACCGGTGGTTTGCTGACCCCTTCATTCTTGACATTACTGATAAAGAAATTATTGTATTAATAGAAGAATGGTATGATCCTATTCAAAGAGGCAGAATCAGTAAACTCACGATAGATAAACATACCTATAAATTGAAAGATTTAAAGGTTATGATTGAAGCAGACCATCATCTCAGTTTTCCTTCAATAGAAAGAAAACCTGATGGAATCTATATTCACCCAGAAAGCAGTTCTATTGGTAAATTAGAAACATATAAATATGATACAACAACGGATAGTTTTAGAAAAGTGGGAGTTGTATCTAAGCTCCCATTGACAGACTCTGTATGTAAAGAGTTGGGGGGGCAGAATCTGATGTTTTCAACGAAATTACCTGATGCAAATGGAAAAGAGTTAGGAATATACAAATGGGACAACGAACTAAAGGAGTACATCATCCAAGAGTATTATCATTTTAATGACAACATATCGCGCATGGCTGGCAATTTCTTTGAATTTAAGGGAAAGATATATCGTCCAGCACAAGTATGTATCAAGTCCTATGGTGATGCTGTTTCCATTCAAGAAGTTAGTTTCAAAGATGAGAAATGGGATTTCAAAGAAATTCGTCGCATTTATTCTCCCCATCCGGATCTCGATTTAGGGTTCCACACTTTCAATGTTTACAAAGACACAATTGTTGTAGATGCCATAGGTTATCGCAGGTCTAAACTATGTCATCTGATTAGAAATATAAAATCACGACTATTACGTCAACAAGCAAAAAGATATAGAAAATAACCAAAAGAACACTTTAAAATTTTTTCATTCATCTTTCCACCAAGCATCAAAAGTATGGTGTGAAACTCTATGCTCTTCTGGTGGCAACTGCATATAATCTCCATAAATACTCCTCAGCCATGTATCATAGCCTATAGGAACCGGATATTTCCTTCCCTCAAACTCCTTATATATATCACTCTCAAAAACAGATTTTTCCACTTTCTCACCCACGCCCAAAGGATTTGCAATTAAGCCTGCACAAGGTACACTGCCAAATGCATATTTTCGTGCTTCACTATCCATCCATCTTGCAATCTGTTGGGCAGAGAATGGCAGCAATATTAATTTAGCAAGAGTATTGATGATTTTTTTTATTAGTTTCCTTCTAGAATAGTTCGCCTTCTTGGCATTAAGAATTTTATGTAATAGCATGATCTTTCTTATTTGAGTCGCATCTTTTACGCCATCCGCAGGAAATATATCGATATAAACTCCAAAAGGAATGCCATTATAATGAAGTTCTTTTAATTCTGTACGATTATCATATACCTTAGCAAAAGCATAAGCATAGTCGGGATTTGTTTCCAAATTCACTACTTGATAATAGTTTTCAGGACGATTAAAGATCTTTGCAAATCTATCATAGTCTGGTCTTGGCATTGCTATATCAATATCATCATCCCAAGGAATATAACCTTTGTGGCGAATAGCCCCAATGAGCGTTCCTCCACACAAAAAGAATCTGAGACCATTTTTATTACAAAACTCAGCCGTCTTTTGTAACAGATCTAATTGAATAGACCTCAGTTCTTCCAAATTAATCGCCCTCATTCTCTTTATTTCAGAATTTTTCTGCAAAGATAATAAATAATACTAAATATTTACTGATAAAAACTATTATTTTTAAGTCTCAAAATTATAAAAATTGTGAAAGTTGGTTTATCACCTTTTGCATCTGATTTTTCCAAGTCAGATGTTCAACGGTCTTACGGATTTCGCCAGGTTCTATCGTAAAATGATCTATAAAATCGACAATCTGCTGGATGTCAATAGGAGTTTCATCAGCTGGGGCTTTTAAAACATAGGGATGATTGTCAAAGTCACTATCTTGTTCACTATAAATAAAAGGGATCCCTCGTGTAGCATATTCACGGTTCTTTAAGGTTTTTATGACCGTGATACCACTACGATGACGTGCAAGTGATCCTATAGCAAAACAAGAGATGTTAAAAACTTTATCCAATTCATCACCAAACAGTTGACCATGAAAAATGATTTTATCCTGAATGCCATACTTATCAATGATGGCCTGCATACCTGGATGAAATACATTTGGTTTGTATCGTTCATTCGGATGGACTCCTCCCACAATATGGAAAAAGACCTGACGGGGAATGGGCGTGTTCTGATAATATTCTCCCAATCCAGCAATCAAGCGATCATAGCCATGCCAGATATGAACCTCAGCGACCCCAACCAGATGAATGGAGCCATCAGCAGGCTGATGATACTGATGCAGTGGGATACTATCAAAATCAACTCCATTACTGATATTTATAGTACGTTGGCCAAAGATCTCTATAGCATCAGAGAATGTCACTATGGCATCCATATAACGATAAAGACTGCGGCGAAACCATTTATCAAGAACAAAGTGTGACGGTTGTTTCCATATATGGGGACTAAACTCCGAATCATAAGGATATGTTGGAATCTCTGTCACTGCATGAATACCAGCCTTCTGGAGTTTCATGAACAGATGGACAAGCCATGGACTCGCATTCATAAAACTTCGAGCATAGATGAGCTCTATATTCTCACGAATACAATAGTTGTATATACATCCATAGTATATACGCTGACGGAGAGCAGCTAAACGTCCTGTACCATAGTCCTTTAGTATTGTACCATCTATATATCTACACCGATGTCCATTTTCCGCAAAGCCATAGTAGCAGAGTCGTACATCATGTCCATTTTCACGCAATCCTTTGACTTGATAGTGAATTTTTTTAGATATTCCACTATGCTCAGAAAAACCATGATATACCAAGAAAAGTATTCGCATATTTATATTACTTTTTTCATTTTTCCCAACGATCTAACAAAGAACAAGGATAAAGAAGAAGGCAAGTGACTTAATCCCCAAAAGAACAAATTTTGTAAACGTCTATGACGAAATCGAAGAATCTGCCAGACATTTACAGGATACCATAGGACCCTGTGCATCTCAGAATTAGAAATTGTAGGAACAATCCGCTGATAGTACTTCAAAATATAACAAACTATATAAAAGCTATTCATCTCAAGATTATAAAAGAAATATGGAAAATAGTCCTTCTTATGATACTCCTTACTCTTCTTTTTAAGATAATCTAGCGTCAAAACATTCTTCATAATTTCCAATTTATCCAACTGTTCTCTATCCTGATAATGAGAGAGGGAGCCGGAACGACATAAATAATGATATGTAATCTTTGAAAGAAGAACTGCTTTCCGTACTCGAGTCACCATTTCGTATGTAAATGCCAAATCCTCCCAAAATGCAGAATCAATGAAGCGCAACCGACTATCACGAAGGAATTCAAGTCTCATCAGGCAATTACATATTGATATCTGAAAAGAGCTATAATTACGGAATGCATACAGAGCCATCTCATCATCAGACATGAAACACACATTTGGCAAAATGTAAGATTGAGTTGGGCATCCATTGATCAGGTCATTCCTATCCAAAGAACCATATACAACATCTGCCCGATAAGCGTTAGCCTTCTCAACCAAGCAATAGATTGTGTCAGGTTCGATTAAATCATCAGAATCAAGAAAATATAGGTATTGACCTTGCGCTTCATCCAAAATTCTATTACGAGTCATACCAACTCCCAAATTACTATTGTTATAAAGAATGTGAATATCTTTACCTCGTGAATGTTCCTTCTGAAAACGTTCAACAATTTCAATCGTACCATCATTTCCACAATCATCTACAACCAGATATTCAATACTGTCAAATTTCTGATTAAGGGCTGACTCCATTGTTTTCTCAATGTAGTCAACAGCTTTATAAACAGGTATTCCTATTGTAACTTCATAATTCATTCTATAAAGAGTCAAATATACTTTTCCACTGTTCTGCTATCTGATCAATTTTAAAACGCTGCACATTATCAATAGCTTTAGCTGCCATAGCTTTACGCTGTTCTGGATGTTGTATCATCCAAATAATAGTCTCTGCCAATTTATCAATATTACCATTTTCCACCAACAAGCCATCAACATGATCCTGTATAATGTCCTTAGGACCACATGGACAATCAAAAGAAACAACAGGCAAGCCACAAGCCATAGCCTCAATAAGAACCATTCCAAAACCTTCAAAGCGCGAACTCATTACGAGCAACGAACTTTTCATATATTCATCTTGAATCTGCTCTGTAGGTCCTAATAGCTTACATTTATTCTTATTAATTTTTAATTCATCTATCAAGGTCTCATATTGCGAGCGTTCTCCCTGACCTACTATGGTCAACATCCAATCTGGACAATCTTTTTCAACAATAGCCCATGCCTTCAAAAGTAGGTCAAACCCCTTTTGATAAACATATCTACCAACAGCAATCATACGCTTTTCTGTAAGTGGACTATAAGTTGAAAATGAAAATGTTAATGGATCTGGAATAACTACGACATTATTAAGTTCTGGCCAATTATTAAAATCCTCCTCTGTTAAAACTACAAATTTATCAAGACGTTTCAATTTTGAAACTAAACTTCGCATCCAAAATCTTGCAAAAAGATCCTTTATTACGTTAGTATCTCCATGCTCAAAATTGCGATAATTAGCCCTATTTACATGCAACTCACCTATTTTCTTACTGCCATCTTTGATAGATGTCAGGAAATTGATTTCACGTCTTAGCAAACTAACTGTGATATCAGGCCGAATACGCATTAGCTCTTGCTTCAGAAGTTTCTTAAACAAATACTGTTTCTTTAGATAAACAAATATCTTCTTTATGAAAGAACAAGTCCAAAGCTCTTCAAAGCCAATATTCAAATTGACCACTTTTACTTTTTCAGAAAGAGGATAAAAAATAGATTTACCTTCTCCCTCTGTCAAAATGATGGTAATGTCATAGCCAAAATGATCAGCAAAGTAGTTTGCCTTTAGCGTCAGGACACGTTCTACTCCACCAGCCATATATAGGGCTGGCGTGCAATAGACTATTTTATATCGTCTTGATGCCATCTATAACCATTTTGTTTGGGCAAAAATACAAAAATAAGTCGGAAAGAGCAAATTATTCCATCTTTTTTGTTATCTTTGTGGCAAAATTAGGTTCAAAATGGTTAAAGTTAGTGTCATATTACCTATTTACAATGTCGCATCTTATTTAGATGAGACCATTGGATCATTGTTAAATCAATCGTTGAAAGAAATTGAGATTATTGCTGTAAATGATGGTTCAACCGATCACAGTGAAGCAATTGTCAGAAAGTATATGCAGCAGGATTCACGGATTAGCTATTTTTACCAAAAGAACCAAGGCCAGTCTGTAGCCAGAAATCTAGCACTTCAGCACGCCACAGGAGAATTTATATACATGATGGATTCTGATGATGTCTTAGGGGATCCTAATGCATTACAAATCTATTATGAATATGCAGAAAAGAATAAAGCAGATTTTATCTTTTTTGACGGGGATACATTCTCTGAAGATAATGCCAACCGCACAACATGGAATACGAAAAGAACTCATCTTGTAGAAGAGAATATACCTTATGAAGGAGAGTATCTTCTCAACTTAATGTTAGATAAAAGGGTGCACAACTGTGTTGTATGGTTATTATTGATTGATCGAAACTACCTGAATCATATAGGACTTGAGTTCTATCCTGGAATCATTCATGAAGACGAACTGTTTACAACTATATTAACGCTACAAAGCCATTCCATTTATTGTTTAAAGCAGTCGTTTATTAAACATCGTATCAGATCTGCATCAACAATGGGCTTGCGATATACAAAAAGGAACATGAATTGCTATCTTACCGTTATTGATGAGCTATTTAATTTTCAGAATTCCCCAATCATCAGAAAATTTGCAAAATATACATTAAGCAAAGTTTTCTACACTGGGCATCAGATTCCTTTTACTGAAAAGCCACGTGTCTTTTGGAGAGCAGCGAAGTCTGGATATCTTAAATATATTGGAATCAAGTCATCCTTTGTATTCTGGTTTAAACCATAATTAAAAAAAAGAAGTCATGGATAGTGAACAAGTCAGGGAAAAGTTTAAAAACAATCCGAAGCTGAAGAAACTGGTAGATTGGCTGATTATGAATCAGGTGGAGACAAGACCTCGCTGGTATGTCAGGTTATTGGCACCCTTGTATCAGCATCGGGGGAAGCACAGCGTGATCCATCGTTCTGTAAGGATGGACACACCACCTTATCGTCAGTTCAGACTTGGAGACAATTCCGTGGTGGAGTCTTTCGCCTGTATCAACAATGCCGTAGGTGATGTGATTATAGGCGATTATACCAGAATCGGATTGCATAATACGATTATCGGTCCTGTAACCATTGGCAGCCATGTAAACCTGGCACAAGGCATCACGGTGACTGCACTCAATCATAATTTTGAGGATGCTGAAAAACGTATTGACGAACAAGGCGTCAGTACAACACCCGTTACCATCGGAGATGACGTTTGGATTGGCGCCAATGCAGTCATCCTACCTGGTGTTCACATCGGTAATCATTGTGTGGTGGCTGCGGGTGCTGTCGTTACAAAGGATGTGCCAGCTCATTCACTCGTGGCTGGTGTTCCTGCTAAAATCATCAAACAGCTATGAGAATAGGAATTGAAGCACAACGCATTTTCCGGAAAAACAAACACGGAATGGATTATGTGGTTCTTGAGGAAATCAAAGAATTACAGAAGTCTGATAACAGAAATGAATATTTCGTTTTTGTGGCACCAGGTGAAGACCGTTGTCTTCAAGACAGCAAGAATGTGCATATCATACAGATTGGGAGCAACTTCTATCCGCTCTGGGAACAGTTCTCATTGCCACGAGCAGTCAATCAGTTGAATCTTGATATGCTTCATTGCACCAGCAACACGGCACCGATCCGATGTAAGATTCCGTTGATACTCACGCTGCATGACATCATCTTCCTGGAGCCAAGAGACAAATCTAATAAGTCATTCTATCAGGATATGGGATGGCGCTACAGAAGATTCGTCGTACCCAGAATTCTGAAGAAGTGTAAGCGTATTATCACCGTTTCAGATTTTGAATTCAACAACATTATTACCAAACTCCAGATCCCAGAGGAGAAGATGGTGATGATTTATAATGGCTATAATCAATGGTTTAGACCTGTTGAGGATACAGAGTTGATTTACCAGCAATACATCGAGGAGCCTGGCTATTTCTTCTTCCTTGGCAATACGGATCCTAAGAAGAATACGGAACGGACACTGATTGCCTACTCAAAGTATCTGAAGCTGTCGGATGTGAAAAGAAAACTGCTGATGGCTGATTTAGACAGAGGGTATCTTGAAGAGATCATCAACAGAAATGATATTGGAAACATCAGAGACTATATCGTCATGCCAGGCTATATCAAGAATGCCGATCTCCCGTATATCTACAACAACGCTTTTGCATTCCTCTATACTTCACTAAGAGAAAGTTTCGGTATTCCATTATTGGAAGCAATGGCTTGTGGAACGCCTGTCATCACATCCAACACCTCATCTATGCCTGAAATTGGAAGCCCCGAGGTTATCATGGTGAATCCCCAGAATGTCCAAGAGATTACCGAGAAAATGCTCCTGTTAGAAAAAGACGAAGCACTGTATCAGAAACAGAAAGAAATTGGCCTTAACAGAGCCCAGCAATTCTCATGGAAATATACAGCCGAACAGTTGCTAACGGTCTATGAAGATGTGTATAGACAAAGAGGTTAACTGAACAAATCCAAAGAGAGGTCTTTCGAAGGCTTCTCTTCTTTTTCTTCGATTGTATGTTCTTCCCTGAACTCTATCATCAGCTGGCGGGCATCGGGATTATTCTGCGTATTCAATCGATAATAGCCTCTACGATCCATACTCTCAATCAGGGAGGAAGGAGATTTGGAGTTTTTCAGAAGATACTGTTGGACATAAGTACGGATCTCCTCCAGATTCGGCATAAAGAATAAAGAGGCATTTTTATTAAACACATGCTTGGACAGCAGCTGTACGCTGATGCCCTTTTCACCTACATCGGTAAGAATCTCCAATATCTGTCTGTCGTAAGTCATCCGATTAAAAAAGGTCGGTAAAAAAGATTACCGACCTTCTTCTATCATTCGTTAAATTGTCTTATGCCAATGTAACTTTCTCTCCGTCGTTAACGAGCTTGCCCTCCTTGAAGAGCCAGCCGAGACCGAGCAGAGTCTCCTCCTCTGAAATCTTAGCAGCCTTAGCAATCTCCTTAACGGTGAGAGCCTTACCTGCTGCTGCAAGTGCCTGATAAACATCACCAGCCTTGAAACCTGCGTTCTCAGCGTTTACAGTGAATACTGACTTTGCAGCTGCCTTAGGAGCAGCGGTCTTCTTTGTTGTAGTCTTCTTAGCTGCGGCTGCCTTTGTCTCAGTAGCCTTCTTAGCTGTTGCTTTCTTTTCTGCCATAATTCTTTTAAATGTTAATCCGTTATTCTGAAGTTTTACTTCTCTTAATCTTTTCGCGTGCAAAAGTAGCACTATTTATTCAGACAACTTATTGATATTTAAGTATTTTTGGCAAAAAGTAAATTATTCTTGATGTAAGTCAATACGCAACTGAAGCTCTTCCAGCTGTTTCGGGTCTAACTCACCAGGTGCATCCAACATCACATCGCGACCACTATTATTCTTCGGGAAAGCGATACAATCACGAATGCTGTCGAGACCTGCCATCAAAGAAACGAAGCGATCGAGACCGAAGGCAAGACCTGCGTGAGGAGGTGCACCATACTTGAAGGCATTGATGAGGAAGCCGAACTGAGCCATAGCACGTTCAGGGGTGAAGCCCAGAATCTGGAACATCTTCTCCTGCAACTTGCCATCGTGAATACGCAGTGAACCACCACCAACTTCAACACCATTGCAGACAAAGTCATAAGCGACGGCACGTACCTTCTCAGGAGCCGTATCCAACAGAGGAATGTCATCAGGATTCGGCATCGTGAACGGATGGTGGGTAGCCATCAGGCGCTGTTCTTCATCACTCCATTCGAAGAGCGGGAAGTCAACGATCCACAAGCAAACGAAGTTGTCCTTATCACGCAGTCCAAGACGATCACCCATCTCAAGACGGAGTGTACACAACTGGACACGAGTCTTATTGGCATTGTCGCCAGAAAGTATCAAGACGAGGTCGCCATCCTTGGCACCCATAGCCTCCTTGACTTTCTGCCAGACCTCAGGCTCATAGAACTTATCGATGCTTGATTTCACTGTACCATCCTCATTAAACTTTACATAAACGAGTCCTTTGGCACCTACCTGCGGACGCTTTACAAAGTCAGTCAACTGATCCAGCTGCTTGCGGGTATAGTTGGCGCAACCAGGTACACAGATACCACCAATATAGGTAGCCTCATTGAATACTGGGAATGAACCAGTGCCTTTCAGCACGTCCATCAGTTCGACAAACTCCATACCGAAACGAAGATCAGGCTTATCAGAACCGAAACGACGCATCGCCTCATGCCAGGTCATGCGCTGCAACGGGGGAAGTTCCACACCACGTACCTCTTTAAATAAATGACGGGCCATATCCTCGAATAGCTGAAGCACATCCTCCTGCTCTACAAACGACATTTCACAGTCGATCTGCGTGAACTCTGGCTGACGGTCAGCACGGAGATCCTCATCACGGAAGCACTTGGCAATCTGGAAGTAACGATCAAAACCAGATACCATCAGCAACTGCTTCAAAGTCTGTGGAGACTGAGGCAGGGCGTAGAACTGACCAGGATTCATACGAGAAGGCACTACGAAGTCGCGAGCACCCTCAGGTGTTGAGCCAATCAAAATTGGAGTCTCCACCTCTATAAAGTCCTTGCCATCAAGGAAGTTTCGGATCAGGATGGTCATGCGATGACGCAGTTCAAGGTTCTTACGAACGGCTGCACGACGCAGATCGAGGTAACGATACTTCATGCGGATATCATCACCACCATCGGTATTGTCTTCTATCGTGAAGGGAGGTGTCAGACTCTCACTCAATATATTCAATTCCCTTACCAGGATCTCAATATCACCCGTTGGCATCTTGGGATTCTTGCTCTGACGCTCACTGACCTCACCTTTAATCTGAATACAGAACTCACGACCGAGTTTGTTGGCACGATCACAAAGAGCAGCATCGTCAGCTTCATTGAAAACCAACTGTGTCAAGCCGTAACGGTCACGAAGATCAACGAAGGTCATACCGCCCATCTTACGACTACGCTGTACCCAGCCAGCAAGTGTCACCACACTGCCGGCATCTGAGAGACGAAGCTCTCCACAAGTCTTACTTCTATACATATTTATTATAATTTTATTCTATTTGAGGTGCAAAATTATATAAAAAAGCCCAAACTAACAAATATATTTCTTAATTCTTAATTCTTAATTCTCAATTTTTTATTATCTTTGCCCCGAATTTGCAATAAAACGACACGAATATGAAGAAATTACTTGTATTGACTATGCTGCTCGTTTGTGGAATGACAACCGCATTCGCCCAGAAACCTGCCGAAATCAAATTCGACAAGCTGACACATAACTTCGGTACTTTCTCTGAGAAGAATCCCGTTGTAACCTGTGTCTTCACATACACCAATGTCGGTGAGGAAAACCTCGTCATCAACCAGGCCATTGCCAGTTGTGGTTGCACAGTTCCTGAATACACCAAGACGCCTATCAAGCCAGGTGAACAGGGACAGATCAAAGTGACCTATAATGGTGCAGGCAAGTTCCCAGGACATTTTAAGAAATCCATCACCGTCCGTACGAATGGCGCAGTTGAGATGACAAGACTGTATGTCGAAGGAGATATGACTGAAGCACGATAATGAATCCCCGCTGAATGGCGGGGATTATTGTTTATTAGAATGTGTAGGCAAAGCCCAATGAACAGAATTCCTTAAACTGCCAATAACCTAAGTCTTCGTCGTATTTGCCAGATTTGCTCGCATCGTCGAATCGTGGGTAGAGGAACAAGTTGGCAGAGATGTACTTTGACACTCGCAACTCAAAGGTATTTTCCCATTCAACCTCGGCACGTTTGAAGGAAGTAAAGGCGTATAAACGACTTTTCCATGTAACCACATCATTAAATTTCCAGACGATATCTGCCGTCATGAGAGGACCGAACTCCAACATGGAGTGCTTGCCCTCATCCAAACCATATTTGGTTGCAAGGTCAAGTCTGTCCACATAACGATAGTTGATAGCTATCGGCGACAGATTGATGGTTCCTGTCAGTCGTTTGTTCTTGGATTCCACTTTATAATCCATACCAAGACCGAGGTTCAGGTTAAAAGGTGAGAAGAAGTCTGAATAAACCTTTGGATCATTCGCTTTATAACCTGGTGTGAACTGTGTGTAAGCCTGAAACTGAAGGGTATAATACCAACGACGAGATGCATGGAGGCCAACTTTACTGGTAAGACGGATCAGGTCTTCATTAGATTTCACTTTATGCAAGGTGTCTTCGCGAGAAAGGAGGAGTCCAAGTTTCAATTCCAGTTTGTTATCCCATATCCATTTGTCCTTGTTGTCGTAATTGGCTTCCAACGTCAGAGCACCCACCATTGAGTAGTTGCTCTCACCACCTTTATACCAGTTGTCTGACACAAAATTCTGCATAAACTGCAAGAAACCATCACCTTTATAGGTCCAGAACTTAGGTTTCTGAATCATCACCGTATCAGGAATATCCTGGGGAACATCCACCAGCAAAGGCTCATCTACTTTCTCGATAAACTCCACCTGATTTTCAATGGGCTTGTTGACATTATCTATAATAGCACCCGTCTCTATCAGATCCGACTCTGTCGTATGCACCAGATCCGGACGATTCAGATAAATTCTCATCAAAGCGGCATCAATGGCGTCAGAAATGGGATCCTTACCTGCCGACTCCGAATCTAGAACCAATGTTTTATTAGCCACATTATGATAGAATGTTAAGGGCGCAAACAAGCGATAATAACGTCCGTCGAGGCTATCATTTGGCTGTGTGGCACTGGCGCTGAGCGCCATACTGACCGCTAGAAATAATAATGGTTTTCTCATATCTGATTGCAAAGTTACAATTTTTTCTCCATAGATTGCATACATTTCGCATTTTTTTCGTAATTTTGCACCTTGATTTATCGCGTACATTAATAAATAACAATAAATAAATGAACAAAGACACTATTATCGGCTTTGTGCTTATTGCAGTGGTCCTGATTGGATTCAGCTGGTATAATCAGCCCTCTGCAGAAGAAATGGAAGCCGCACGCAAGCAAGACAGTATTGCTGCTGCCATCAAGGATAACGCAGTCAAGCAACAAAAACTTAACGAAGCCACCCGTAAGGCTCAGGCAGAATCTGCTGCCAAAGCTGACTCCTCGGCACTCTTCTTTGCAGCACTCTCTGGCACCAACCAGCCCGTTGTATTGAAGAACGATAAGGTGGAACTGACTTTCGACACTAAAGGCGGTACCATTTCCAAGGCCATCATCAAGGGGTTTGAGGATCGTGACAACAAGATGGATGTGACGCTCTTCGACCAGAACACCCAGCAGATGAACTTCATGCTGGCTGGTAAGAACGAGAACATTATCACGAAGGATTTGTTCTTCACACCCTCGAACGTCACAGATTCCACAGTCACCCTAACCGCTGCTGCCAGCAATGGAGGCAGTATCGTCTTCAACTATTGCCTGGGACCGAACTATATGCTTCATTTCACTTTCCAGGTGAACGGTCTGAACGGCATATTTGCGCCTAACTACAAGGAGATGGACATTGAGTGGACAGAGATGGCACGTCAGCAGGAGAAAGGTTTTACGTTTGAGAACCGCTATGCGACCCTTACCTATAAAGAGAAGGATGGTAGTACGGATTACCTGAGTGAGACCTCAGAGAAGATTGATGAGAAGGTCGAGACAGCCCTCGACTGGGTGGCTTTCAAGAATCAGTTCTTCTCAGCAACACTGATTGCAAAGAATGAGTTTGCAGCCAACTCACTGATGACCAGTATTCCTCAGGAGAAAGGTTCTGGTTTCCTGAAACAGTTTAATGCCAAGATGAAGACCGCTTTCGATCCTTCAGGTATGCAACCTTCAGAGTTTGAGATGTATATCGGTCCTAACGATTTCCGTCTGATTAAGGCTGTTGAGGAGCAGACTACCTTTGGTAAGGATCTCGATCTGGAACAGTTGGTTTATCTTGGATGGCCACTCTTCCGATACATCAACCGTTTCTTCACCATCTATGTCTTCGACTGGCTTACCTCATGGGGCTTCTCAATGGGTATTGTACTCATTCTGATCACCCTGTTACTGAAGGCCATCACCTTCCCGATGGTGAAGAAGAGTTATATGTCATCAGCTAAGATGCGTGTGCTGAAGCCGAAACTCGACGAGGCCACCAAGCAGTATGACAAGCCTGAGGACCAGATGAAGAAACAGCAGGCCATGATGCAGATGTACTCTCAGTATGGTGTTTCACCCTTGAGTGGCTGTCTGCCCATGCTGATCCAGATGCCTATCTGGATTGCGATGTTCAACTTCGTGCCTAACGCTATCCAGCTGCGCCGCCAGTCATTCCTCTGGATTGACGATCTCTCAACCTACGATCCCATCATCGAGTGGCAGACGAACTTATGGGGTATCGGCGACCACCTCTCACTGACCTGTATTCTCTTCTGTGTTGCACAGATTCTATACTCGTATATGACCATGCGTCAGCAGAAGGATCAGATGGTAGGGGCACAGGCTGAGCAGATGAAGATGATGCAGTGGATGATGTATCTCATGCCACTGATGTTCTTCTTTATGTTCAACGACTATTCTTCAGGTCTGAACTTCTACTACTTCATCTCACTCTTCTTCTCTGCTGCCATCATGTGGACACTCCGTAAGACGACAAACGATGAGAAGCTGCTTGCCATCCTGGAAGCAAAGTATCGAGAGAACAAGAACAATCCGAATAAGAAGGTCAGTGGACTCGCTGCCCGTCTGGAAGCTATGCAGAAGCAGGCTGAGGAACTGCAGAAACAGAGAATGAATCAAAAGAGATAACTATATGAAGAAACTAATAACCATCGTTGCCTTAGTGGCCCTGATGCTGCCAGGCAGCCTAAAAGCTCAAGACGAAGTGAAAATTGGGAAACAGAATATCAAGCTTACCAGTAATCTGATGACCCCAGAGGCTCTTTGGGCTATGGGACGTATCGCCACCGCTGAGGCTAGCGCCGACGGCAAACAGATTGTCTATCAGGTGGGCTACTATAGTGTGAAAGCCAACAAGAGTCAGCAAAAGATTGCCGTTATCAATGCCGATGGTACTGGTAACACCACACTGACAACAGGCTCAAAGAGCGAGACTGATCCCACTTGGATCAACGGCAAGATTGCCTTCCTTACAGGTGGTCAGCTTTGGACGATGAATGCCGATGGCTCAGACCGCAAACAGATTTCCAAGACCTCCAAGGACATTGAGGGTTTTAAGTTCTCACCCGATGGTAAGCAGGTGATTCTGCTTCACAGCATCGACTTCAACGAGAGCATCAAGAAGAATCCAGATGATCTGCCTAAGGCTACAGGCCGTCTGGTGACTGATCTGATGTATCGTCACTGGGATCATTATGTGGAGAGCATCCAGCACCCCTTCGTATATGAGGTAAACAGCGATGGCATTGCTGAAAACGGAACAGACATCCTGGAAGGTGAGCCCTTCGAGTGTCCGATGGAGCCTTTTGGGGGTATCGAGCAGTTGGCTTGGAGTCCTGATTCCAAGACTATCGCTTACACCTGTCGCAAGAAGACGGGTAGAGCCTATGCCATCTCAACCGATTCTGACATCTATATATATAATATAGGTACGCGCGAGACGAAGAACCTCTGCAAGCCTGCTGATTATGTCGAGCCGGAGGTTGATCCGACAAAGACGATGAAGTATCAGAAGGTGAATGCCGAGGAGAATCTCGTCAATAATGTGGGCTACGATCAGAACCCGCAGTTTTCACCTGATGGTAAGTATATCGCCTGGACCTCTATGCAGCGTAACGGCTATGAGGCAGACCGTAACCGCCTCTGTGTCTATAACTTAGCTACTGGCGAGAAGAAATATGTCACAGAGAGTTTTGACTCGAACGTCGATGCCTTCGTGTGGAGCGATTCGAAGGATGTCATGATCTACTTCATCGGCGTTTGGCACGCTACAGAGAACCTTTATGCTGTCAACTGGAAGGGAGAACTGAAACAGATCACTGATACCTGGGACGACTTTGGTTCCATCTCTTTGATGAACAATGGTAAGCAGCTGCTGATGGAGCGCCACAACTACACATCGCCTGCTGACCTCTATATCGTAACGCCCAACTTCAAGAAGCCTGAGAAGACAGAGATTGTCCAACTGACCTTTGAGAACAAACACATTCTCGACCAGTTGGCCAAGCCTACTATCCAACAGCGTTGGGTAAAGACCAGTGATGGTAAGGATATGCTGACATGGATTATCCTGCCTCCAAACTATGACCCCAATAAGAAGTACCCCACCCTGCTCTTCTGTGAGGGTGGTCCCCAGAGTCCTGTTTCTCAGTTCTGGAGTTATCGCTGGAACTTTATGATTATGGCCTCTAATGGTTATGTGATTGTAGCTCCCAACCGTCGCGGCCTGCCTGGTTTCGGACAAGAATGGTTGGAAGAAATCAGTGGCGACTGGACAGGTCAGTGTATGAAGGATTATCTGTCTGCCATCGACGATGCTGCCAAGAATCTGCCTTATGTAGATAAAGAAAAGTTGGGTGCTGTAGGTGCCAGCTTCGGCGGCTTCAGTGTCTATTACCTCGCAGGTCATCACGACAAGCGCTTCAAGGCTTTCATCGCTCATGACGGTGCCTTCAATCTGGAGTCAATGTACACAGATACTGAAGAGGTATTCTTCTCTAACTGGGAGTATGACGATGCCTATTGGAACAAGGATCAGACGGCTAATGCCACTCGCACTTACGAGTACTCACCGCATAAGTTTGTAGATAAGTGGGATACGCCGATTCTCTGCATCCATGGCGAGAAGGACTATCGCATTGTCTATAATCAGGGAATGGGTGCCTTCAATGCAGCCCGTCTGCGTGGCATCCCAGCAGAACTGCTCATCTTCCCTGATGAAAACCACTGGGTACTGAAACCACAGAACGGTATCCTTTGGCAACGCACCTTCTTCAACTGGCTCGATCGTTGGCTGAAATAATTAAAAGAAAAAAGAATAAATGACTCAAGCAATTCAAAAGACCCTTCGCGATTCCGCCGCTATGCGATGGACCGCACTGCTGTTGCTCGCTATGGCGATGTTCTGCAGCTATATCTTCATGGACATCCTCTCACCCATCAAAGACCTGATGCAGGAAACCCGAGGCTGGGATTCTACAGCCTTCGGCACGATGCAGGGATCTGAGGTGTTCCTCAACGTATTCGTGTTCTTCCTCATCTTCGCAGGTATCATCCTCGACAAGATGGGCGTTCGTTTCACCGCTGTTCTCTCTGCAGCCGTGATGCTCATCGGAGCCTGTATCAAATGGTATGCCGTGAGTGAAGGTTTTGTAGGAACAGGACTCGAGACTTGGTTTACAGAGAATCTGAATTATATTCCCGTCTTCGAAGAACTCGGCGTTTCGCCTTTCTATGAGGGCATGCCTGCTTCAGCTAAGTTTGCAGCCAGTGGATTCATGATCTTCGGCTGTGGCTGTGAGATGGCTGGTATCACCGTGTCAAGAGGTATCGTGAAGTGGTTCAAAGGTCGTGAAATGGCGTTGGCTATGGGTTCTGAGATGGCACTGGCCCGTCTGGGTGTCGCTACCTGTATGATCTTCTCACCGTTCTTTGCCCGTCTGGGTGGTGAAGTCAGTGTCAGCCGCAGTGTGGCTTTTGGTGTGGTACTGATGTGTATCGCCCTCATCATGACAATCGTCTATTTCTTCATGGACCAGAAACTTGACGCACAGACTGGTGAGGCTGAGGAGAAGGACGATCCTTTCAAGATCAGCGACCTGGGTAAGATCTTGACTGATGCAGGTTTCTGGATTGTGGCTTTACTCTGCGTGCTGTATTATTCTGCCATCTTCCCCTTCCAGAAGTATGCTGTGAACATGTTGCAGTGTAACCTTACATTGACGGCTCCTGATGCAGATTCCTTCTGGGCTTCCTCTAGTGTGACGATTATTCAGTACATCATCATGCTGATTGTGGCTGCTGCAGGTTTCGCCAGCAACTTCCAGAAGAAGCCTAATATGAAGTATAGCCTGCTGGGACTCTCGATTGTTGCCCTCATCACCTATTGCTATATGGGTTACATGCGTCAGTCGGCAGAGTCGATCTTCGCCGTATTCCCTCTGTTGGCTGTGCTGATTACACCTATCTTAGGTAGTTATCTCGACCATCACGGTAAGGCTGCCTCGATGCTCGTACTCGGTTCTATCTTATTGATTGCCTGTCATTTAACGTTTGCCTTCGTACTACCGATGTTCAAGGGAAACGCTGTGGGTGGTATCATCATTGCTTATACTACGATTCTCGTTTTGGGTGCCTCATTCTCACTGGTTCCTGCCTCACTTTGGCCTTCAGTGCCCAAGCTGGTGGATGCCAAGGTAATCGGTTCTGCATACGCTCTGATTTTCTGGATTCAGAACATCGGCCTTTGGCTGTTCCCATTGCTCATCGGTAAGGTGCTCGACCAGACGAATCCAGGCGTGACAGATCCCACACAGTTTGATTATACCGCACCGCTGGTGATGCTGGCTTCACTCGGTGTGGCAGCTCTGATTCTCGGCTTTGTGCTGAAAGTGGTAGATAAGAAGAAAGGCATCGGCCTTGAATTGCCAAATATCCAAGAATAAGATCAATCATATGAAAATAGGTTTCGATAACGAGAAATATCTCAAGATTCAGTCAGAGCATATCCGCGAGCGCATCGCCCAGTTCGACGGAAAGTTGTATATGGAGTTGGGTGGTAAACTCTTTGACGATCACCATGCATCACGTGTACTGCCTGGTTTCAAGCCTGACAGTAAGCTCCGCATGCTGGGCCAGTTGCGTGACAGTATCGAGATTGTGATTGTGGTGAGTGCCAATGATATTGAGAAGAATAAGGTGCGCGCCGATCTTGGCATCACCTACGATGAGGATGTACTGCGTCTGCGTGATGAGTTCATGCGTCGCGACTTCATGGTAGGCAGTGTAGTGATCACCCACTACACAGGTCAACATGCAGCCGATCAGTTCCGTCATCGTTTGGAGCGCATGGGCATCAAGTCGTATATCCACTACCCCATCGACGGCTATCCCCATAATGTGGAACTGATTGCCAGCGACGAGGGTTTCGGCAAAAACGACTACGTGGTAACCTCACGTCCACTCGTGATCATCACTGCCCCTGGCCCTGGTAGCGGTAAGATGGCAACCTGTCTCTCACAGCTTTATAATGAGAACAAGCGTGGCATCCGCGCTGGTTATGCCAAGTTCGAGACCTTCCCCGTTTGGAACCTGCCTTTGAAGCATCCTGTAAATATCGCTTATGAGGCTGCCACAGCTGATCTGAACGATGTAAACATGATCGACCCGTTCCATCTGGAGGCCTATAATAAGACTGCCATCAACTACAATCGCGACATCGAGATTTTCCCAGTCCTGAACGCCCTCTTCGAAGGTATCTACGGTGAGAATCCCTATAAGTCACCAACGGATATGGGTGTCAACATGGTGGGCTTCTGTATCTCTGACGATGAGGTTTGCTGCGAGGCTTCGAAGGATGAGATTATCCGCCGTTTCTATGATGCCACCAACAAGATGGCCGACGGTGCCGACAATGAGAGTGAGGTCAATAAGATCCGCATGCTCTTCAATCAGGCTAAGATTTCTACAGCTACCCGTAAGGTGACTGTTGCAGCCTATGAGAAGAAAATACAGAGTGGACTGAATGCCGCCGCCATCGAACTTGAGGACGGAACTATCATCACCTCCAAGTCATCTCCTCTGTTGGGTCCCAGTGCAGCCCTGCTACTCAATGTCATGAAGTATCTGGCAGATATCGATCATGAGTTGAAACTGATTCCGCAGAGTCTGATCGAACCCGTTCAGAAGACAAAGATTGAATACTTAGGTGGCAAGAACCCCCGACTGCATACGGATGAGGTGCTCGTAAACTGTCGCCTTGCACTGGAGCAGTTGCCGAAACTTCGTGGTTGTCAGGTGCATACGACAGTGATGCTCTCTGAGGTGGACCGTAAGATTTTCAAGAAACTCGGTTGTGGTCTCACCAGTGATCCAGTGAAGAAGAAGTGAGAAGTTAAAAGTGAAAAGCTAAAAGTGACAGAGGTCATCCAGAAACGTCTGAACGATTCGCCCATCGCAAGATGGACTGTACTCTTCATTGTGGCAACAGCTATGATGATGGGTTACTTCGTCAACGATGTCATGTCGCCTTTGGAGGCTCTACTGGAGATGCCGAAGGCTGAGGGTGGACTCGGATGGACTTCAAGCGATTACGGATTCTTCTCTGGCTCTGGCAGTTTCATCAACGTGTTCCTGCTAATGCTCTTCTTCTCGGGATTGATTCTCGACAAGATGGGCATTCGCTTTACAGGTGTACTGGCCTGTTCGTTGATGGTTCTTGGCACACTGCTGAAATATTATGCCGTTACAACTGATTTCGGCACTTCAAGTGTTGCCTTCTTCGGAACACATCTTCCCACCTCGGCAGCCTGGGCATCATTGGGCTTTGCTGTCTTCGGTGTCGGCTATGAGATGACAGGCATCACGGTATCAAAGGCAATGGTGCGCTGGTTTACAGGTCATGAACTCGCCTTGGCAATGGGTATCCAGTTGGCGATGGCGCGTTTGGGCACAGCTGCCGCCTTGAGTATCTCGGCACCTATCGCCCACCACTTCACACTTTCCACACCGTTATTGGTAGCATTGGCTTTTCTCATCATCGGCTTGTTGTCATTCCTTGTCTTCTGCGTCATGGACCGCAAGTTAGACAAGAAGGGGCAAATGGTGGAGGAGAAAAACTCTTCTTCCGATGAATTCCGCTTCTCCGATATCTTAGTCACCCTCCGAAATTCAGGCTTCTGGCTGATTACTATCTTCTGCGTACTATTCTACTCCGCAGTCTCTCCTTTCCTGAAGTTCTCCACCAAACTGATGGTCATCAAATACGGGGTGGATCCGGATATCGCAGGTTTCTTCTCTTCGATAGCACCTTTTGGTACGATACTGATGACACCACTCTTCGGATTGGTATTCGATCGTTGGGGACGTGGTGTCACCCTTGTTATCACCGGTGCCCTGATGCTGACTGCTGTCCACTTCGGATTCTCATTGCCCATCCATAGCAGTGCCATTGCCATCGCCCTGATGGTGGTTCTCTCCATCGGCTATTCCTTGGCACCAGCAGCCCTCTGGCCTTGTGTTCCCAAGATCATTCCCTTGAAATGTCTCGGCACTGCCTATTCGATGATCTTCTTTTTCCAGAATTTCGGTCGTGCCATCATCCCGATGTTCGTAGGTCGGGCCAATGAAACTGATCCCAGCTACACCACATCCATGCTGATCTTCGGTTTCACAGCCTTAGGCGCTGCCCTGACAGCGATTGTGATGCTTTATACTGATTGCAAGAAGGGTTACGGTCTGCAACTGCCGAATATCAAGAAAGCGTAATCACCAACGAAAGCGAACCACCAGCGGCAGGTGATCACTGTAGCCTGGCTGGTAGCGCGGACCGTTGTAGGTACGGCGGGGCCGATAGCCTCCATAGCGTTTCTCATCTTCAAGGAGAAACTGAGGAGCATGGATGAAAGCAGCGCACACCTTATTAAATATATAAGGGGAGCCGAGAATATGATCGATACTTTCCCACTGACCTTTATAACGGTAAGTGCCTTGAATATCCTTAGGGGCGGAAGCTTCTTTAGTCAGATTGTGAATGTCATGCCGTTCTATCTGCTGGATAATCAGACTTTCATCGCCATCATTAAAATCGCCAGCTATCAGGATCTTGGGCTCCAATGTTACGGCCTGAATAGAATCTATCGACTGACAAAGACGGTCTGCAGCTGCCTGACGGAAAGGCTGACTGTATTTCTCACCTCCGAAACGACTGGGGAAATGAACCACAAATACATGAAGCGTATCGCCTGAAATCGTCTGTCCACAAGCATAGAGGATATCACGGGTAGGTCGCATATGTTCTACTGGTGTCACTCGAAGGGAATAGCTCCGGATAGGGGCAAATGTAAAAGGCGAATAGAGCAAGGCGACATCGATGCCACGCACATCAGGCGAATTCGTCATCAGATACTCATATCCTGCATGACGGAGCAAAGACCGTTTGGTCAAATCGTTAAGCGTCGAATCATTCTCAACCTCACAGAGGGCAATCAAATCAGGGATTCCGTCATCTGAACACGAAAGCAGCTCTTGGGCAATATTATTCAACTTGCGCCAATAGCGTTGTTTCGTCCAGTGACGCGTCGCCTCAGGCAGATATTCCGTATCATCCTTGCCTTCGTCATGGTGATAATCAAAGAGGTTCTCGCAATTCAATTCAACAAAGGTGAATCGTTGCGCAGAGACGGAGATAGAGGAAGATAGAAGAAGAAAAAGGAAGATAATAGACAATTGTCTGATATCTCCCTTATTCTTCATATACCTTCTATCAAATGTCATTTAGCAGACTTTTTCCAGGCGCTTCATCATGGCAAACATGAAGATGGCAGCCACAAGGCAGACGCCGAGGAAGACGCTCCAGCAGATCCAGAGAGGAACAGCACCCCAGAGCAGACCACCGACGACAACGAGCTGGTTGCCGATAGCAGTAGCCACGAACCAGCCACCCATCATCATACCCTTATACTTGGGAGGAGCCACCTTCGATACAAACGAGATACCCATCGGCGAGAGTAACAGTTCACCGAAGGTCAACACCAGATAAACCATAATCAAGAGGTTCGGTGTAACGTCAGCCACATGCACAGCCACAGGGTTGCCATCAACCCCCGTCTCCGTCATCGGCATAGGCAGGCCAAATGAACCGAAGGCCATCAGCGCATAGGCAATGGCAGCCACAATCATACCATAGGCAATCTTTCTCGGAGCCGATGGTTCCTTACCCTTGGCTGCCAGTGAACCGAAGATTGCCATCGATACCGGTGTCAGTGCTACCACATAGAAGGGATTGAACTGCTGGAAGATCGGGGCCGAAACGGTGATACTGCCATCAGGATCATACGACAAGCAGAGGAATGCCAAAGCCATACAGATGACAATGGCAGAAATGGCCTTGCCCTTTCCTGTCTTCGACTGGAACAGAGAGAAACCTGCATAGACGATAAAGATCACAGCCACGAGGTTCCACACGTTGAAGCACATCGCCTGCAAGCCGTCAGCCTCCTGAGCTGTAAACTCATCAGCGAAATAGGTCAGTGAAAGACCATTCTGGTGGAACGCCATCCAGAAGAAAATCACCACAGCGAAGACAAGACACAGGGCTACGATGCGCTGCTTGGTCTCTTCCTTCGAGAGCTCTGGCTCATTGCTGGCATCAGCAGCCTTGGCAGCATCCTTCTTTGCACCACCTTCGGTATGACGGAAGGTAGAACGGAAAGCGTAATAGATAGCAATCGAGAGAATCAGCGATGCACAAGCCACAGCAAATGAGAAATGATAGGCATCGTTTGACGAATAGCCTAAAGCTGTCTCGGCATACTCCTTAATCCGGATGGCAGCCGTCGGTGCAAACAAGGCACCGATGTTGATAGCCATATAGAAAATCGAGAAGCCTGCATCACGCTTATCCTTATACTGCGGATCGTTATACAGATCACCCACCATCACCTGCAGGTTTCCCTTGAAGAGACCCGTACCGAAACCGATCAGCAACAGGGCTGCCAGCATCACGACGAGGGCGAAGACGTCGCCACCCAGAGGTACTGACAACAGCAGATAACCGGCAAACATGATGATGATACCCGTGGTGACCATCTTTCCAAAACCGAACTTATCAGCCATGATACCACCAATCAGCGGGAGGAAATACACCAGCATGAGGAATGAACTATAGATTGTACCAGCCACAGCGGGTGACAATCCGTAATTAGCTCTCAAAAACAGAGCGAAGACGGCAAGCATCGTGTAATAACCGAAACGCTCACCAGTGTTGGCTAAAGCCAACGCGAATAATCCTTTAGGTTGTCCTTCGAACATAATTTATTTGATATTTGAGTTTTTAGTCCTGATGATATCGAAGAGGTAAGTGAGTTTAATGACGATGTTTCCAAAGTTAGACTTTGAGAAATAGTCACGTTTTGAACTGCCATAGATGTTGCCAAGACCATAATAGTAACGACCTTCCACCAGGAAATGCCCCACCTTACGGTTACTGAACTCCAAGCCCACGGCAAAAGCCACACCATAATCGACCTTATTCTCCACAGCCATCGTGTCCTGTGCCACGATATGCGAGGCACGGAGGGAACCATACTGATAATCAGGCGACAGTTTCCCGTTTTTGTCGGGATTAGGATTGAAGGCAGGATCCCTTACATCAAAATTCGTCTCAATCTTATCGCTCAAGAAGAAACCAATCTGCGGACCCACCTGGGCGAAAGCCTGGAAACCCTTGCGCTCACGTCCCCACCCTAAGCGTGCCAGAATAGGAATCTGTATATACGACATCTTACGGCTATACTGTAGCGTCTGTGTCTCATCGGTAAGCAGAGGCACGGGTTCATCCTTCAATGTCAGAATCTTCTCTTTCCAACCGATCTGAGCATAGTTCAACTCAGCCACAATGGCACAGATGCTACTGAAATACTTCTCACATGTATAACGTGCGGTGATACCAAACGTAGCACCACCCAACATATCCTGGGGCACCTTAGGCGTAAAACCCACGCTACTCAACACATAGCCGCCGTTCACACCGACGGCAAGGTCCTTGCGGAACTCTCCCACCTGAGCAACAACGCTCAAAGGCAAGAGGGCAAAACAGCAAGCCAGTACCTGTTTGTATATCGTCATATCTCCTGTTTCCTAATTAGAATTTGATGGTCTCAATCACCATGTCAGGACGGTAATGCACGAACAACATCGTCCTATTTCTCATACCACCATTGGCATAACGTTCAAACTGCAAAGGCGTCTGCACATAGGGATAACTTGAGGTACCTGCCGTGCCGTTGAAGAACTTGCCATACTTATGCAGTCCACGTAGGAAGAAATAAGCGTGATCAAAGCCAGTGATTGCGAAGCGAGCCGGCACATTCATCATATCGGCATGGAAGTTCCAACGATACTTCTGTTGCAGGCGCTTCGTAGCTGGCGACACGGGATTGAAGTAGAACACCGAGGGAATAAAGGTGTTATACTTATAGAAATTATCCAGATGTGTATTGGTGTAGCCCAACCACTCCGTATAACCGAACATCGTGATGTTAAGGTCGGGATGATTCACCTTCATACCATTGATCTTCGAGAAGGCGATACCCAATTCAGGAGAACGACCAGTATTCAGGATCACCACATTCGGCTGCGTGGTGCTGAAAGCCTTGACGAAGCTTGACTCTTCCGTCTTTAGATTGGTCAGGTTATAGGTAATACCACGCTGATCCAACTGTCTGCGGAGACCTGATGTAAAATTAAGTTTCTTGCTCGTCGAGTCGTTACAGTCGATAAACACGGGGTGATAATCCTTAAACTTCTGAAGGAAATGGGTAATCGTAGATTCGTTCTGTTCCGTCGGTGACTGATACACCTGGAAGATATGACGGTTGTCCACCAGCTGGGGCGCATTGATGGAGAACGGGATCAACAGCTGTATATCGTTCTTCTGGACGAAATCCGACAACACATCCATCTGCTTTGAATAGAGCGGACCGATGATCAGGTCGCAATTGGCAGCAGCAGGATCCGTCAGCAACTGAGAAACATTGGCGTCTTCAGCCGCATTCCAGGCATGCACATCCACAGAGATGCCCAGTTTCTTCAGACTGTCGCAGGCCATCAGCACACCACGATAATACTCCACCATTCTTCGGCCGTCGCCATTGATATCATGCAGAGGCAGCATCACACCCAGTCGGATAGCACGGTTTGAGATGCCTGCATTCGCGTTATTACTGGTCTGACTGGCATTACTTGTCTGGCTTGAAGTGCTTGGTTGACTTGAGCTGGCTGTCTGACTAGGATTGCCAGAAACAGAGCTTGCTGGCTTATCTGCATTCTTTGCATAGGGGATCTTCAGCATGGTACCCTTCTTCAGTTCGTAGCCAGGCTCTTTCATTTCGGGATTGGCCTCTATCAATTCGTCGATAGAGAGATCATACATTCTCGAGATGCCAAAGATGGTCTCCTTCCGCTTCACCTTATGAAGTCCACGAATCGATTCATCTTCCTGAGCCGAAACCACACCAACTGCCACGAAGAGCATGACAAATAGCGAAAAATATCTTAAAAGTCGAGTCATAATCCTATATTTTACAATTTCGCCTACAAAAGTACGAAATAAATGTCAATTATCAATTGGGATTTATCAATTTTTTACTAACTTTGCACTTTAAAGCAAACGAAAATGAGAATATATCGCTTTTTTCTGCCCTTTTTGATGGTTTTTCTGCCATTTGCGTGCTCCGCTCAGGATGATGTCCTGATCGAAGATGAAGAGGAACAACAGGAGATTACCACTGTGAGTAAGCTGAGTTTCCCCAATGCCTTCTCGCCCAACGGCGACGGGAAGAATGATAAGTTCATCGCCAAAGAATGTGAGAACATCACAGAGTTCCATGCTTATATCTTCAATCGTTGGGGACAGAAGCTGTTTGAATGGACCGACTCAACCGACGGTTGGGATGGTACCCATAACGGTACCCCTGTGAAAGAGGGTGTCTATTTCCTGCTCTGTAAGGCGAAAGGCTCTGACGGCCAGACTTACAACATCCGCAAAGACGTCAATCTGCTTCGTGGCTACCTTGAAGATACGAACAACGAATGACCCCATGAAGAGAGCAGGTGAGAAGATCAATGTGTACGGCGCACGCGTACATAATTTAAAGAATATCGACGTCGAAATCCCGCGCCAGTCGCTGACGGTTATCACCGGTCTCAGCGGCTCGGGTAAGTCGTCGTTAGCCTTCGACACAATCTTTGCCGAGGGGCAACGCCGCTATATCGAGACTTTCTCAGCCTATGCCCGTAATTTCTTAGGTGGGATGGAGCGACCCGATGTCGATAAGATTACCGGTCTGTCGCCTGTCATCAGCATCGAACAGAAGACCACCAACAAGAATCCGCGTTCCACCGTTGGCACCACTACCGAGATCTATGACTACTTGCGTCTGCTCTTTGCCCGCGCAGGTAAGGCCTACAGCTACGCCACTGGCGAGGAGATGGTGAAATATACCGAGGAGAAGGTGCTCGACATGATCATGCACGACTATGCCGGCAAGCCCATCTATATCCTGGCACCCTTGGTGCGCAGTCGTAAAGGTCACTATCGTGAGCTCTTCGAGTCGATGCGCCGCAAGGGTTATCTCAACATCCGCGTTGATGGTGAGTTGCTGGAGATCATACGCGGCATGAAGGTCGATCGTTACAAGAACCACGATATCGAGGTGGTGATCGATAAGTTAAAGCCAGGAGCCGAGGCCACCGACCGTCTCAAGAAATCCGTCGCCATCGCCATGAAACAGGGAGAAGGACTGATTATGATTCTCGACAAGGACTCTGGTGCCGTCAAGCACTTCTCCAAGCGTCTGATGTGTCCCACGACTGGCATCAGCTATTCCGACCCTGCGCCCAACAACTTCTCTTTCAACTCCCCTCAGGGAGCCTGTCCCCACTGCAAAGGATTAGGGTATATCAATATGATCGACTTAGAGAAGGTGATGCCCGATAAGAAACAGAATATCCACGATGGTGGCATCGCGCCCCTTGGCAAATACAAGAACCAGATGATCTTCTGGCAGGTCGAGGCCATCCTGAAGAAATACGAGTGCGACCTCAAGACACCGCTTCAGGATATTCCCGACGAGGCCCTGCAGGAGGTGCTATATGGTTCGTTGGAGAACGTGCGTATCGATAAGGAACTGGTACATACCTCCAGCGACTACTTTGTCTCGTTCGACGGTATCATCAAATACCTGCGTAACGTGATGGATAACGACGACTCTACGGCTGGTCAGAAATGGGCCGATCAGTTCCTTGCCGAATGTGAGTGCCCTGAGTGTCATGGTCAGCGTCTGAACCGTGAAGCCCTGTCGTATAAGATCTGGGACAAGAATATCTCCGACCTGGCCTCGATGGACATCAGTGAACTGCGTGAATGGCTTGACAAGGTGGAAGCGCATCTCGACAACCAGCAACAGCAGATAGCCGTCGAGATCCTCAAAGAGATCCGCACCCGTCTTGACTTCCTGCTCGAAGTGGGGCTCGACTATCTGGCCCTCAATCGCCAGTCAGCCAGTCTGTCAGGTGGTGAGAGTCAGCGCATCCGTCTGGCCACGCAGATCGGTTCGCAGTTGGTGAATGTGCTCTACATCCTCGATGAGCCCAGCATCGGCCTGCATCAGCGTGACAACGATCGACTCATCCATTCCCTCAAGGAACTGCGCGACCTGGGTAATACCGTCATCGTCGTCGAGCACGACGAGGATATGATGCTCAATGCCGACTACATCGTAGATATTGGTCCCCGTGCAGGTCGTAAGGGTGGCGAAGTGGTGTTCCAGGGCACCCCTCAGGAGATGCTCAAGACCGACACCATCACCGCCCAGTACCTGAATGGCCAACAGCAGATCGTCATCCCCGCCAAGCGGCGTAAGGGCAACGGTAAGAGTCTGGTGTTAAAAGGCTGCACTGGCAACAACCTCAAGCACGTCGATGTCACGTTCCCACTCGGAGAGCTCATCCTCGTGACAGGTGTCTCAGGCTCTGGCAAATCCACCCTCATCAATGAGACCTTGCAGCCCATTCTCTCAAAACACTTCTATCACTCGCTGAAGAATCCCATGCCCTACGACAGTATCGAGGGACTGGAATATATCGATAAGGTGGTGAATGTCGATCAGTCGCCCATTGGGCGCACGCCGCGTTCCAATCCGGCCACCTACACAGGTGTCTTCTCCGACATCCGTTCGCTGTTTGTCAATCTGCCCGAAGCCAAGATCCGAGGCTACAAGCCTGGGCGTTTCTCCTTCAACGTGAAGGGCGGTCGCTGCGAAACCTGCGGTGGCAATGGCTACAAGACCATCGAGATGAACTTCCTGCCCGATATCCAGGTGCCTTGCGAGACCTGTCACGGCAAGCGTTACAACCGTGAAACCCTTGAGGTGCGCTATAAGGGCAAGTCGATAGCCGATGTGCTCGACATGACCATCAACCAGGCGGTGGAGTTCTTTGAGAACGTGCCCGACATTCTCCGTAAGATCAAAACCATTCAGGATGTGGGTCTTGGCTATATCAAACTCGGTCAGCCCTCCACCACCCTCTCTGGCGGTGAGAGCCAGCGCGTAAAACTCGCCACCGAACTCTCCAAGCGTGATACGGGCAAGACCCTCTATATCCTCGACGAGCCCACCACGGGTCTGCATTTCGAGGATATCCGCATCCTGATGGATGTGTTGCAGAAACTGGTCGATCGTGGCAACACCGTCATCGTCATTGAGCATAACCTCGATGTCATCAAGCTGGCCGATCACATCATAGACATCGGACCTGAGGGCGGGCGCAACGGCGGACAGATCCTATCCACCGGCACGCCCGAGCAGGTAGCCAAGTCCAAGAAAGGCTTCACGCCCACTTTCCTCCGCAAGGTACTGAAGTAGATAGAAAATACCTCTTGCTAGGGTCTCAGCCCCTACACTAGGGTCTCAGCCCCTACAAAAGATACAAAGAAATCCACTAAAGCCCGTTACAAACTCCTTAAAAAACATTAAAAAAGGAGTGCAATCATCTTGCACCCCTTTTTCGGATCTATTAACTTTAAAGTCTCATGATTCACATGCCTGCGGCGGCGATCCACTCATAGATACATGAGCAGACACCGAAGAGGGCTACACCTGCCGTGCAGATGGCCATGGCGATCTTCGTGTTGATATCGCTCTGGAAGGTGGGCAGCGGACTGTCGGTCTTCGTGATGTACATAGCCTTCACAATCAATAGATAGTAGTAGAGTGACACCACCGTATTGACGAGGGCGACAAATACCACGAAGTAGGCAGCGGCACTACCCTGCTGGGCTGCAGCCATGAACACGAAGAACTTCGAGAACATACCTGCGAACGGCGGAATACCAGCCAGAGAGAACAGGGCCAGCGTGAGCAGGAACGACAGCTTCGGGTTGGTCTGATAGAAACCATTGTAAGCTGCCATATCCGTACGACCGCCATTCTTCTGCTCCACCACGTTGATCACTGTGAAGACTGCCATGTTAGCCACGATATAAACGAGCACGTAATAAGTCAGTGAAGCAAGGCCCATCTGACCATTACCCACTACTGCCAGCATGATGTAACCAGCCTGAGAGATGGAGCTGAACGCCATGAAGCGCTTGAGCTCGTTCTGACGGATGGCGAAGAGGTTGGCAACAGTGATAGACAGTACGATGACGATATAGAGCAGATACTCCCAATAAGCCACCAACGGCTGGAACACCTTCATCAGGATGATGCACAACGTAATGGCGGCGGCACCCTTAGAAATCACACTCAGATAACCAGTGACAGGCGTTGGCGCTCCCTGATAGGTGTCGGCTGTCCAGAAGTGGAAAGGCACCAACGAAATCTTGAAGCCCAGACCACTGAAGAAGAACACGAGACCCATAATAGCCAATGGAGAAGTCTTGATCGCTGTTGCCACATCGTCGAAATAGAGCGTACCAGTAGCGGCATAGATAAAGGAGATACCAAAGAGCATGATACCGCTGGAGAATGTTGCCACGAGAATATACTTGGCAGCACCCTCAGCACTGTTCTTACGATCCTTGTCGAAAGCCACCAAACAGGCCAGGGGCACTGAGGCCATCTCAAGTCCAAGGAAGAACATCAGGAAGTTGCCTGAAGACATCATGACAAACATACCGAGCAATGTGCTCAGAATCAGCATATAGAATTCACCAGCCAGACGCTTCGTCTTCTCTACCCAAGGCTGAGCCATAATAACCACGATAAGTGTACCAACAGCAAGGATAACCTTCATGACATTGACTGCCTGAGAGGCGACATAGAGACCACCAAAGGCTTCGGCAGGTTCTGACAGCAAGGCGATACGTACAGGTAATACAACCAGCAAAGCCGCTGTCACAGAAAACAATACATCCGTCTTCTTCTCGCTACGGTGCATGATGAAGTCAACCACAAATACTGCTAACAATATGAGAACGAGGTAATACTCAGGAACCATATTTAAGAATTGTCCGTAATTCATATCTTTTGTCCTCCTATTTTTTACATGACACCAATAGACTCCAAGATCGTACCTGCGGCAGGCGAGATCATATCACTAAACACGAACGGTGCACAACCGAGACCAGCCACACAGAAGATCAGGCAGATCACTGCGACACGCTCATCCCATGTAGCATCGGTGAGCTCCAGGAAGTGTTTGTTCTCCACCTCGCCATAGAGGATCTTACCAACCACACGCAGGATATAGACTGCCGTTACAACGATCGACGTACAAGCGATGATGGTAGCCACCATGCGGAATGAGTTGTTCGGATCACCAACCATAGGCTCAGCTCCGAAGGCACCCACGAAGATGGTCATCTCAGCAATGAAGCCAGAGAAGCCAGGCAGACCGAGGTTGGCGAGACCTGCAATCACATAACCCACAGCGAGGAAAGGCATGATCTTCATCAGACCAGCCAACTCGCGAATATCACGTGTGTGGGTACGTCCGTAGATCATACCGATGAGGGCGAAGAAGAGGGCCGTCATCAGACCATGAGAGAGCATCTGCAGAATAGCACCTGTTACAGCCGTCTGACTCATCATCAGCAGGGCGAAGAGCACCAGACCACAGTGAGACACTGAAGAATAAGCGTTGATATACTTCAGGTCGGTCTGTACACAAGCACTCAGCGCACCATAGACGACAGAGATCGTGGTGAGGATCAGGAAGATCCACGACAGATCCTGAGCGGCATCAGGCAACAGGTACATGGCTACACGGAAGCAGCCGTAACCTCCCAGCTTCATCAGCACACCAGCATGGAGCATCGACACGGCGGTAGGCGCAGAGGCATGACCGTCGGGTGACCATGTGTGGAACGGGAACAGGGCTCCCAGCACACCGAAACCGATGAAGATGAAGGGGAAGAAGATGTTCTGGATCCAACCAGGGATGGCATGGGCAGCAGCAATCGTGGTCAGCTCGAACGTGTAGTTACCACTGTACTGGCCGTTGAAGAAGTAGATACCCAGCAGACCGAGAATCAGCAGTGCCGATCCTCCCATCAGCATGAGCGTCAGTTTCATGGCTGAATACTCCTTATGGCCTGAACCCCAGACACCGATCAACAGGTACATCGGAATCAGAGCCACCTCGTAGAACATAAACATCGTGAAGAGATCGGTGCTGATGAAGAAGCCATAGACACCCGTTGACAGCAACGTGAACCAGAGGAAGTACTCCTTGGTGAGCGGTTTGAGCTGCCAAGAGGCGAAGGTACCTGTGAACACGATGATGCTCGACAGGAGCAGCATCACCACCGACGGAATATGCGATATTGAGCGGACGGAACCAAGGTGTGCTGTAAGTAAGCAACATCTCAGCCTCATTGCCACCAGCACGCTGCTGGATGAAGTAGATCGTCAGCCAGATTGAGAGGGCAAGCAGACATGAAGCACCTGCCACCATCACACCACGCACCTGATACAGATTCTTAGCCAACCAGAGGCCAAGCAGCATCAGAGCGGGAATTACTACGAATAATGTTAATATACTCATATCTTTAGATGCATAAAAGGATTAATGTTAATGCAACTGTACCAGTGAGGAACCAGACGGCATACTGGCGCACATCGCCACTCTGCCATGGACGGATGGACTCACCGGCCTCGTTGGCACCCCAAGCCAGGAAGTTGAACGTGCCGTCAACGACATGACGGTCGAACCAGGCAATCGGTGTGGAAACGAGTGCAAAGATAATTCTATGTGTGACGAACTGCCAGATCTCATCCTGATAGAAACGCTTGTAGGCTGCACGGTGCAGCTTGGGGAACGTCTTGTACAGGCGATCGGCAATAGGCTGACTCTCACCCTTATAGATATAGGTAGCCAGACAGATACTCAGGATGGCGATGATCGTCGATGTGGCAGCAATCTGCGTATCGAAGTGGATGGTGTAGTCGGTACCAGCGGCAGACACATAGCTACCGAAGCTACCGCCCCATCCGAGGAAGCCACCCAGTGTGGAGTAGATACCCACACCCATGGTGATCACACAGAGTACAATCAGGGGAATGGTCATCGAAGCAGGAGCCTCATGGGGCGTATGGTGCTCATGAGCCTCAACATTCTCTGTACCCCAGAAGATACCGTAGTAGAGACGGAACATATAGAAGGCCGTCATGGCGGCGATGCCTGTCATGATCCAACCCACCACAGGACTGTACTGGAAACAGGCGGTAATGATCTCATCCTTCGAGCTGAAGCCTGAGAAGAATGGGATACCTGCGATAGCCAGACAGCTGATGAGGAAGGTGATATGAGTAATCGGCATGTACTTGCGAAGGCCACCCATCAGTGCCATCTCGTTAGAGTGGACGGCATGGATGATACAACCTGCACCCAGGAAGAGGCAGGCCTTGAACATAGCATGCGTAAACAGGTGGAACATACCAGCCATGTAACCCAGCTGAGCGTGGTTGTCCATCAGGGCCTCATGACCTGGCAGTGACACGCCGAGTGCCACCATCATGAAGGCAATCTGGGAGATCGTAGAGAAGGCGAGCACACGTTTGATGTCGCTCTGGGCACAGGCCACAGCTGCGGCATAGAAAGCAGTGAACACACCCACCCATACCACAATGCTCATGGTGTGAGGGGCATAGGCGATCCACAAGGGGAACATACGGGCGATCTGGAACACACCAGCCACCACCATCGTAGCAGCGTGGATCAGTGCAGATACAGGCGTCGGACCCTCCATGGCATCAGGCAGCCAGATGTGCAAGGGGAACATGGCAGACTTACCAGCACCACCAATAAACATCAGCGTGAGTGCCGTAGGCAGGATCAGACCACCAGCAGCAATCGCCTTCGCCGTATTACCCTCGATGAACGGTGTCGTACCCTGCCCCATCACGATGTCACCAGCAAACGAGAAGCTGAACGAATCGACGAAGTAGCCGAAGGTGAGGATACCGATCAGGAAGAACATATCGGCAAAGCGCGTCACGATGAACGCCTTCTTAGAGGCTGCGATGGCAGGCTTCAGAGGATAGTAGAAGCCGATGAGCAGGTAAGAGCTCACACCTACCAACTCCCAGAACATATACATCTGGAAGATGTTGGTGGCCAATACCAGACCCAGCATTGACATCGTGAAGAGTGAGAGGAAAGCGTAGTAACGCTGGAAGCCCTTCTCACCGTGCATGTAGCCGAATGAGTAGATATGAACCATCAGCGAAACGGTCGAGATCACAATCAGCATCACCACGCTGATAGGATCCAACAGGATGCCGAGGTCGAAATGCAGGTTGCCCAAGGGCAGCCAAGTGAAATTATACGGAACAAACGTCTGATAGATGCCGTTGACGCGATCCGCACCGAAGTACTGGAACGCCGTCAGATACGACAGGATCGTGACGATGCCAAGCGAACAGGTACCGATCAGACCTGCCACCTTGTGCTGCATCTTCATGCCAGCCAGTCCAAGAACGATGAACGACAGCAGCGGCAGAAGCATGATAAATATCGTGTAACTATACATAACTCTTACTGTTTATCGTTTCATATTCTTGATAGCCTCAACCTGATCACTCTTGAAGTTGCGATACACATTGATGATAATAGCGATGGCAACAGCACTTTCGGCTGCGGCAACACCGATCACAAAGAGGGTCATAAACATGCCTTCCATACCGTTTGGATAGAGCAGACGGTTGATGGCGGCGAAGTTGATGTCCACAGCATTGAGAACCAGCTCGATGGAGATGAGCATGGCAATCAGGTTACGACGGGTAACGAAGCCATAGACACCAATGAAGAACAGAAGCGCACTCAGCGCAAAATAACACTCAATAGGTATCATTGCTTATCCTCCTTTCTTGCTACTACTAAGCCTCCGATGATACAAGCCAACAGGAATACTGAGATGAACTCGAAAGGCAATACATACTGATACTTCTCTGAACCAACGAGGGCTGTTCCGATCTCCTTCATCGGCACCTCTACATTGGCTAACTCCTGCGTATAGAAGCCGGTCTTCAGCAGAATGAGGCTTACCACCACCAGTCCTGCAAAGGCGGCGAGGGCACCTACAATCATCTTACTTGACTTCACACGCTCTTCAAGACCCTGGAGGGTACGCTTGCTCACCAACTGGATGGCGAACACATAGATCATCGTAACGCCACCGGCATACACAGAGATCTGTGCGGCACCCAGGAAGGTATAGTCGAGCAGGAAATAAATACCTGCTACGCCAAAGAGCACGAACAACATGAATGTTGCGGCTCGCATGATCTTAGTGGTTGTCACACAAAGCAGCGCTGAGCCGATGATGACAACCGCAAGAATGCAAAACATGACGATATTTCCCATAATGGCATTACTTGGTTTTAGTGTTAAACTTACCGATTTCCCACTCAGCACCGCCTTCGATGAGGTTAGGCAGTGAACCACCCTGATAGACTTCTTCATTCAGGTGGAGCACCAGCTTAGAGCGGTCGAACACAGCGTTCTCGAAATCATTCGTAAACTCGATGGCATCGAAGTTGCAGGCGTTCGTACAGAGCTGGCAGAACATGCAGTCGCCCAGGTCGTACTGATAATCGTCGAGCACCTTCTTTTTCTTACCTGTCTCAGGATCCTCCGCCATGTGGGCAGTGATCTTGATGGTTCCGTTCGGACAGGCTTTCTCACACAATGTGCAGGCCGTACACTTGTAGCTGCCATCCTCGTTGCGCTTGAATGTCAGGCGTCCACGATGGCGTTTGGCCACATGAAGTGTGGTCTTGCGGTTCTCAGGGTACTGCTCTGTTGACTTGTTGGTGAAGAAGTCCTTGAAGTATTCCTTCCAAGACGTCTTCATGCCGATAGCCAGCGTCTTCAGACCATCCCCGATTTCTCCGAAATATGATTTGTTATCTTCCATTGCTATACCTTATTTAATATATAAGCCCAAGGCCACTACAACAGTCATGATGACAAGATTCAGCAGTGCCAGCGGCATGAGATACTTCCACTCCAGCTTCAGGATCTGGTCGATACGCAGACGGGGGAACGTCCACTTAATCCACATCAGGATCCACACCAGGAAGAAAGCCTTACCCATGAACCAGACGATACCCGGGATGTAATCCATCACAGCATCGAAGGCTTCGATACCGATGTTCACAGGGACCCAACCACCGAGGAACACCGTAGCGGCGATACCTGCGATGATAAAGAGATTGAGGAACTCGGCGAGGTAGAAGAAGCCGAAGCCCATACCAGAATACTCCGTATGGTGACCAGCCGTCAACTCACTCTCAGCCTCAGCCATATCAAACGGGCCACGGTTGGCCTCAGCGTTACCAGCGATGAGGAACACGAAGAAGGCGATCAGGGCAGGGATATGTCCTTGGAAGATCAACCACTTCCAAGGGCCTGTCTGCGCCTCCACGATACCACTCATCTGCATCGTGCCAGTCAGGATCACAGCAGTGATCAAGCAGAGACAGAGCGACATCTCGTAAGAGATCATCTGAACGGCACCACGCATGGCGGAAACGACAGAATACTTGTTGTTAGAACCCCAACCTGCGAGGAAGATACCTACCACACCGATCGAAGAAACGGCGGTGAGCAGGAACACACCCACATTGAAGTCGAGCACGGTGGCGCCATTGTTCCAAGGCAGGAACGAGAAGGCACCCACAGAGCCGATAATCACGAGAAGAGGAGCCACGAGGTAGAGCACCTTATCAGCCTTGTCAACGATGAAGATCTCCTTGATGAGCATCTTCAGCACGTCGGCAAACACCTGCAGCAAGCCCCAGTAACCTACTCGCATCGGGCCCAGACGGCACTGGAAGTAGGCAATCAATATCGCCAACCAGTCAGGACAGCCTATTGTAATCCTGAGTAACTGGTCGAACCACTGTGTTATAATAGAAAAGTCGAACATAATCTTTATCTGTCAATATCAGGAATTACAACGTCAATAGCAGCACAGGTCGCAATCAGGTCGGCAATCTTCTGACCACGCAGCATCGGGTCGAAGGCACCAACTAATGAGAGACCCATCGGACGCATCTTCATGCGGTACGGGCTCTTGTCGCCACGAGAGTCGAGATAGACACCAAACTCACCAGCCACACCCTCGACAGAGAAGTACCACTGTCCCTCTGGGCACTTGATGATTGGCTTCTGCTTCACATAGAAGTCACCCTCTGGGATATTGTCGATCAACTGTTCGATGATGTTCAGACTCTGGTACATCTCGTTGATGTGAACCATGTAACGATCCATAGAGTCACAGCCAGTCAGTGTGCACTGCTCCCAGTTCACCTTATCATACATATCGTATGGGTGGTTCTTACGCACATCGTTCTTCCAACCAGAAGCACGACCTGCAGGACCAGTCACGGCGTAGTTGATACAATCCTCAAGACTCATCGGGCCACAGTTCTCCAAGCGGTTGTGAGTGATCACATTACCACCGAAGATATCCATATACTCCTGAATCATCGGACGCAGATACTTCACCAGATCCTTACAGTTCTTCACGAAGTTAGGATCGATGTCATCCTGCAGACCGCCGATACGGTAATAGTTCTGGATCAGTCGTCCACCAGTGGTCTCCTCCATGCAGTTCAGCACATGCTCACGATCACGCATACCATAAAGCATACCCGTCAGGGCACCCAGATCCTGAGCCACACAAGAGGTATAGAGCAGGTGGGAGTCGAGACGCTGCAACTCATCCATAATCGTACGGATGTACTTGATGCGGTCTGTCAATTCCACCTCCATGGCCTCTTCGATCACACCCACGAGGGCATGACGATGCTGCATGGCACCCAAGTAGTTCAGACGGTCGGTCAGTGCCAGCGTCTGTGGATAGGTCATCCCCTCCCACATCTTCTCGATAGCACGATGGATATAGCCGAGATGCGGATAGATACGCTTCACGGTCTCACCGTTGAGCACTGTCTGCAGACGGAGCACACCATGGGTAGCAGGGTGCTGCGGACCGATGTTGATCACATAGTCATCAGGCTCGAAGAGCTTGTTCTGCTTCGACTGCAGGTTGCCGTCCTTGTCCAGATAATACTCCAGACCATAGTCAGGCTCCACATCATCCTCCAAGGTATAGGCATCATTAAACTGCCAGTCCTTGCGGAAGGGATAACCCTTGAAGTCGCTGCGGAGGAACAGACGGCGCATATCCTTATGACCCAGGAACACGATGCCATAGAAATCATAGACCTCACGCTCCAGCAGGTCGGCTACGCGCCAGATATCAGAAACGGAGGGGATATATGCCAGCATCTGACCTTCCAGATCACAGCTACCATTGCTCGACATACCGTCGCCGCAAACCTGAGTCTTGGCAATCATCTTCACTGAGCAACGCTCGTGGGTCGTGGTATTCTCGAGAATGTAAATACAGCCGAGGCCCTCCTCAGGACCAAAGTCCTCACCTACGATGGTAACAAGATAGTCGAAACCCTTCTTGTCCTTCAAGTTCTGCATCTCAGAGGCGAACTTGGAAAAATCGAATGATAAGAATTCTAATTTCATGCCTTGCCCTCCTCTACTTTAGCTTCTGCCTGGGCAGACTTGATTTCTTCAACAAACGCCTGAGGCACATCCGTAATCACCATCGGCTCACGACGGTGGTCGCCATGCTTCTCGCGGAATGTCAGCTCCTCATTTGAAACACCCAGTGCAGCCTCCTCAGCGGTCTGCTTGTGGTTCGCACCACCGAAGAACTTCTCGATCTTCACCTTACGCTGCAGCTGCATCATGCCATACATGATAGCCTCCGGACGTGGGGGACAACCTGGGATAAACACATCGACGGGCACGATCTCCTCGATACCCTTCACCACATGATAGCTCGACTTGAACGGACCACCGCTGATGGCACAGCCGCCGACGGCAATCACATACTTCGGCTCAGCCATCTCGTCATACAGACGCTTCAAGGCTGGCGCCATCTTGTGGGTGATCGTTCCTGCACACATGATCAGGTCGGCCTGACGGGGGGAGTTACGTGTCACCTCGAAACCGAAACGGGCGAAGTCATAACGTGCACATCCGCAGGCCATGAACTCGATACCGCAGCAGGAAGTGGCAAAGGTCAGCGACCACAGGCTGTTGCTTCGTCCCCAGTTGATCAACTGGTCGAGCGAGCCTGTCACTACATTGACGCCACCCTCATGGAGCTCGTCAATGATCTTCTCCAACGAGGCGTTGTCATTCCACTCCTCGTAGGGGATACTCTTGATGTGGGGCTTTCTTACTTCCATTCGAGATCTCCTTTCCGCCAGGCATAAGCCAAGCCTAAAACCAGAACAACCAAGAAGAAGCCGATGCTTAGCAGAGCCAGTGCACCGAAGTCCTTCACTACGACTGCCCATGGATACAGAAACACCGTTTCCACATCAAACATGAGGAACAAGATGGCGAAGAGGTAGAAACCCACAGAGACTGGCAACCATGAGCTGCCTCGCGTGGGGATACCACTCTCATACGGCTCACCTTTCACCTTCGCGTAGGACCGAGGTCCTATCAGCTTGGCTACGACGTAAGCCGCCACCACCAATGTAATAGCCGTCAGCAAGACGGTAATTAACAATGCAACAATTATTTGTTCTAATAGCCTACAAAAGAGACTGCAAAGGTACGAATTAAAATTGTAAATCTAACGAATATTTATGAAAAAATCGTTAATTCTTCGGTTCAGTCCCCAATTACCTCCGTAATGGGCTCTCCGATGCAGGCATTCGGCTGCTGGATATGAAGTTTCTGACACACCGTCGGCGCGATGTCGGTGATGTGGACTTCGCGCGAAGTGCTGCCGTGCTCCACCTTCCAGCCGTAGAACAGCAGGGGGAGGTGGGCATCGTATGGACACCATGTGCCATGGGTCGTGCCTATAGGCGACGAACCCTTGCCGAAACTATAAAAGCCTGGTTCCAACATGAAGATGATGTCGCCGGAGCGGTCGTGGTGATAACCGTTCAGTGCCCGTTCGCGCAGGAACTCAGGCACAGGAGCCGTAGCCGCATTCTTGAAATCAAAGGCAAACGACACATGCGGCATCTTCAAGACCATATCCACAATGATTTGTCTCACTCGCTCCTCGTCAAGACCCTGTTCGCGGATGCTCTCCTTGTCGAGCACGATCCGATAGTCAAGCATATCCTTGATCACCGGCTTCATGCCGAATTGCTCTGCGAGCTGCTTCTCAGCCTCCATGAGATAATCCTCCTTCCACTTCCAGGCGTCGGCATTAAACTTATGGTCTTCCATGAACTTGAAGTTATGGGCAGCCCCATGGTCAGCCGTCAGGAACAGCAGGTAGTTCCCCTCGCCCACCTGGGCATCGAGGGCCTTCAGCAATCGGGCAATGTCCTTGTCGAGTTCCATATAGGCCTCATCGGTTTTATCGCCACGTGTGCTCCACTCGTGGCCGATCACGTCGGTCTGTGAATAGCTGATACAGAGCATATCGGTCTCCTCCCCCTTACCCAGGTTCTCACCCTTCAGCGAAGCGATGGCCATATCGGTGATCAGATGGCCGCACAGCGGATAAAGCCCCACGTCCTTACCCACCTTGGCCAGTTCCTTGTTCTGCTTCATCTCCTGATTATAGGCTTTCGCCCACTGGGGCAGCTCCTCCATATACCAGGTGCTGGTGATAAACTGGCCGTTCTTCGTATCGATCCAGTAGGCGGCATTGGCGCCGCGCCCGCCTGGCAGGATGGCCGCACGGTCCTTATAGCTCACGCTGATCACCTTCGACTTGAAGTCGGTATGCAGTCGCAGTTGGTCACCGATCGTCGAGGCCAGCAGGTTGATGGGCGATGAGGCGTCCTTCTTATCCGTCCCCACTGTCTTCACGTCGGGATCCTCACAACTGCTGCGCTTCACGCCGTTCACATAGAAGGCGTTACCACAGATACCATGGAAGGCAGGTGTCGTACCTGTATAGATACTGGTATGTCCGATGGCCGTCACCGTCGGCAGGTAGTTGATCATACAGTTATCGCAGGAATAGCCCTTGGTGATCAGCCGTTTCAGTCCGTCCGTTTGGAACTGGTCGTAGTATCTGCCAAGATAATCCCAGCGCATCTGATCGACCACGATTCCCACTACGAGCTTCGGCCGCTCGTTGAATGCCGTCTCTGCCTGCAGCTGCGCAGTGAAGCAGACGGCCATTGTCAAAGCAATCAAAATTCTTCTCATTGGATAGCTCTTATTTCTTTCAGTTCATTAGTAATCTCACGCACACGCTTCCTGGTCAGCGGATAGAACCACACCACCACAATCGCCAGGGCTGCCACAGCAGCAGGGATGAAGCTCATCAGCCAGCGCAAGGCCATCAGCGCACTCTCAGGCTGAACGGCACCTGCCTCCAACTGCGCCGCATCGGTGATATAGCCGAAAGCCGACAACAGCCAAAGCACGGCGGCACCACTGATGGCACCACCAAACTTCTGGGCCATCGACGCACTGGAGAAGATCAGACCTGTAGAGGCGGTACGGAACTTCAGCTCGGCATAGTCGCTCACGTCGGCATACATACTCCAGATCAGCGGCGACATCACACCTGTGAAGATCGAGATGATCACCTGCAGCACCAGCATCGTCCAGAAGCCCGACGGCGTGCAAGGCACGTAGAAGAAGGCGATACTCAGCACCACCAGCATGGCGTTCACGAAGATAAAAGTGGTCTTCTTACCCAGCACCCTGGCTATCGGCACACAGAGGGCCACACCAGCCATGTTTGCCACCTCTCCTACACCCAGGAACAGACCTGAATAGAAGAGGAATACGATGCCAAAGAACGCCAGATGCACGTTAGGGCCGATGATGTCGAGGAAGAAATAGGCCACCGTTGCACCACGCACCGTATTAAACAGGTTCGAGCAGAGGGCGGCACCGATGAGTATCCACCAGGGCTTGTTGTCGAGCAACGACTTGAAGTCGCGACTCACGCTCACCGTCGAGACGCCCTTCAGATGCTCCCTCGTCAGGAGGAAGCTGATGATGAACATCACGAAACAGGCGGAGGCGACACACACCATCGCCCAGAACCAGCCGTCGGTTGACATATAGCCGCCCAGCGCGTTCGTCAGCGGCTCCCAGATAAACAGGGCGATAAACGAACCGCCATAGGCGAAGAACATACGGAACGAGGAGAACACCGTCTTCTCGTTGGTATCGTCGGTCATCACACCCAGCATCGCACCGTAAGGCACGTTCACCGCCGTATAAACCGTCATCATCATGATATAGGTGACATACGCCCACATCAGCTTGGCCCCATAGTTCCAGTCGGGCGTGGTAAACAGCAGGATACCACTGATCGTGAAGAAGGGCGCCACCCACAGCAGATAGGGGCGATACTTACCCCACCTCGTATTGGTACGATCGACAATGACACCCATCATCGGGTCCGACACGGCATCCCAGATGCGGGTCACGAGCACCAGCACACCGGCATCGACCAGCGACAGACCGAAAATGTTAGAGTAGAAGATCGGCAGATAATAGGAAAACACCTTCCAGAAAGTCGATGTTGACATGTCACCGAACCCATAGCCGATCTTTTCGATTAATTTAGCTTGAGCCATAGGTTTTATTTCTTAAACACATTCTTCATTCTTTCCACCTGCGAGCTGATCACCTGCAGCGTCGAGCCGTCGCCGGCAAACACAGAATTCAGTCCCTGCGCCTCCTGGGCAGGATCGCCCGTATAGTCATCGCCCACCTGCCACTGCTCGGCATGCTTCGGCTGAGCCAGTCCACCCCAGCCCCAGAAGTTACAGCCGGCAAAGTAGCCACCCTGTTCGGCATTGTCGCCCACCAGCGAGAACACGTAGCTGTAGAACGCGTCGCGCCCCTGTGTCGGTGTGCCCAGGGCAAACTTGAAGTCATCCCTCGGATAGCCGAACTCCTCCATCACCAGCGGCTTCCTGATCTTCGCGCAGATGGCCAGATGGCGGTCGATATAATCCTTCGTGTTCGCCTTTGCCTGCGGCAGGTCGTCTATCAGGTGATCCTGTCGCGCCCAGCTCCAGTTATAGGGCCACAGGTGGATGTTGCAATAGTCGATGTTCGGGTCAGCACAAATGCGCTCCCAACAGCCGTAGTCGCCCTCACAGCCCCAGGCGCCCTCGCTGCCGATGGAAATCAGGTGGTTCGGATCCAGCTGGCGGATCAGGGCCGATGCCTCGCTGAGCCACTGCTCAAAGGCTGGCAGCGCCTCCTTCGAGAAGGCACGCGGCTCATTGCCGATCTGCCACGACATGATGGCTGGATCGTCCTTATAGGCCACGCCCGTATAACGGTTCGTGCGGCTCAGGATAAATCTCACGTAGTCATAGAACAGCTGATGGGCCGGCTGGTTCGTGGCATACTGCGCCACGAAATTCATATAGGCAGGATAACCGTCCTCGTTGGGTCTTGGCGCCTTGCCGGCACCTGCATGCTGCAGATAGAAGCCGTAGCCCCCACTCCACTCCCATGAGTTGTTCAGATAGAGCACGGCCACCATCTTCCGCTTGCCCAGCTCCTGCATCAGGTAGTCGAGCCCTGCCAGGATCGTATCGTTATACACGCCAGGGGCCACCTGCAACGTCGGCTCCACCTTCGTGGTCACGCCGCGTTCGCCATCAGAGCCCACGAGGATGCGCAGGTTGTCGATGCCGATCTGCTTCATCAGGTCGAGCTCGCGGCAGAGTCGCTGGCGGTCACCGCCCTGACCCTCCGAGCCGAGGATCGCCCCATACCAGAAATTCGTGCCTACATAATAATAAGGCTGGCCGTCTTTTTCGAAATGTCCGTCCTTCACAACCACGAACTTCGACTGCCCCATCGTGGGGATCATCATCGCAGCCATCAGGAGAGTGACGAATAGTTTTAGCTTCATCAAATATGAATTATTTAGTTATTTTGCCTGCAAATATACAAAAAAAAATTCATTCAGCCAAACTTCTATGCCCAAAAAGCCAAAAAACTTTCATGAGCACTCAAAATCTAACATCTAACATCTAACATTTACATTTTCAAAAAGTAGGTTTTCTGAGGATATAGGAGGGAAAGAGATAATTATCACAATAATTATTAATTATATTATATATATTATACATAATATATATAATATAAAAGTTCTGTTAGACAAAAACCACAAAACTTTAATGTTAGATGTTAGATTGTTAGATGTCAGACTTGTGTCTGTCTTTTCCTGAATAAGGTTGACTCTTTTTAGGCCTTGTTCTTTAACATTTGCCTACCCGTACGGATTTGGTTGACTCCTCTCTCTGAGATCAGTTG
>CADCBZ010000020.1:0-1918 GCA_902799765.1 uncultured Prevotellaceae bacterium
GCTGTTGCTCTCGATGTAATCTGGACCGACAAAATATGTCAGTTCATGCTCCTGCAACGACTTATAGTGACCGTAGCGCCCAGCCCACAGCGAAGCGGTGATGTCGAGACCGCCAGTTCGGTAGTTCACATCCAGATTGTTCGTCAGTGTGTGCCCATACTGATAAACGCCACCGAGGTTATCCTCAAAACTCAGGCCCTCGCCCTGTGCCTTTTTCAGCGTGATGCGCACGACGGCCTTCACCGAGGCGGCATAGCGAGCACCTGGGTTCTGCACCACATCGACGTGCTGAATCTGGTCGGAGCGCAGACGCGAGAGTTCCTTCATGTCCTGCACCCGTCGACCATTGATGTACACCTCGGCATCGCCTCGTCCCAGCACCTTCACGCCGCCATCGCGCTCTGCTTCAAGCGAAGGAATCTTCGAGAGCGCATCGCTTATGGTTCCGGCCTTTTCCAGTATCGTTCCGGCTACGGTGGTGCGCATGGCGTCGCCCTTCACATGAGTCTTAGGCATCTGACCTTTTACCACTACTTCCTTTAGCAGTTGGGTGTCCTCTTTCATCTGGATGGTCAGGTCGTTGCCAGCATTGATATATAAGGCCTGGTAGCCCACGCTGGTCACCTTGAACAGACCATCGCTTATATCTGTCACAATCTTAAACACGCCCTGCTCGTCAGTCATCGCACCCTGCACAAAGGCCGAGTCAGGCAGCGACAGTAGCACCACGTTCACATAGGGCATCGGCTCGCCCTTCTCGTCAATCACTCGTCCGCCCCAGTCCTGTGTCTTGGCGGACATCATCATCGTCATCATCATTGCAGCCATCAGTACTGCGAATCTTAAACTAACTCTTTTCATATCATTTATCATTTTAATTGATTCTTTGACTTATTTGTCGTATATGACGCTGCAAAATTACAGATAGTTGCAGAAACCCCTGCATAAGTGGGATATTATGCAGGGGTTTGTGACGAATGGTGTGATAAACGGTAAAACTGTGACCAATTACGGGTACGGATGCGTACCACGGCCCGCACCTGGGCATCGTACTGAGCACCAGGGGCGTTTATAACCTCCACGTCGCGGATGTCCTCGCTATGCAGACGCTTCAGTTCGCTTGCGTCGCGCATCTTGCGGCCATTAATATATATAAGAGGTGAACCCTTACCCAGCACCTCTGGTGCTTCGTCGGAACCTGTCATACCTGGCACCTTGATGAGCATCTCGCCCAGTGTGCCTGACTGAGCCAGCGGTGTGCCTTCAATGCGTGTAACCATCGCACCTGCTTTCAGACGGGTGTTGGGGAGGCCGCCTTTGATGACGACCTCCTGCAACGCCACCAACTTGTTTACAGATTCTATAGAGTCCTGCGACTCCTGCGCTTGCACCGTCATTGCCCAAAACATTGCAATCACCAGTGCTGTCATCCAAAAAACAACTCTTTTCATCTTAAATACTTAACTCTTAATTCTTGATATCCACGCCGCCGAGGAAATTGCTGGCGATGATGTGGAGGGTTGGTGCCTTCGGGTCAACAGTATGTGTGGCATGATTGCCTACACCACCGATAAAGCTTTGGCTTTTTACCTCTACGTTGACCGTCGTGGGCACGAAGAGTTCGATGCCGCCAATAAAAGTGTGGATGTCGATCTCCTCATCCTCAGTAATCACGGCCTCACGCAGATCCAGTCGGATGCCGCCGCAGAAAGCGTCGAGCCGGGCACCGTGAAACGTTTCGCCACGATAGACGTACTCGTCGCCGCCGTAGTGCACAGAGCAGCGGATACGCTTGCCGTCCTCGCCGATAGGCAGCGGTCGCTGTAGCCACTGGTCCGGGTCTTGACGATAGCTGTCGATAATCAGATGTATGCCCACGCATAATAATATGAAGATGCAGAAATACATGACCCACGGG
>CADCBZ010000020.1:1940-33108 GCA_902799765.1 uncultured Prevotellaceae bacterium
GCACGGAAATGTGACGGATGGTGTGACAAATTGCAAAAATTTGAGGAATGATTTGGTTATTCGCTCGTTTCTCAGTACCTTTGCTGCTTGTATGAAACAAGGACGTATAGAAACGATAACGACGAGAATCATCAGCACCACGTTTATGGTGGTGGCGCTGGCCGTGTTCAAGCCCTTTGGATTGGATGCGTGGCAGTGGCAGGCCTACGTACATCTGGCTGCCTTCTGGGTGATAGGTTTCTCGATCTGTATGATGACGGACATCATCCTGAAGTATGTCGTCAAGATGCCAAGGTCGTTCAAGAAAGGGGTCGAATACATCATCCGCCGCAACCTCTGGTTCCAGCTTATCAACACACCGCTTGTAGCACTGGGTATCTGCCTCTATCGCCACTTCGTGCTGAGCGACCGTGTAGAGGGTAATCAGTTTTCTGTCGTCAATTTCCTTGAGACGCTCGTCATCATCGCTTTCTGCTCCTTTGCCATCGGTCTTTACTGGCGATTCAAGTTCCGCAGCAAGTATCTGGCGATGGAACTGGAAGAGACACGACAACTGAATGAGGAGTTGAAGAAGTATTCGATAAACGAAGAGGAAAAGCCGAACGAGAAGCCCAGCTTACAGGCTCTTACTCTCACAGGCTCGACCAACGAATCGGTGACGCTTCAGATTTCCCACTTATTATTCATTGAGGCCGTGGGCAATTATGTAAAGGTCAACCATCTGCGCGACGGACAGGTGCATACCGACATGTTGCGCGCCACCATGAAACAGATGGAAGAAACGCTGCAAGGTTATCCGATGATTGTCCGTTGCCATCGCGCCTTCTTGGTTAATATTGGCCAGGTAGAGCAAATCATCTCACATTCTGGCTCAACCCAGCTGCTCATCAAGCACAGCCACGAATCACTCCCCGTCTCGCGCAGCAACATGGCGCAAGTTAAAAGCGCTATTTTATGCTGTAAAACTATTACTCATTACGAAGGATCTCCAGGCGCACAGGACCTATCAGACCGGAAGGGATGAGTGTACCCATATTCTGCGAGAGACTTTTGACGCCATAGAAGGCTACGGGTGTGAAACTGTGACCCTCAACGCCAGGCTGCCCATCGCCAATCAGACGATTCAACCAGATATTCACCACCTTCACTTCGATGGTGTTCTTACCAGGTTTCAACTTGCCTTCGAAGTTTACTTTGTATGGTGCCTTCCAGAGGAAATCTACATGTTCGCCATTGATGAAGACATCGGCCATCTGACCCACTTCGCCCAGATCGATAGACAGACCTGCGGGCAGATTCTTCTTGGGCAGAGTGAAAGTATTCTGATAGGTAGCGATGCCGGAGAAGTACTTCACGTTTGGCTCGTCAGACTCCGTGAAGGAAGAGAGTGTCTGCCATGTCAGAGTGCCTTCGGGAGCGTCCTGACCTTCGAAGGAAACCTTCCACGGGCCGTCAAGGGCCACATTGCCGGCAGGTTTCAGAGGTGTGGGCTCCGCCAGAGGTGCGACGGTGGGATCAGCCACGATAAACAGGGCGTCGTCGGCTCCCAAATGCAACTTGCCATTATGCAGTGCACCGAAAACAGGTTTGCCGTTGACGGGATTCATCACGGTGAGGGTGCCCTTGGCATCGCGGAGCACAATGTCGGTATCCACTTCCTTGCCACTGAAGTTGCGCACCCAATAGATGTTACGATTGCCATCCTTGCGATGTACGAAGCGTATGCCAGGGATGGAACTCTGGAAATCGGGAGCCACGCCCGAATACTGCAGCCCCTCGGCCACGCTGCCAGTCCATACATTCGTGCGACCAGTATGCCAGATGTCGGCTTTCAGCTGTTCGAACTCCTTGGCATTGTCATTGCGGCCAGCCATACTCACAGGCTCCTTGCCAATAAGAAACACACCCTTAGAGACCAATTGGTGCAGTTTCCGAAGCACTTCTATACTCATGTTCTGCGTGTGTTCACCCAGGGCGATAACCTTATTGTCCTGAGCCTCGATACAGTTCAATAACGCGTGCGGACTGCAGAAATCATAGTTATAGCTGACAGGCACATCGGGCAGTGCTTTGCCATATGCCGAGGCAATGTTGGTATCCTCACCATAGTACCAGAGTACATCGGCCACATTGCGACCAGCCTGCAGATAGTAGCTGCTGCGGGCCAAGTAATCTAGCCAGTACTTGGCGTACTCTGCCCACGTTTCATGGCGGCTGAACCACTGGCCGAAGATCAGAAGACCCAGACCAGGACGGAAGTCATCAGAGGGCTGGTGGGCACTCTCGTGGATGAAGAAGCGGTTGAGGCCGCTCATCAGGGCTACGTCGGCCACCTCCTTCAGGTTGCCGGGGTACCAGGTGTAGGCACCACCCAGCATACCGTTGGTGGTGAAGCTCTCGCCTGCCACGATATTCTGTCCGTAGATATGGGCAGTTGATGCCGATTCGCGGATGTCGGCCTGATAGGCGACGCTTTCTTCGGCATCTACTGTCCAGATGGCAGCCATCGGCACAGTGGATGTGCGCTTAGGATCCATGCCGTCGCCCACGAAGGTGCGGGCGTTCTCATGACTCTCTGTGTAGCGGCCCTTCATCCCATATTCGTGGAGGATGTCGTTCACGCGATCGTAGTTGGCGGCAAAGAGTTCACCGATGGTTTCCCGCCAGTCGAAGAGGAAATCTTCAGTAGCCTTGGCAGAACCGATGACCTCTCCAGCGAGGGCAGGCATCCAGGAGCGTAAGTCATAGCCTCTGGCCGTCTTGAAGGCCTGTTCCATCTTGGGCGTCCATGTCATCTGCTGAGCCTCATAACTGTCGATCATCAGATACTGGATGCCGCGCTCGCCTAACAGCCCTCCGGCAGCATCTTTATACAGATCCAGATAGGTATGGAAATAGCGGTTCCAGGCATCTGCATCCAGCTTATCCACCTCCAGACCTGTGGCTTCCGGCGGAGCGGGGTGGTTCTGCTTGCCCGTGAGGGAAGCACCGAAGCGATAGATGCGCCACTTGCCGGCAGGGGCCTTCCAGGTAAGAATGCCATCCTTCACCTTGTCAGTCAGGTCGATGGTCTCCTGCACTGGGGCGTCAGTGCTTGGCGTGGGGAGCTTCAGCAGGTCTCCAGGTGTGGTAAAGCCAGCTTTCTCCTCGGCGTGGTTTACCTTATATATCGTATTCAGTTTCCACTCATGGATGGGGGTGCCAGTAGGTATCACCACCTGGGCACCATAGTAGATCAGACTGTAGTCTGGCTTGGGGTTGATCACCGTCAGGCGGAAGTGCTTGGCGGTGGTTTCAGGGATGTCCACAGTGATTTGTTCCAGATTGGAAGAAGGCACGCGGATCACTTCCGTCCACGTCTCGCCATCCTGACTGCACAGGAGCGTATTGTCGTAAGTGCGATCGGCCTCGAACTGTCCCTGTACCTGTCCGCCCACCAGGGTAAAGGAGCGGATGGTCACAGCCTTGGGGAAGTTGTATTGGATCCAGGCGTGGGTGCCTTCTTTGTTGAGCGCCAGTTCCGGACCGTCATTGATATCGCCGTTGGTGAGCTGCTCCACGGTAAAATCTCCACCGCTGGAGGTGATAGTAGCGCCGAGTTCCTGCATACTCTTTTCTGCCTCAGGCACCTTGACGGCCACCACGGCAATGTCCTGATACCACTGGGGGATCTTTTCGAATACGGGTGCATAGATGCCGGCACTCACGTTCTGGAAGCGGCCGACGTTCTTATACGGCTCGGGTAGCGTCAGTGTCTGGCTCTTGCCGTTGCCACTTACCTCTAATGTGCGCCAGGTGAGTTTCTTCATGGCGTCGGCAGGCTCCACCCAAGGGCCGCCGGTGCTACTCCATCCGGGCGCAGAGGCAATACCCACCTCCATGCCCAACGAATCGGCTAGGGCAATGGCATAGGCGAAGTTCTCCTTCCAGGCATCGCTGAGGTAAGGCGTCTGCGGCACCACGGGTGGCAGACCCCGCATCATCGAACCGCCGGCATCGAACTGATGAAAGCCGACAATGCCGATGCGGTTCATCCACAGCAAGTCTTTGCGGATGCCGTCTTTCGATGTATTACCATTGATCCAGTGCCACCACACATAGGGGTGAGCCTCTTTGGGCGGGTTCTCGAAACGCTGATCCTGTGCACTGACAGTGCTGCTAAGGAGTGCACAAACTACCATCAATAAAAAACGATGTTTCATGTTATTACGGTTTTAAAGTTTTAGTTATTTCTGAATTCCAACGGTGTCATGCCGAAATGATCTTTTACGTATTTGCCAAAAAACGAGGGATTGGGAAAGGCGAGTTTGTCGCAGATCTGCTTGATACTGAGGTCAGTTTGACGCAAGTAGTATCGGATGTCCTCCAGCACCTGTTCTGTAATCCACTCGTTAGCGGTCTTGCCAGAATTCTTTTTGCAGACAGCAGTCAGGTATTTAGGTGAGATACAAAGTTCGCTGGCGTAAGCCTCAACTGTGTGGCGTTTCACATCGTTGGCGTGCAACAGATCGAGAAAACGATGAAAGTGACTCTGGCTAGTTGACTGTTTATTGTTGAGAGTTGACAGTTCGCTGCCAACTTGCGACAGCATCCACTTCATTTCGCCACAAAGACCAAGGATAGCCGAGCGGAGCAAAGCCTGGATGATTTCGGTGTGATAAGGATTCTCCTTGCCTCGCTCGATAGCCAGTGTGAGCATGTCGTAGAAATGGGTGTAGAAGAGTATCTCGTCTTCGTCCATCGTTACGATATGCTGGCGATGGATATACATCATGTCGTTCCAGACGCTGATTTTCTCGTTCAGAAAACTACGCAGAATACGGTTGGTAAGGAATATACCTTTCAGGTCAAAGTCGGGACTGATCATCACATCGGTCACCGTTACATTCTGGGGAATGATCGCTACCTGGTTTTTATACAGTTCCATCTGTAGGCCGTTCATCTGAGCCTGTGCTTTGCCGCTGGTACAAATCACGATGGCATTCATAGTCACATGAGCGGTACTTAGTTGCGTGAACTGTTGGATACTATCCACAATGACTATTTCGTTGTCAGAATAGCCAATTTGGACATCCTCATTGTTGGCTAATGTCTGAAATGTTACTTCCTCATGCTGTTTCATGCTGCAAATATACTTATATTTTTCCACAATTCATGGCTTATTTGGCATTAATTATGGTCGTTTTGTTATCTTGATGCAGAATTGACAAGATATGAAGTGGAAACGAACATGAATAATAGTCGATTTTGGATTACTTTTGCAACCAAAAATAATCATTGAGTTATGAAAAAGGTATTCTTGATGCTGCTATCAGTCATATTACTGAGCAGTTGTGGAGGAAAAAAGGAGCCGAACGTGAAGGCTCCGACGAGAGTGAAAACACAGTTGGTATCACCCGATATGGTGGATAATGCCCAGACGTATGTGGGTATCGTGGAAGAACGCGAGGCGACGGCGGTGAGCTTTACTGGCATGGGCGTCGTCAAGCGGATGTTGGTGAATGAGGGTCAGGCTGTCAGCAAAGGTCAGCTGATTGCAGAGATGGACGACACACAGGCCCGTAACCTACTGAGTGGTGCCGAGGCACAGATGACGCAGGCCAACGACGTATTAGAGCGCTACAAGATGTTGCACGAAAACGGATCACTGCCCGAGGTAAAGTGGGTGGAGGTCCAAAGCAAGGTGGCTCAGGCCAAGTCGCAACTGCAGGTGGCTCGGAAGACCCTGGCCGACTGTCGGCTGATAGCTCCTGTCAGTGGTATCATTGGCAAGAAGATGATCGGTGCTGGTGAGACGGCCATGCCCTCACAGGCTGTGGTCAGCATCCTTGACATCTCGACAGTCAAGGTGAAAGTGGCAGTTCCAGAAGCAGAAGTTGGCGGTATTAATGCCAGTACGCCAACGAGTATCAAGGTCGAGGCCATCAATGAAAGTTATCACGGAGGACAAATAGAGAAAGGTGTACAAGCCGATGCCCTCACGCATACGTACGATATAAGAATTAATGTAGCAAATGGCGATCGGAAATTGCTGCCAGGTATGGTAGCCAATGTGCGTTTTGTCTCAGATGGCTCGCAGGCTATTGGTAGCAAGATGATTCCTGTGACGGCAGTACAGAAGAAAGCCGATGGCAGTCTGTTTGTGTGGACAGTTGGTAAGGACAGCACGGCGCATCGCTCTACCGTGACGATTGGTCAGACCCAAGGCAATTATGTAAGCGTTATCGATGGTCTGAACATCGGTGATCGTATTGCCACAGAGGGTTATCAGAAACTAAGTGAAGGAACCAAAGTGATTTACTAGAATGAAGAATATGAATTGGCTCCGATGGCCCTTGGAGTATTACTCGATATCATTGCTCATCGTTGGCATCCTGTTTGTGATGGGCATCTACGGCATGTACATCATGCCGAAAGACGAATTTCCACATGCCACCATCCGACAAGGTGTGGTGGTGGCAGTCTATCCTGGAGCTACCAGCGAGGAGGTGGAGCAACAGGTGGCTCGTCCTTTGGAACGCTACCTCTTTACTTATGGTGAGGTGAACCGCGTGAAGACCACCACACAGTCGCAGAACGGTATGTGCATCGTGATGGTGAAACTGAACGATGATGTGAATAACAAGGATGAGGTGTGGTCGAAGATTAAGCACGGACTGAATGGTTTTAAGGCACAGTTGCCCAGTGGGGTGTTGGCCATCGTGGTGAACGATGACTTTGGTAATACCTCGGCGTTGCTCATCGCCATCGAGAGCGACCAGCGCAGCTATCGTGAACTGAAACAGTACAGCGACGACCTGAGCGACCGCCTGCGTCGTATCCCTTCAGTAGCCAACGTAAAACTCTTTGGTGAACAGAAAGAGCAGATCAGTCTCTATATCGACCGCCAGCGCCTGCAGGCTTACGGTATTGGTCAGCAGATGCTCTTTTCACGTCTGCAGGCTCAGGGCATCACTACGATGAGTGGTGGTATCAGCGATGATGACCAGCAGGTGCCCATCCATGTAGAGGCTCAGGAGAACAGCGAGGAGGAAATCGCCAACCAGATTATCTTCTCCGACCCTGTAACGGGTAAGGTAGCTCGTGTTCGCGATGTGGCCCGTGTGGTGCGTGAGTACGAACCGATGTCGAGCCGTATTGAACAGGACGGTCACCCGTGTGTACTGCTGTCGATGGAGATGACGCCAGGTAATAACGTGGTGCAGTATGGTCAGGAGGTGGATCAGGTGCTGAACGATTTCCGTCAGAACGAACTGCCCGAGGATGTGAACGTGACCCGCATCGCCGATAAGCCCAAGGTGGTGGCGAAGAGTGTGAGCGACTTCCTGCGCGACCTGCTGATATCGATGCTGATTATTATCCTGGTGATGATGGTGCTGTTCCCCATCCGTTCGGCCATTGTGGCGGCCATCACCATTCCACTGAGTACATTTGTCAGTGTGGCGGTGATGTATATGATGGGCATCGAACTGAACATCGTGACGCTGGCGGCACTGATCGTGGTGTTGGGAATGATTGTCGATAACTCCATTGTGGTGATTGACGGCTATCTGGAATATTTGGGTAAAGGTTTTAAGCCTTTTGATGCCGCCATCGAGTCGGCACGCCAGTACTTCATGCCGATGCTGTTGGCCACTATCTGTATCTGTGCCATCTTCTATCCCTTCCTCATCACGATGAAGGGTATGTTCCACGACTGTCTGGAAGACTTCCCCGTCACGATTACCATCAACCTCATGGTGTCGCTGGTGCTGGCGGTCACGGTGATTCCATTCCTCGAGACACGTATCATCAAGCCTGACAAAGTGAGTACGGATAATAAGATTACCAAATGGGTACAGAATACTTATAATAAGGTATTAGATTGGACTTTTGCCAATCCGTGGCTAACGATTGGTGGTGGTATCGCCGTCATTCTGCTCTCAACGCTGATAGCGCCCACGCTGAAAATCCGTCTGTTCCCCTATGCCGACCGTGACCAGTTCGCGGTGGAGATATTCCTGCCCGAGGGTAAAGGTCTGGCAGAGACGGAAGTGATAGCTGACTCCGTACAACACGTGCTTGAGAAGGATGAACGCATCACTGGCATCACGGGATTCATCGGCTGCTCCTCACCTCGATTCATGGACGCCTATGCCCCGCAGATGGCAGGTAACAATTATGCACAGTTCATCGTGAATACCCAGAGCGACAAGGCTACACTCGACCTCTTGGCCCAGTATCAGCCACAACTGAGCGAGGCGTTTCCCAATGCTTACGTCAAATTTAAGCGTCTGGACTATTTGGAGGTGAGTGAACTGGAATATCGTTTCTATGGCGACAACCTCGACTCGCTACATGTGGTGGCAGAGCGGTTGATGGAATGTATGCGCCAGATGCCGGAACTGGAGTGGGTACATACAGACTATCTGCAGCCTTATCCCATCATCAATGTCGAACTCGACCCTGTGACGTCGGCCCAATTAGGTATTACGCGGACAACCGCCCAGCTGGCATTGAGTGCCACGTCAAGCGACCTGCGCGTGGGACAGATCTGGGAGGACAACTACGAACTGCCTATCGTGGTGAAGGACGATACTGATATGACCTTCTCGGATGTGGCCAATCTGGGTATCGCATCACCAGCGTCGATGGTATCGGGTGGTCTGCAAAGCACCAATTCAACAGTTCCTCTTCGACAGATTGCCAAAGTCGCTCCCAAGTGGAGCGAAAGCCGCATCATGCATCGTGGCGGCGAACGCTGTATCACGGTGACGGCCCAGTTTGCACAGGGCGTCTATACCGCTCCTATTGAAAAAGAGATAGCTCGTATTATGGAGGAGGATATCCAATTGCCGCAAGGCGTGCGTACAGAGGTGGGTGGTGAGATTGAATACGGTGATGAGGCTATGCCACAGATTATCGGTGGTATCTCTATCGCTGAAATTATCGTGTTCTTCTTCCTGTTGTTCAACTTCAGAAAGTATGGTGTGACGACTGTCTGTATGGCGGCCTTAGCACTGATGATTCCTGGAGCACTCATCGGTCTGGGACTGATGAACCGTGCCTTAGGACTGACCTCTATCTTCGGTCTTATCACACTGATGGGAATGATTATGCGTAACGAGATTCTGATCTTCGAGCATGCCATCGACCTGATTAAGAAGCATGTGGAAGCGCATGGTGACTGGACGGTGGATCGCGAGGCTTATAACAACGCCGTCCGTCAGGCTGCCTATGAGGCTGGTAAGCGCCGTATGGTGCCAATCTTCCTCACTACGGCAACTACTGCCGTTGGTGTGGTGCCGATGATCATTGCCCAAAGTTCATTCTGGATGCCCGTCGGTGTCACTATCTTCGCAGGTGGTATCGGCTCACTCATCATGGTAGTCACCATGCTCCCCGTCATTTATTGGAAAGTAAGTACAAAGTAATTATGAAAAAGATATTATCACTGATAGTCTGTTCTGTATGTTGCTGTGTCACAGCAACAGCCCAGCAGTCATATACCCTGGAGCAGATGAAGGATTCTGCCCTCCACAACAACATCGCCATCCGTAGTGCTAAATACAACATCGAGACTGCCCAGCAGCAGCGTAAGGAGGCATTTACCAAATATTTCCCTAATGTGAGCGGTACAGGTCTCTGGTTTAATGCCAACCATGGCATGGCACAAACCACGCTTAACCTCTCAGAGAGCATATCGCCAGAACTGGGGGCGGCTTTGGCTCAGTCGTTGCCCGCAGAGGCATTGGCAGCTTTGGGTAATCCCATCAGCATCTCGATGATGAAGAATGGCACAATCGCTGGTGTGCAGGCTGTGCAGCCCGTCTTTGCCGGTGGTCAGATCATATACGGCAATAAACTCGCCAAGGTGGGTGAGGACGTGAGCCGTTTGCAGTTGCAGCTGTCAGAAAACGAGGTAGAGAAGACAGCCGAACAATACTTCTGGCAGTTAGCCTCGTTGCAGGAGAAGATGAAGACCGTTGAGGCTGTCGATACCCTGTTGGCCGATATCCACAAAGATGTGGATGTGGCTTTGCGTGCCGGTTTGGTCATGCCCAACGACCTGTTACAGGTTCAACTGCGTCAGAACGATATCGCGAGTCAGCGGCTGAAACTACAAAACGGTATTTCTATTGTCCGTCTGTTGTTGTCGCAGTATTGTGGCCTGAGTGATACCGCGTTCGTTATATCTTATCAGACCGACGTCACTTCACCGCTGATTACCAAACATGACCATCGTCAGGCACTATTAGGAACGACAGAATACCAATTGCTTGGCAAACAGGTGGAAGCCACTGACCTCCAGAAGAAGATGGCTTTTGGTCAGAACCTGCCATCCGTTGCTGTTGGCGCAGGGTACAACTACCATAATCTGTTGGACAACAACACTACTTTCGGGATGGTTTTTGCCACCGTCAGTGTACCCATCTCCGACTGGTGGGGCGGTTCTCATGCCATCAAACGCCGTAAGATAGAACATCAGAAAGCTGTAGAACAATTAGAGGATAATTCCCAATTGCTGCAAATCCGCATGCAAAACGCCTGGAATGGGGTAGAAGAGGCCTATCAACAATTGCTTCTGGCTCAGCGTAGTATCGAACAGTCCGCAGAAAACCTGCGCCTGAATCGCAATTATTACAATGCTGGTATTTCTAAGATGAGCGACCTGCTCGAAGCTCAGATGCTCTATCAGCAGTCATGCGATAGACGAACAGATGCCTTTGCCGACTACCAGAACAAATTATTGGAATACAGGCAAGCCATCGGGCAGTGAGATGTAATTATTCGAAATTTACAATAATTATCTACAACTCTGCCACCATCTTTAGAAATCTCCTTCATATAAAGGTGTTCTGAGATGGTGGTAGATACATTTTTGGTGGTAGATGAAAAAGAATCGACATAATGTTTGGAAAACACTCAAAAATGATATATCTTTGTAGGCTGAAATTAAAAATGAAATAACCGATTATAAAAGACTATGGACTCTAACAAAGATATCAAGCCGTTGAAAAGGCAGTTCGACTTTGCCGATGTGCCCTCATGGTATGTGCTCTGTACCAACAATCAGTGCCCCATGCAGACCAGTTGTCTGCGATTCCTGGCAGCACAGAACGCGCCAGACAATTTGGAACTTGCCAGATGTGTGATGCCCAAGACGCTAAAAGGCGGTCAATGCCGTTGGTATGACAAGCGCAATGTCGTGGTATGGGCAGCTGGCTTTAGTCATCTCTTTGACTGTGTGATGAAGAAAGACTTCACCTCCATGCGCAAGGGCCTCACCAGTTATCTGCACGGCGTGAAGTTCTACTATGAATATAAACGCGGGGACAGGCCACTATCGCCAGAGCAACAGCAATGGATCAGGAAATTCGTTAAAAGCTATGGCTACGAATGGGAGGTTCCCTTCGATAGCTTCTATGAGGCATACGACTATCATCACTTAGCCCTACTTGATGAAAACCCATAGTTGGCATTTGTTTTCTATTGTAGAAAATATCGTTTTCTAGGTGTGAAAGCAAAATATTCTGAAAGAGAAAATAGTATTTTCTCAAAGCGAATATGATGTTTTCTACCATAGAAAAGAAGGAAAGGAACGTCATCTATTTAACTCATTATCAATAAAAATGAAACTGACTTTAGTACTAAGAGACAAAAAGAATGCCCTGAAACTCTCCACCAAGACCATTGAGAGTTTCATGGAACGTATCAAGAGCGACACCAAAGACCGTACTGTAGGCCGTCGCCGCGAGCAGATCAGATATACAGAAAGTATCGAGAGCTATGACCGCCAGTTTCCGTCGCATCTCATCTACCCCGCTGCGGAGTTTGAGAAGGATGAGAATGACAACCTGCGCATGAAAACCTTCAACGGGGTAGTGGCACTTACTGTAGAAGGACTGGAGACTGCCGCCGAGGTTGAAGCCGTCAAGCGTGCCGCACAGATCCTGCATTATACGTTGGCGGCTTTCATCGGACCATCGGGCAAAGAGGTCGTGATTCTCGTTCGAATAGAGAAATTAAATGATGCTTATTCAACCATAAGTGGCACTTATTCGCCAGCTGGAGCCACTTATCTGACGGAGGAAGAGGCTGATGCACTGTGTCAGGAAGGGCATCGTCTGGCATCGGCCATCTATCAAGGCATCCTACCGAAAGCTATCCGTCAGGAAGCCATCTCTGTGCGTAGCTGTTTCCACATGCCGCTGGATGAAAACCCCTACTTTAATCCCAAGGCCGTGCCCCTGCCAGTGAGCGCCAAACCACTGGTTGTCAGGACAGAAACGAACGAAACCGAGCATACAGAAAGTCTCGTACCTTCAGACGAGGACGCCCAAGAGGTGAGTCGCAAGACCCGGCAGCTGATGGATTTCCTGAATGCTCACTATCAGTTCCGCTATAACACCATCATGGGTTACACGGAGTATAGGGACACCAGTCTGCACTATATGGACTGGCAACCTGTGGATGACCGTACAATGAAAGGACTGACGATGAAAGTGCGCCTTGCAGGCATCGATGCCCGTGATCACGACGTGCGCCGTTATGTGCAGTCAGATCTGATCCGTCCCTACAACCCCATTGGTGACTACCTCTGGGAGCAGTACGACAAGTGGGACGGCAAAGACCATATCCGCAGACTCGCCAGAACGGTGCCCACGAAGAATCCGCATTGGGAAGACTGGTTCTATACATGGTTCCTCGGAATGGTGCGCCAGTGGCAGGTCTCTAACTTCGCCAAATACGGAAACCAGGCCGTGCCATTGCTCATTTCCACACAGGGTTGGAACAAGACCACCTTCTGTGAACAGCTGTTGCCACCAGAACTGAGTTGGGGTTATACAGGCAACCTGCAGATGGACGATAAACGGCAGGTGCTCCAGCAGATGGCACAGATGCTACTTATCAACCTTGACGAGTTTAATCAGATTTCGCCAAAAACGCAGCAGGGTTTCCTGAAAAACATCATCACACTGTCTTCGGTGAAGATCAAACGGCCATACGGTCGTCATGTGGAGGACTTCCCCCGTCGTGCCTCGTTCATCGCCACCACGAATCAGGCGGATGTGTTGGCAGATCCCTCTGGCAGCCGTCGTTTCCTGAGTGTGGAGCTCACAGGACCTATCGACGTGAGTACCCCTCCCAACTACGAACAGCTCTATGCCCAGGCCATGCGAGCACTGCACCAGCATGAGTCCTACTACTTCGGCCCTGCAGAGACCCAGGAGATTCAGGAGTGGAACCGCAGGTTCAGCGTGAAGACCGCTGCCGAACAGTTCTTCCTCGACTACTTCGAACCTGCCACCGACGAGAAGGATGGTCAGTGGATCAGTGCCTCGGCTATTTTCAGCTATCTGAAGGAAGAAGTGGGCGTCAGTCTGCTCAAACCCGTCAGCCTTCCTGTCTTTGGACGTAAGCTCACGAACCTGCCTGGTCTCCAGAAGCGTGTCACCAAGTACAATACAGAGTATCTTGTGAAGCGAAAAAAGCGATAGCAAAATTGATAAAGTTATAAATGAATATATAATTTCATCTTAAGAGTTGAAATGTTATGTAAAGTCATGTTTTACTAAAAAACGTTGTATGATTTGGCGTCCCTCCCCAAAAACACTAAATTTGTAGCGGGAAAATAATTGATTACTTTTAAACTTTTCTTTTCAAAACTCGATTTCAATGGAAACAAGAGTGTTACGTGAGATTACTCCATTAAATGAGAATGACTTCATGTATGTGGCCGACCGTCATAAAAAGGAGTTTGACTACCCCATACATATACATGATGTGCTGGAGCTGAACTTTGTGGCTAATGCTGCAGGGGCACGGCGCGTGGTAGGCGATTCAAGCGAAGTGATAGACAATCTGGACTTGGTGCTTATAACCAGTCCCGATTTGGAGCATATGTGGGAACAGTACGAATGTAAAAGTGAAGACATCCATGAGGTGACGGTGCAGTTCCGACTATATTTCGAAAGGCCGACATCGCCGTTCAGGTATAATTCACATAAGTCCGTCTATCGCATGCTGGTCAGGGCGAAGCGCGGACTGGCTTTTCCTCCTCAGGCTATTATGCTGGTTTACCACCGTCTTGTCAGGCTTTCTTCCATTGAGGAAGGATTCTTAGCTGTGCAGGAGCTTTTCTCTATACTCTATGAATTATCAAAGTTCGACAATGCCCGAGAACTGGCTACCTCGTCGTTCGCCAAGGTCGAAGTGGAGAGTGAATCGAAAAGGATCCTGAAGGTGAAGAACTATATTGACGAGCATTACAAAGACGATATGTGTCTGGAGCAGTTGGCCGACCTTGTGGGAATGACGCCTACGGCCTTCAGCCGATACTTCAAGCAGCGTACAAGCAAGAACATCTCGGAGTATATCGTTGACATCCGTCTGGGTCATGCCGCCCGTATGCTGATAGATACCGCCGACAGCGTTAGCACGATTTGCTGGAGAACAGGCTTCAACACGCTCTCCAACTTCAACCGCCTGTTCCGCAAGCGAAAGGGCTGCAACCCCACGGAGTTCCGTGAGAAATACCAGAAGACAAAGGTTATCGTGTAAGTGTTAGCGATGAAGAGGTTAGGGTTAATAGGAATTTCAAATATTGTGATGGCTCTCTGGACTGTTGCCATCTGGTGCTTCTTCCAGTTCTGGTATCCTTACCACTTCTTCTTCCAGGAGCAAAACCAGATTTTCCTCTGTTCGTGGGATTATATCTCCACCTATTTTGAAAAGTCTGGCGGATTAGCCCGTCTGATTGGCGATTTTCTCACGCAGTTCTATTATTATCTATACGTCGGAGCTATTATCTTGATTTCCTGTCTACTCCTTATAGGTACCTTATTGTATAAGGCCCTCAGGAACTTCAAGGTCAGTAAGGCCGTTGCCTTGATACTGACATTAGCGATGATGACCTCCGTAGCCGTCTGCCATTTCAGTACAAGTTACCGTCTCTCATCTACCATCTCCATAGTAGGCTGGGGGCTTTTATTATGGCTGGTGTCGCTGTTGCCATGCTGGAAAAAGCAACTTGCGGTATTGGCACTCACCATACTGCCTGTTTATTTGCTTTTCGGTCTACCTGAGGTAAAGAAGTTACAGGGACCCGACTTGATTCTGGAGAAAGACTTCGCCGTGGATTGCGAATACTATTTCGGGAATCATGATGAAGTCATCCATTTAGTAGAAAGCTCAAGTCAAAGGACAGACCAGATGATTTTCTTTTATAACCTCGTGCAAGCACAGCGTGGAGAATTACCTGATCATCTGATGAAGTTCACACCTAATATTTTAGGTACATTCTATAAGATTGGCCCTGAAACACCAATGCTCACCATCCGCAATATGAATGAACTCTACTGGGCTTTAGGCGATATGACCTTTACGGAACGGGCTGCAATGATGACAAATGTGTTCTCACACGACAACCGTAACGTCCGAATGATACGTCGATTGGCAGAATGTAATATCGTCAGTGGCGATACGCTGGCTGCAGAAAAGTACCTGCGTATCCTTGATAAGACACTTATTTACAAGAGATGGGCTGATAATGTCCGCTTGTACGGAAAGGATATCTATCAGAAGAAAATGCAGATGGTGAATCGTCGTGATACCATCACCATTACTGATAATGCCCACTTCCTGATGATGCAATTGCTGGATACCAATTCAGACAACATCGTAGCTCTCGACTATATCTTGTGCAGTACGCTGCTGCTAAAAGATATCACAAACTTCAAGCGCGACTATGACCGTTATTGTATTGAGACAGGCAAGCCGCGTCTGAAGACCCTCTATCAAGAAGCTCTGTGCATCTGGTTGGCTGGCACCGATGCGTCTCAGGAAGATTGGGAGAAGTACATCCAGCGAGCTGAAGTTTTTCAGCGTTTTCAGCAATACAACCAGCAACGGGGTAGCATCCAGTTCAAAGACACTTACTGGTATTATTTCGATAAGATTAAAGCTCCAGAGATATGAGAAAACTCTTTGTCTATATAGTATTCCTAGGGTTAATAGTTTCCTGCACGCCGATACCAGAGAACGTGCAGCACAGCAACGAACAGCCTCCTATTTATCCTGACTACTGCGATGTCACCATCCCAGAGAATATTGCCCCTCTGAACTTCCTGCTGCGTGCCGATTGTGAAGCTATAGAAGTTAAGGCAGGAATACTGACACTGAATACCTGTGGCAATGAGGCCGTGTTCGACATAAATGACTGGAAGACACTGATGCGACAATCGACAGACAAGGAGATAGAAGTGACAATCACCGCTCTTATTGATGGCATATGGAAGCAGTATAAACCATTCAAGTGGCAGGTGGTTAGCGATAAGGTGGATCCTTACCTAACCTATCGACTCATTGAACCAGACTATGAGATATGGAATAACGTGCAGATTCAACAACGTTGCGTAGAGAACTACGATGTGAATGCCCTCGGTCACTATGAACAGTTGGAGAACCGCTGCATGAACTGCCACACCTTCGCCAACCAGGACCCTCAGCTGTCGATGATGTATGTCAGAGGGCCTGGCGGTGGTGCCATTTTGAATCAACATGGCCAGCTGAGCAAGTTGAATATCCCAGGTAGTGTCTATTTCGGTTTCAGTCCTTCTGGTCGCTATATAACTTACTCCACCCAGAAGATCATTCCCGCTTTCCACAGCATGCCGAGCAAGCGTCTTGAAGTCTATGATGCAGAGTCGAATGTCTATGTGGCCGATATGCAGGAGCACCATGTCATTTCCTCGCCGCTACTTGCTGACAGCCTGAAATTCGAGACTTTCCCTACCTTCTCGCCTGATGGGAAGTACATCTATTTTTGTTCTGCCGACAGCGTCAGTCTACCCAGTAAGATCAAAAATCTCCAATATCGTCTCGTTCGCATTCCATTCGATGAGGCTACAGGGACTATCGGTAGTCGAATTGAATCGTGGAATGAGGAGTGTGGAGTGTGGAGTGAGAATAGTCTTGCAGCAGATAATGCCGCCACTAAAAGTAATTTCCCTCCACACTCCACACTCCTCACTCCTCGAAAAACCTCCGTCTGCCATCCCCGTATTTCCCCGGATGGCCGTTATCTCCTCTATACTGTCGCCGATTATGGAACCTTTCCCATCTGGCATCCAGAGGCAGATCTTCAACTGATGGATCTGCAGACAGGCGACATCGATACCCTCGCTATTGTCAACAGCGAGAAAAGCGACACTTATCACTCGTGGTCATCGAATAGCCGCTGGTTCGTCTTCGCCTCTAAGCGCGATGACGGTTTGTATGGAAAGCCTTATTTCTGCTATATCGGCAAAGACGGTAAAGTTCATAAGCCTTTCTGTCTGCCTCAAGAGCATCCAACCTTCTATGACAACAATCTGAAGTCGTTCAATGCCCCAGAATTAGGTAAGGGCAAGGTTCCCTTCGACGTCAACGATGTCGCCAAAGCCATGAAGCAGGAGGCGATTTCTTTTAAATGATGATGGCGGCAAACGGCCGCCATCATCATTTAACTTTTGTATCTATGCGCTTGTCTGAGGCGATTTCGATGCCTGCTTCGTAGGCATCGAAGTCTACCTTTGTCTTCGTAAAGTCTGGCGTGTTGAATGAATAGAGGCTCTCGCTATAGTATTCCTGAGGATTGCGCTGAGGCAGAAGGAATGGCTTCGACAACTGTCCCTTGTCGTCGATGCTTGCCAGATAAAGGCGGCTGTAAAGACCGTCGTCGCGTCGGCTGGTGAAGACAATCCAATGAGAGTTCACGTTCCAATTGTGATAACTGTCGGCCTTATCGCTATTGATTTCCTTCATCTCTCGGGCTTCTCCTGTCTGCAAGTTCAGAAGCCACTGGTCGCTTTCGTTATGCCAGATGGAGAAATACCCGTAGTCCATCAGCGTGAACATGATATACTTGCCGTCGTAGCTTGGACGAGGCCAGGTGAGGCTCTTCCCCATCGCCACTGCGTTGAATAGCGTGTCCACCTGATCGCCGAACTTACCAGTCTCAGGATCGAATGCAATCTTACAGAGATTATATTTCTCGTCTTGAAAGTACTCAGGATAATCCTGTTGCAGGCAAGTCATATAATATAAGGTGTGTCCGTCAGGAGAGAAAACAGGGGAGTTCTCACTCCAGTCCTTGGTCTGCAACAGCGAGTCAGTTAGGATCTCATGCGTCGCAGGATGATAGACAAAGACATCGCTCGAAAGGTCGAACACTTCGACACGCTCATTCTTGATCACATGGAATCCCTGACGCGTCTGGTTAGTGGAGAAAGCGCAGTATTTTCCGTTTGGATGCCAGTATGGATAGACCATCGAACCGCCAAGGAGGTCATTTTTCGCCTTCAGCCATTCCCGCTGTCCGTCTGTCTGGAACATCGTTGCCCCATGATCACCACGTACATGGAAAACAAACTTTGAGGGATCTGTCTGATGGGCTGTATGGCAGTTGACGCACATGCCTGGCACTTGGGTGTTCTCGATGATGGCATACTCATCGAAGGTCGAGAGGTCGCGCTGGTAGAGCCCCATCTTGCTATATACTTCGTAGCCTGGGGCAATGCGGCGATAAGTCAAGCCCCACTCGTCAAGGGCGTATGGACTGATGAAGACCTCGAAGTCGTTATATTGTTTCCACTGATTGTTTTGCAGGATGCAAACGGTGAAGGTCAGTTTTCCGCCTTTGTTCCGAGCTGTTAACTCATGCCAATCCTTAACGTCGAAATCGGCGATGTCCCCCTGCACATGAAGATCTCCGCCCTTCGAGCCACGGACCACGACATCAACCATATCAATATCTTCTGCTGCTATGATATTGAAGTTCAGTGGGGCGATCTCTGCAGGTATTGTCACTCCGATATAGTCGGGATAGATGGTGGGGAACTCATCCCGCAGGATAGGGTTTTCCACCCGCTGGGTGCAGGACGCCCAGCATACGAGGGCACAAAGATACCATGACAGTTTTCTCATCTCGTTGTTCTGATTTTGGCTATGGCCTCCCGGACATAGCGTGGATTATAGTTCACCTTACTTTGTACGTACGTCACATAATTGAAGAAGCGCTGTGCATCACCGTCAAGCAGCGGTGCCATCACCAGATATTGTATTGCCATCTGGTTCTTTTGGTCATGCATAAACAACTGGCCGCAGATCTTATCCAACTCATCTTCACTGAAAAGGAAATCATCCTCAAGCCGGAACTGGCGCAGCGTGCTATAGACCGGATGGGCATCAATCTGGGTTTCATCGTCTATCATAGCCAAGGCCTGTTGAGCCCAGGGGCGATAGAAGATTGTCTTGTCCAACATCTGCAGATACTTTCTTGCCACCTCATACTCACCATTGATGAGATTTGTCTCTGCCAGACGCTTCATCATCCTGCCACTCTTACTGTAATCGGGTATGGCCTCCATCGCCTCAAACGCCAGTCGCTGGGCAGTATTCACAAGACCTAAGTAGAAATACACCTCTCCTGTCAACTGGATGGTGGAGAAGTTACGCTCAAATGATGGTAGCAATCCTTCACTGCCCCGTTGGTAAAAGTCGAAGACACGCTCTCCCAACTGGTTGGTCATAGCCAAAGCCAGGTTGTTGGCGCAGACACTCATCGGCTTGTCCGGTGTCTGTTTCTCAGCCTTGGCGATGATGCCCTTCCAATCTTTGATACGCACCAACTGGTCATATTCCATCAACTCATATTTCTTGGCATCGTAGCCGAAGCCATGGAAAATACAGAGAATGATCATCAACATAACAGATGCCTCGATAATGCTGGCCATGCGATTGGCTTTTGGCAGTAGGCGGACGAAGTTGCTCACGAGAATGGTTACAATAGGTATGACCATCAGCATCGTAGGCAATATCTCAGGCGAACGGTAGTAGCAAATGCCCAGCATCACTCTCGTCATCGGGTAAGGCAGATAGTGGGCACTCAGCCACATCACGACAATGGCATAAATGACAGAGACTGGCATCAAGATGAAAGCAGTCAGAATGACCATTGGGCCGATTGCCCAATAGAGTAGGGGAATGAGACATATCATAATAAGCAGACGCCTTAAGAGCATCTTATGCTCATATCCCCAGCCTAAAAACATCTTTGCAAATCCCCAACATACTGCCAAAGCTATCACCAACGCTACAACATACGCCAGCAAGACGCTCTCATCGCCCAAGACGTACCATAAACATACCGCAGGCAGGAAACTTAGGAAATAGTGTTCCTTGCTTCTCATTAACCGCCAAGTAAGGCGCTGCACAAGCATAAAGAGTACAGCAAGGATAAAGGCACCGAGCGCAGGACTGTTATAGAACTGCGTCAAGAACTCGCCGATATATCTGGCAAGTCCTCCAGGTTCCGCTATCCGCTCGGTGAAGTAATCACCGTCGAAGAGGAACAATTGGAACTGCTCCTGATAGGTCAGCGCAAAGGGGTAGCGTAGTCTCCAAAAGAAGAACACCACCAAGCCAAACAGGATTGTCAGCAGCCATTGTGTTGCCTGTTGTGGCGGATTTGCAATCCGCCACTTATTCTTCTGCGATTTCTTCATTCGTGTCGGCATTCATAGTGACAATACGACCGTCAGGAAGCTGGCGCTTATAAGTCAGCGGATAGAGGCTCATGAGGAAATCGCCCAGCACGCTGCCTTCCATATTCTTTGCCAGCTGGCGGGTGTAGTTCTTATACACTAGATGAAAACTATCTGCCCGCTGCTGGATATACTTGGCTTGTAAAGAGTCACCTTGTTTATTCAGACTTACAATGTTCTTTCGCATCATGCCCAACTGCCTGTTATGGATCTCCGTCTGGATTTTCCACTGTTCAAGTGAATCGTTCTGTGGAGTTCCTGTCGCATGACTAATGCTGTCGATGGTAACCTGGATCGTTCCTGGTTCGCTAACCACGATCAGCTGCTGGAGACCAGCCCGATAATGATAGTCGAGCAGTATCTTATACATTTGCACGGAGTCGGGCTCAAAATGGAACTTTCCGTCTTTGATCTCCATCGAATCAACAGTCTCCGCTGTAGCAGGTCCGTTAAGAGGCACCAGGAAGATGCGTTTTCCTTCATACGCCTCACCATGGACGGTACCCACAATATGGCATTTGCCACCGTTGGATTGCTGACAGCTATAGAGCAGTGCCATAGCTGTCACTACCATAAAGCACAATAGAATCTTCTTCATATCCTTATCTTATTTTTACTTGTTCTCTTTTGTTCTCAAACACCTGACGATAGGCCTCATGGGCATCCAGCTCCACCTTCGTCTTCGTGAAATCCGGACAGTTATAAGCATCCATCATCTCCCGATAATACTTCCTGGGGTCACGTTGTGGCAACAGAAATGGCTTCGACACTCGCCCCTGTCCGTCAATACTAGCGAGATAGAGTTTGGTGTACATTCCGTCCTCGCGCTTGCTGCTATATACAAACCAGCGACTGTTCCCACTCCAATTATGGAAGCTCTCCGTCCACAGACTGTTCAATTCCCTTAGCATCCTACTCTCACCTGTCTTCAGATCCATCAGCCACAGATCGGCATCATCCTGACAAACAGGAAAATTACCACGACTGCTAACACAATACATCAACCAGCGCCCATCATACGAAGGTCGTGCCAACACATAGCTCTTGTCCGTTGCTGGACCGTTCAGTAGGGTATCCACAGTCTCACCAAATCGGCCTTTCTCTGCATCAAAGGCAATGCGACAGACGGAGCACTTTACCTTTTCATATTCAGCAGGCATCTGGCAAGGTTTCGAGGTGCTGTAGTAGAGCCACTTGCCATCATGTGAGAAAGCAGGAAAGATCTCCAGGTCGTCTGTCTGCAATAGGGGTGATAATATCAGTTCGTTGCTTCGCGTATCAAGCACCTCTACATCGCTGAACCTGTGATACACCTCAATGCGCTGCCCCGTGCCTGTAAAGAAACTCTGATGCACAGAGTTCACGGCCATTGCCACATAGTCGCCCTCAGGATGCCAATAACTGTAGGAGCCTGCCGCCTTCGTAGAGTCCGTCTTTGTCTCCACCCAGGTCTGGTGTCCGTCCTTTTGGATCAACGTACCTCCCCCCTCGCCTCTCATCTGCAGGGTGAAACGGTCAGGATGGGTCCGATTGGCCGTATGACAATTAAAGCACCTGCCTGGAACCGCCGTCTCCGTCAGGATGGCATACTCGTCGAAAGTACTCAGGCTGCGCTGATAGATGCCGATGTCACCACCTACCTCATAGCCAGGTTTGATGCGACGATAGGTCAGCCCCCACTCATCGAGTGCATCCGGACTTACTATCATCTCAAAATCCTTGTACTGCCGCCACTGCCCGTCTTTTTCCTCACACACGGTAAATATCAGCTTACCGCCTTTGTTCTTTTGGGTCAATGCGTGCCATTCATCGATATCAAAATCAGCCAGTCTGCCATTGCTGTGCATCTCGCCCCCTTTACTGCCTCTGATGATGACATCCATACCGTCGATGGTCTCGTCAACCATATTAAAGTTCAATGGCGCAATATCCGCAGGAATGGTCACCCCGATATAGTCAGGATATATCTCTGGCAGCTTCTCCACCATCGTCGGATGTTCCGGCACAGAATGGCAAGACATCAACAGGAACATTGAGATACAGAGCCACAGAAATATTCTCCTCATTTGCCCCTCCTTTCTGCCATCATCCGTTTTACATAACTGGCGTATGGCGAGCCTTTCACATTGCCTTGCATCTGAATGCAGCGCATCGCATCCTGATATCCCAGCGGCATCTGTCGATAGCCGCCATACTGCTGGGCCAGTCCCAAGTACTGTTGGAATCCCTGCACATTTCCGTTCAACAGCATCTGTGCCAAGAAGTAGTCGAGGGCCATCTTATTGTCCGTGTTGTTCATTAACAGTAGTCCCAACATCTTATCTATTTCCTCATAGCTATAAAGGAAATCCTCCTTATATCTCAATTGGCGCAGCCTCCCATAAATAGGATGGCCGTTCATCTTTGCTTCATCAGCCATCAACGCCTCAGCTTCCTCTGACCAACTGCTGTAGAAGAGGCTCTTCTTCAATAAAACTATTTGCTTTCTCGCTATCTGGTAATGCTTGTTCACCATCATGCACTCTGCAATCCTCTTTGTACACCGTCCGCTCTTCTTGGCATTCAGTATTGACTCCTGCGTATCAAACATATACCGCTGTGCCGAGTTCACCATCCCTAACCGCCAGAAAGCCTCAGCCGACGGCAGCATCGACGTGAGGTCTCTTGTCCTTGGCATAATCAGCGCATCCTCGCCACTCTGGTAGAAGTCGAACATGCGGTCTGCCAACAGCCGTTTCTGCGACAAGGCGAGATTCACGCAATTACACCAGAACGGTGTCCTGACCTGATATTCCTGAGCCCGCTTTACGATTTCATCCCATCGTTCGTTCCTTACCAGATAGTCCATCCGTATCAGCTCATACATATCCTTATCGTATCCACTCCATTGTGGATGCTGCAATGGAATCCGATAATAGGTCAGTCCCGTCATTGCCTGCTGCAATGGCCACTGTGGCAGCAGCCACGCATACACCATCAGCTGTACAGCCACCAGCCAACCTGCCGACCACAAGTGCTTCCATCCTATCTGAGTCACCCTTATGATGATATATAGCCATACCACTGGTCCGATCATCCAATAAACGATAGGCAGAATCAGGATATCTATCCATGACAGGGACTTCGCCAGACGGATACAGGCTAAGGCCAATGCCAATACGACAGCCACAGGTAGCGACAATAAGACATTGATATCCCCCATCAGCCACCACATCACAGCAACGGGCAACAAACTCAGCAAACACCATGCTTTCGGCAATAATATGGCGGTTAGCCGTTGCAGCGCCACGAAGACCATCGCCAACAGCATCGCCCCTAACCACTCCACATAATAGAACTGTACGATGAACTCCCCCGCCCAGTCTGCAAAACCTCCTGGCAGGCTGATCTTCTCTATGAAATAATCCCCAGTCCAAAGGAATAGCTGATACTGTTCCTGATACGACATCGCATGCGGATACAGAACATACCAGAACAAGAACATACCGATGCACACCAGCACCGATAGCCCCCATGATCCGTATTTTGCTATTGCTTTAGTCATAATCGCTGCAAAGTTACTAATAAGTGAGAAGAATACCAAATTTAAGTCCGACTTTGTAATATTGGGCCCGAATGTTAGGGTTGTTTAGTAGGAAAACCCGCCCCACAACGATGTATTGCAAGGCGGGTCGGAAAATAAATAAATTATGTAGAATTATTTCTTCTTGAATGCCCACCATGTAGCCTCACCCCAGCTACCAACACCTTCCTGCGGATAGATCAGCTTCATACACTCTGAATCCAACTGCATAATCTCAAATGTTGTAGGACAGGTTGTATTATCATGATCCGCATTGTGATTGTTGATCTGGAACGGGAAGAGGATAGATCCTGCATCAGTGTACAACGTTCCGAAAGCCCAGTTAGGCTGCGAACCATCGACGGAAGCTTGCGTACGTGTGTCGCTCCAGCTCACAATCTCGAAGCTGCCACTGCGGATTTGCTTGCCCTCAGCATTGAACGAAGCAATCTTTCCTGTCTTCCAGTCGAATGTCATATAAGCATTGGAGCTTTCTTCACCAGTAGCGATACCCGTATCAGAGTGCTGCAGCTGACCAGTCAGTTCCTCAGGAGTAGCACCCCACCAAATACCGTTGCCATCGATGACGAAACTGTCGCCGTCGCCAGGAGCATAGCCAAGGTTACCCCATACTGGTCCGCCACGGAACTCTGTATCCCAAGTCCATGCCTTGTTGGCAAAGTCAGTCAGAGCAGCCTCGGGATCAGAATTGCTCTTGAATGCCCACCATGTGGCTTCGCCCCAGCTGCCTACGCCGTTCTGCGGATAGATCAGCTTCAGATGGTTCGCATCCAGCTGCATAATCTCGAAGCGGGTAGGATAGAGGGTGTTGTCGTGATCAGCATTGTGGTTGTTGATCTGGAACGGCCACAGAATTGCACCTTCGGTGGTGACGAGTGTACCATACGACCAGTTCGGCTGAGAACCGTCAGCTGATGGCTGATTGCGCAAGCCTGTCCAATTCTCTACACCAATGATCTTTCCCTTACGGATCTGGTTGCCGCCGGCATCAAAGCAAGCGATGTTTCCGTCGTCGTAAATCACCATCTTTGCCTGACTGCTTTCTTCACCAGTGGCGACACCTGTCTCGGAATGCTGCAACTGACCAGTCAGTTCCTCAGGAGTAGCACCCCACCAGATGCCGTTGCCATCATTACAGAAACTGTCGCCGTCGCCGGGAGCATAGCCGAGGTTACCCCACACAGGGCCGCCACGGAACTCGGTGTCCCACATCCAGGTCTTCGATCCATAGCTGTCGCTGGCCAAAAGACGCATCTCGGGAGAGAGCTCTGACGGAACAAACACCGTTGCTGTCTTTTCTGCAGTAATGGTGTTGCCATTGAAGTCACGAGTCTCAACATAGTAGGTTTGCACAGAGGGATTACCACGTTTCGGCACAATCTTGAAGGTGCCGTTTGGCTTACCAGCAGCAAGGACATTACGTCCTCCTTCATCATCAAGCTGGTAGATGGTCACTACACGAGAGGGTGAGGTAAAGTATGAGAAATAGTTACCGTCAGCAGCCTCGGTAGTATAAGTCTCGTCAGCATACTGCTTCGTGGTGAAACCGCTACCCAACTGGTCGCCTGTCAAGCCAGAGTCGCCAGGCATGCTGATACTGTCTTTCGACGGGTCGCAGGCAGTCAGCAAGCCGAGGGCTGCAACCATGATTAATATCTGTTTTTTCATTTTTGCTATAGTTTAAATGATTCTACATTTTTGCAGATGATTACCATCCAGTGTACTCTGAAGAGGCATCATTCCAGCCATCGTTCTGCACGACAGTACCGAGGGCAACCTGAGTCTCAGGCATCTTCTGGAATCCTGCCGTTGCATTGAAACGGGCAACATAGCCGCCATTATGAGGCTTGTTCGTGTCGGGGTTACCGCAATAGTAAGTGGGCTGGTTCTCCTGCTTAGCCAGAGCTGTGGCAGCGATGTGCCAACGGCGGATGTCGTTCCAGCGGATACCTTCACAAGCCAACTCCCAACGACGCTCGTTCTGCAGAGCCTGCAGAGAATAGCCGTTGATGGCGGGCAGACCGGCCCTTGCACGTACCTTATTAATTCCAGAGGCATCTTCCTTCAGTTCAGACTGCATCAACAGCACGTCGGCAAAGCGGATAAGTACAAGGTCGTGGATGTTAGACAGCTGGAAGTTGTTCTCACCAGAAGTATCCCAGTTGCCAGGATACATCAGTGTCTCAAAGCATGCCAGGTATGCAGGAGCATCCCCTTCCTTAGGAACAAATGAGCCATCATTCTTAGCACAAATAGGTGACCATTTCTTGGAGTAGTAGTCTGTCTCCTGAACAAAATCGGCCCAACCGCCACGCTGGTAATTCGGCATCTCGTTAGTGTCATTGACATCGGCGATAGATGCCTTCAAGCGCATATCGTTAGGCTCGGCTGCCTTCCAGTCGTTCACAAGGTTTGGAGCTACGATACCTGCACCCCAGCCCTGTCCGAAGGGGAAGGTGTTGGCATAATCCTGACCGCCACGAACACCGAAGTGCAGGGCGATACCATTGGCATAACCGATGGTTGTGCTCCATGAAGCTAACTTGTTGAACTTGATGGAGAACATGGTTTCTGGGCTTACGGCATTATCATTCTCCACCCATACCAGGCCTTGGCCCTTTGTGTAAGGATAATCCTCAACAACTTTGTTGTTGGTGTAGGCCCAGAGGTTACGGAAGTCAGGAACAAGCGAATAGCCGGAGTTGTTGACACAGTCGTCAATGTAGCCAATTACATCCTGCTTGGTCAATGTTGTACCGTCGGGCAGGTCTACTGATGTCAGCGGATTGTAAGATGTGCTGACGAGGTCGGCTGTCGATGTGCCATTACAATACATACCTGTGTAGAACAACCAGGCACGGCCCAGCATGGCCTCAGCAGTGTACTTGTCGATACGTCCGTCAGAACGTCTTTCTGCAGGAAGCAGTGTAACGGCATCGCGAAGATCCTGAAGGATCTGTCCCCAGAGCACTTTCACGTCACCTTGCTTGGTGTCCTCCTGCTCAGGACTGGTAATCAGAGGCACATTGCCGTACATGGAAGCCAGCTCATAATAGTAGAAAGCACGCAAGAACTTGGATTCTCCAATACCCTTGTTTTTCACGTCCTCGGCCATACCGTCTGCATTCTCCAGTACCTCAAGCAGTGTGTTGGCACGGGCCACACCCTTATAGCGGTCTGCATAGAATTGGTTGGTCATATCGGCATTATAGTTACAGATCAGGTCTTCTGCCTGCATCAGTTTATCGTTGGTACCACCACCACCGAACTGGTCATCACTGGCCAGACAGGCTGCATAGAGGAAAGAGCACTGTGGGTTGGCGTGGGTTTCGTTCAAGTTCTGATAAACACCGGCTAATACAGACTCGATATCAGCGTCCGTCTTTGGGAACTCACTGGTTGACATCTCGCCGATGTTTTCTACATTGTCGATGCTACAGGATGTAAGTCCTAAAGTGGCAACGGCTGCAGCTAATAAAAATATCTTTTTCATACTTGTGTACTCCTTTTTTAGAATTTAATGTTTACACCTACCAAATATGTTCGCGGCTGAGGATAGTTACCTACATCAACACCTGTCACCCAAGGTTCATTGCTATTGAGTGCCATACCATTTTCAGGATCCATTCCTTTGTAGCTGGTAATGGTGAACAGGTTCTGAGCAGCAAAATAGAGACGGAGCTGCTGGAACTTGGTCTTGAAGAGCTTGGTGAAGTCATAACCTATAGTGAGGTTCTGCAGGCGGAAATAGCCGGCATCCTCGATATAAAGATCAGAGATGGACTGCCAGTTCACACCACGGTTCATTGCTGCGAGCAAAGGATATTTGTCGCTGGTACCCTCACCATTCCAATAACTGTAAACCTCAGTGGTGTAGTTCTCGTACTCACCATCAGTAAACTTACGATAGCTGCGAGCCACCTGCTGTCCGAGTGCGGCATAACCGGTAATATTAAGGTCGAAGCCCTTATACGTAGCCCCGAGGTTGATACCCATTGTCACATCAGGGTTGGGGTCACCGAGATAGGTCTTGTCGGCAGCGGTAATCATGCCATCACCATTGACATCGACAAACTTCAAATCACCGACTTTCAGTTCTGTACCTTGAAGAGAGTTGGCGGCATCGCCATCCTTCAGAGTGGCCGTGTAGGCCAAGAGGTCAGCCTCGTTCTGGATTGGACCAGCAGTCTTATAACCCCAGAAGTAGCCGATAGGCTGTCCTTCCTCGAAACGGGCCATCTGACCAGTACCCTGAGCCAGCAAGTCATTACCACCATTGTTATATTTCTGCGAGCTGTTAACCTCTGTCACCTTATTCTTATTATATGCAATGTTGAAAGAGGCGTTGTACTCGAAGTCCTTACCGATTTGGTCACGCCAGTTGATAGCGAACTCAACACCAGTGTTCTGCACAGTACCAGCGTTCTTTAACTGAGAGCTGAAACCCGTTGTCGGAGAAACTGGCACATAGAGCAGCAGATCCTTCGTGGTCTTCTTATACCAGTCGAATACCACACCGAGCTTACCACTGAAGAAGCGGGCGTCGAAACCGAAGTCGAGCTGCTCAGAGGTCTCCCAAGTCAAGTCATCATTGGCCAGACGAGACAGAGAGGCACCCTTAGTAGGATTGTCCTTGTTGTTGTTGAAAGAGTACATGCTGAATGCATCGTATGCAAAGGCAGCCTCATACTGGAAGGCACCGATGCTCTTGTTACCATTCTGTCCCCAACCTGCGCGAAGCTTCAGGAATGAGAGCCAGCTGGCAGTCTTGGCCATGAACTTTTCGTTTGACATCACCCAACCTGCAGAGAATGAGGGGAAGTAACCCCAGCGGTGGCCGGGAGCAAACACTGAGCTACCATCGGCACGGAAAATAGCAGTAAACATATACTTCTCAGCGTAGTCGTAGTTCAGACGGCCGAAATAAGACATTCCACGAGAGTCCCCGTAAGGATTACCACTGACGGTAGCCTGCGTATTATTCTTCATCAGACTCATATAGGCATGCTTCAAGTCAGGTGTGATAGCGTCAGAAGCTGTAGCACTTAAAGTAAATCCGTTATCTGGACGGCTCTCACTGTACTCTGCACCAGCAAGAATGTCGAAGTGATGGTCCTGAACGTCAAACTTATAGGTCAGGGTATTGGTGGTTCCCCATCCCCAACCTGTACCAACCTGGTTGGTTGCTTGGTCTGTTGTGCGCATGTCGCCCTGGTCATTGATCTTGTACACGGGCAGGTAGCAGCGCCATGTCCAGCTGCTCTGATTATAGTTGATCTGTCCGCGATAGGTCAGTCCCTTGATAGGCTGAATCTCCAAGAAACCGGTCACGTTCAGGCCATAACTGGTGCTCTTGTTGTTGGCACTTTGACTGTTCACCAGACTGATGATCGGATTGCTGGCATAAGAGGTATAATTGAACATGCCCATATTCTTCAGGTCATCATAGCCGAAGTATGTGCCGTCAGTGTCATAGATGGGAATCAGCGGGTTGGCACGCAAAGCAGTAGACAATACGTTTGAATACTGATTGCCAATCTGGATACCCTGATTCTGCTTGTGACTGTAGTATAGGTTCTCACCAACCTTGATGACGTCGAAGCTGTTGTCGGCACTGCGCAGTATCACATGGTCGGAATTGACACGCAGAGTTAAACGACGATAGTCAGATTTAGCAAAATCGCCACCGAATGCACCGTCCTGATACTGATAACCAGCACCGATGGAAAACTTAGAACGGTCAGAACCGCCAGCAACGTTCACAGAATGGCTGGTTGTGATGGCGTTTTTGTTGCGAAGGGCTTCCACCCAGTCTGTACCGGCATTGGCACCACTCTGGTAGTCGGCCAGTAACTGCTCGCGTCCTTGGAAATAGTCAGCCCAGTTACGAGGAGACTCACCACTGTTAAAGCGAACCAGGTCCATTACCTGCATGTACTCTTTTGCTGTCAGCAGCTGGGGCAGACGGTAGATGTTTGACCAACCGATGTTACCGTCATACTGTATGCTGATCTTGCCTTCTTTGCCCTGCTTGGTGGTCACGAGGATTACACCGTTTGCAGCGGCAGAACCGTAGATGGCGCAGGAAGCAGCATCCTTTAACACGTCGATACGCTCGATGTCGGCAGGGTTCAGGTTGTTGATGTCACCACCAGCCACACCGTCGATAACGTACAGAGGCTTGGTGTCACCATTGGTACCAGCACCACGGATAGACACCTTAAAACCATCGCCAGGCTGACCAGATACTGCCTGAATGTTTACACCAGGACTTTGGCTCTGCAGGGCACCAAGTACCTGAGTGGTATTCATCTTGGCGATGTCCTCACCCTTCACCTCAACAGTAGCACCTGTCACCAGCTTCTTCTTCTGGACACCGTAACCTACGACAACCACTTCTTCGAGCAGAGCGTTGTCTTCCTTCAGGGTGATCTTGTAAGTACTTTGGTTACCAATCTTGATTTCCTGAGTCTCATAGCCGATGTACGAAATAACAATCGTTGCACCGGGATTCACGTTGAAAGAGAAGTTACCGTCAAAGTCGGTAACTGTACCATTGGTGGTACCTTTTTCCATTACACTGGCTCCGATGACCGGGCCCTGAGCATCGACTACAGTACCTGTAATCTTTTTCGTTGCCTGCTGAACCTCCTGTAGAGATCCTGAGGCATTAGCATTTGACGAGTAACCGAGTCCCAAGAAGACCAAGGCACCCATCAGCAGCGCTGTCTTTCTAATTTTTTGATTCATACTTTATGTTACTATAGATTAAATGATTAGTATCTATTTTTGTTGGCTTTAGGATCAACCTATTCCCCGGGTCGCTTGCCTTATATATAATTAATAAGGTACGCGCGACTCCTCATAATTTAAGAAGAATTGTTTTTATTCATAAGTTTTAGTCTTTATTAATTCATACCACTAGTGTCCACTAAAAAATAGCGGAGATGTTTGTAAGTTATTTAAATATAGAGTTTTAGAGCGTATAATTGACGGTGACGATTTGAATTGACTACCT
>CADCBZ010000021.1 GCA_902799765.1 uncultured Prevotellaceae bacterium
ACATGAGGAGCTCGATATGCTCGAGAGCATCCTGGTGCCCATGAAGTTTGCGAAGAATGAGTTTATTCTTCGTGAAGGTGAGATCTGTACCAATATTTATTGGATTGTAAAGGGTTTGGTGCGTCAGTTCTATTTTAAGAATGACAAGGAACTGACGGAGTATATGGCTACCGAGAACAGTATTGTGATGTGTATTGAGAGCCTCTTCCGTGAGCAGCCCACGAAATTGCAGATCAAGGCTTTAGAGCCCACCATTCTCATTGCCTTGCCAAAGGCTGAACTTGAGGCTGTGGCCATGAAGAGTGTGAACATCCAGATCCTCTATCGTAAGATTTTGGAGGAGTCGCTGATCCTGAGTCAGCATCATGCCGATATGCTTCGCTTTGAGAGTGCCCAGGATCGTTATCAGAAACTTGTGAAGAATCAGCCTCAGTTGGTGCTTCGTGCGCCGTTGGTGTATATCGCCAGTTATCTGCAGATGACACCAGAGACGCTTTCTCGTGTCCGCACCGCTACGCTGTTGGAAGGTTAGTGACGCTCCAGAAACAGGGCGTGATCAATGCAATGAGGCAGTTCCTCCTGGTAGTGAGTCACGTAGATCAGCGTCACAGCTGGATTCTTGCAGTATTCATCCACCAGGTCTTTCACCATTCTCCTATTCAGATCATCCAGACCATGCAAGGGCTCGTCGAGAATCAACAGATCAGGTTCTTTGACGAATGCCCTTGCCAATAATACGAGTCGCTGTTCGCCACTCGACATCTCCATGAATTTCCTGTCGGCAAGATCACCAACGCCAAAGGTGGTCAGCCATTTACGGCATTGTTCCTTTTCGGCTTCTGTAGGACGTACATAGAGGCCCACCGAGTCTTTCAGTCCGCTGGCAACAATCTGAATGGCAGGGATATTCTGTTTATAGCTGCGATGCATCTCTGGCGACACATAGCCGATATGTCGCTTGATATCCCATATGCTCTCTCCGGAACCACGTTTATGTCCAAAGAGCGAGATGTCACAGGCATAGCTCTGGGGATTGTCGGCACAGACCAGCGAGAGTAGGGTAGATTTGCCAGAACCGTTCTGTCCTGACAGCGACCAGTGCTCACCCTGATGCACCGTCCAGTCCAGATCCTTTAGGATCGTCCGCTCGCCATAGCGGATGCTCACTTTCCTGAATTCTATCACTGGGGACAGCCCCTGATCAGAAGCTTTGGGATAAGAGGGACTTGTGGCACCTTCTGCTGTCGTCGGCTTCCATTGTGATACATCCACCTTCGGCAAGACTTTCATATCCTTTACCTCAACGATATGCGTGATGAAGTCAGGAATCTCGTCTGTCTTTGCCAGCACGAGGATCATCTGCAGTCCTTGTTCCTTGGCTAACATTGTCATCAGTGCCTTCAACTGATCCCTGGTATTAGCATCGAGTCCGATAAATGGATTCTCCATGATCAGCACCTTCGGATTGGTGAAGAGCGATGAGGCCAGTTTATATTTTCTCAGCTCACCACTCGACAACAGGATGATATACTTGTCGAGCAACGGCTCCAGCTGGAACAGTTCATAGATATGTTGTTGCAGGGCGCGACGCTCTGGTGTGTCCTCACCAGCCAATTTGTAAGCCTCTTCGAGTTTGCTGCCAACGGTGGGTGTCTCCTCGTCGATCTCCATCTGGTTCCAGCGCTGCTGCAGGAAATAAGTCTTATCGTTGTCGCCCCCGTATGTATCACGGAAGGTAATGTGTTTCAGGTTGTTATACGGCTCGTCGAAGCCATACTCCACCATATTGGGGAAGGCAGGGTGGCGCCCCGTCAGGATATCCACAAACATTGATTTTCCTGAACCGTTTCGACCTATGATGGCGATATGCTCACCTTCCTCCAAAGTGAAGTTCACAGGCTCTGCCATACTCCACTCTGGCTTCCTCGCGCGCGCGTTCCTTATATTAATTGTACTCATTCTTAAAGTCCTTAAGTCCTGTAGTCCGTTACTAAAACTATTTTTTCACTTTTCCTGGATTCTTGCTGACGAAATCTTTCCAGCCACGATACTTTACCTCACTCTCAGGTCGTCCCATCTGCAGGTAGTGACAATAAGCAGCAGCCAGCGCATCCGTCGCATCCATAAACTTTCCCATCTCCTCATTGGGAATCTTCAACAACCGTTGCAGCATGCCGGCCACCTGTTCCTTCGAAGCAGAACCAGTGCCAGTCAATGCCATCTTGATTTTCATGGGTGCATACTCATGGATGGGTACGCCGTGATGGATCGCTGCAGCGATGGCAGTACCCTGGGCCCGACCCAACTTTAGCATCGACTGCACATTCTTGCCGAAGAAAGGAGCCTCGATAGCCATCTCGTCAGGCAGATAACCATCAATGATACCCGTTACACGTTCGAAGATATGGCCCAGTTTCATGTAGGCATCAGGAAATTTACGCAGGTCGATCACTCCCATCGTGATCATTTGCGCTTTTCCGTCCACCACCTTCAGCAGCCCATAGCCCATCAGGTTCGTTCCTGGGTCAATACCTAATATGATTTTCTCCATATCGTTTGCAAAGGTACGATTAAGTGAGCAGAAAACCAAATATAATTTGAGTTTTCTCGAACGTGAGTATCTTCGAGCGAAGCTCAAAGATAGTGCAAATCGAGAGAAATACCAAATTTATTTGGATATTTCCGAGATGATGCCGAGCGCGAGCTAAGTCTCAGAGTACGATTAAGTGTGCAGAAATACAAATATTAATTTGATTTTTCTTAAACTTAATGACATCCGACATAGATTTATAATTAATTCATTGATTATAAGTTAAATATAAAACTGTTTTTCTTTTATTTGCTGACATGAAACCGACATATATCCGACATATTACTGACATAAATCCGTCATTTTTCTATTAACAACGCCATTTAGCAGTACTAAATGGCTCACACTAAGGGTAGCTCATTCAGCATTGCCAGCTCACACATTTTTATCTTAATACAAGCCTATAAATTCTCTAGAGAATTTTGGAGTCACCCTTAATGTCTCATCTTGCGAGAGCCTACCAAGCTATAAAATTCTCTAGAGAATTTTATAACTACCATTAATGGAAAAACTTGCAATCCCGTATGTCTATCTTAGTGACCTCCCTTGCGAGCCATTAATACCTCCATATCATATCATTTTGATGCGCTGTATGTCGGTTTTATGTCAGTAATATGTCGGTTATATGTCGGATATATGTCAGTATAACATAACACTATTTAATTGATTTACAATTAAATAAGTACTATTTTATGTCGGATGTCAATAGATTTTTGAATTTCCATTAATTCTTTATCATAAATCCGCAATTCATGACTTTTTGCCTGCCAATTCATAACTTTTCGCCCTTCAATTCATTATGTTTTACCGATCGAAAAGTAACGAATTGAAGTGCGTTTCGTAACTTTTTAGGGCCATTTTTGCTCGAAATTAGAAAATAATGCCTACTTTTGCATTTAGAATGCGATTACCATTTCATATCATACAACTGCTGAAGGAGAAATCTGGCAACGCATTGAGGATTCCTTCTGATTGCGAATACCTGTCACTCGATATTGAGAGTAAGACGGGCGTTCGCATTGGTGCTACGACATTGAAACGACTTGTGGGCTTTGCACAGGATGAACGCGAACCCCATACCAGTACCCTGGATGCTATTGCCCGTTACTTAGGTTATGCCCATTGGGAAGAGTTGTCTCAGATTGAGGACAAAGGAAACTCCGACTTTGATGCGCCTGATGACGAAATCCGCTCTGCTGACCTACAGCCGGATGCAAATGTGGAAATCGCTTATCTGCCAGACAGGAGACTAAAGCTGCAATATCTTGCCAATCAAAGATATCGTGTTGTGGAGAGTGAGAACAGCAAATTGTGGGTTGGCGATGAGGTTGAAATCCAGAACTTCGTGCTTCATCATCCTTTGTTGGTGCTGAACGTCTGGCGCAATGGCGAGTCGCTGGGACAATTCACAGCTGGCCGCGTATCAGGGCTTTCCTCCATAACGATCCTATAGTTATTTCAATTCTTCAACTTTACAATTTTATAACATGGATTCTTCGCAGTTCTCAGCTAACCAGCCGCGTTTTGAAGCCATAGAACAGATGGATACACAAGGAGCTACTTGTGACACCTTTCGTGTAAAACTATATGGCAAGCTGCATTTCCTGAAACGACTCAAATCTGAATATGCAGGAGACATCCGTTATCAGGAAGCACTTCTCAAGGAGTTCGAAACTGGCTATCGTTTGGAACATCCCAACTTGGTGCGTTATCTCTCACTCGACAAAGACGGTATTCTGATGGAATACGTTGATGGGGAGACGCTTTCACAACGATTAGCCAAGAATCCAGACTACTTCAAACAGCGAATGAATACAGAAAAACTGGTCCGTCAGCTATTGTCTGTTCTGCAATATCTGCATAGTCACCAAGTGCTTCACCTTGATTTGAAACTAGACAATATCCTGCTTACCCATATCAACGATGATGTAAAACTCATTGATCTTGGCTTCTGCTATACAGACACCTTTGCTGATACCCAAGGCCATACTAATGCCTTTGCAGCCCCAGAGCAAAAGGCGGGTGGGGTGGTGGATGTACGTTTAGACATCTATGCCTTTGGCAAAATCTTGGAATTATTACCAGACCACTCCATATATAATAAGGTGATAGCCCGCTGTACTGCAGAGCGACCTGAAGATCGCTATCAGTCTGTAGAGGAAATCCTGCATGCCATCAATCATCAGCGTCGTTATTTCCTTTGGGTGGCAATAATCGTCTTCTGTGCAGCCCTGCTTTCTGTAGGTTTGGCATTACTCACACATCAAAAGAACGAGCCTGCTGTCATTGAGAAGATGGTTGTAGATTCTGTCGTCACAGATCAACAAGACATACGCCAGCAGATGGTCCCACCTCCTGTAAGCGAACCAACGCAACAGATGCCAGCGAAAGATGAGCAAACGCTGCTGAAAGAGGATCTGGAACGTATGATGGATCAAGCCTATCGCTCCACCATCGCCACTTTCTGCGATTCTGTCTTCCCTTCCCCCACACCATCCACAGGTAAAGCCTGGACTGAAGCCTCAACAGAGTTCCACAACCAGACCGTTCAGATCGGCGAACGTCTCATCAAGAAATACCCCAGCATCCCAGAGACCACCATCCGCCAAGAGACAGAGTCCCATTTCCAGTCTCTCGTCTCCTCCGTCTTCACCCAAATGCGTAATAACGGCAAACAATAAAAATCTATCTAAATATTTGGCGCATTGCCAAATATTTCTTATCTTTGCACCGATAACTTATAGATGAAAGGATATGTCGTACAAAAAAGCTCAGAAAGCTATTGATGCTTTGTGGGATGAAGGTGTCATCAGCAATGACACGATAGAAAAATGGGGTGAAGAACACATGCGTACTCCTTATCACTATGAGACGAATCGTCCTTGATACAAACTGTCTTTTGCAGTCACTTCCCTCAAATAGCCCATATCACAAGATATGGCAAAATGTATTGAATGGAGAAATACAGCTCTGTGTTAATACAGAGATTCTAAATGAATATGAAGAAATACTTTCTGGGAAAACCACAAAAGAAATTGCACATAATGTAGTAGAGGCGATTGCCAGATTGAGTACAACCTATTTTCAAGATTCCTATTATCATTTTGGTCTGATTACGGAGGATCCTGATGATAATAAGTTTGTTGATTGTGCTATTGCAGCCGATGCAGAACTCATAGTAACCAATGATAAGCATTTTGATGTTTTAAGGACCGTTTCATGGCCCAAGCTGACCATTATCAAACTGAAAGAGTTTGCAGCCTTGATATAGTAATCTACAAATAATTGCAAAATGGAAGAAATGGTTACGCTGTTTCTTCCATTTTTCATCTTTGTTTCGTACCTTTGCAAATCAATAGATGATTATAACCCTCTAAAAAGAAAAGTGAATATGAAACGAATGATGTTATTATTTGCCTTCTGCGGCCTACTGACAACCGCAATGGCAGACTGGACCTACGGCTCAGCACGCTTTACAGGCAGCCAACCCTCTTCATGTCTTAATCATGGCACAGTGATTATCTGGTACAACGGCACTTTGACGCAAAAAGGAATCAGCGGCAATGAGGAAATCTGGGAAGGCACAGGCGACATCTGCGTCCTCTATCCCAAGAACTACAACGGCCGACAGTTACGCATCACATCCACAGGTGGAACCGTCCAGGTTCAGACGTTGCGATAAAAAATGTAAAAATACAGCCCACATTGAACGTAGTTTGCTAAATATTTCTTATCTTTGCATTATCGTTCAGTAATGGGCGATAAACATAGTAGGAAGCGTTTAGCTTTCATCTGTACCGAAAAGTCTGGTAAACTTTCACGTAAAGCAGATGTTAAGTGAACACGTTCCCTCCTTGGTTGGAATATCCCCTGTGCAGCCATTATTGGCTCACATCCTATATATCCTCCAAGGGTGTGGGCTGTTTCATATATCTCTTTACAGGTTTTACCAGAGCCTTCGGTAGGATAGCGAGAGGCTCACACTTCTTATGTGATGATAAAAGGTAAAACCTATGACGCAAACGAATATTTACTACCGTCCTATATGGACTTGTGGAAGATACAATGAGAAGGCACAGACAGCAATCTATTACAACCTGATTGCTGGTATGAGCTATTTCTTCGAGAGCTATTCTGCAATGGTGATAGGCGAGATACTGTCTGTTCCACGAAATGGAACAATGAATCTTGAAACTATTGGCAAGAAGCTAAACATTGCAATGGAAAGTTTAGTCCCTTTCTTTCAGCAGTTGGAGCAGATGGGCATAGTTTCCTCTGTATTACCAAATGAAGAAATCATAGCAGACTATCGCAAACGTGTGAGTGAATACAACTGCCAGCAAGAGCAGAAAGTAGAACGTACTACACAAGAAAAGTTGCCATACGCTATTTCCAATGCAGAGCAGATGTATACGGAGAAGGTTGGTGGCATTACAAGTGTGATGTTTGAACTGACTTATCGCTGTAGTGAAAAGTGTATCCACTGTTATAATGAGGGCGCAACACGTAACGATGATGAAGTCAGCACTCGAGGCGATAGAGAAGAATTAACGTTTGATGACTATACACGGATTATTGATGAACTTTATGAACAAGGTCTTGTCAAAGTATGTTTGACAGGTGGGGATCCCTTCTCAAAGTCCTTTGCATGGGAGTTGATTGCCTATCTATATAATAAAGGTATAGCCTTCGATGTTTTCACCAATGGTCAGCGAATCGTAAATGATGTTGAGCGTTTGGCAAACTACTACCCACGTTTGGTTGGTGTTTCAATTTATAGCGGCATTCCAGAAGTACATGATTATATTACGCGTATCAAAGGCTCATGGGATAAGTCGATGTCTGTTGTTCGTCAATTATCTGCATTGGGTGTTCCGATGAATTTGAAGTGCTGTGTGATGCGTCCCAATGTCAAGTCGTATTATTTAGTTGCAGATATTGCCAAACAATATGGTGCAGCACCTCAGTTTGAGATAAGTCTTACAGACTCTATAGAGGGAGACAAGTGTGTAAGCAAATATCTGCGTATGACTCAAGAAGAACTAGAAATAGTCTTGCGTGATGACAATGTCGCATTATATGTTGGCAAAGAAGCACCAAACTATGGTGGACAACAAAAACCTATGGATCAGAACCCTTGTGGCGCTGGTGATAATTCTTTCTGTGTTACTCCAGAAGGTTATCTTATTCCATGTTGTGCTTTTCATACTTTGTTTGGAAATATAAAGAAGCAAAGTATTTCAGATATTATCAAGGACAGCAAGGAATTAGCTTATTGGAGAGGGTTGAAACTAAGTGATTACGAAGAGTGTGGACATTATGATTATTGTGCATATTGTAACCTCTGTCCAGGAAACAACTTCATAGAACATGGTACACCTCTAAAAGCTTCTGAGACTAATTGTTTTATGGCAAAGTCACGCTTTAATCTCGCCCAGAAGATGATGCAAGACTATGATCCTCTGAATGGTAAAACTCTTCGAGAACGGTTGGCTGAGTTGCCTGATTACGAGCCAATCAACATAAAAAAAGAAATGTCGCTAAACGATTATAGCGATACGAAATTAAAGGTAGGTGGGTAAATGTGGTTCCCCAAGAAATATCACTATAACCCTAAAACATTTACAACTATGAACGTAGATTTGAATGTTAGCGCTGCTTCTAAGGTAATGACTATGGGTGGATGTCCTAAGTACTTAGAGCAAACTTGTGGTATTCAGTACCGCCAAGGCTAAAAAGTAATTTATGGCATAGGGAAAGGCCTGCCTTCCCCTATGCTTTTTCTATTTAAAAAGAGTATCAATATGGAAAAAAGTGAAATTTTAAAACTGAAGGCACAGTTTGATGATTATAAGGCCGAATATTCCAATATAGAAACGAAAGAAAAGAGGAAGAAAGAATTAATTCCTTTGATGCAGGCGAATTTGCAAAAACGATCAGGAAAAGATGATGGAAACATTATGTGCATTGATGGTAAAGAGCATTCGTTAACATCTGATAATGTAGAGGACTTGTATGCTATACATGGAACCTTAATTGCTGAATCTTCCCAGAATAAAGTTACGGAGGTTGCTGACGAGTCTCGAGAAGTTGCAAATGAAAGAAATAAATATGGTCCTGACAATATTTATCCTAAGAAATGAGTTTTATTTATAAGCCTATTATAGATTTCCCTGATGCAATTTTGCCATTTGTAAGCGAAGTGTGGTCAGATGTACTAGGTAACATCATTGCTCATAAACATGGTGAAGGAAAACGTCTTTTCTTGATTGCTCACCACGATGTGGTATGTCTTATGGTATCACATATAGATGAAAATGGTTTTCTATATGTAAAACCTGCAGGGTGCATTGATGCGTCAATTCTTCCTGCAAGGAAGGTTATTATAAAACATGAGAATAATATAATAACTGGTATCATAGGCAAAAAACCTGTTCATCTTATACGAGAGGATCAGAATAACAAGTCTACTTATGAGAATTTGTGGATAGATATTGGTGCAAAGAATAAGGAAGAGGCTTCTCAGGTGGTTAGTAAAGGAGACTATGCCTATTTTAGCTCGGACTATGAGGAAATGCTAAACAATCGTATTACGGGATCTTACTTTGATGATCAGGTGGGGCTTAATGTTTTATTGAATTTAGCAGAACAACTAGATAAGAAAGAGATACCTTGGGATGTTTATTATATTGCATCAAATCACGAAGAAATTGGAATGAGAGGTGCTTCTGTTATAGCTCAATCGATAAAGCCAGAAGTGTGTATATCTATAGATGTTGCTCATGCTACTGATTATCCAACTATGAATGTTATCAGCGATGGAGACATCAAGTTGGGAGAAGGATGTGTTTTGGCAAAAGGTCCAAATATTTACCCTGCACTTTTCCATAAATTGGAAGAAATAGCAATTAAGCATAAGATAAAGTGTCAAGTAGAAGTTAGTCCATACCCAACAGGAACGGATGCTAATGTGATACAAATCTCAGGAGAGGGTGTTAAAACAGCAGTAGTAATGATTCCGTGCAGATATATGCATACTCCTCATGAGGTCTGTTCAAAAAAAGATATTGAATCTGCAATATCAATTATTCGCGAGTTCATGCACTTATCATAAAAACCAACAACTATGGAAATAAGAGGAATTGACTGGAATTTTGACGGATATAAAAAAGAAGCGCACTTCTTTCTGTGTGGAGCCTTTGAGTCCTTTGATTTTATACAGATGTTCTTGAAGAAGACAAAAGAATGTCCTTGGATGTTGAAAGAGAATGTTGTAATAGATAGTGTATTTGGTTCTCCAACATGTATTTGGAATGGTGGACGTACATTAGCCAATACCTATTATAACAAACAGCAATTACTGAATATTCATAAAACCTATGCAGACCTTGGAGTTAAAGTGAGGTTTATCTTTACCAATCCATTTTTGAATGAACATGATCTGTATGATAGATATTGCAATTTGCTAATGGTTATTTTTCAGGATCTTTCGCCTGAGGTGGTAGTCAATTCTCAAATACTTGAAGATTATCTGAGAAACAAATATTCAACATTGTCATTCATTAGTTCTACAACAAAGCGTCTTCGTTCTAGTGATGCTCAATTGAAAGAGTTTAGCCATGATTATAAGTATATTTGTCTCGATTATGACTATAATTACGACTTTGCATTTCTTGATGGCATTGAAGATAAGGATAGGAATAGGGTGGAAATGCTAGTCAATTCCACTTGTCCCAGAGGGTGCAATGTGCGAGTCCTCCATCAGGAGTTTTCTGCTAAAAGACAATTAGAATATAACAATGATGACGAATGTGACGATTCTGAGCCCTTTTTTATTGGATGTCCGCTAATGAAGCGAAGTAAAGATATTCCTTTGTCGCAACATGGATATACCAAAGAATATCTTGATGGAACAAACTATATTTTTCCACAAGATTTGGATAAGTATTTAGATAAGGGGTTCAATCATTTCAAAATACAAGGCAGAGAATTAACAAGAAGTCAAATGTTTGGAGAATTTTGTCCTTATATTATAAGACCAGAATTCTACCCTATGGCAATTTCGATTATTGAAAACAGAAATGATAAATAATACTTTAAATATGTCGACAAATGGAAAATAAAAAAGATAAAGGAATAAAGATTAATGAAGAAAACCCGGAAATCTTGAATGATTATCTGAAAGCTGTTCGTGATGATGATAAAGATAGAATAAACAATACTTCAGAAGCTTTATCGGACTATATCATTCATAAAGTTAATAAGGCAATAGAGGTCTTCTACAAAACTGACAGCTTTTTGTTGGAAAGCAAAATGAACGAGATGACTATTTGTGGCAGATTAGCAATGTATCTTCAAGACGAATTCAAAGATTTTCGAGGATATTATGTTGACATAGAATATTATCGGCTTAAGGTTCCAAGAAAAAATGCGAATCTTAGAGATGATAGAATTCGTTGCGACATACTCTTTCATTCTAGAGGGGCATACAATAGTAGGGTTGACAATTTGTTAGCAATTGAAGCGAAACTTGAGGGCAGCACTGACGATGGGGGTAAAGATAGAAGTAGATTGGAAGAGTTTGTTATGCCTGAGACAGCGGATACACCAAAAGGTGCTGTTCATAGTACTTTGGTCGGATTGTTCTTGCGTTTTGGTAAGAAATGTACTTTAATGCGTATCCTCCCCCCAATAGTAATTGATGTCAGTATAGACGACAAATAATTGTCTATATATTGTATAAATAATTGAATCAAAGTTAAATAACTAAAGAATCGTTTATGTTTATACCTTGTCAATGTTGTGGTCAACGTTATGATCAGAGTTGGCCCTGGTGGACTTGTGACACCTGTGGCTATCGTATTTGTCCTTCGTGTCTCAGTAAGATAGGTTTCCGCTGCAACCAATGTAATTGGGGACATTTCAAACAAAAATAAAAGACTTATGTATTCGGAGAAATTAGAAGAGGTGATTTCTGCTGCTTTGGCTGACGGAAATCTGACAGAACAGAAGCGCAAAATCATTATGCGCAGGGCTGAGAAAGAAGGTGAGGATGTGGAAGAGGTGATGATGGTGGTTGAGTCAAGATTGTTTAACCAAACCAAGAAACAATCTAATCAAAGCCAATCCAAATCAGAATCGAAAGAAGAAGTTACTAATGGTGATTTCGTTGAAACAGTAAATGGTGTATCCTTCAAAATGATAAAAGTGGAAGGAGGTAGGTTTACTATGTTTAGTATGTCACTTGACGCATGCATGCCTGCCAAACCAAAAGAGGTGATATTAGATGATTATTTTATTTGTAACACAGTAGTTACTCAAGAACTATGGAAGGCTGTAATGGGACGTGATTTTCCATTATTATCTTTTGTTGGAGATAAATTGCCTGTGAATAATTTGACATGGGAAGAAAGCTATCAGTTCATAAATAAATTGAGTGCTCTAACAAATAAAAACTATCATTTGCCAAGTGAGGCTCAATGGGAATATGCTGCAATAGGTGGAAAGAAAAGTCATGGTTATAGATATGCAGGTTCTGATGATATTAAAAAGGTTGGATGGTTCAAAATAAATGAAATGAAACCTGTTGCCCAATTAATGCCAAATGAATTGGGGTTATATGACATGAGTGGCAATTGTTATGAATTCTGTGAAGATAATTTGGTAGAAAATCCTATTTTGAATGGATCTAAGAATCCCATTGTTAGAACTACGCCAAAGGGTTTTAGAATCGTCAGAAATACTCCATTTGATTCTTATGTAATAAGTGTCGGAGACCGCAACTGGTGTCCGTGTGATAGAAGACAAAATGGCTATGGCTTCCGTTTAGCGCTATAAGTTATAATCGTGATATATAGATTCAAATTGATAGTACCTCTGACTTATAAATATGTTGAGGTAGAGAGTGAGGAAGTGGACTTGAATAATCAGGAGATAGCCCTGATTAAACAGTTAGTGAAGCAGAGCCCAAGTAAAAGACATGGTTTGATGCCCATATTGGAAGATGGCGCACCAGAATTGTATGATAAGCTGTGGGAGGCTATCGAACGTCCCCTTAGAGATACAGTTTTAGAAGATGGTCGCAAAAATGGGTTTGTGGATCATGAAAACGAAGATGGAGGGCTGGACATGGATTGTGTGGACTATCTCTGTAAGATACCAGAGTTTGCGAAATGAGAAGATTGAAGATAATGCAGGAAGATTCATTCTCTTCCAATAACCTATTTGGCATGAATGATTTGCAAGACAGGCTGAAGAAGTTTTGCAAAGAACAGGGTATGGATATTCCTCAGTTTTGGATTATTCAGCCTGATGGATATTATATGGGGTATGCCGCGTCTCTGCATCTGAGTGGAAAAGACAGATGGGAGGAGTTTGATGCCAAAGTGGTTTATGTGCTGAGAGACTTTTCTGACAGAGAGAATCGCGAGGCAGAGGAAAGGCTGTTGAAACACATGTTTGAAGAAATCGGTGAGCCGATCGTGCTGACAATTAAAGAGGTGGAATCGCCCAATCAGTTGCGTTTCCTAAAAGGTATCGGCTTGATGAAGATGCCTGTTACTTGGTCGGATACTTGTCAGAATGTGTATGATGTCTATGCCAAAGGTAATCTGGAAATGGGGGGCTTTGTGAATCTGATGGAAAGGATAGAGTATATAGGTAAAGAGATTGTTTATAATGAGTAACGATCAATTATGGATGGACAGCAATGGCTTTGTGTATTCGGCAGATGGGCGAACATTGCTGAAAGGGGCCAGTGTGGAGGGGGCTTATTGGATTCCAGAGGGTGTGGAGGAGATTGAGCCAGAGGCATTGATAGGGTGCAGGATTGGGACTCTACATATTCCTTGGACGGCTCATGTGCATGAATATGAGCAATTGGTGTTTAGCAAAGATCCTGAAGAGAATGAGGAACTAATGCCTGCTGTGTATTTCTGGACGAAGGATTACAAGAATCGTGATGAAGAGACGTGGGCGTTTGAGGATGAGGGAGAGTATCGTGTGGATGAGTATGGAGTTGGGTATAGTCTTGATGGACATAGGTTGTTGTTTGCTCGCCATACTTTCAAGGACGAGAATTATAGCGTTCCTGATGGCGTGGTGACGATTTGTTCGATGGCTTTTGGTTGTTGTCGCCAGTTTGTGACACTGAGCATTCCAAGATCTGTGCGCATCATAGGGGATTTCGTGTTTGGTCCAGGGGGCGGAAAGATTGTAATCCGGGCTTAAAATAATAGCCGAAAGTTCCAAGCTTTCGGCTATTTATGTATTTGTTAAATGAATAATCTCCCAATCTGGAAAACGAGTGCTGAGGCGATCCAGGCGACGGCGGTGGTATAGACGGCGGCGAAGATGGCCCAGCGCCACGAACCTGTCTCGTTCTTGATGGCTGCAATGGTGGCGATACAGGGGAAGTAGAGCAATATAAATATAAGGTACGCGTAGGCAGCCAATGGGGTGATGCCTTCCTGTAGCATCAGCTGGCGTAGTCGGGTATATTTCTCATTATCGTCGCTGAATGTATCGTCATCGCCAAAGGAATCGTCACCGCTATAGAGAACGCCGATGGTAGAGGCAACAATTTCCTTGGCACCAACACCTGCAATCAGACTCACGTCGAGTTTCCAGTTGAAGCCCTGTGGTGTGAAGATGGGTTCGATGGTCTTACCCATGCGTCCTATATAGCTCTGCTCCTGCTGCTGGGGTACGTCGAGTGAGTCGTTGTGGGGATAGTATCCAAGTGCCCAGACGATGATAGAGGCAACGAGGATGATGCCTCCCATCTTCTTCAGATATTCCTTGCCTTTCTCCCAGGTATGACGCCAGATGGCCTTGGGTGTCGGCCAGCGATAAGGAGGCAGTTCCATCACAAATGGTGTGTCTTCGCCTTTGATGACCAATGAAGAGAATATCTTACTGATAATGACAGACATGGCGATACCAACAGCGTAGAGCGACAACAGTACCCACGAACGATATTGCAACGAGAAGAAGGTGCCTGCTATCATAATATAAATAGGTAGGCGAGCCGAACAACTCATAAAGGGTAGGATCATCATGGTGATGATGCGAGAACGACGGCTCTCGATGGTACGTGTAGCCATCACAGCAGGCACGTTACAGCCGAAGCCCATAATCAGAGGAATGAACGACTTGCCATGCAGTCCCATCTTGTGCATCAGCTTATCCATGATGAAAGCGGCACGTGCCATATAGCCTGAGTCTTCCATTAGCGAGATGAAGAAGTAGAGGATGAGAATCTGAGGCAGGAAGACGATCACACTACCTACACCTCCGATGACACCATCGACGAGCATTGCCTTCAGCGGACCATCGGGCATTGTCTCCGTGAGTTTGTCGCCCAACCAAGCCACACCTTCCTCAATCCAGTCCATTGGATACTGGCCTAAGGTGAAGGTGGTCTCAAACATGATGTAAAGCAACAGGAAGAAGATGGGGAAGCCCAGGTATTTATGCGAGAGCAGCCAATCGATCCTATGGGTTGTCTTATAGGTGTCTTCTTTTGTACCAGTCTTAAACTCCGCTTCCTTCAGGGCACCATGAATAAAACCGTATTTGGCATCCATGATGGCAGTCTCAGAGTCATTACCCGTCTCTTCCTTGACACGGGCGGAGGCTTTATCGCGCTCATTCGTCAGTGTTTGGAAATCTTTCATGCGCTGCTCTCCCTGCATGTGCTTACCTAAGTAGTCAAGCACCTGACTGTCGTGCTCCAAAAGTTTCAGCGACAGGTATCGGGTAGAGTAGTGCTGGGTGATATGCTCATCGGCTTTCAGGAATTTCTGGATACGACTGATACCATCTTCTATCTCATGTCCGTAGTTAATATGCAGGTGACGCGAGAACTTGCTGGCACCCTCATATACCTGAATCACTGCCTTGAAGAGTTCCTTAACGCCAGTGCCGTTCTTAAACGAAGTAGGAATCATAGGAATACCAAACAGTGTGCTGAGTGTGTCGATGTTTACCTGATCTCCACGACGCTCAAACTCATCATACATGTTCAGGGCACATACCATACGGATGTTCATATCCACCAGCTGCGTAGTCAAGTAGAGGTTGCGTTCCAGATTTGAAGCATCTATCACATTGATGACGACATCAGGCATCTTCTCTGTCAGATGCTCACGCACATAAAGTTCTTCAGGCGAGTAACAAGAGAGAGAATAAGTACCAGGAAGATCTGTCAGGTTGAACTCATAACCAAACATGGAGGCATGTGCCTCTGTGGCATCGACGGTTACACCAGAGTAGTTTCCCACATGCCCATGGGCACCAGAGGCGTAATTGAACAGCGAAGTTTTGCCACAATTAGGATTACCAACCAATGCTACGTTGATAGTACGGCGTTCCTTCATCGCCTCATGATGGATATAGTCGTCTTCATGGCGCTTATCGTCAGGGTGGATGTTGAAGGTCGTCTCCTCCAAAGGTGTATCAGCTGACACAACCTCTATATTATCTGCTTCCTGATGGCGCAGTGACACCTCATAGCCCATCAGCTTGTATTTTACAGGATCCTGTAATGGCGCGTTGAGTAATACCTCAACCTCTGTTCCTTTGATGAATCCCATTTCGATAATACGCTTACGGAATCCACCATGTCCTTGTACCTTTACGATAACTCCTTTCTCACCAGTCTTAAGTTCTGACAGTTTCATTTGCTAATAATTTATTTCGAAGGCAAAGGTATATAAAATAATTTGCAACGCGGTTGCATTAAGTGGCTTAGACCTGCAAAATACCTACTTTTGGGGATAGATTACTCTACATCCTGATCGAAGTAGTTCTCCAATTCTGCTCTTGCACTGCCGTTTTCGTTAGACATGTCTTTGATGATATGACCTTTCTCCAACAGGGTAATACGTGTGGAGATGTCAACGGTGTGCTGCAGGTTATGACTGGAAATGAGTATTGTAGCCCTCGTCTCGCGATTGTATTCCGTAAGTTCATGTTTCAGGATGTTTTGCGACGAGGGATCGAGGAAGTTAAAGGGCTCGTCGAGGATCACCAACTTCGGACGATTGAAGAGGGCAGACATGATACCTACCTTCTGCTTGTTACCTGCTGAGAGGTTACGGATGAGTTTCTTCTGACCGAAGATCTCGCCACCAGCCAATTTCTCAAAGTCCTTGAGGCGTTCATCGACAGCCTCCTGTGTCATGTTGGTAATTTTGCCGATGAAGGCAAAGTATTCCTCTGGTGTGAGGAAGTCGATGAGGAACCCCTCGTCGATGTAAGCACCCGTTGAGGCTTTCCAGTCTTCTGATTCTGCAGGGTTCACACCATCGAGTGCCACCTCGCCCGCATCTGGCTTTAACAGATCGAGCATCATGCGGAAGAGGGTAGTCTTACCAGCACCGTTATTACCTACTAAACCAAGGATATCCCCATCGTTGATGGTCAACGAGGGGATATCACATGCAATGGTCTCACCAAATGATTTCTTAAGATCAGCTATGGTAATCATACTATTCCTTTTCCGTGACAGTTTTTGAATTTCTTTCCGCTTCCACAAGGACAGGGATCATTACGGCCAGGTAACTTGTCCTTAGTGATTGGTGTGCGAGGCTGCTGGGCACGGGTGTCGTGCTGAGCTGCTGCCTGCTGGTTCTTATCTACCAGCTGCTCTTCACCAATCTGCTGCTTGCTCTCTGTATATTGCTGACGCTGGGTGCGCTGCTCAGGAGCTGCCTCCTGTACCTGCTGCTGCATCTCTGGAATCTGGGCACGAGTAAGGATCGAACAGATGCGGTTATACATCTCGTTAATCATATCATCCCACACCTTGGCACTTTCCAGTTTGAAGATCAGTAACGGGTCTTTCTGCTCGTAACTGGCATTCTGTACAGAGTGCTTCAGTTCATCGAGCTGGCGGAGATTCTCCTTCCAAGAGTCATCGATGATGTGAAGCAGGATGCTCTTCTCGAACTCTTTCACGACAGACTTTGAATCTGTCTCGTAGGCCTCTTTCAGGTTACAGGGAATATTGAACATACGGCGTCCATCAGTGAGAGGTACCATGATGCGCTCATACATCTGGCCCTGATTCTCATAGACCTGCTTGATAATCGGATTGGCTACCGTCTGAATACGTTCTGTGCGACGGTTGAAGTTGCCGATGGCAGCCTGGAAGGCATTCTCTGTCAACACCTCACGTGGCTGATTGATATACTCCTCGCTGGTGAAAGGTACCTCCATAGCGAGGATATGCAGGAACTCTTCCTTACAACCCTGATAGTCGCCAGAGTTTTCGATGATATTCACTACACGATCCCAGATGATATTAGCGATATCCATACCGATACGCTCACCCATCAGGGCGTGACGACGCTTCTCGTAGATCACAGTACGCTGCTTGTTCATCACATCGTCGTACTCAATCAGACGCTTACGGATACCGAAGTTGTTCTCCTCAACCTTCTTCTGGGCGCGCTCAATACTTTTCGAGATCATCGGACTCTCAATCATCTCGCCCTCCTTGAAGCCCAGACGGTCCATCACTGAAGCAATACGCTCAGAAGCAAACAGACGCATCAGCTTGTCTTCGAGAGATACGTAGAAGACAGAAGAACCTGGGTCTCCCTGACGTCCGGCACGACCACGCAACTGACGATCGACGCGACGGCTCTCGTGACGCTCTGTACCGATAATGGCCAGACCACCTGCAGCCTTTACCTCAGGAGACAGTTTAATATCGGTACCACGACCTGCCATGTTGGTAGCGATGGTGACAGCACCTAATCCGTTGGTTGACTGACCTGCAAGGGCTACGATATCTGCCTCCTTCTGGTGAAGTTTGGCATTCAGCACCTGATGAGGGATTTTACGCATTGAGAGCATCTTCGACAGCAACTCAGAGATTTCTACAGAGGTGGTACCTACCAGCGTAGGACGACCGCTCTCGCGCATCTTCACAATCTCATCAATTACAGCGTTATATTTCTCACGAGCCGTCTTATAGACACGGTCATCCTGATCATTACGGATCACAGGACGATTGGTAGGAATCTCTACCACATCAAGTTTGTAGATATCCCAGAACTCACCAGCCTCTGTGATGGCAGTACCTGTCATACCTGCCAACTTGTGATACATACGGAAGTAGTTCTGCAGGGTGATGGTGGCAAAAGTTTGAGTAGCTGCTTCAACTTTCACGTGCTCCTTAGCCTCTACAGCCTGATGCAGACCATCGCTCCAACGACGCCCCTCCATGATACGGCCTGTCTGCTCATCCACAATCTTCACTTCACCATTGATCACCACATATTCGTCATCCTTATTAAACATGCAGTAAGCCTTCAGCAACTGCTGCAGGGTATGTACACGCTCACTCTGGATGGCATAGTGGTTCAGCAATTCATCTTTCTTGTCGAGGCGTGCCTCGTCTGACAGCCCTGTCTCTGCCTCAAGGGCTGAAAGTTCAGAAGTGATATCTGGCAAGACGAATAGCTCGGCGTCGTTCACCATCTTAGCCAACCAGGCCGTACCCTTATCTGTCAGGTCGCATGAATTGAGTTTCTCATCTACCACAAAGTAGAGGGGCTCCACACATTCTGGCATACGACGGTTGTTGTTCTCCATATAAATCTCCTCAGTCTTCAGCATGCCAGCCTTGATACCTTCTTCAGAGAGGTATTTGATGAGAGGCTTGTTCTTTGGCAGTGCCTTATGAGAACGGTATAGCGAAAGGAAGCCTGCATCGAGTTTCTCTTGTCCTTCCTTCTTATTGCCTGCATCAATCAGTTTGTTACCTTCACTAATCAGGTTCTTTGCCTCTGCCAGATACTGAGTGGCCAACTGACGCTGAACACCCACAAGGCGCTCCACTAAAGGCTGGTACTCTTCATACATCTGATCATCGCCCTTAGGCACAGGACCAGAGATAATCAATGGTGTACGGGCATCATCGATCAACACGGAGTCAACCTCATCGACGATGGCGTAGTTATGAGAACGCTGTACGAGGTCGGCAGGTGATACTGCCATGTTATCACGCAGATAGTCGAAACCAAATTCGTTGTTGGTTCCGAAGGTGATGTCTGCCTGATATGCCTTACGACGGGCCTCAGAGTTGGGCTGGTGCTTGTCGATACAATCTACAGAGAGACCATGGAACATATAAAGCGGCCCCATCCATTCAGAGTCACGCTTTGCCAGATAATCGTTCACTGTAACGACGTGAACACCATTACCTGTCAGTGCGTTCAGGAAAACAGGGAGGGTTGCCACGAGGGTCTTACCTTCACCTGTCGCCATCTCGGCAATCTTACCCTGATGGAGTACGGTACCACCAAAGAGCTGTACATCATAGTGGATCATTTCCCACTTCAGATCGTTACCACCAGCAGTCCAGTGGTTATGATAGATGGCCTTGTCGTCATCAATCGTGATAAAGTCTTTCTTTGGATCGGCTGCCAACTCGCGGTCGAAGTCCGTAGCCGTCACGATGGTCTCTTCGTTCTCTGCGAAACGACGGGCTGTCTCTTTCACGATGGCAAAGACCTCAGGCATTACCTCATCCAGTGCTTTCTCATAGATGTCGAGCACCTCTTTCTCAATCTTATCGATCTGTGCGAAGATATCGGCACGCTCATCAATAGGGGTGTTCTCGATAGTTGCCTTCAGTTCTGCGATACGGGCCTTCTGGGCACTTGCAGAATCTTGAACCTGCTTCTGCAACTCCTTCGTCCGCTGGCGGAGGGCATTGTTATCCAGTGATTCTACCTTTGCTGCAGCGGCTTTTGCCTGCTCCACAAATGGCTGAATCAGTTTCATGTCGCGCGAAGATTTGTCTCCAAACAGCGACTTCAAAATCTTGGTAAAATTCATCTTTTTATCTTAATTTTATTGTTTACTACGTAAAAACGGGTGCAAAGGTAGCACAAAATCAGCGAAAAACCAAATAAATGATTCAGTTTTTCCTAAAACAATGGTTCTGACGTGCAGGCATTGGGAGCCCTGATGCGGATAGCCTTGGAAATAGTAGGGGCTATCCTGTCGGTGGTGACAGGTGTCTGGACGCGGGTTGCCTTGATACCTGCGCCATAGAAAATAATGGGGAAGGACGGGGTGGAGAGTTGTGACAATTTGTCATAACCCGTATCCTCATGTTGGATATGCCAGCCAGGAGCCACTTCTATCAGAAGATCACCGCAACGCTGCGGATGATAGCTGTTACGCACCTTTTGTTGGTCGCTGTTGATGCCGTTGATGAGTTGCAGACCGCTAAAGACCCGTTTGACACCAGCCAACTGACAGAGGATTTCCTGTGAACGTTGGATGATATCGGTCATGCTGATGCGCTTTGACTCTAACAGCTGATGATTATAGAAAAGCTGGTTCTTGTAGCAGGCCTCTATATATTGACCTTGGCCCCAGAGCGCACCCAAGTACATATTAAGGAGATTTGCAGTACGCTTAATGTCGAACTGGCCCGTAGGAATATGGTAACGGGTATATTCATCCTTTTCTGAGGTGTAACTGCCTGTACTGGTAAGTACCACTAACAGCTGTTCTTTACCAATCTGTTCTTCCAAAGTGGAGATCAGTGTACCGATGGCCTGATCTAATTGCGTGTAAGAATCTGATGATCTCCCAGCATCGTAACTTAGACAGAGCAGATCTGGGGTGTCGTCAGCACCAAGTTTCTGTTCACTCACACAAGCAAGTGCTTTGGCTGTGATGTCTTGATTTATCGGGGTCTTATTTTTCTTGCTTGGTATAATCCATTCTGTTCCGTCAGATACGTGACTGGCAGAGAGAAATGCTAAGTCTTGAGTAGGTGCAAAAGCAAAGAATTTTGCAGCACCGTCTGTCGCCATTTTTAGTTCGTCGCCGATAGTCGTCACTGCCAGTTGGTCGTCTGTGCAGTTGACTGGGCGCAGACTGCTTCTGTCGAGCCATTGCTGTCCTGTGATACTATGGTAAAATGGCGTTGTACCAGTCACGACTGTAGTAATGGCTGAGGCTCTGTCTGGATCAATAAAGGGGTATGAGGCATTTTCAAAGACGGCTCCCTCTTCCAGTATCCGTTTAAAGCCTTCAGCACTGTAATTTGTGGCGAAGGTCTCCAGATAATCACTACGGAGCTGGTCGATGGTGATGCTGACCACGAGTTTGGGTGCCTGTCGGGTGCCGACTTGCGCTTGTGCTCCTGCATGCCATCCCAGCACTGCCAGTAGCGTTATCGAGAGATAGAGATGATTCCTCACGCCTTCAATTTGAAATGTATCGCTGATCTAAGCAGCAAACATAGTGCCACAATATGCATACCCTCAGCATAATGCTGGAAGAAACTTCCAATCATGAACAAGACAAACAATACAGATTGAATGAGCCACCAACGGGTGGAACGCCCTCTTGCCACAGCTGGCAGGAAGAAGAAGGGCAGAGGATTGAACATCAAAATCTGCAGATTGGTACTCGTTGTAGGGTGTTGGGAGAATATCATCACGAATAGTAACAGTCCCACCAGTCCTTGTGCCACCATCAACAGCCCGTCCCAAAGTCGGAACGTCTTCCTTCTCCGCCATTCAAATGCCAAGATGGCTATTGAGAGGATCAGCAGGGCGCAGGCACATTCCATTGGTGAGAACAGGAAATCCTGTTCGATCACCTGTACGCCGGCAGGAACAAGTATCCGACGTGTTTTCACCAGCTGACGGTATTCGCCATTGGCATAGATCCGGGCACGATCGAAGTCGTAAAGCAGGAATTGAGGAAGGAACTCCTGCTGTCGTCTTGTGGTAGCTTGATCAGCTTTCACACCCAACAGGACATTATTGCCGAAAGTAGCCCAAGGGTGATGGCTGGTGCAAGAGCTGATCATCTTCCTATAAGATTGGTTAAATTCTTCACTGTCAGCATATTCTAGTTTCCCGTTAACGCATTGCTCAATAATATCTCTTGGCCTTGTTGAGCAATTGTCATAGAAGTAATTATAACGGTAGATTCTGTTCTCTGGTTGCAGGTTTGTAATCAGTGCCTGGAAGAGTCGTTGCTTCTCTTCTGCCGTCAGATCGAGCACCTGTTCTGTCACGCTGCTACCTACGCTGCGATACTCTTCCATAAAGTATTTCATGGGAATGGCTCCTAACTCATAGTCTGTCAGTCCAAACACAAAACGCAGAACGAAATAGGGCTTCTTGAAGTTGAAGATACCCCAATTGAAGGCTAAATCTTCACCATTTCTGAGATCATGCCACCTGAGAGCAGTATGGCCATAAAGACTATAGATTTCCTCATGAGGTGAGCATGTCAACAGACTAACCTCCACAGAATCCATCGCATTCGTTTGAATTGAATCCTGAGCCACCGCTTTTAGCGGTAGTATCATCAAAATGATGCCTAAAAATGTACAAAAATCCTTTTTTAAATGTTTCACGATGCAAAAATAGCTTATATTTTGCAGTAAAAAGCATTTTATTCCAATTTTTTTCAATAATTTTGCAGGCTGAAATGATTTTCTATAGAAATAAAGCGTAAAATATGAATAAATCTCTCTGTTGTCTTGCCCTGATGGCACTGACAACTATGGGTGCCTCAGCACAGAGTGGCACGAACTCGCCCTATAGTCAGTTCGGTCTAGGTGACCTGGCCGGACAGAGTGTGGGTTTCAATAAAGGTATGGGTGGAGTAGGTTATGGTTTCCGTAAAGGAAATGAAGTCAATCCGATGAACCCTGCTTCTTATTCTTCTATTGATTCACTTACATTTATCTTTGATGCCGGTCTATCTGGACAGATAACCCAGTATCGTGAATATCAGGAGAAAGTTACTGGAAAGAGTGGTGGCTTCGACTATGTCGTAGGCTCTTTCCGTCTGATCAAGAATGTGGGTGTATCTTTTGGTTTCCTGCCTTATTCTAATATTGGTTTCAACTATTATACAAAGGAAAGGCTTGACGAAGTGGATGCTATAATCAAGACTACTCATACAGGATTCGGTGGTCTGAATCAAGCCTTCATCGGTGCAGGATGGCAGATTATCAAACCACTCTCCGTCGGTTTCAACTTTGCTTATCTCTGGGGGACTAACGAGACAGGTGTGGCAACCAGCAGTTCAAGTGATGTGAACACCCTGTCGAAGATATATCGCACATCGGTCAGCAACTATAAACTCGATCTCGGCATGCAGTTTACACAGCCGTTGAGCATGAAAGATATGCTGACACTTGGTGTGGTTGTCAGCCTAGGACATAACACAAATGCCGATCCTGAGTGTATTATTACCAATAAGAAGTCAACAACAGGCAAGTCCGACTCCTTGTATTATAGGCTCGATAATGCTATCGAATTGCCTTGGACCTATGGTGTCGGACTGGCATACCAGCATGGCACCTCATTCCGTATGGGAGTCGATTACCAGTTGCAGAAATGGGGTAGTCTCGTTATGCCACAGTTTGTTGACGAGGGCAATGGTAAGAGCGATTATCAGTTGAAATCAGGCTTGTTGAAGGATATGCACCGTGTAAATATTGGTGCAGAGTGGTTACCTAATGCCAACAGCGTAAAGTTCTTCAGTCGTATTCGCTATCGTATCGGTGCCGGTTATGCTACACCTTATTATTATATAAATAATGGTGATGGTCCCAAAGAGTATCATGTTAGTCTTGGTTTCGGCATACCTATCATGAACAATTATAACCATCGCTCTATTCTTAATATCAGTGCAGAATGGTGTCGTCGTTCGGCTGTTAATCTGGTTAAGGAGAATACATTCCGCCTCAACATCGGACTTACCTTCAACGAGAGATGGTTCGCAAAATGGAAGGTCGATTAATCCTTGCTACAATCATTCTGACGGTGTTGACGGCCTGCAGCAGTGAGGTGCAAGAGCATACGGCTCCTGCCATTCACGACCGTGACTCAGTGTCGATGATGACATCTTATGGCGTCAATACGCTGATCAGCGATTCTGGCGTCATTAAGTACCGCATCGTGACGGAGCGTTGGGATGTGAATACTGTACGTAATCCGTCGCGCTGGACTTTCGAAAAAGGCATCTTCTTTGAACAATTCGACGAGAAGTTTCATGTGCAGGCGTATATCCAGGCTGATACCGCCTGGTATTATGATCAGAAGAAACTGTGGCATCTACGCGGCAGAGTTCGTGTTCGCAATATCAACGGACTGATATATACCAGTGAAGAACTGTATTGGGACGGCATGTCGCATGAGCTCTATTCCAATGTGTTCTCGAAGGTTGTCACACCAGAACGCTCAATGGAGGGCTCTTACTTCCGTAGTGATGAACAGATGCGTCATTATTTGGTCAGCAATTCAAAGGGATCCTTTGAACGTGAGGACATGACGGGCGAGAATAAGGCAGAAGAACAGCCTCAGGATCCTACAGATACCACGACGGTGGAGGAGCCCGTTCTTCGTCCTGCAACACAAAAACATAGGAGGAGCGCTCAATGACAACACTCATTATCTGGCTTATCATTTCAATGTTGGCTTCTGCTTTCTTCTCAGGCATGGAGATCGCTTTTGTATCCAGTAACCGTCTGTTGGCTGAGATGGATAAGGAGAAGAATGGCCTGTCTCAGAAGGCCATCAGTCTTTTCTATCAGCATCCTAATAACTTTGTCTCTACGATGCTGGTGGGCAATAATATTGCCTTGGTGGTCTATGGCATCCTCTTTGCGAAGATTTTCGACGAGACGCTCTTCTATCCGTTGAGCGACGGCATGCGTGTGACTTGTGACACATTGCTCTCTACACTTGTTGTGCTTTTCACAGGCGAATTTCTTCCCAAATCTATCTTTAAGAACAATCCGAATACACTTCTTACCGTGTTTGCCATACCGGCTTATCTGTTTTATGTGGTGCTCTATCCCATTTCGCGTTTTGCGACTCTGCTGTCGAAAGGCTTGCTCCGTCTGATAGGGATCCGCATGAATAAAGATGCCAATGAACATGAGTTTACCAAGGTTGATCTTGATTATCTTGTTCAGAGCAGTATTGATAATGCCGCTCATGATGATGAGATAGGCGAAGAGGTGAAGATCTTCCAGAATGCTCTCGACTTCTCTGAGACGAAGGTCCGCGATTGTATGGTACCTCGAACGGAGATTGATGCTGTTGAGGATACGACTACGATCAGCGGTCTTCAGCAGGTGTTTGTTGAGAGTGGTCACAGCAAGATCCTTGTCTATCATGAGGATATCGACCACATCACGGGTTATGTTCACTCCAGTGATATGTTTCGTCTGACGGCGACTCAGGCTGATGCTACCCTGAATAGTCTTAGTACGACGCTTGTGCGTAGCATCTCATTTGTGCCAGAGACGATGCTGGCTTCCAAACTGATGCGAATGCTTATGCAGCAGAAACGTTCGTTGGCAGTTGTAGTGGATGAATTCGGTGGCACCAGCGGCTTGGTCTCATTGGAGGATGTCATGGAGGAGATTACAGGTGAGATTGAAGATGAACACGACAACTCTAATCATGTGGCTAAGCAGATCAGTGAAAATGAATATGTACTCTCTGCCCGACTTGAGATTGAGAAGATCAATGAGATGTTTGAACTCGATCTGCCGGAGAGTGATGAATATATGACACTTGGAGGTCTGATCCTTCATGAATATCAGGCATTCCCAAAACTCAATGAAGTGGTCACAATCGACGGTTATGAGTTCAAAATTATCAAGAATACTGCGACAAAAATCGAATTGGTGCGATTAAAGGTAGTCGAATGAGTGGTTTTTTGCCGAAAAATTTCGTTGTTTGCATTTAATTTTGTAATTTTGTGCCCGATTTGTGCGCATCCACGTGCGCACGTGTCAATCAAAAGCAAATAATTCAATAAAAAATAATAGTCAAAAATGGCAGCATTAGGAAAAATCAGAAAGAGAGGCGTTGCGCTGGTGATCATCATCGGCCTTGGCCTTTTCGCCTTCATTGCTGAGGAGGCTTTCCGTTCTTGTGAAGCAACCAAGAACCAGCAGCGTCAGCAGGTAGGCGAGGTGTTAGGTAACAAAATCAATGTACAGGAATTCCAGGCTCTGGTAGATGAGTATCAGGAAGTGCTGAAGATGACCCAGGGTGTGGATAACTTCTCTGAGGAGCAGCTCAACAGCATCAAGGACGAGGTATGGAACGAGTATGTCAACGAGCAGATTATTGCCAACGAGACAGACAAGATCGGTCTGACAGTGACTGACGAGGAGATGCAGAACATCATGAAGGAAGGAACTAATCCCATCCTTCTGCGTTCACCGTTCGTTAATCAGGAGACAGGGCGTTTCGATGCCACCATGCTTACTAAGTTCCTTGCTGACTACAAGCGTAATCTGTCAAACTCTCAGCTCGCAGAGTCTTATGAGAAGGTTTATAAGTACTGGCAGTTCATCGAGAAGCAACTCCGTCAGCAGACACTTGCCCAGAAGTATCAGGCACTGATTGCCAACAGCTTGATCTCTAACCCCATTTCAGCTAAGATGGCTTTCGAGGGTCAGAATCAGGAGAGCGACATTCAACTAGCTTCTTTCGCTTATTCTTCTATCAATGACAACGATGTGAAGATTGACGATAAGGACCTGAAAGCTAAGTATGAAGAGGACAAGGAGATGTTCAAACAGACTGTGGAGACGCGCGACATTAAGTACGTCAGCTTCCAGGTGGTGGCTTCTGCAGCTGACCGCAAGGCGCTGATGACCACTATGCTCGAAGCTTCACAGAAGCTCCAGAGCGGTGCAAACCCAGCAGAGGTTGTTCGCAAGGCTCAGTCACAGTTCCCCTATACAGGGCTTGCAGCTACTAAGCGTGCCTATCCTTATGACATCGCAGCTAAGCTCGATTCTATCTCTGTAGGTCAGACTACAGCTCCTTTCGAGACAAAGGGTGACAACACGCTGAATGTGGTGAAGCTTATCTCTAAGACGATGATGCCTGATAGCATCGAGTATCGTCAGATCCAGATCGGTGGTGCTACTGCAGAGGCTGCTCACAAGACTGCTGATAGTGTTTATAACGCACTGAAGGCTGGTGCTAACTTCGAGGAGCTTGCTAAGAAATACGGTCAGACTGGCGAGAACATGTGGCTCACCTCTGCTATGTATGAGAACAGCAACTCTATGGACGAGGAGTCAAAGAATTACTTGAATGCCATTAACGCGTTGGCAGTGAACGATGTGAAGAATCTCGAGTTCACTCAGGGTAACATCATCCTTCAGGTGGTCAACCGCAAGGCTATGGTCGAGAAGTATGATGTGGCTGTGATCAAGCACACCATTGATTTCTCAAAGAGCACCTATTCCGATGCTTATAATAAGTTCAGCCAGTATGTGAGCGAGAACAAGACCCTTGCCGATCTTGAGAAGAATGCCGCTAAGTTCGGTTTCAATGTTCAGGAGCGTAAGGATCTCTTCAACTCTGAGCACACCGTAGCAGGTTTGCGTGCTACCCGTGAGGCTATGAAGTGGATCTTTGATGCCAAGGAGGGTGAGGTAAGTCCTCTCTACGAGTGTGGTAACAATGATAATCTGCTGGTTGTTGCACTGACCGGTATTCATCCTGTAGGTTATCGTTCATTCGAATCTGCGAAGGATGTTCTTCGTCAGCTGGTGCTTCGTGATAAGAAGTTCGAGCAGATCAAGGCAAAGTTGGCTGGTGTTGCTGATATCGCTGCAGCCAAGGCTAAGGGTGCCCGCATCGACTCTGTCAATCAGGTGACATTCACTGCTCCTGTCTTCGTTCAGGCAACAGGTGCTAGTGAGCCCGCTCTCGCTGGTGCAGTGGCAGCCAGCAAGCAGGGTGCCTTCAGCAAGGCCGTCGTAAAGGGTAACGGTGGTGCTTACCTCTTCCAGGTTCTGAAGAAGGCAGAGCGTCAAGGTGCGAAGTTCGACGAGAAGCTGGTTGAGCAGCAGCTCCAGCAGCAGGCTATGCAGGCTGCAGGTCGCTTTCTCCAGGAGCTCTACCAGAAGGCCGATGTTGTTGACAACCGCTACTTGTTCTTCTAAGTCAATACACATTATTATATAAGAGAAGAGGCGTTCCAATCGGGACGCCTCTTCTCTTATGATGTGATTCTGTTTACTTAACCACCACCTTCTTGCCGTCAATGATATACATACCGGAAGGAAGATTGTCGGATGATGTAGCATTCACGCGTTCACCGTTGAACTTGTAGATTCCCTTTATGGCGTCATTGGTTTTCTCGGTCTTCACCTTACCAATGCCTGTGCTAGCTTCTCCACCCAAGCCTTTCACGAAACCTGCATAGACATGCTTGCGGTAGAAGTCGAGGTCCCAGATGCCAACAGGCTCACCACCGCGCCATCCGCTGTAATCAGGTGCATCGGTAGGACACCACTGACAAATGCCCCACTGCTGTGCGGCAGGTATGATACGCAGATACTCCTTGATAATCCACTCATAGAAATCAGCCATTTGCTTGTGCTGTTCTTCTGTCAGCTGAGAAGTAGAAAGGCCTTTGTCCTTTCCATTGGGAACATAACCCATATCCATCTCGCTGACGCGAACAAGTTTTCCCGATTTTGCCATTACTTCAAACATACCTGTAATGGCTTTCTTCAGGTTGTTTTGCGAGGTGCTGTTCTCGTAATATGAAATGTGCATCTGAGTGCCGATACCATCGATCTTGGTAACGCCATCTTTCTCCCATTTCTTAATCCAATTAACCATTGACCAAACCTTCTTGCTGGCGCTGATACCATCCTTGGTGGTAATATCCCAAACACCCTCGAGGTTATAATCGTTGATGAAGAGCTTCACATCACTTGGACCGTACTTGCGAGCCAGACGACATGCCTCACGCACGTAGTTGAGGTCACCCAGATAGTCCTGCCAGTAGAAATTGTCACCGCCTACGTCCCACGTAGCATCGGGATTACCACTGGGGTTGTAAGCTGTGGAGTGCTGCAGTGCGTAGTTACCCTCGCCATCGTCGCCACCGCCACCGATAGCCTCGTTGACGAGATCCCAGCCTTTCACCTTGCCGTCGCAGGCTTCCATCATACCACTGATCCATTGATCCATTGCGCCGACGAGCGCATCATACATCTCATCCTTTGTTCGGGGAATCGTCTTACCTTTATATCCCTCAAACTTGATGTTCTTGACAAAGATATCGCCTACGAAATCACCACACTGAAGCATGAAGAAACTACCTTCCACGACTCCTTTATATTCAACCTCCACATCTTTCCATTCTGTTGTGAAAGCAATATCAGGATATTCTCCATTGTTCCAGTCACCCAATTTACTGTGAAGTTTACCATCCGCTGAACCTTTTACGGTCATCGTCATCTTATATGTCTTGTTTATTTCAACAGGGATATTTTCCATTGCCAAGAACTGAACATCCCACGAGTTATCACACTTCTTTGTCGTGTGAATCTTCATACCATCTGTGGAGTCAAAGGTAATGGTATATCCGAATTGTGTCTTATCCGATGTCCAGCCCACGCTCTTATCTTTGGTGAAGTCCTTGCTGGCCACAACTTGATAAGTTTCTTCGCTGCTGGGGTCTGGCTTGTCGCCAATCAGCTTGAGCAACCAGGACTTAGGCTGCTGCGAATGCCAGGCGAGGGTATGACCATAAACGCTAAGTCCGGCCTCGGTGGCTGCATTCACGTATTTTTTCACGGTCTCGAAATTCATGTTGCCATTGCCATCAACACAACTGGCCATTTTCATAGCGTTACCTGCAACAGTCTCACTGAAGTTCTTATTGATCAGGTTCTTGAACGTGTTGTTAGTCAGATAGTCATTGACGGTTGTACCGGCACCGAGTTTGAAATTGGGATACTTTGAATTGTCAATGTACTCTTTCAGAGCCTTGTACTCATCGAGGTAACGATAGTTAGGCTTGTCGGGCTTGCCTAACTCAAATTTCTCTTGTGCTACAGCAGGGGATAAAAGACTGGCTGTAAGCAAACACAATAATACTTTTTTCATAATGATATAAACGTTGATAAACTATTCATTAAGTGATATGTCTGATTCAGGATGCAAAATTACGAAAAAAACGAGAGATATGCAAGCATAAGAATAAAATTTGCTGGATTTAATTCTAGAACTTTTTACATTTAAATGTAGCAAGTACTAGATTTAATTCCAGCAAATGATGGAGTATCTACCTCGGAATCTTTATTCCTCCTGTTTCTTGGGGGTGACCTTCATGAAGACGGGATAGTGGTCGGAGTAGCTCAGCTCTTTTTTATAATAGGTGAGGCCTTCGAGGACAGGGTCGTGGAAGATGTAGTCGATACGTACCTGCTTGTTGCCTCGGAAGGTGCTCATCCATCCGTTACCACACTCCTTAAAGCCATCCACCTTGTCGCCCAGCATCGTGTTATAGACGTAGGAGTAGGGCACATCGTTGAAGTCACCGCAGACGATGATGGGTAATTCCGACTCGCGCATGTCCATCGCCAGCATGTTGGCCTGACCTGAACGGGCAATCATACCTACGGCATAGTTGCCGTAAAGTGCATCCAACACGGCGTTGCTCTTGATATCGCTGCCTCGCATCTGGGCCTTGGCGGCTCTGTGGAGTGTGCCGTTAATGCCTGTAGTTTCGAGGTGGGCGTTATACACGCGATAGGTGTTGCCTTTTATCTCGATATCTGCCCACATGGCGCTGTTGTTGGTCATCTCGAAGGGGAAGTTCTTGGTCTGCTTGATGGGATAGCGGCTGTAGATAATCATATCGTCCTTACCACGGGCGCTATAAGGGAAGTAATCCTTGTAAGAGTCGGAGTTCTTCTTGTCACCGGCATAGTCGTTGTACTCTTGGAAGCAGACAATATCCACTTTCTGACGCTTCATCTCAGCGAGGATGTCTTGGGCCATGAAACCTGTGGTCTCTCGGCTGAACATCGCCACGTTGTAGGTAGCAATCTTGAAGCCTGGCTGCTTGTCGGCTTCCTCATCAAAGGAACCGAACTTATACATCGTGCTAATGTAGGGGATGCAGCAGAGCAGCGTGATCAATGGCATGAGCATCCAGTGGAAACGGCGCATCACCAGCCAGTAGAGGAGGAAGAACGCGTTGCCTATAATCAACATCGGCAGGGCATAGACCAACATGGCGCGGGCCGTATTACCTGCGGGCTGGACATCACCTCCGAAGAGACCGACGAGGGTAAACACCATCAGCAGGAAGGTGATGATCAGCATCATAAACGAGAAATATTTCTGTACTGCAAGCTTTCCCATAAGAATAAGTTTTTAGGTATGATAAAGGGGAATGGATTTACTCATCAAGATATTTCTTGACCATCTCAATCAGGTTCTCCACCTTGAAAGGCTTTGCCATAAAGTCATCGCAGCCAGCTGCCTTGGCATCGCGAATGTTCTCCTCGAAGGCATAGGCACTGAGAGCGACAACAGGCGTGTCGCTGGATACCTCCTTAATGATGCGGGTGGCATCGAGACCATTCATCTCCGGCATACGGATATCCATCAGGATCATGTCAGGATGCTCGTCTTCATTCAAGGTCACTGCCTCGATACCATTATGGGCACGAATGAGCTTATAGCGCTTCTGAAGTACGATCTTTACTAACTCGTAGTTACTATCCTCATCTTCCGCTACAAGGATCTTCTTCATATTACGTTCATCGGAACGGCCGCTGATACGGATGGTGCGCATGTTGTTCTGAGTAGTGGTGGATTTCTGGGTGTCCTTACCGCCGATGGTGCCTTCGAACGGCATGTTGAATCGGAAGGTGGAACCCTTGCCTTGTTCTGACTCTACGGAAATGGTGCCACCCAACTTCTCGACGATAATTTTACAGAGAGGCAATCCAAGACCATAGCCGTTCTTGGTGGTCTCTGCATCACGAGACACATAGGTCTCGAAGATACGGTCGAGGTCTTCCTTGGCGATACCGGAACCAGTATCCTTGACGAAGAACTCAATTCTGGAGCCCTCATCGAGTATCTGATAGCCGTAGGTAATGCTACCCGTGGGGGTATGCTTCAGGGCATTGCTGATCAGATTGGAGAATACCTGAGTCAAGCGGTTGGCATCGGTATTGAAGGTGACGCTCATCAAGGGTTTTTTCCATACCAACTGCACGGAATCAGGGCAACGGAACTTAAAGAGGTTCTTGATGCTCGAACAAAGTTCATTCAGGTCGGTGGTCGCTTTCTTCATCACAATTTCTCCAGACTCCACACGTGAAAGGTCGAGGATCTCGTTAACAAGACTCTGCAGACGGTTGTTGTTACTCTCGATAATCTCGTAGAACTTCATACGGTCTTCCTGAGAGTCGGTTTCTACCAAAACACGCGAGAAACCTTCGATAGCATTCAGCGGAGTACGGATCTCATGGCTCATGTTGGCGAGGAAGAGCGACTTCATCTTACTGGCATTCACTGCCTTCTGAGCCTTCTCCTCGTATTCCTTTAGCTTCTGATTGGCTATCGCAAGTTGTTCGTTCGCAAGAATCAACCTGCGATTGCATTCAGCGTACTTCTGTAAAAGTATCTCTTTTTCGTTCTTTTCCATGAGTGTGTGATTCCGAAAATTCACTAATTGGTGGCAAAATTACGAAAAATTCCTGAAAGGACAAAGGGAATTAAGATTTTTTTTAACTTCTGCGTGCTTTTTCCCATGCACCGCTAGTGTGGTGGCTCTTCAGATATACCATGCCACGGAATACGTTGAGATTCATAAATACGAAGTAATAGGCCGTGTAAAGTAGTTTGTTGCGACGACCTGAACGGCTGAGAAGCCAGCCTGCAGCTGCCATCAGATAGAAAAGTGCCTGAAAAAGCAGCGTGACTGTAAAGATAATGTCTGCACCTAAGACGACGAGGGCGATGTTGACAAGCAACAGAAGAACCATCGCTATTGGGGTGATGCTCCAGCGGAGCACTCGATGGCTGATGTACTGGAAGGCTACTAAGGGCTGACGGAAGGGATTGAGCATGCTGCGCAACCACCAGATGCTCTGCAAACCGCCTGCTGCGATGCGGCGTTTGCGCTTGGACTCTTCAGACAAGTCGGCAGAACCGTATTCCTGGGCATAAGCGTCAGGCGTGTAGGCGATGCGTTTACCGTCGGCAACGATCAGCATCGACATCATGAAGTCGTCGAGCAGGGCTTCGTTAGGCACCTCATGGACAAGGGTGGGGTCGATGGCGTAGAGTTCGCCTGCAGCTCCCATCGCCGAGTAAAGTTCACTGTCCCAGCGCTTGAGCGTACTCTCATAGCGCCAATAGATGCCTTCGCCTTCAGCAGCCATCTCACCAACAGTTTTGGCAGCTACACGTTTCTCACCAGAGACACAGCCGACGGTGGGATCCATAAACAGTCGGGCAATCTCGCGCATAGCCTGTGGATTGAGCATTGTGTTGGCATCTGTGAAAGCCACGTAACGGGTCTTTAGTTCTTGGAGTCCATGTTTCAGGGCTGCGGTCTTGCCGCGTCGTTCAGGACTGAACACGATATCCACTTGAGGATAGGCGGCGAGCAGCTCGTTGGTGCGGTCGTTGCTGCCGTCGGTGACCCACATGATGCGGAACTTGTCGCTCGGATAGTCGAGTGCCAGCGTGTTTTCCATCTTCTCTGCCACGACGTCTTCCTCATTGTAGGCACAGATCATGAGGGTCATCGTGGGGAGCTGATCGTCAGCCGGTAAAACGGTCTTCTGTGGTTTTCCGCAGAAGAGCCGTTTCAATCGGATGATCATGTAGAGGAGTATCCCATAACCGATATAGGTATAGAATACGATGAATAAGCAGACCCAGAATAGGATTTTCAGTGTGAGCATAGCGTTAAAATTTTTAGATGTGCTTATTTCGTTTCTATCTCTTCCTGCATGTCGATGAACTGACGGTTGTCGTCGTAGAACTCATACTGCAGGAAAGCGAGTTTCTGAGAGGGTATCACATGGACGCCAAGTCCATATTTCATCTGCCATTGGCGCTTCAGGCTGAAAACGCCCTTGTTGATGTAGGCAGCCACGTAAGGATGTACGTGCAGGTAGAACCTGCGGACTCCTATCTTATTGACCAGGTTGTCAATTTTATTCTCCAACGTATCGGTGAAGAGGATGCTTGATTTGATGGTGCCCTTACCGAAGCAGGTAGGACACACCTCTTCTACATTCACGCTCATGGCGGGACGCACACGTTGACGGGTAATCTGCATCAGACCGAACTTTGAAAGGGGTAGGATATTGTGCTTGGCTCTGTCTTTCTGCATGTTCTTACACATGCGCTCGTAGAGCAGCTGACGATCCTCAGGCAACTTCATGTCGATAAAGTCAACGATGATGATGCCACCCATGTCCCTGAGGCGCAACTGGCGGGCCAGCTCGTCGGCGGCTCCCAGATTGGTTTCGAGGGCGTTGGTCTCCTGATTATTCTCCTTTTTAATGCGTGTTCCGCTGTTCACATCCACCACATGCATTGCCTCTGTGTGTTCGATGATGAGGTAGGCGCCGTGTTTGTAATTGACCGTCTTTCCAAAGCCTGACTTCAGCTGCTTGGTGACACTGAAGTTGTCGAAGATAGGTACTGTACCATTATATAGCTTGACTATCTCCTTCTTCTCCGGAGCAATGAGCCCCAGGTAGTTCTTGATTTCGTCGTAGATACTGCTGTCGTTGACGTGGATGCCGTCGTAAGAGGGATTGAACAGATCACGAAGCAGTGCAACGGCCCGTGTTTCCTCCTCAAAACATAATTGTGGGCGTTCAGTTGTTTTCTGCACCTTCGTGATGGTGTCTTCCCAACGTTTCAGCAGGATCTTCAACTCTGCATCGAGTTCGGCTGCCCGTTTACCTTCTGCTACCGTACGTACGATGACACCGAAGTTCTTGGGCTTGATGCTTTGGATGAGCTGTTTCAAGCGGCTGCGCTCCTCGCCACGTTTGATTTTGGTAGAGACGGATACACCGTTATCGAAGGGTATCAGTACCAGATAGCGGCCTGCGAAGCTGAGCTCGCATGTAAGGCGCGGTCCCTTGGTGTTGATGGGTTCCTTGACAATTTGTACCAGTATTTCCTGTCCTACCTTCAAAGTGTTGGCGATACTGCCGTCTTTCTTCAGTTCGGGTTGGATGTGAGCTTTCTGAATAGGGAAGAGTTTCTTGCGGTCACTCACCACTTGTTTCAGATACTTCTCGTAGGAGTTGAATTGAGTTCCCAGGTCAAGATAATGCAGGAAGGCCACACGTTCGGCACCGACATCAACGAAGCAGGCATTGAGTCCGGGCATCAGTTTTTTCACCTTTGCCACGTAGATGTTACCCACCGAGAAGGACACTGTACGTTGCTCCTGCTGGTATTCCACCAGCTGCTTGTCTTCGAGCAACGCAATAGAGATGTCTTTCGGTTGAACATCAATGATTACTTCACTTGTCATTAGCTTCTTGCTTTTCTTGTAGGGTTGTCTGTTTAACTCAAAAGGGTGTGTCGCTATCCGTTAATGGATTAGCCGGCACACTCCTTTCATTCTGTTTCTCATGTCACGTAAGCTTACTTGCTCTTATGACGGTTCTTGCGCAGTCTCTTCTTACGCTTGTGAGTAGCCATCTTGTGGCCCTTCTTTTTCTTTCCGTTTGGCATAATTCTAGAATTTATTTAAGTTGTTAATGTCGTATTCTTCGAGATGTTACGGGCGGTCTTCTGAGCGCGACGCTTCACAAGGAAGGTACCGAAACCACGGAGATAGACATTCTCTTTGTTGTCGGCGAGGCTCACGCGGATCTCTTCCATAAAAGCTTCGACAGTGGTGGCCACATCTTTCTTGGCAACACCTGTCTCGTCAGCAATTTTGTTGATGATTTCTGCCTTGGTCATTTTTTATTTCTTCTATATATTAATAATGTGAAAATCTGATTTTTCTCGATTTCGGACTGCAAAGTTACTAATTTTCAGTAGATTACCGAAATTTTTCCCGAAAATTTTTCAAAAAAAGGCAAAAATAGGCATTCTTTGGGCGCTTTTTTGTACCTTTGCACCACAAAATCAAGGAAATATTGTATGAAACAGACAAAAATAGTAGCTAGCATTAGTGATCGTCGTTGTGAGGTGGATTTCATCCGCCATCTTTTCGAGGCGGGTATGAATATCGTGAGAATGAACACCGCCCATGCTGATGAGGAAGGCATCAAGAAGATTATTAGAAATGTGCGTACGGTGAGTCGTCATATCGGTATCCTTATTGATACGAAGGGGCCTGAGGTGCGTACCACTGGTTGTGTAGCGCCGATTGCTTATAAAGAAGGTGATGTTGTGAAAATCTTCGGACGTCCGGAGATGGATACAACCCACGACATGATTAACCTCTCTTATACCAACTTCGCCGCCGACGTGCATGAGGGGTGTCATATCCTTTTCGATGACGGTGCCTTGGATATGGTGGTAATCGGCATCAATGGCCCTGCTGTGATTGCACAAGTGCAGAACGATGGTGTGCTAGGTGCCCATAAGAGTGTGAATGTGCCTGGTGTGCATATCGCCCTGCCCACACTGACGGAGAAAGATCGAAAGAACATCATGCTGGCTATTGATCAGGATATCGAGTTTATAGCCCATAGCTTTGTACGCTCGGCTGCCGACGTGAGGGCGGTACAGGCGATACTCGATGCCTTCAACTCAGACATCAAGATTATCTCGAAGATTGAGAATCAGGAGGGTGTGGATAATATCGATGAAATCATCGAGGCTTCTTATGGTATCATGATTGCACGTGGTGATTTAGGTATTGAGGTGCCTATCGAAAGGATTCCCGGTATCCAGCGTCAGATCATCCGTAAGTGTATCATGGCGAAGAAGCCTGTGATTGTGGCAACACAGATGTTACATACAATGATTAATAACCCGCGTCCGACCCGTGCGGAGGTGACGGATATCGCCAATGCAATCTATTCACATACCGATGCCCTGATGCTTTCAGGCGAAACTGCCAGCGGAAAGTATCCTGTGGAGGCGGTGCAGACGATGGCGGCTATAGCCGAACAAGCGGAGAAAGATTTGAGTCTGCGTGGTGTCATCGACGTGCCCTTGTCGGAAAACTGTGACATTCGTGAGTTTATGGCCTTCGGTGCGATTCAGGCTACAGAGAAACTGGGTGTGAAGGGTATCATTACCGATAATGTGACAGGTAACACAGCCCGTATGCTGGCTGCCTTCCGTGGTCCACATCCTGTGTTGGCAATCTGTTATAACGACAAACTGCAGCGTCTTCTGAATCTCAGCTACGGTGTGATTCCCGTTTATCAGAAAGAGCATATCGACAACGAGAAGTTGTTCCTTGCTGCTGTCAGGATGTTGCGCCAGAAAGGGTATGTGGGACTTGATGACCGTATAGCCTACCTGAGTGGAAACATCGGAGGCGGCGGGGGCACGAAGTTCCTTGAAATCAATACAGTAAAGGAAGTGTTTGATCACAAATACCAGTTTCATCTGCCAAAGGTGTAGATGAAACTGGTATTTATGCTATTTAGAGATTCTTGATAATCAGGGTGGAGTTCGTGCCACCGAATCCGAATGAGTTACTGAGGAACAGATCGAAATGCTGTTCCTTTCTCTCTGGTAGCACGTTGATGACGGCTGTCTCCTCATCAGGGTTCTCGAAATTCAGGTTGCCTGCCATGAAGTCGTTCTTCATCATCAGGATGGAGTAGATCACCTCACTGGCGCCTGCCATCCACATCTCATGACCCGTGAGACTCTTGGTGGAGCTGACAGGTACCTTGTAGTCGCCGAAGACACGGGCTATCACCTGTGCCTCGCGCTGGTCGCCGATGAGTGAACTTGTGGCGTGGGCATTCACATAACCAATCTCCTGCGGTGTGACTCCTGCATTTTTCAGGGCATTGAGCATACTCTTCGAGGGGCCTTCAATATTAGGTGTGGAGATATGGTCGCCATTGCCTGAGAAACCCCATCCCAATACTTCTGCCAGAATCGGCGCACCTCGCTGGATGGCGTGATCGTAGCTCTCTAAGATGAGAGTGGCACCTCCACCGCTGGGCACGAGACCGTCTCTGTCCTTATCAAAGGGACGACTGGCTTTCGTAGGAGCGTCCTCGCGAACGGAGAACGACTGCAGGCCATCGAACGACACCACACCTAAGTGGTTCACTTCCTCAGCACCGCCACAAATGATGCAGTCCTGCAGGCCATTGGCTATCAGGGTGGCTGCCATGCCGATACTCTGGGAACCTGAGGCACAAGCGGCAGAGATAGTCTGGTTGATGCCCTTCAGCTTGAAGATACAAGCCAGGTTCATCGAGATGGTGGAGTTCAGACATTGGAAGAGTGAACCGCTGCCACAGGCCAGACTGGTGTGCATCTGGTGGAACTTATCTACTGCCTTGCTGCAGGCCTCTACGGCAGAGTCGTTGCCATAGACGATACCCACCTCGTGCTGTTCCAGATAGTCCATATCGATATCTGCCTGCTTCAAAGCCTGCAGGGTGGCCAGATAGGCATACTGGCTCTCTTCGTGCATATAACTTCTCGTATTGCGGGGAAGCAGGGCTTTCAGGTCAGCCTTTGGCACATTTCCTACCAGACCCGAACGGAAGCCTGCCTCCTTACGTATGGGATCGAGGATGATACCACTCTTTCCTGCATAAAGGGCGTCTCTTACTTCGTCGAGGCTGGTACCGATGCTAGACCAGATTCCCATGCCTGTAATCACAACTCTATTCATTCGATTTTTCGTCTGTTTTCTCAATTTGGCTGCGAAATTACAAATAAAATATGAGATATGTATTAGATTTCGGCTTTTTTTTGTATTTTTGCACAAAATCTGAAATTTACTCAATAGTATGGCAACAGTTGACGACAAGAAAGTGATTTTCTCGATGGTCGGAGTGAGCAAGACCATTCAGCAGAACCAGAAACAAGTGCTCAAAAACATTTATCTCAGTTTTTTCTATGGGGCGAAGATCGGTATCATCGGTCTGAACGGTGCCGGTAAATCCACACTGATGAAGATCATTGCGGGCTTGGATCAGCAGTATCAGGGTAATGTGGTGTGGAGTCCAGGTTACTCGGTGGGTTATCTGCCTCAGGATCCGCCTCTTGATGAGACGAAGACGGTGAAGGAGAATGTGATGGAGGGTGTACAGCATGTGTATGATGCACTGGCGGAGTACGACGAAATCAACGTGAAGTTCGGTCTGCCAGAATACTACGAGGATCCTGATAAGATGGAGAAACTGATGGCGCGTCAGGCAGAGTTACAGGATGTCATCGATTCAACGGATGCGTGGAATATGGATTCTAAACTGGATCGTGCAATGGCAGCCCTGAACTGTCCTCCTGGCGATTGGAACGTCACGACACTCTCGGGTGGTGAGCGCCGTCGTGTGGCGCTTTGTCGTCTGTTGCTCCAGAAACCTGATGTGCTTCTGCTCGATGAGCCAACCAACCACTTGGATGCAGAGAGTATCGACTGGTTGGAACAGCATCTGCAGCAGTATGAGGGAACGGTGATTGCCGTAACCCACGACCGTTATTTCCTCGATGATGTGGCAGAGTGGATCCTTGAACTGGACCGTGGTGAGGGTATCCCCTGGAAGGGCAATTATTCTTCTTGGCTCGAACAGAAGTCACAGCGTTTGGCACAGGAAGAGAAGTCTGCTTCGAAGCGTCGTAAGACCCTCGAACGCGAGTTGGAGTGGGTGAGGATGGCACCGAAGGCCCGTCATGCGAAAGGAAAGGCCCGTCTGAACTCGTATGATAAGATGTTGAACGAGGAACAGAAGGAGCGTGAGGAGAAGCTGGAGATCTTCATCCCCAATGGTCCGCGTCTCGGTAACAAGGTGATTGTGGCAGAGCATGTGGCGAAGTCGTTCCCGGAGAAACAACTCTTCAACGACCTGAACTTCATCCTCCCGCCGAATGGTATCGTGGGTGTGATTGGTCCTAACGGTGCTCGATGTGGGCGAGACGGTGAAGCTCTCGTATGTGGATCAGCAGCATAAGGACATCGATCCAGAGAAAAGTGTCTATCAGGTGGTGAGTGGCGGCAACGAGACGATCCGTATGGGTGGTAAGGATGTGAATGTTCGTGCCTATCTCTCACGTTTCAACTTCAGCGGTGCGGATCAGGAGAAGAAATGCGCAGTGCTCTCAGGTGGTGAGAGAAACCGTCTGCATCTGGCGATTGCACTCAAGCAGGAGGGTAATGTGTTACTTTTAGATGAGCCTACTAACGATATAGATGTCAATACGTTACGTGCGCTCGAAGAAGGTCTGGAAGCCTTCGCGGGATGTGCCGTGATTATCAGTCACGATCGCTGGTTCCTGGATCGTATCTGTACGCATATCCTGGCGTTTGAAGGTGAAGGTAACGTATTCTATTTCGAGGGCAATTACTCTGAATATGAAGCCAACAAAGCCCAGCGCTTAGGACTGGAAGAACCCAAACGTGCCCGTTATCGTAAGCTCATGGAAGAGTAATCGGTTAGCGACACAGCATCTGATAGGGGCAGGTGCGACAGCGATCATGATCCTCTGTCGGCGAGAAAGCGAGGTCTTGACAGAAGATCTCGCTTATCTTTTCTGTCAGCAGCTGCATAAACTCATCCGAGGCAGTAGCGATATCTCTCACGGGATCCTTACCCAGTTTCAGGGTGGGGTCGTAGCCTTCGCCACCTGCATATTGGATAAAGAGTAGGACAGGGGAGACAGGCAGATTGGTATCCTTGCGCACAATATGACTGTAGAGGAACGTCTGTAGGTAGTAGTCGCTGTGATCTTTCACGTTGGCTGGATCGAAGATCGCTGCCACATCAGGCAGATCCTTCTGTTTCTTAGCACCCGTCTTATAGTCGATCACACGTACTCTTTCCTCACCAGTCTCAGGATCGGTAATCTTGTCTAAACGGTCTATATATCCTCTGACCATCGTCCACTCCATTGGCATCTTCACAGGTAGCTCCAAACCTAAGATACTAAAGGGCGTGAGTTTCCTGTCAGTCTCCAACAGTTGACGGATATATTTGATGATGACCTCTCTGTTGATGAGTTGCAGACCGTCGTAGGCTGGTACCTTGCGGTGGGGGTCGCTGATCTGGAAGAGTTCGGTTCTGAAGGCATCATCCACCGCCTGCTCAATCTCCACTGCACTTTTCAGGAGATCGTCGATAACTAAGGAAGTGATATGGTTACCCGTCAACTCCTTCAGCCGCTCATAGAGCGTCTGGGCTGCCTTGTGGAAGATGTTGCCGAAGATGCGGTTGTCGATCATGTCTTCTTCGTTATCCTCTGGCTCTATCAGGTTACCCACATAATGGTAGAAGAACCGCAGCTGACAGCGCAGATAGGTGCTGATGGCAGTCGGACTGATGCCGCCGTTCTCTTTTGCAAAGAGGTGCTTCATGATATCCATCACCTTGTCGGTCTTAAGGATCTCCTTCGGATGTCTGGGTGCCGTGAGCTGTCCTGCCTGAAGCGTACGGTATAGGATAGGCTTTTCGCGTTCCACCATCTGTTGCAGCATGAAACGTGACATCTCGCCAGTCTGTCCGTCGTTAGTGGCGTTGTTATAGACCAACGTCACATCCTTAGCCCTTTGCAGCAGGCGATGGAAGTAGTGTTCATAGATGGCAACCTTGTGGTCCACCGTTGTCAGCCCGTAGGCCTTTCTGATGCTATAGGGGATGAATGAGGTGTCGCTCACGCCACGTGGCATGTTACCTTCGTTACACGAGAGCATCAGCACGTGATCGAAGTCGAGGTTTCGGGTCTCGAGCACACCCATGACCTGGATGCCTTCTGCGGGTTCACCGTGGAAGGGAATCGTGGTGGATTGTATTACCTGTGTCACGAGTCGCTGCAGGGTGATGATATCCACCTTTAGCACACCGCTATCCACGAGATCCGTCAAACGGTTCAAGACCGTATAGACTCTGAACAGACTCTCGGTAGCCAACTGATCCTTCGGACTGGGATCCTTCGCCACATGACGGATGATACCTAACAGGGCGTGTAGCAAAGCGCTGTTGTCGGTATAGTGGGTATTGGCGTAGTCCACTGGCATCATCTTCGCATAAGGATGACGGTTCATCAGGTCGAGCCAGTGTCGTCTGAATGCGTTTGTCTTCAGCGAGAAACCATTGATCTGCAGATTAAAGAACTGACTCACGAGGGTAGCGGCAGCAGTCTGATTCAGGGGGTAGCCTGTGGTGACGTTTATCTTCTCCACAGCCTTTGGCAGACAATGGATAACCGTTTGCAACAGTTTCTCGTCGCAGAGCACAATCGCTGTTTTCCTTCCTGCGGCAATGCGTTCTGGGGTGAGCCACTGACTCACGTAGCGTGCCTGGATATTCTCCGTAGGAGCGGATATGTAAGTCAGCGTTTCTGGCGGTAGTTCATCCGTATCCTGATAGAAGACAGCCTTGCCTTCCTGTTCCAGTCGCTTGAAGAGAGTCTTCTCCACCTCTTGCAGATGGTTAAAGCCCACGAAGGCATAGGTGTCGTAACGGAAGTCAATATCCAGATTCTCCACCACCTGACGGTAGAGGGCTCCCTCATAACAGAGCTGCTGACTGGCGAGCCGTTCGTTGAAGAGATGATAGATCGTGCCAATACGGCTCCATAGTCTCAGGAACCGCTGTTTCAACTCACTGTTATGATCCTCGGAGAAGTTGCTGAAGAAGCGTCTGATCATCTCGCGCTGTTCGTCGGTGAGGTAGGAGATATCGTCGAGCTCATGGATATCCCGCAGGTTCTTGAACACCTGATCTGCAGGGCCCATGTTCTTGTCCAGATCGTCGAAGTCGGCCAGGAGCAGTTGTCCCCAGCCGTAGAAATGATCCAGGGTTTCATCCATCCCTGTGGCCTCGATAAAGACCTTGTGCAGTTCACAGACGAGTAGGATAGGGTCTGCCACCTTCAACTCCGAGTGACTGCGGAAGAGATCGCTGATGGTGATATAGGCAGGGCTCCAGAGCGGCTTGCCTGCCAGCCGTGCCAGATGCTCATTGAGGAAGAGCGACGCACGTTTATTGGGGAACACCACGGCGACTCGGGAGAGATCCTGATCAAACCTCTTCAGCAAATCCGCCGCAACCTTTTCGAGAAAACTGCTCATACCACTTCTTCAATTTTGTTACTATACACGAACCATAAATAGCCGTTTACCGCTGCTTCAGGCTGCATCGTCTTGATCAACGCCATATACTCCCGCACCTGATCATCGTATTCTGGTTTTGGGGAACCGAACTTGAAATCGACAACGACCCAATTACTCCCGTCTGTCATCACACGGTCAGGGCGCCTCTCTTTCACTTCGCCGTCTTCCATCGTAAGGATGGTACACTCGTTGAAGAGATTCCAACGGGGCGAGAACCAGTCTGCCACACGGGGATCCTGCAACCGCTTTCTCAGCATCGCCGTGATACGCTCGGAGGTGATCTGCTCATCGTAGAGCACACCCTCGAACTGCAACTGCTTCAGGGCATCCTCGATATCATCCGTCGTGCGAATCATCGAGAAGATCTGATGCAGCACGCTACCTGTCTGGATATAGTTCAGACGCTCTATCTCGTTACTCTCGTCAGCCTCGATAAACGCCTGGCTGCGGTTACTCTGACGGAAGTTTACCTGACTCTCCATATAGCGGAAATCAACTGCGATAGGGCCGGAGGGCTGAAGGAAAGGATTGTCGCTAGCTTGACTAGCCGAACTAGCCTGACTTGCCTTGCTAGCCGAACCAGCTAGGGAGAAGCGAAGTACCCCCTTCTCATCCTCTATACCTGAAAGTATCGCCCCTGGCATCTCCTGCGCCACAAGGGGCAGACACTGTTCGATAAGTCCGGAGCGCGAAGCTTTTGCTCCCCGTTTGCCAAAGATATAGAGTCCTTTCTTCGCACGGGTAAACGCCACATAGAGCAGGTTCAGATTATCCACCGTGTTCTGCAGATGTTCATGCAGATAGTCTGGCTCATAGATAGTGCCCATCATTTGTCCTCTGCTGTAATCCACTGGGGCGATGGGCAGATCGCTGAATGGCTGTTCCTCAGGCTGACACCACAGGATGTTACCACTCTGCTTCTCCAATTGCCAGTCGCAGAACGGACAAATCACATAGTTATATTCCAGACCTTTTGACTTGTGGATGGAGAGGATCCTCACACCGTTAGTCTCTTCACTCTGGATGGTCTTGCCACAGATGTTCTCATCCCACGCCGCGAGGAAGGAGTCGATATCAGCGGTATTGTCATTCACATAACTGGCAAGCTGATCATAGAAAGCAAACACGTAGGCACTCTGTTCGTTGAGTCGCTCCAGTTCGAAGATGGCATGCAGACGCTCTGCCAGTTCGTAGAGCGGCATCGTGAGCAGCATCTCCCGTTGGGTTAAGAAAGCCTCAGGCAACAGCAGGTCCAGATCGTTCGTACGCAGCAGGAGTTCATTGTCTTCCGTCTGTTCTTTCAGCACATCGATATGATAGCATTTCACGATGGCAGCCTTCGTCAACAGGTCATCAGGGTGGGTGAGTAGTCTGAGGGCTGACACCAGGAGGTTTACTGCCACTGAGGCGTCGAGTCTGAAAGCTTCATCCGATACAATCGTTACCTCAGGCATCTGCTCCAAAAAGTATTGGGCGATCATCGGTATCTGGTTATTCACGCGCACCAGAATGGCGATTTCCTGCTGGGGCACCCCTCGTTTCGTCAGGGTGCTGATGGTGTCTGCCACCTGTTGGAGGGTTGTTTCTTGATAGTCTTCTGCAGGCAAGAGTGTCACGCTGACTTCTCCAGCAGCCTCGCGCCCTTCGGGTATCTCCTGCACCACGTCGGCATAGGCTTTCTTCAACTGTTCTGCCTCTTCTGGGTTCAGTTCTTGCTGCTCCTGATACTCCAACTCTGCCGCATGACTGAAGAAGTAGTTGTTGAAAGTGATGACGTTCCGCTCCGAACGGTAGTTTTTCTTCAGGGAGATGGTCTCTATCTGCTGCTGCCGGAACTGCTGCTCGATATCATTCAGCAGGCGCCAGTCTCCAGCGCGCCAACGGTAGATGCTCTGCTTTACGTCACCCACGATGAGGTTGGAGCCGTCTTCATGACTCATCGCCTCGTCGAGCAGCACGCGGAAGTTCTGCCACTGCACCGTACTCGTGTCCTGGAACTCGTCAATCATCACGTGTTCCAGCTGGGTACCGATCTTCTCAAAGATAAAGGGTGAGTCGCTGCCTTCTATCAGGGCATGTAACAGCTGCTGGGTATCACTCAGCAGGAAGCGGTTGTTGTTCTCATTGAGTTCTCTCACCTTCTTCTCGATGCTGCCCAACAGCCGGAGCTGGTTCAGATGACGCAGAGTGAGGTCTGCCGATTTATAGAGTTTCCACTGACGGGGGCGCTCCTCTACCGCATAGCGCAGGATGTCGCCTAAGGTTCCCTCTGCCAGTGAGATGATGAAGTCGCGCTGTGGATGGGTCTTCGCACACCATTTCTCGGGATTGCTGAGACAGTTGGCTACCGTCGCATTCTCGATACTGGGATCAAACACCCCCTTCTGCAACTTCAGGAAGAATCCTGCGATGCCTCTGTTCTTATTCGCCAGATCGTCGATGCTGAGACCCTCGCCCTCCAGGGTGTCGAAGAAGCTCTCGCCGATCAGGATCATCCGTTCCTCTGCCGCTTTCTTCATCTCCCGGAGTTGGGTGGTATAGCGTTCAAAGAAGCCTTTCTCTTCCATCTTCTGCTCCAGTGCCTTGCTCACCTCCTTGTATTCGTCCTTGAAGATGGTGCGCCCGAAGCGTTTGATCTGACTGATGACGTTCCATGACTTATCGTCGGAGATACTCTCCATGATGTACTTCAGGATCCACTGCAGCATCACGTCGGTAGTGCTCAGGTCGGCTATCAGCTGATCTACTGCCAGTTCCTCCACTTGCACATCGTTGAGACCGATCTTCAGATTGGTGGTCAGGTCGAGTTCACGAGCCATATTCCTCAACACACTCTGGAAGAAGGTGTCGATGGTCTCCACGCGGAAGTAGTTGTAGTTATGCAACAGGTTCGACAGGCCTTGTCCTGCCCGTTCTCTGATGAGCTTCGGAGCATACCCCGTCTTCTCCACAATCACCCGCAGATAGTTGTCCGACTCCGGCAGTCCCTTCCAAATACCATATAGCTGACTGAGTATTCGCATCTTCATCTCCTCAGTGGCTTTGTTGGTGAAGGTCACTGCCAGAATGTTCCTGTAGCTCGTGGGATTCTCCACGAGCAGGCGGATGTATTCGGTGGCGAGGGTAAATGTCTTTCCGCTTCCTGCACTCGCCTTATAGACAGTCAGGGGTTTTACCATCGCTTGAAGAGTTCGAAGTCAAAGGTGATACCGGCCTTCTGGAACTTGGTGTTATAGAAGCTGGCGAATAAGCCGATAGAGACGTAACGGTTGGTGAGACCGTAGCCCAACTCAAAGTAGGGACGGGCATGCTGCACGATCACACTACTGAAATACAGACGCTCCTTCTCGATATATTTGCCTACATACGGCAGCCATGTGGCGAAGAGCAATGGTGACTCATACGATATGTTTTGGCGGAAGTAGAAGTTGGATTCGTTATAGACCTTACCGTCGAGCAACTGGAAATTACCGCTCCAGTGATCTTCCCAGCCTTCAGGCAGGTTGTTGTCGCAGAAGTTGGTGTAGTCCATGAAGTAGTTGTCGCTTCTGTCGGTATAGAAGCCGTAGCCCATTCTCATGTTCAGATAACGCAGTCCTACAATCTTCTTCTTCCACTGGGCATCAAACTCCCAACGCTCATACTGGAGATTCGATTGCAGCACATTCTTGATACTCCGCTCGTAATCCACCGTGATCACAGGTCCTCTATCAAACCAGGGACGGAACTTCAGCTCGATGGCTGGTGCAAAGCTTCGGTATTGGGTGGGCTTGTCGTATTTCGTCATCACCTCTTCGTTCACTGGGGTACGTTTGTGGTAGATCAGACGCGTTTCCACATCAAACCAGTCGAATAGCATGATGTTGTTCTTCAGCTCAACATAGTTATCAATAAACTGGTCGGCATCCGGCTCATCAAAAGAGAGAGCGTCTCCGTGCTCGTGATTGATCTGGTCGAGCACCGTAGAGTTACTGATACGGTTGTTACCCCATGTCACCTGTGCATAACCGTTACGCTTCGGGTTATAGGTTATTCTCAGGGGCGCATTAAAGTAGAACTGCTTCTGCTTGAAGTTATAACCGAACATAGGTTCCAGCGTCAGATAGCGGTATTGATTGAAACTATACCGGAATGAGAGGTTCATTTTATACGAGATACCCTTGCTGCCGCTATATCTCACGTTCAGTGGATTGATGATGGGCGACAAGCGGAACTCAGCACCTTTATCTTTCGACTCTGCTGCCAATGGTGTCACGAGGTTATCACCCACGATGTCCCACCAGAAGTGCTTCCATTTCTTCGATTTATGCTCAATGGTGTCAGCGGCGGCGGCTTCTTCTGCCGCCTGCTGCCGTTGTGCCTCTGCCTCATAGATGCGTTTATCGCTCTCTGACAATGGTATGGGACGCAGCGAGTCTATCAGTTCCTTCGCCCGTTGATCGCTGATGCTGTCGGGCAGCATATAGGGCTGATGATACATGGAGTTGAAGACCGACGACACCCTGTTGCCCATAAACTTAAAGGTCGTTGCCGTTGTACATTGTGTGGGCATCAGTTCTGCAGGTCCGCCATCACCTTGATTCACTTCCGAATAGAACGACAACATGTCAAACTCACCACACAGCACCGTCTTGATGATGCGCCCCGTCTCTGTTTCCACGATGGCGTAACCGTTCACGAGCTGGGTGTTATAGAGCTTCGGTCTGAACTCCAGTCTGGTGGTACCGTCGCTCTGGCGGTATTCCTTGAAGCGATAGTACTTTCGGTTGATGCGGTTGAAGGGCGACAGCATGTAATCGTCGTAGAGGGCGATATTATAGAGTTTTGGGGTGTTGAAGTCAACGATCACCGACATCACCCTGCGGTTTCCGCGGATGGTGCCAGTCACGGCCTGTTGGTTCACGATGAAATCTTTATCATTCAGATAGATCACATCACTATATGACTCGCGGATATACTCTCTTGGGTCTTTGGCCAGCACATACATCGATGGAATGAGCCAGAGGATGACGTTGCGTTTCTCCACATTATAGCGGATTTTTGCATACACGTTATCTTGCAGACTGTCGATCTCCGTCTTGTGTGTCAGTTGGAATTCGTAGATTTTATTCAGTATCAGCGAGTCTTTCTTGGCACCACTCATGACTGTCGGCATACTGAGCAGTAGGCTGATTAATAAAGCTCTGGTAATGATGAATAGTTGACGTTGTTTCAATGTTCTATAGGTTTAATTTCGTTTTCAGATATTTGCCAGTGAGACTCTCGGGGCATCGGGCTATCTCCTCTGGGGTTCCCTTCGCCACGAGTGCGCCTCCTTTGTCGCCACCGTCAGGACCTAAGTCTATCACGTAGTCGGCACATTTGATGATCTCCATGTTATGTTCGATGATAAGGATGGAGTGTCCGCGTGCTATCAGGGCGTTGAAAGCCTCCAGCAGCTTGTGGATATCGTGGAAGTGTAATCCCGTTGTCGGCTCGTCGAAGATGAAGAGTGTGGGCTCCTGTTTCTCCTGTCCGATGAAGTAGGCTAGTTTCACGCGCTGGTTCTCACCGCCTGAGAGGGTCGAAGAACTTTGTCCGAGTTTGATATAGCCCAATCCCACGTCCTCCAGACTCTTCAGACGCTTCACGATGGTATCCTGCTTATATTGGCTGAAGAACTCCAGTGCTTCCGAGATCGTCATGTTCAGCACATCGTCGATATTCTTCCCCTCGAACTTCACGTCGAGGATGTCGTGCTTGAAACGGTGCCCGTGACAGGCTTCGCACTCCAGCACGAGGTCTGCCATAAACTGCATCTCTACGGTGATCACGCCCGCACCCTTACACTCCTCACAGCGTCCGCCGTCGGTGTTGAACGAGAAGTACTGCGGCGTGAATCCCATCTGCTGCGACAATGGCTGCTCGGCATAGAGGTCGCGGATGGCATCATACGCCTTCACATACGTGGCGGGGTTCGAACGGGTGGACTTACCGATGGGGTTCTGATCCACAAACTCCACATGTTTCAGGGCGTTGATATCGCCAATGATGCCTAAGTATTCGCCTGGGGCATCACATACCTCTCCGAGATGACGCTTCAGGGAAGGGTAGAGGATACCCTTTACCAAGCTCGACTTTCCCGAGCCTGAGACACCCGTCACCACCGTCATCACATTCAACGGGAATGCCACGTCGATGCCTCTCAGATTGTTCATCCTGGCACCCTTGATGTCGATATGCAGGTTCCAGGGGCGTCGGCTCTTGGGCATTTCTATCGTCTCTTCGCCTAACAGATATTTTACGGTGTAGCTTTTCGAGCCCTTGGAACTGGTGATGTCTTTCGCATTCCCGTGGAAGACAACCTCGCCTCCGAGTCTTCCAGCATCTGGGCCGATGTCTATCAGATAGTCGGCAGCCCGCATGATCTCTTCGTCGTGCTCCACCACCACCACCGTGTTACCCAGATCCTGCAGGTCCTTCAGCACATGGATCAGTCGGTCGGTGTCTCTGGCATGCAGACCGATACTCGGTTCGTCGAGGATATAAAGAGAGCCCACGAGCGAGCTTCCCAGACTGGTACAGAGGTTGATACGCTGACTCTCACCACCCGAGAGGGAGTTGGAGAGTCGGTTAAGCGTCAGATATCCCAGACCCACGTTCAAGAGGAACTGCAGCCGACTTTTCACCTCCGTCAACAGCCGTTTGCCTACCTCCTGATCATGCGGGTCGAGCTCCAAACGGTCGAACCACTCCTTCAGTCTCACCACCGGCATCTGTACGAGGTCTGTGATGCTTCTGCCGCCGATCTTCACGTAGTCGGCCTCAGGCTTCAGACGCGTACCGTGACACGTCGGACAAGTGGTCCTGCCACGATAGCGGGCCAGCATCACGCGGTACTGAATCTTATACTGGCTCGCCTCCACCATTTTGAAGAACTCGTCGATACAGGGTTTCTCCTTGGCACCCTTATCCGAAGGCAGTCCGTGCCACAGCCAGTCTTTCTGCTGCTGTGTCAGGTTCATATAGGGCTCGAAGATGGGGAAATCGTCTGCAGCGGCATGACGCACAAACCACTGCTGCCACTCTTTCATCTTCTCCCCGTGCCAGCACACCACGCAACCGTCATATACCGATAGCGTCGTGTTGGGGATCACCAGTTTCTCATCGATGCCGATGATACGTCCGAACCCCTGACACGTGGGACAGGCCCCTGCGGGGGAGTTGAACGAGAACATCTGGTCTGAGGGTTCCTCAAACGTCATCCCGTCGGCCTCGAAACGCATGGAGAAGTCATAGGTGATATTCGAGGGCAGGAACATCAGGCGCATCTCGCCATGTCCCTCATAGAAGGCTGTCTCTGCCGAATCCACCAGGCGGGCAATCACGTCCTTTGAGTCATCCACACTCAAGCGGTCGATGACAAGGTATATTTCTTTCTGCTGGATGTCGCCGGCAGCAAGGATGTCGTCAATACGCTGGAAATCGTTATCCACGTAGATACGGGCGAAACCCTCTAGGAGATAGGCTTTCAGCTGCTGCTCCATCGTGCGCCCTTCAGCCAAATGGACAGGCGCCAGCACCACGAACTTCGTACCCTTCGAATATTCCAGCACCTGCTTCACCACATCCTCCGTCGAGTGTTTCTTCACCTCACAGCCACTGATGGGCGAGAAGGTGTGTCCGATGCGGGCATAGAGCAGCCTCAGATACTCGTAGATCTCCGTTGTGGTACCCACGGTGGAACGCGGATTCCTGGAGATTACCTTCTGTTCGATAGCGATGGCGGGGGGGATACCTCGGATGTAGTCGCACTCGGGTTTGTTCATTCTTCCCAGGAACTGACGGGCATAGCTCGACAGGCTCTCTACATAACGCCGCTGACCTTCGGCATACAATGTGTCGAAGGCCAGAGATGATTTGCCGGAGCCACTTACTCCGGCAATCACTGTAAACGTATTCCGGGGGATCTTAACATTAATGTTCTTGAGGTTATTAACTCTCGCCCCCTTAATTTCAATGCAATCGCTCAAAATTACAATATTGATTTGACAGCCTCGAGCATGCCTACGCTCTGGATGAGGTCGAGATCCTGCTTCACCATAGCGGCCAGTCCAGGAATCTTATTCAGATCCTCACCCCAGATAGCCTCGGCACCCAGCACACCTACAGTTACCATCTGCGTGTCACCGGTAGCCCACAGCTGCTTCAGCAGATCCATGATCTTCGGATCGTCGTTGGGTACGATCTCCACACCGTCCTTGCGCTTACCACCCTTATAGTAAGTGATGATGGCGGCGAGTCCGAACACGAGTCCCTTTGGCAGTTCGCCCCTGCGCTCGAGATAGGTCTTCACGCCGGGCAGGTCGCGGGCCTGGAACTTCGGGAAGGAGTTCAGCATGATACTCGTCACCTGATGATCCACATACGGGTTGTCGAAGCGCTCCAGCACGTCGCCGGCGAATTTCTCCAGCTCGTCCATCGGCAGGTCGAGGGTCTGCATCAGCTCGTCGAACTGCACCTTGTGGATATACTTCGAGATGACCTCATGGTGGCAGGCGTCACGCACGATGTCCACACCACTCAGGAAAGCCACAGGACTCAATACTGTGTGCGGGCCGTTCAGCAGCGTCACCTTACGCTTGTGGTAAGGCTCCTCTGAGGGCACGAACAGCACGTGCAGACCAGCCTTGTCGGCAGGGAACTCCTTAGCCACTTCCTTCGGAGCCTCAATCACCCAGAGGTGGAAGGTCTCGGCCTGTACCACGAGGTTGTCGCGGTAACAGATCTTCTCCTGAATCTCCTTGATCTCATTGCGGGGGAAGCCCGGCACGATACGGTCCACGAGGGTGGCATACACGCCACAAGCCTCCTCGAACCACTTCTTGAAGTCGGCACCAAGGTTCCACAGGTCGATATACTTATAGATACAATCCTTCAGCACGTGTCCGTTCAGGAAGATCAGCTCACAGGGGAAGATGATCAGTCCCTTTGTGGGATCGCCGTTGAAGGTCTGGTAACGACGATACAACAACTGCACCAGCTTACCGGGATAAGAGCTGGCAGGTGCATCCTCCAACTTACAGCTGGGGTCGAAGGCGATACCGGCCTCTGTGGTGTTAGAGATCACGAAACGGATCTCGGGCTGGTCAGCGAGTGCCATGAAAGCAGCATTCTGGGTATAGGGATTCAGCGCACGGCTGATCACGTCGATACGCTCAAGGGTGTTCACGGGCTTACCGTTCTCACGACCCTGCAGGTTCACATGGTACAGACAATCCTGGGCATTGAGCCAGTCAACCATACCTCTTTCAATAGGCTGTACAACGACAACGGAGCCGTTGAAGTCGGTTTTCTGGTCCATGTTCCAGATAATCCAATCTACAAATGCACGGAGGAAGTTACCTTCACCGAACTGAATCACCTTTTCAGGCATCACGCTCTTAGGAGCAAACTGTTTGTTTAGTGGTTTCATCTTTAAATATTGTTTTTAATGTTCATATTTCGTGAGTGCAAAGGTAGTATAAATTTCCGAAACTACCAAATTTCAAATGTCATATAACGTTAAAAAACCACGAAAACCTTTGCGCCCGTTTGCAGGTTCCACATTATTTATTGCTTTTGCGCCATTATTTATTCAGAAGAGGCACCCAAGATTCAGTTGGTTGTCAATGCAAAAGATTTACGTGATTATGCTGAAAGTATGATAGCTTGGGGTATGAAAACTATTCAGACCATACTGTATCTTCTTATCGTATTAAAATCTTCCAACCATATAATTTAAGGATCCCCCTGGTCATCAAAACCAGAGGAATCCTTTTACTCAGTACCCCATGCAGGACGTTGCTCCAAGTGCAGTCAGGATCGCCGAAGCAATCGACACGATAATCTGCACAATAAACTTAGTAGTCTCTTTCTTCGTCATAAGTTTCTCATTTTATCAATTTTTCATTTTCTCATTTCAGAAGCGTTGGGGCCGAAGCCCCAAGCGCTCTAATTCTTGTCGAGATCATCGCCTCCGTCGCCACCGCCGCCAGTGTTTCCACCGTTGTTGTCGCCAGAGGCGTTACCACCAGTGTTGCTGCCAGAACCGCTGCCTGAGCCGCTGCCGTTCTCGGTGCTGCCACCGTTCTCGTTGTTCTCGGTGTCCTCGATGTCGCCTGAGTCACCGCTGGTCACGCGCTTCAGCACGTTGCCGTCCTCATCGAGACAGGTAATCTGGATAGAGGTGTTCTTCAGCTCGTCCTTTACGTCCACATTCGGGGTGAAAATGATGCGGCGTACGCTGATCAGGTTCGCCTTCACGTCCTCCAGCTTCTCAACAGCCTTCGAACGCACACCGAAGCGCATGGTGCCGAGTCCAGGCAGGGGGATAGAGTGACCTTCAGTCGCCCAGGTGCGGATCACCTCGCCAGCAGCATCCCAAGCCGCCTTGATCACACCAGCGGAGATACCGCTGTGGGTAGCCGCCTCCTGAAACACCTTCTTCTCGGCGATGGGCACGTAGAGGTCGGGACGCATCACGAACTTCTTACCCGGGTTCTTACCAAGTTTTACTTCTCTCAGTTGTGCAATAACTTTAATAGCCATAATTTTAATCTAGTTTAGTTTTTGTGTTAAAAAATTTGTCAGTTCTCTCGTTGTCGCCTGATTGAGCCGTTTTCGACCACCATTAAAGGAAAATCTTGCTACCATTAATGCGCGCAATTTCTAGATTTAATGTGAGCCGCTCGAGCTGTGCTCGCTTTGCTCCGCAAAGAATTTTTATCCTTAATGGCCGCCTCTACGACCTCTTTCATTTGACATTGCAAAGGTACTAAAATTTCAGTAGTCTTGCAAATAAATCGCAAAAAAAGACACGCAAAAAAGCACGTTATGAAAAATGGGCAAACAAAGGTATACGACGGATTCAGTTTTCAGTTTTCAGTTTTTATTTTGCTACCCCCCATCCCTTATAGCCACCCTTTATTATAAATTATATAATATATATATTATATAATTTTATTAATATATATATATTAATCTCTTTCTTGTCAGGCGCACTCTTCTCAGCACCACATACCCCCATCCATTTTAAAAACTGAAAACTGAAATCTGAATCCAAGAATCCCCTCAATGTTATTCTTCAAAATACTCACACCTCCCCAGTACCATAATACTTTTTATTGTTTTTTAAGCGTAGAAGTTTGGTTGTAGTAGAGTGCCTTCAACTCTGGCGTTTGTACTATAAGCTATCACGGCTATTACAGCCATAACAATTGTTCCTAAGTGTTTCATAATCGTATATTTCCTAAATTCCGCAGCACTTTAGTTTAACTTTGTTTATAAGTTCCTGAGCAACAATAAGTTGCCCAGGATTTTGCCATGTCATATTTTTCACTTACCTTAGTGCTGCGTTTCAAGACAAGCAAAAAAATCTTCAATGACATGGCAAAGGTAAGCATAAATCTGAGATAATCACTCCTTTTGGAGGAATATTTCATGTGAGAGAGCTTTTTTCCCGTTACGTCGGCCCCGTTATCGACGAAGTGTTGGGTCTCCGGTGCACGTCATACGGCTATCAATACAGCGAGATTGCGGGTTCGCTGTCAAGCGTCTACTTCTGTGGCGGTGACTGCGTTGAGGACGTGACAAGCCACCTAATGCCCATCTCTCACTCCATCCCACTCTTCGCACATGCAGCTCAGACACCATCTTGAGAGGGATTTCGGAACTGGCCACTGTTAACACGACCTATACCTCCGACACTGGAAAGAGCTATGACTTCAAT
>CADCBZ010000022.1 GCA_902799765.1 uncultured Prevotellaceae bacterium
CCTGCACATGGGGCTTTGCCTGAATCTCAGGCGCCACCTTGTCCACCAATGCCAACCACTCTTCCTCTGACATCTGAGCTAACGAGGCGTATATCAGACTCCAGTAACCTAGGAAATCAGAGGGATGCTCTTCAATCAGTTTGAGGCAGTAGTCACGCAATTCACCGGTAGCGGCAGAGTCAGTCTCCAGGCGGCTAAGCACATCCGCTAAGATCGGCGCAGAATCGCGCACCTGGAAGTTGAGCGATGTCTCTGGTGCGAATTCCTCGGCAACCGTCTTGAGACCGTCAATCTCGTAGCGCACCGTGTCGCCGGTAGGGATGAAATTCTCCTTCCAGCCGTTGTCGTCCTGACCGAAACTGACGGACATGAGAGTCGTCTTGTCGCTGGGTATGTCGTAGCGGAACCTCCCGTCTTTCACGGGCACATTAGCCAGTTCTTCTCCTGTATCTTCGTTGAACAGGATTACATACTCAGGCACGTCATCCGTATTATGGAAATGACCCACCAAGACCGTTTGCTCCACTTTTGGCCCGCAGCCAGCCATCAGGGCCGCCGCTGCCAACATCACTAAATAATTAATTCGTTTCATTTTCTTTGGTTTTTATTGTTGTTAATCATCCATGCACAGAACCAAACGGCGGCAATCACCAGACATACGCCGCCAGCGATATAGGCAATGCCCTCCGGCAGATGGAAAGCAAGTTTCGAAATAAAAAGGAATGTAGTGCAGACGCACGTCATGAACAGAGCAGGAATGAGTGTGATCCAATAGTTCTTCTTCTGACGAACCAGATAGACCGTGATGGCCCAGAGCATGAATACCGCCAGCGCCTGATTGCTCCATCCGGCATATTGCCAAATAGTGTTGAAACCATTGGCGTCCTCCACCTGCCATATCAGCAGGGCCAGCGAAGCCCCAAAGAGGGGCAGACTGACGAGCAGACGTTTGGGAATGGGCCGCTGCTCGATATGGAATGCTTCTGCGATGATCAGTCGGGCAGATCGGAAAGCCGTATCGCCCGAGGTGATGGGGGCTGCCACCACACCAAGAATGGCCAAGATACCGCCTGTGAGGCCGAGCCAGCTGTTGCACATGATATTCACCACAGCAGGGGCACTGGTCAAAAAGCCCTTATTGCCGACAGCCTCTATGATCTGATAGCCCGGAGCAGGTTCCCCATAGAAGAAATACATGGACACAGCAGCCCATACCAGTGCAACAAGCCCCTCGATGATCATCGAGCCGTAGAACACGGCACGACCCTTGCGCTCTGAAGCCAGACAGCGGGCCATGAGCGGGCTCTGGGTTGCATGGAAGCCACTCAAGGCACCGCAGGCGATGGTGATGAACATACAAGGGAACACCTGGTCGGTGAAGGTGCTGTCGGCTGCCTTCCCCATATTCTCAGGATGCGACCACAACTCGGGCAACTGAGGCCATTCCACAAACAGGCATACCATCAGTGCTGCCACCATGAACAGAAGGGCAATGGCAAACACAGGATAGAAGCGCCCGATAACCTTGTCGATAGGGAGCATCGTGGCCACGATATAATAGACAAAGATACAGATAATCCACATCAGGGCGGTACCGCCATACCCCTGGAGGATGGTGGCAGGACTGAACACAAACACCGTGCCCACCATCAGCAGAAGGAGTACCGAGAACACCCGCATGACCTTACGGGCCTTCTCACCCAGGTATTTTCCGACAATCTCCGGACAACTGGCACCACCGTTACGCATGGAGAGCATACCCGTGAAATAGTCGTGTACGCTGCCTGCGAAGATACATCCCAGCACAATCCACAGATAGGCTACAGGGCCGAACTTGGCACCCATGATAGCACCGAAGATGGGCCCGGTACCGGCAATGTTCAGGAACTGGATCATAAACACCTTCCAATTAGGAAGCACAATGCGGTCAACACCATCGGCCATGGCAACAGCAGGAGTTTCCCTGTCGTCAGGGCCAAACACGCTGTCCACAAAACGGCCATACAACAGATAGCCTAAGACAAGTGCTATAAGACTAATGCAAAATGTAACCATTGATCAAATAATTATTTATTTTTAGTCAACACGAGGCGGAAACCAAGTGAGTTGCACTTGTGATTGGGGGCGACGACTTGTTTCATAAGCGGTTACATTAATTATTCTAGTTTGTCGTACATTAACAGTCATTACGTAAAAGAAGCATAACGCTCCGTAATTCCCATCATGTCGTGAAAAGCGACAGAGTCACCATTCAGGGGGCAAATATAGGAAAAAATGTGTGAACTGCCAAGTTTTTTATCGATTTTCTTTCATTTTACTGTAACTTTTCTTGTTTTTGGCCGCGCGTATATCCCAAATGTACCATCGCAAGCATACTTTTATGCCCCTTAAAATAAGGCATAAAGAACCAAGCAATGGCAATTCCAGATAGAGCCAATTTGGTACAGATGGCAGATGGCAGTTTATTTGGGGAGACATAACTTTATAGAACTAAAACTATAGTAATTAAATTACTATATATATAATATATATATTATATATATAGTAAAATTTTTGTTGAAAGATTATTGGTGCTCCTGAGAAAACTGCCATCTGCCATCTGTACCACTTAAAGGCTCCTATTTTTCAAACGTGTTTTGAAACGTGTCTTTTTTGGCGATTTATTTGTAAGGTACAATCTTTGCAGTGTCAAATGAGAGAGGTGGAGACACTGCACTTTAAGGATAAAAATTGCGAGATTTAAATCTAGAAATTGCGCGCATTAATGGTAGCAAGTTTTTCCTTTATAGTGCCTGTCGAACCGATCGAATGAGACACTGAGAACTATAATCATTAAAATTAACATCTACTTAAAAACTAATTAAAATTATGGCTATTAAAGTAATTGCACAACTGCGTGAAGTTAAACTTGGTAAGAACCCGGGTAAGAAGTTCGTGATGCGTCCCGACCTCTACGTGCCCATCGCCGAGAAGAAGGTGTTTCAGGAGGCTGCCACCCACAGCGGTATCTCCGCTGGTGTGATCAAGGCGGCTTGGGATGCTGCCGGAGAGGTGATCCGCACCTGGGCGACCGAAGGTCACTCCATCCCACTCCCCGGACTTGGCACCATGCGTTTCGGCGTTCGTTCGAAGGCTGTTGAGAGGCTGGAGGACGTGAAGGCGAACCTGATCAGCGTACGCCGCATCATCTTCACCCCCAATGTGGATGTGAAGGACGAGCTGAAGAACACCTCTATCCAGATCACCTGTCTCGACGAGGATGGCAACGTGCTGAAGCGCGTGACCAGCGGTGACTCGGGCGACATCGAGGACAACGAGAACGGTGGAAACACCAACAGCGGCTCAGGCAGCGGTTCACAGAGTGGCAACACCAGCGGTGGAAACACTGGCGGTAACACCGGTGGCGGCAACGACGGCGGCGAAGACCTCGACAAAGATTAGCGTTCTGGGGCTTCGGCCCCAACGCTTAACATGAAACATTAAACATTAAAATTCTGAAGCTATGACGAAGAAGGAAACTACTAAGTTTATTGTGCAGATCATCGTGTCGATTGCGAGCGCGATCCTGACTGCACTTGGAGCAACGTCCTGCATGGGATATTGATTGAAAGGAATCCTCGACTAAGGTCGGGGATTCTTGTTATCTGAAAACGATGAGTTGACAATGACGGCGTCGGGGTATTGACGGGGATCGAAGGAGAAGATGTCGTCGGGGACACCGACACGGAAGTGAGTGAGCCGCATGGTCATGATGGTGCCCTCGTTGCTGGTCTCCATCTCACGGAAGAGATAGTCCTTGCCGCTGATGGTCATCGTGACCTTCTTGGGGGAGCCGGCCGTCTTGGGTTGGGTGAAGGTGATGATATAGTTACCGAAACGCTCGGTGAGCGTGGCCTTGCGGTATTCGAGGTCGATGTGGAAGTTGAGGTCGTAATCGTTCTTCGACTTCTCATCGGTCTGTCTGATGAAGATGGTGTCGCGCTCAGCGCCTTGGAGGTATTTCCACTGGTGGACACCGTCGAAACCTCCCGCCGACTTGGTGTGCTGGTCGAGGATCCGCATGGTGAGGAAGAATTTGTTTTTGTTGTCTTTGGCAAAGGCGTTGATCTGGCCTTTCATAACGGTGACGACAGTGTATTTGGCCTTAATGGTCATCTCGTATTCGACACCATCAGGATGCCCCATCGCCTGAGCACATTTCCGCAACAGGTAAGTGACCTCGTCGGGGATCTGAGCCTGGAGGCCGACGGCGGGGACAAGGAACAGCAGCAGCGCGAGAAGGCGGCGACGGACGTTGTTCATAGGGTTTTAGCGGACGGCGCGGATGCAGCGGCCGCTGAAGCGATTGGCAGAGAGATTGCCGGGCGTGAGGTCGGCTTTCTGGAAGTCGAATTCCAGGCACCAGGATTTAACAGGATTGCCGCCATAGACAGTTGAGGTCCAGTAGATACCCTTGATGGCACGGAACTGTACACCCTCGTAGAAGCGGAAGCCCGTGATCGGCATGAAGATGGAGTTGCCAGTCTTCTTACCAGTGATCTTATAGCCGTTGACACCATCCTTCGTGGTCCACTCCCATTTGCATTTGGCGGGGTCGAGCAGCTCTTCGTATTCATCGACGGTGGGCATGCGCCAGTCGCCGCCCCAGGTGGCACGGGCTGCATCGTCGGAGGGCACCAGCTGAATCTTTCGGTCGGCAACAGAGTATTTGACCAGGAACTGGGTGTTGCCCTTGCTCCAGACATAGGTGTCCCAAGAGTAGTAGTCTTTCGGCTTGATCTCACCCCAGGCGAAGTAGGATCCGAAACCGGAGTCCTTCTGGGCGCCCACGTTCATGTTAGCCCATTTCACACTCAGTCCTAAATCGACTGCCTCGACACCGTTGGGCGTTTTAGCGTCGCCCTCAGCACCATTTCCCTTTGCATTGGCCACCGTCCCGAAGAACAGGACTGACAGCGCCATCAGAAATATCTTTTTCATCTTGTTTCAATTTTTGTGGGCAAAGTTAGCACAAAAATACGATTCAGCCAAACTTTTGGGGAAAAATATCTATCGACAGCGGTCGTACCATTCCTTGAGGGCCGCACGAGGGGTGCCTTGGCGCACGAGGGCATCGAGGGCGAGACGGGCGTCGAGGATGCGCCCCTGACGCAGGAGGACATCGATCTTGGAGACGGCAAACTCCACCTTTTTGGGCTTCAGACGGAAGGCCTCATCCCAGTCGAAGATCGCCACATCGTAGAGCTGCTGTTCGGTCTCGTAGGCAGCCCGGGCTGCATAGGCATCGGCACTGTCGGGGAAGAGCTGCACGCAGCGGTTGAGCTGATCAAAGGTATCGTTCTTACGTCCCATTTTCTGAAGGGTGTGGGCCAGTCCGAGATGGGCTTCGAGAAAGGAGGGATCGAGTTGGATGAAGGTCTCGTAATCGACCTTTGCCAGATCGTAGTGCTGCTGGCGCGAATGGCAGTAGGCACGGAAGTAAAGGGCGGCGAGATTCTTCGGGTCGAGACGCAGCACGTCGCCATATTCGGCGATGGCATAGTCCCACTGCTCCAGGTTGATGTTCGCTTCGGCTTTTCTGAGACGGAGGTCGATGTCGCTGGGGTGCAGGCGTACCTGCTCCATCAGGACACTGACGGAGTCGCGCCATTGTTGGGGCGTCTGCGCCTGCGCGCAGACCGCCATCAACAACAGGCTCATCATTAACAATCTATGCATTCTTGATATAGTTGACGATCCACGCGCCGACTTCACGCGTACCATATTTCTTACCACCCTCAACCTGGATCTCAGGGGTGCGCACGTTGGCATCGAGGGAGGCGTTGACAGCCTCGCGCACGAGGGCGCCTTCCTTCTCCAGTCCGAAGTGCTCAAGCAGCATCGCACCAGAGAGGATCTGTGCCAAGGGGTTGGCGAGGTTCTGACCCGCTGCCTGCGGCCAAGAGCCGTGAACGGGCTCGAAGAGCGGCGTGTGCTCTCCCAGGGAGCTGGAGGGCTGCAGACCCATCGATCCCGTGATGCAGGAGGTCTCGTCGGTGAGGATGTCGCCGAAGGTGTTCTCCGTGACGATGACGTCGAAGAAACGGGGTTCGGTGAGGACACGCATCGAGGCGTTGTCGATAAACATGTAGTCGGTCTTCACCTCAGGATACTGCTTTTCCATCTCCTGGGCAATCTGACGCCACAGACGACTGGAGGCGAGAACGTTGGCCTTATCAACCACCGTGAGGTGACGCTGGCGCTTCATCGCCATCTCGAAGCCTACCTTGAGTATGCGCTCGATCTCAGGACGGGTATAGATGTCGGTATCGTAAGCCTTATCATTGTCCTGATATTTCTCACCGAAGTACATACCGCCCGTGAGCTCGCGGAGCACCACGAAGTCGGCACCGCGCAGCAGTTCGTCTTTCAGGGGTGACTTATGCAGCAGACAGTCGAAAGTGGCCACGGGGCGCACATTGGCGAAGAGACCCAGCTTCTTACGCATGGCGAGCAGACCCGTCTCAGGACGGATCGGCAGCGTGGGGTCGTTGTCGAAACGCAGGTCGCCGACGGCAGCGAAGAAGACGGCATCGGCACGCATACACACCTCGTGGGTGCTGTCGGGATAGGGATCACCACAGACATCGATGGCATGGGCGCCACAGATGGCGGTCTCGTATTCAAACTCATGTCCGCACTTCTCGGCAATGGCGTCGAGCACGGCTACTCCTTGTTTCATGATCTCAGGTCCGATACCATCGCCCTCGAGAATCGCAATTTTCAGTTTCATAATTCGTCAGTTTTATCGTTTTCGTAAATGTTCAGCATTTTGAAGGTGGCCTTGATGGCGGCTTCGGTCTGGTCGGCATCGAGTCCGCGGGTGCGGAAGATGCGTCCGTTGTCGTTCCAGGTGATGACGGTCTGCACCAAGGCATCGGTACGACCTCCCGGGGGGATACTCACCTGGTAGTTCTGCAAGAGGGGGAACGTGCGGTCGAGGTACTTGCGGTAGATGTAACGCAAGGACTTCACGAAGGCATCATACTGACCGTCGCCCGTGGCACTCGCCTCGTAAGCCTGACCGTTGATCTCGACCTTGATATTGGCACCGGGCTTCAGACCGTAGGCCGTAGAGACCACATAACTGAGAAGCTTGACTTTGTCCTCGGGAGCATCGTGCTTCAGCACATCACTCACGATGAAGGGCAGGTCGTCGATGGTGACACGCTCTTTCTTATCACCGAGTTCGGTGATGCGCTGCGTGACACGACGGGTCTGTTCGGGGGTGAGCTCCAGCCCGAGTTCTTCAAGATTTTTGGCAATGTTCGCCTTACCGCTGTTCTTACCCAGGGCATACTCACGACGGCGTCCGAAGCGCTCCGGCACGAGTTCGTTCTGATAGAGTCCGCTTTTCTTGTCGCCATCGGCATGGACACCAGCCACCTGGGTGAAGACATTGTCGCCGATGATGGGCTGATTGGGGGCAACGGCAATACCACTATAGCTCTCTACGAGGTGAGATATGTCGTTGAGCTTGTCCTCATGGATATTCGTCTTGGCATGGAACTGATCCTTGAGGATCACCTGCACACTCGACAGGGGCGCATTGCCACAGCGCTCCCCCAACCCATTGACGGTGACATGCAGGCCCTTGGCACCACTGAGGACGGCTGCCAGTGAGTTGGATACCGCCAGGTCGTAGTCGTTATGGGCGTGGAAGTCGAAGTGGGTATCGGGATAACGCTTGATCATCTTACGGAAGTACTCGATGCACTGCAGGGGGTTCATGATACCCAGCGTGTCGGGCAGCATGAAACGACGGATGCCGCAGTCGCAGAGGGCATCCATGAGCTGATAGACATAGAAGGGCGAGTCCTTCATGCCGTTAGACCAGTCCTCGAGGTAGAGGTTGACGGTGAGTCCCTTCTGGCGGGCATAGTGTACCTCACGGAGGATATCGTCGATATGGGCCTCTGGCGTCTTCTGCAACTGTTCCTGACAATGGCGCAAGGAGCCTTTCGCCAGGAGGTTGATGGTCTTGCCGCCACAACGCTGGATCCAATCAACACTCTGTCCGCCATCCACGAAGCCGAGCACCTCGACATGTTCGAGCTTGTCGATCTTCTCCGCATAACGGCAGATCATGCCGACGGCCTCTTTCTCACCTTCGGAAACGCGTGCCGATGCCACTTCGATGCGATCGACATTCAGGTCGTTGAGCAGCATACGGGCAATGATAAGTTTCTCGTGGGGCAGGAAACTGACACCACTGGTCTGCTCACCGTCGCGCAAGGTGGAGTCCATAATCTCCACGAAGGGTCGCATGCCTTTGTATTTTCCTACTTGTTCTGCTGTTCCCATTGTATTGTCTTGTCTTGATTCTGTACGAGGAAGTCGATGTCGTCGAGTCCATTCATCAGACAGTGCTTCTTGTAGCCGTTGATGTCGAAGTGCTCGCTTCGGCCTGTGGCTTTGTTGGTGACGGTCTGATTGGGGAGATCGACTTCTACCTGCATCTTCGGGTTCTCGCGGATGCTCTGGAAGAGTTCGGCGAGGAAGGACTCGCTGACCACAACAGGCAGTACGAAGTTGTTAAGTTCGTTGTTCTTGTGGATATCTGCGAAGAAGGAGCTGATGACCACCCGGAAGCCGTAGCCCGCTATCGCCCAGGCAGCATGCTCACGGGAGGAACCCGAACCGAAGTTCTTGCCTGCCACGAGGATGCATCCGCTGTAGGTGGGATCGTTGAGCACGAAGTCAGGATTAGGGGTGCCGTCGGCCTGATAGCGCCAGTCGCGGAAGAGGTTGTCGCCAAAGAATTTCTCCTCACGGGTAGTTGCCTTGAGGAAGCGTGCGGGGATGATCTGGTCGGTATCCACATTCTCCAACGGAAGCGGCACGCAAGTGGATGTTATAACGTCAAATTTCTGCTTCATACTTATTATTTTTATCAACACATTCTATTTTCAACACAGAGACACAGAGGTACAGAGTTTATTTTATTCTTTACTCATCTCTCTTTCTTTAATTCTCTTATTAATATCTCTGTGTCTCTGTATCTCTGTGTTTAAATTAACTCTCTGGGATCAGTTATCACACCCGTTACTGCAGCGGCGGCGGCAGTGAGGGGTGAGGCAAGGATGGTGCGGGCACCGGGACCTTGGCGACCCTCGAAGTTGCGATTAGAGGTAGAGACGCTGAGTTTGCCAGCGGGGATCTTGTCGTCGTTCATTGCGAGACAGGCCGAACAGCCTGGCTGACGGATCTCGAAGCCAGCTGCCTCCAACACCTTGTCGAGACCCTCTTCACGGATCTGCTTATCAACAGCCCACGAACCAGGTACGAGCCAGGCGATGACATCGGCTGCCTTCTGACGGCCCTTTACGATGGAGGCGAAGGCACGGAAGTCTTCGATGCGTCCGTTGGTGCAGGCACCGAGGAAAACGTAATCCACCTTTGTGCCAATGAGTTTCTGGCCTGGTTTGAAGCCCATATAATTGAGGGCTTTCTCAAAGCCGGCATCGCCAGCAGCAGGGATACTTTCCGTGATGCCGATACCCATTCCCGGGTTGGTGCCATAGGTGATACGGGGTTCGATGTCGGCGGCATCGAAGGAGAGTTCCTTATCAAACACGGCGTCAGCACCGCTCTTCAACGTCTTCCAATACGCCACCGCCTTGTCCCAGTCTTCACCCTTGGGAGCGAACTCCCTACCCTTCAGATAAGCAAAGGTGGTCTCATCAGGGGCGATAAAGCCGCCACGGGCACCCATCTCAATAGAGAGGTTACAGAGGGTGAGGCGACCTTCCATTGATAATGCGGTGATGACATCACCGGCGTATTCAACAAAATAACCTGTTGCGCCACTGGTGGTGAGCTGCGCCATGAGATAGAGGGCGACATCCTTGGCGGTGACACCCTTGCCGAGCTGACCGTTGATGGTGATTCGCATCGACTTGGGTTTCTGCTGGAGGATACACTGTGAGGCCATCACCATCTCGACCTCAGAAGTACCGATGCCAAAGGCCACAGCACCCATCGCGCCATGCGTGGAGGTGTGGGAGTCGCCACAGACGATGGTCATACCCGGCAGGGAGAGTCCCTTCTCAGGACCTACCACGTGGATGATGCCATTATCCTTCGACATCATGCCATAATGCGTCAGTCCGAAGTCGGCGGCATTCTTTGCCAACGTATCCACCTGTTTTTTCGATACAGGGTCCTCGATGGGTTTGTCCTGATCATGCGTCGGCGTGTTGTGATCCGGCATGCAATAGATCTGTGAGGGACGGAAGCACTTCAGACCGCGTGCCCGCATGCCATCGAAAGCCTGAGGCGAGGTGACCTCATGACAGTAGAGGCGATCGATATACAACTGGGTGGGTCCATCGGGTACCTGTTGCACCACGTGCTGATCCCAGATCTTATCAAATAATGTGTTCATTCGTCTAGTTTTTTAAACTTGTTGATACAGTCGATATAGGCTTCGACAGAGGCCGTCACGATATCGGTGTTGGCACCGAAGCCATAATAGAGAGAGCCATCGTACTCCACCTGCATGTGGACCTTACCCACATCGTCGGAGCCTTTCGAGATGGCTTGGATGGTAAACTCCTTCAGCGTCATCTGCTTCATAATGATCTTCTTCAGCGCCTTGATAGCAGCATCGACAGGACCATTACCAGAGGCAGCAGCCTCGAACTTCTGACCAGAGATGTCGAGACCGATAGAAGCCACTGACCTGACACCCTTACCAGAGGTGACCTGCAGGAAGTCGAGACGCACGGCGTGGGTATCAGCCGTATCGGCACCAGCCAGCATCAGGGCATCGGCATCCGTCACCTCCTTCTTCTGGTCGGCCAGAATCAGGAACTTCTCATAGACCTTGTCGAGTTTCTCTTCTTCGAGATCCACACCGTTGACGTGGAGCCGATGCTTCAGGGCAGCCCTTCCGCTGCGGGCTGTCAGTACGATAGAGTTGTCGTCGATTCCCACATCCTTGGGGTCCATGATCTCATAGGTGTGGACATTCTTCAGCACGCCATCCTGATGGATGCCGCTGGAATGGGCGAAGGCATTACGACCCACAATAGCCTTATTAGGCTGTACGGGCATGTTCATCAGCGACGACACCATCCGGCTCGTGGGATAGATCTTCGTGGTGTTGATATTTGTCTCGATGCCGATGGTCTTATGACATTTCAGGATCATGGCAATCTCCTCGAGAGAGGTGTTACCAGCCCGTTCACCGATACCGTTGATGGTCACCTCCACCTGTCGGGCTCCGGCTAACACACCATTCAAGGAGTTGGCTGTCGCCATGCCTAAGTCGTTGTGACAGTGGGTGGAGATGATGGCCTGATCGATGTTATCGACATGCTCCATCAGATACTTGATCTTCTCGTAATACTCCTGGGGCAGACAGTAGCCTGTGGTATCAGGGATATTCACGACGGTGGCACCAGCCTTGATCACAGCCTCCACCACCTGGGCGAGATACGCGTTGTCGGTGCGACCTGCATCCTCGCAGTAGAACTCCACATCATCGACGAAACGCTTGGCATACTTCGTTGCAGCCACAGCACGTTCCAGAATCTCCTCACGGGTGGAATTGAACTTGTACCTGATGTGCTCGTCGCTGGTACCGATACCTGTGTGGATACGCTTGTGCTTCGCAAACTTCAGGGCCTCGAAGGCCACATCAATGTCGCGTTCCACAGCACGTGTCAAGGCACAGATGACGGGCCATGTGACGGCTTTTGAAATCTCAATCACGGAGTTGAAATCGCCTGGCGACGAAATAGGGAATCCTGCTTCGATCACATCGACGCCGAGTTGCTCAAGTGCCTTTGCCACCTGAATCTTCTCTACAGTATTCAACTGGCATCCTGGCACCTGTTCGCCATCGCGGAGCGTTGTGTCGAAAATAAACAATCTGTCACTCATAACTTAAAAAAATTAAAGCCTTTCACACTCGGAAGTGAGAAAGGCTCGTATTATTATTAATGTTTAAATCTCAATGTTTAATCTACGTACACCCTATCACTTCCGGCTGCGCCCTGCAGTCGAATAATAATAATGGCGTTAAGTAGATTCAGACTCTTCATACTTGTCCTTATTAATTATTTCGGCTGCAAAAGTAATACATTTCTTTGTAACAAACAAATAAAATGTCACTTTTTTAACGCAAAACGTAACAATTTGTCGTTTTAGTCGTTCGCCAGCTTATAAATTTCTGTCATATCAGTTTGATCGAGCACCTCCATCGCACCGATGGTGATCGTCCCACCACGACTGCATTTTTCCGCCATGATGGCAATCTCCTCATCGGTAGCCTTACGTCCTATCAGCTCCGGGATACTTGTCGGCATATCGATTGCCATAAAGAAGGCTTCCATCGCCTCGATACCACGCAGGGCTGTCATACGAGGATTGGTGAAATCCTGAAGCACCCCCATCACGTTGACGGCAAACTTCTCAAAACGAGACAGATGCTTATCCATCACATAACGAGCCCAAGAGCCCCAGATGGCAGCTAAGCCTGCGCCGTGGGTGACACCGAAGAGTCCTGAGAGTTCGTGCTCCAGCCTATGACTGGCGAAGTCCTTCTCCGTACCACACTCCGTCAGATCGTTATGCGACAATGAGCTAGCCCACATGATGGCAGCACGATAGGTATAATCATCAGGCGATATCAGCACTTCCTTGGCAGCAGCCATCACCGTCTTCAACAGAGCTTCGGCAATGGCATCCGTCAACAGGGCATCTTCGTATTTCGAGAAGTAACGCTCCATCGTATGCATCATGATGTCGGTAGCACCGGCAGCTGTCTGATAAGGTGGCAGCGTATAGGTACGCTCTGGGTTCATGATGGCAAACTTACAACGGCACAAGTCGCTGTTAAAGCCACGCTTCAGCATACCCTCATCGTTGGTAATGACGGTACTCGACGACATCTCGCTTCCAGCGGCGGGAATCGTCAGCATCACACCGATAGGGAGACAGGACTGAGGCACAGCTTTCCCATCCCAGAAGTCCCACACGTCACCAGCATACCCCACACCATAGCCGATGGCCTTGGAAGAGTCGATTACACTACCGCCACCTACAGCGAGGATGAAGTTCACATGCTCCTTTCTACAGAGTTCGATACCCTCGCGTACTTTCGAGAGCAAAGGATTGGGTACAACACCACCCAACTCCACATAGGCAATACCTGCCTCAGAGAGCATTTTCTCAACCTTATCCAACAGGCCTGAGCGACGGGCACTGCCACCACCATAGTGTACCAATACCTTTCCTCCGCCATACTGCTGAATCAACTGTGGAAGTTTTTCTTCCGACTCACGTCCGAACACCACCCGTGTCGGTGCATAGAAATTAAAGTCCTTCATACCTTATTATATTACTGTTGTTTTGCTGGCAAAGATACGAAAAATTTTCTTTATGCCACGCTTTTTCTGAATTATTTATATTATCTTTGCACCCAGAAAGATGAAAAAGACATTATTATATATTACCATACCCTTTGTGGCACTGATAGGTGCCACCTATATACTCCCCCGCCCTGCGGCTCAGGCTATTAATCTGACTAATATATCTGGAATTTCTAGAACTTCTAGAATTTCTAGCCAGGCCACGCAGGCCAACGACCCTCGGATCCAGGCAGAGATCAAGTATTATCTGGATCGCCATAACGTGCAGGATGAAGGTTACGAGGTAGTGGTGGGCTACATTGAAGGTAAGCGCCATCATATCGAGATCAACCCGCATGTGACCCTCCGGAACGTGGGTACCTGGAAAGACTATGCACGTGAGGGTACAGCCATCACCCTCGACACGTTGGGACGCACCATCCTTGCCTTCTGTCAGGCTGACACCATCATGACTGCCATCAGAGCTGACGCCAAGGGTACCTATCAAGGGGATTTCTCACAGACAGGTGCCAGCGGACACGGCTCGTATCTCGCAGCAGATGGCAGCTATTACGAAGGACACTGGGAACAGGACAGGAGGCAGGGTTTCGGATTGGAGATGTTTCTGGCCGACAGGGAGAATCCCCGTCTGAGAGTTGGCGAATGGCGCAAGGGCCGATTCATGGGAGAACGCATGAGATACACCTCAGAACGTATCTACGGTATCGACATCGCCAGGTATCAGCATGGCAAGGGACGCAGACCGAAACCTATTCTCTGGGATCAGTTGCGTATCACCCATGTAGGAAAGAACGGCAGCCAGAATGTGAGAGGCAAGGCCGACTACCCCATCTCGTTCGTGTATATCAAATCGACAGAGGGCACCAGCGTGCGAAATAAGTTCTATGTGAACGACTATGCCCAGGCCCGTAAGCACGGCATCCGCACAGGTGCCTATCACTTCTTCTCGACCCGTACCTCTGGTGCTGCCCAGGCCAAGCACTTCATCCGTAACACGCTGTTCCGTGAAGGTGACCTGCCCCCTGTGCTGGATGTGGAACCCAGCAAGTCGCAAATTCAGCAGATGGGAGGCCCCGAGGCGTTGTTCCGCCATATCCGCGTGTGGCTCAAAGAAGTAGAGCAATGGACGGGCGTAAAGCCTGTGCTCTATGTGAACCAGATGTTTGTCAACAACTACCTGGCAGACCAGCCAGAACTGAAGCGTGACTATCGTGTGTGGATTGCGCGCTACAGCGAATATAAGCCCGATGTGCGTCTGACCTACTGGCAGCTCTGTCCTGACGGACGGGTGTCAGGTATTCAGGGAGAGGTAGATATCAACGTGTTCAACGGCTACCAGAGTCAGTTTGATGAGTTTATCGCTAACGAAACGATCAAATAAGCATGAAGACGCTACTGATACTCGTCGGCAAGACCACAGACAAGCATTTCCAGGCAGGTATTACGGACTACGTGGAGCGCATCGGACACTATATGCCCTTTGAACTCGTGACGATCCCGGAACTCAAGAATACCAAGAGTCTGTCGGAAGAACAGCAAAAGAGCGCTGAAGGGGAACTGATCCTAAAACAGATACAGCCTTCGGATACCGTTGTGCTGTTGGATGAGCACGGACGGGAGTGGCGCAGTATCGAGTTTGCCCGTTGGCTGGAACAGAAACGGAACACATCCCGCAGGCTGATCTTCGTCATCGGAGGCCCTTACGGATTCTCACCAGCTGTCTATGCCCGTGCCAACGAACAGCTGTCGCTCTCGAAGATGACCTTCTCACACCAGATGATCAGACTAGTGTTTACCGAACAGGTGTATCGGGCCTGTACCATCATCAAGGGCGAACCATATCACCACGAATAAAAACAATAGCGAATGAAACAGCTCATCTTTAGTCTCGCCGCACTGCTGCTGACAACCGTTGCCTCCGCAGAGAACAGGACCTACAGGCCTGAGGTAAAATCGCTGCAGGCTGTCGTGAACCAAGACTGGCTGTCACCTACCGTGATGCAACTCAAGGGGAATGATGTGCTGTATATCGGCTTCGACGAACTGTCGCATGACTATCATCGCTATGTGTATCGTCTGGAACATTGCGAAGCAGACTGGACCACCTCGGAGGAGCTCTTTGAGAGTGACTGGCTCGAAGGCTTCAACAACAACGTGATTGAGCATTATGAGCGGAGTATCAACACCACCGTACCCTATACCCACTACCAACTGCAGATTCCTAACGACAGATGCCGATTGAGACTGAGCGGCAACTACCGACTGCACATCGCAGAAGATGGAGAGGATGAGGATATCGCCACGGTGGAGTTTATGGTAACGGAACAGACGATGGGACTGTCGATGGCTGTCACCACGAATACCGACATCGACACCAACCAGAGTCACCAACAGGTGAGTTTCAATCTGAACTATAACAATATGTTGGTGACCAGTCCTGAGGAACAGATCCAGACGGTGGTGATGCAGAATGCACGCGAAGACAACTGGCGCAGGAACACGCGTCCCAGTTTTATCAGCCAAAACGGGCTCCAATGGCAGCACCAGATGGAACTGATCTTCGACGGCGGCAACGAATACAGGAAGTTCGAGATCCTCGATCCCAGTCACCCCACATTTGGTATCGAACATGTCAGCTGGGATGGTACGAACTACCATGCTCAGCCCTATGTCAGTGAACCCCGTATGAACTATCTCTACGACCAGGATGCCGACGGCGCCTTCTATATCCGTAACAGTGATAACATCGAGAACGATATCGCCAGTGATTACGTCTGGGTGAACTATCGTCTGAAGGCACCACAGCTGCAGTCGGGACGCATCGTGATTGACGGACACTGGACAACAGAAAAACCCGAGCTCTATCTGATGGACTATGATGAGGAACAAGGTCTCTACACCGCCAGCATCCTACAGAAACTGGGCTATTACTCCTATCAGTATCTCTGGCAGAAGGACGACGGCACGAGGCTTCCCCTACCCTCAGAAGGCAACTTCTTTGAGACGGAGAACCGTTACCAGATCATGGTATATTTTAAAGGTACGGGGGAACGTACATGGCGACTGACAGCCTACAGCCAGCTCATCATGCACTAAGATTACTTTTTCTTCTTATAATCCTTGACGACCGACTTCACCTTATGACGCTGACGGTATTCATCAGGCGTCTTTTGCGTCTTCTGATAGAAGGCTGCCACGAAGTAGTTGGGTGATACGAAGCCTAACTCTGAAGCGATCTCCTCGACACTCTTATTCGTCGTACGCATCATCTCGATACCCTTCTCCATCATCATGGAGAGAGCCATCGGACGAGGACTCTTATAGATATTCGCCGTGATGAGCTTATAGAACTCCTGAATCTCCATCCCCGACTCTCGTCCGAGTTCACGCATCGTCAGCGAAGACTCAGGTTTCGACATCACATAAGGCATCAGCTTGATCATCATCTCAATGAATTCCGGGGCCAGCTCCGACATCTGATTTTCATAACGTCCGTGGATCTCATCTACCGACGGCTCTAACACTTCTTTTCCGCGTACGGTACAACGTTCGGCAAAGCGACGGATATTCTTCAGCAACGGACGCTCCTGCGTATCACGCATGGCTAACATACGATCATTGCGCAGATAGTAGTAGGCATTGATAGATCCCAGGATGAGCAACACCAGAGCGAGGAGCCAATACACACCCGTAGAGCGCCACCAAGGCTCATTCACATTGATGATCCACGTATAAGGGGTTGTAGTCCACTCATTAGGATTCATCGAGGCTTGCATCTCAATCTGATAGGTACCAGGCTTCAGTGCCATCAACTGCAGGCGCAGACGTCCGCTCTTATCTACAAGTGCATTAGGTTCAAAGCTGGAATAGATATGCCATTGGCCGTCTAAGCCCACTACACGAACCCGATAATACGTATGCTGCGGACGGAAATAATTCAAGGCAGAGAACATCAGTGTCAATGAGTTCTGATCATAGTTCACATCAATCTCCCGCACTCTCGAGACAGCTTTCTCAAGAATCACCTCTCCATCTAACTCATCGCCAGCCTTGAGCTCATTACCGTTCACAAAGAAACGGATCAGCTTAGGATAGATCTCAAAACGCATACTACCGTTGACGGTTTTCATCTCACGAGGATAGAACGTCACCATATGATCAAGTGCCTGCATCACCACCATACCTTCTGGCGTACACGCAGCACAGTTGTTGACAAAAGCCTCAGGAGGCACTTGGTCGTAGGTATTATAACTGGCTACGAGATCCACATTGTTATCCTTGATCACGACACACGAAATACCATAGCTCGTACCTACCCATATCTGATGATCCAGATCCTCTGTGACGGAATGGACCACATCATTCAGCAAACCATCACGACGGGTAATCATCTGTGGCAACTTGTCTGACTCATTACGATAGAGTTGCAAGCCCTGATTCGTGCCCACCCAGGTCCAACCGCGTGAATCACGGAAGGCACAGTTCACATACTGATCATGGAAGGTCGATACCGACGTGCGGTATCTATCCATCACATCATAGAGCTCACGGGAACGGGGGTTATCCCAACCATACGATCTGAAGGGAACATTATACGGACGGGAATAGAGCAGTCCGCGACGCTCTGTACCTGCCCACATACCACCTTGCTTGTCAAAGGCTATCACATTGATATCCGTTTTCAGCATCTGACCACTCAACAACTCCAGTTCGTCGTAGAAATGCTTCGATCCCGACTTCGGGCTATAGGTCATATAGCCGTACGACGTGGGAATATAAAACAGCGAGTCTCTCTTGGCGATATTGTTCAGGTGGTATTCAGACTGATAGATGGTGACAAATTCACGCCTATCCACATCAAAACGCAACAGGATCGCTGCCTGTTCACCATTGCGGATCTGATAGATATAGTTACTGTCGCAATAGAGCACGGAAGAACTCTTGTATCGCTCCTTCAGACTCTCGTCATAGGCATTCACCTGGAACTGGGTCTTACCAGTCTTAAGATCTTTTGCCTCCACCAGACCATCCTCATAGAACAACAACAGGAAGCGGTCACGATAGGTCTCCAGATCCTGAAGGTTCTTGTCGGCACGGATACGATAGGTCTTCTTCGAAGCCACAGAGAAGATATCATAGCCATTGAGCAACCACACCACACCATCATCGCCAACAAACATATCGTCAACGGTCTTCTGGAAACCGAAATTAAGAAATTCGTCTTTGACAGACGTCACAAACTTCTCCGTTGTCAGATTCACACAAGTCACCGTCTGTCTGTTCTTCAGCCACAGGTGGTGATACTTATCGAAATAAAGATGGTAGTTGCCACGATATTTATCTAACGGATAAACATTCTCTTCTGAGGGATCGATAAAAGTAAACTGCTGTCCATCGAAGAAGTTGATCTGACCCATCGTCGCCGTTACGATACGCCCCGTTTTCGTACACTTGATCACTTGGGCACTATTGTCTGCCAGACCGTTAGAGGCATTAAAAACCTCAAACAATCTTCCAGAACGTTCCGCCATCGCGGGGAGCAACAGCATCTGCATGAGGCAGAGAATCAGATATATCTTCGTTCGTAGCATGTCCCTAGATAATTACTATTCAGCGACAAATATACGAACTATTTTGCAAATGAACAAATAAAACGGGGAAAATTTGGAATTCTTTGGCATTTTTGTTATCTTTGCAGCCAGTACTTCAGTTATTACTAACAATTTGAATGGACTTATGAACACTAGACAATTAACGCTTTTTGTAGTGGCAATGATGGTGACACTCGCCTCGGCGCAGACCATCACAGGTAAGTATGAGATTCCGAAAGTGCCGGAATGGGCCAAGAATGCGGTATTCTATCAGATCTACCCTCAGACCTTCTGTGACTCTGACGGCGATGGCATCGGCGATATCCAGGGAATCATCAGCAAACTCGACTACGTGAAGAGTCTCGGCGTGGATGCCATCTGGTTTAACCCCTTCTTCGATTCTCCTTTCCACGATGCCGGCTACGACATCCGCGACTATTACAAGATAGCTCCACGCTATGGCACTAACGACGATGCCAAACAGCTCTTCGAGGAAGCCCACAAGCGAGGGATGCATGTCATCTTCGACTATGTGATCAGCTATACTGCCATCGACCACCCGTGGTTTGTGGCGTCCCAGAAACAGGAGCCTAACAAATACTCCAACTATTACATCTGGACGGAGACCAACTGGGTGGATCCCCCCATGGAGTTTGCGGGACAGTTTGTGAAGGGCTACGGACAGCGTAATGGACAGTTCATGCGGAACTTTTACTGGTGTCAGCCCGCCCTGAACTTCGGTTTTGCCAATCCTGATCCGAATCAGAAATGGCAGTTGCCAACTAATCATCCTGACGTGATGGCGATGCGTGAAGACCTGAAAAACGTGCTACGCTTCTGGATGGATATGGGTGCCGACGGCTTCCGTGCCGATATGGCTGGTGCATTGGTGAAGACACGTCGTGTGAGAGGTAACGAACAGTTCTTCAACACCAATGAGAACGAAACCAAACTTTTCTGGCGCGAGATCCGTCAGCTGCTCGAAAAAGAGTATCCACACGGATTCATGGTGGCAGAATGGTCTTATCCCGCCGATGCACTCGATAACTGCTTCCACGTGGATTTCTTCCATTGGTTCAAGGGCTACAACGACCTATTCCAGAAGGAGAGCTGGCGCATCCTCAACGGAGTGAGTGAGGGGCATAGCTACTTCGATGCAGAGGGCAAAGGCAGCATCTCCGACTTCCTGACAAGCTATATGGACCAATATAAGAAGACCGTCGGCAAAGGCTATATCAGTCTGCCTCTTGGTAATCACGATAATGCCCGCTTAGGCAACCAACGTACAGATAAGGAACTGGAAATCATCTATGCCTTCGGGTTCACAATGCCTGGTGTTCCGTTCCTCTATTATGGCAATGAGATCGGTATGCGCCAGTTGCCTAAAGACTGGCCACAGGTAGAGGGCGCCTATCAGCCACGCAACGGAGCCCGTACCCCGATGCAATGGAATACAGACAAGAATCTCGGATTCTCTTCGGGCGATGCCGCCAATTTGTATCTGCCTGTGGATCCTGCTCCCGATGCACCCAACGTAGCTGCCCAGGAGAAGGACCCCAACTCTCTGCTGAATAAAACGCGCCGACTGATTGCCTTGCGACATAGTGAACCAGCCCTTGCCAACTACGCTGAGTTCGTACCCATCTATCCCAGTCAGGAGGCATCCGATCCCTACCCCTTTGTCTATGCACGAGCTGCTGGAAACGATGTGGTACTAGTGATGTTGAACCCAAGGGCAAAGGCTTCAGACGCCACCTTCAACATCAATGTTAAGTTCAAGAAAACCAGATTGTTAGCTGGAGATAGTTTTAGTATTACTCACAACAAGAAGGCTGGCGATATGACGATCCACATGCCAGCCACTTCTTATGCCATCGTGAAGCTGCAAGGCCAATAGCGATAGCAACAGCTATGAGGATCAGGAACACCCAATAAGGGGTATTGTTCCATAAGATCTCTACCTCTACGCGCCAGGCGGGTAAAGGCTGCATGTTATCAGGACGTGGGTGAAAGAGTTCTCCTTTTGTCAGGAGAATGATTTCACCCACTTTCTCGTCGAGACTGATAGCAGCTGGTGTCTCACGAGCCAACTGACGCATTCTCTCGGGGAGGTCTGCCCCTATTGTATTCAACTTATAACCGAGCGTGTCGTCAAAGAGCTCTGAGAACTTGGCATATTCGCCCGTAATCTGCAGTTGCTCCCGAAGGTTGGCATCTGGGATATGGATCATCGGTTCTTCCTTCCACACTTCTGGACGGAGTATCCAACCGCAGACCACCTGCTCGGGCGAGAGTCCTTTATAACGGCTTTCCCCATAGACCGACTTCAGGAAATCCAAGGCAAAGGTCGAGAATGGACAGAGGCGTCCATTCCATACGATCTGTTCACGTGCCACTTCTCTTGCTTTATCTGCATTGATCGTCTGGATACTACGGGCCGAAATAGTGGATAGCGGATAGTGGATAGTGAATAGCGAACAATGCAACATGATGATGATGACAATCTGTCGACAGGTAATCATAACTATAAACTATCCACTATAAGCTATAAACTAAAACTTCGGCATTGTCGGCAGATCAACTGCCTTTACCGCCATACACTCCATCTCAATCAACCAACCCGGACGACAGACGGGTGCATGCACAATCACATACGGTTTACCGGCAAAACGCTCCTCGTAGAGTTCCTTTACCAACTCATAGTCGGCTGTATCGCGAAGATAAACCACCATCTCGGCTACATCATTGAAGTTACAATCGGCCTCAGCCAACAACGCCTCCACATTCTCCCACATGCGATGGGTCTGTTTGATGACATCCTTGGGATACATCACCTCACCTTTATTGTTGATGGAAGCGGTGCCTGAGATGAACACATGACGACGATCGGCATAGTTCACCTGCGTACCCCGTTCAAAACTCACGCCATAGTCGCTGGTGCGGTTCAGGTGGGTAGAGGCATAGAGATAGTGTATCTGTTCCTTCCTGACACCTGAGATGGCATAATTATCCATCTGAGAGAGTACATTCGGATCCTGTTGACGTCCTCCGATGCCTGTAGAGGCGATGAAATGCGTATTCACCGTCAGTCCCTGTGTGAAGAAGAACTGGTTACGGGCCCTCACGACCCCACCATAGTTCAGATCAACATCATTCACAAAGAACCAGGTACGGATGCAGTTGGCCTCCAACGTACAACCCTCCTGAATCAGTTGCATGTTATACTCATTGAAGAGCAGGCGCGTCTGATATTCCGAGTTGGCAGCCATATTGTGGGCCGAGCCGTTCCAGAGATGACGGAAGCCCCCGTGACGCACCTCATACAGTCCGCTCTTGGCGATACCCGTCTGAACGTTTGTCATCAGATAGACCCAAAGGGCTATCTTTGTACCGTCAAGCGGCGCCTGTTGGATGATACTCTTAGCACAATCCGTCACATCTGACACAATCACATCGTCGGCCTGATTGGCAGCATCGCTGAGGAAATAACGTTTGAAAACCGCCTGGGCCCCTTGCAGCTGACCTTCAAGCAGTTGGTTGTATGCATTGAGAATAGCTTCCAACTGCTGTTCAAAAGAGAGGCGTGGTGATGTGGCTTGTATCATCGCATGATACTCGCATACCTCCGTCCCATTATCGAATTGGAAGATATCCGCAAATGCGTGTTTGAATTCTAGTCTTTTATTCATGATATCACTATTTTTATTGCTCTTTCGCTCCATTGTTGATCCAACTGTCGATCAGGGGCAGGAGCGTCTCTTCATTCTTCTCTGACACCAGGTCACGGTGCGCCATCGAGATACCCTCTACCGACTGCTGGGTAAGTACCATGTGGAGCACGCTATTGGCAGCATTATTGGTCTCTACCAGTTTCTTGCCTTCCACCTTCTTCGAATCGACATCCACCAGAGCCTGATAGCTCTTGCCTTCTGTCAGGAAGAGTCCGGCAGCAGCCCTGTTGGAAGCACCGTGACAGTTGGCACAGGTGGTATTGAAGAAGCTCTGCTGGATGGTGTTAAACATACTGATGTCGATGGTTCCGACATCCATCTTCACGGGTTCAGTGGCATCCGAGATGTCCACCTCCTTAAACCCAACGATATGTCTTCTCAAACGGTCCAGAATGCAAAGACGTACTAGTGTCACATTGTCCTTGATACCCGACAGCTCCACCAACGCCTTACCATCCTGGATGTCACTCGCCGTTATGACTTTCGACACACTGGCATATTCATCGTCAGCTTGTTCAAATCCCGCAATGGATACACGATAGTTGCTCGACCAGCTGTCAAAGCCTTCCAGCACACCCTCCATTATCACCGTCTTACCTTCTGCAGAGGAGTTGGTTTCCGGATAGATGCGTCCGTCGTCACAGGCACATAGTCCGAACAGGCTGAAACCGATCAACGTTCTTGAAACGATTCTTTTCATGGAAGTCGGGATTAGAATGCATATTGTAACATCACCTGAGCCAGATGGGTACAGATACCGAGGTCGTCGAGGTCGCGATCCAACTGTGTGGCATGACCTGTACGCCCTGTATATTGATACATGGCAGCAAGTTTGATATTGGTCTTCGGAATGAAGTAGTTCACGCTGACGGCAGGCATGTTCAGGATACCGTCCTTACTGCTACCGTTACGATCGAAGAAGTCATAACGCAAACCGAGCTGCACCTGCCGATGCACGAAGTAGCCCACCTGTGCATAGCCGCCCCAATAGTTGTAACTATCGTCGATCTTCTCACGCTTGGTGAAACCGATGTGCATATAATAGGCTTCTGCCCCAATATACCAGCGGTTTTTCAGCATGGCGAACTCAAAGCCGGCACGGAAATCATTTGTCGACTCGCTCTCGGCCTCGTTGTTATAGTTCGCACTCAGTCCGAACAGCAGCTTGTCCTCATGCAGCATCTTGGGGTTACCCTGCGTCAGGGGCATCACGCCCTTCGGCTGATAGGTGATACGACCTGCATACAAGAGCGACGGCAGGTGGTTATCATCGCTGATACCTTTGGTGGCACCATTCTGGGCGGAACCCGTACCGTTCCAGAGACCCACCTCATAACCGAACTTCCCACCAATCAGTCCATGAATCTCCACACCGAGGTCGAATCCTGTGCCGATGCCAGGGGTAACGGCATTCAGAGAATAAGGCAGGATGGCAGAAGCCGTCAACGAAGTAGGCAACGACGAGAAGAGCGTCTCACCAAGAGTGGTCAGATAGGCATGGGTGAACGGTGTCTTAAACTTACCCACACGGAAGCGCAGTTCAGGCATGGCGGCATAGTCGATCCAGGCCTGTTGCAGGATGTTACCTCCAGAGGCTGCCGCATTGATACTGACGTTATAGTCGATCTTTCCGAACGCCTTACCCGTAAAACCGATGATGGCGTAAGGGATGGCGAAACCAGAGTTAGCCACATTGTCCTGATTATAGGCTTTGTCGAGTCCCTCGTCATCATAATAGCGATAATTCAGCGTGCTCTGAAGGAAGAGATAGGGTTTGAACACGAAATTGCCGTCATTCGACTGGAGGGTAAAACCACGATCGTCGGCAATGGGGATCACACCGTTATCCATATCATACTTTTTATCGTCGTCAGCCAAAACCGTTGCTGAGACCATGCTTGCCATCACAATGGCGAATATCTTTTTGATAATCATATCTCTAAATTCTAAATTCTCACTTACAATGACCACAGGAACTGTACGAGCTGTTCCCGCTCTTTCTTACTCATATTCTTAAACTTGTTCTTGGAGGCTTCTCCCTCACCCCCATGCCACATGATGGCTTCCACGAAGTTACGGGCACGTCCGTCGTGCAGGAAATAAGTGTGTCCATTCACCTTCTTCTGCAAACCGATACCCCACAGCGGTGTGGTGCGCCATTCGTTACCACGGGCCAGGCCACTCACGAAATTGTCGTTCAGTCCCACACCCATGATCTCTGAACCCATGTCGTGCAGCAGATAGTCTGAATAGGGATGGATGGTCTGTCCGCCCAGCCAAGGCAGGTTCGTACCCATCAGCAAGGTGGAACCACGCGGTTTCGTGTGGAGGGTCGTCACATGACAGAGGTGACAGCCTGCCTGATAGAACAACTGTTCACCAGCCTGCACATCCTCATTGTTCACATTTCTTCGAGCCGGCACCGCCAGTCCCTGCATATAGAGATCCACGTTCTCCATATCTTCCGACGACACGTCGAGGTATTCATAGCAGAGTCCCATCATCGAGCCTTCCTCCATCTGCAGCTGTCCCTCACAGATCTCTTCAGGGTAACGGCTGTTGGTCATACCCATATCACTGGAGAAACCGAGCTCCACCGTCAGATCGGCATGTTGTGCCTTGTTACCCGACAGTCCGAGTTGCAGCTTGCCCCGTTCGTTGATATAGTTGCATCTTCCACTGATGCCCCACTCGGGATAGTTGCTCTTTCTGACCAGCGCCTCAATCTCATCGGGATCGAGTGCCATCATCTGTCCCATACCGACATGACGTAGCGGCACACGGACCGTACAGAAGAGGTCATCGGGACTGATGGAGTCGGCATACCATTCTGTAATAGACCACCTGGGTACGCAAAGCGTATATTTCTCACCGTCAGGAAATTCATAGGTCATCGAATCGATCTTCACCTTCAACTTACCCTCTGGATGCACACCATAGATGGCCTGATCGTGGATCACCCGACCATAGTTAGGGAAGAACGTGCCGTTCTTACGGGTGATGTAGATCAGCGAAGCCGTAAAGCCGTAAGGGCCTGAGCCGTCGTCCCCCCCCTGCTTGAAACTAGTCCAGTAGGTCGGTTCCGTACGCCCCGCGTTTCGATGACAACTACCACAGCTATAGCCTGCATAGACGGGGCCGAGTCCACCGCCATGTCCGTTCTCATTCGAAGTCTTCACGTTGTCATACAGGCGGTCGCCCACATTAAACCTTGAGGCATAAGTGCCAGAGAGCCATGCGGCTGCCTGGTCGTAAGCGACAGAAGAGTTATAGAATCCTGTCGATGTACCAGCAGACAGCGCATAGCCTCTGGGAATATTGATATCCTCTACATCCAACTGGTCGCTGTCGTCACAGGCTGCAAAGCACAAAAGACCAGCCAGAAGGAGTAGATTAGTAACGTATTTGTTCATAGGCAACACCAATTACTTGGTGTGGTTGATCAGGAAGGGCTTCAGCTCTTTCTCCAGAATATCGCTCAGCTCTGCACAAGCCTCCATAGCAGCCTGAGCCTCCTTAGAGTTGATGTTGTTACGGAAGGGCTGCGGGATCGCCTGGATCGCATTAGCCGCATTCGTAATGGCAGCCTTCACGTCGGCATCGAGCTCAGCGTTGTACTTAGCCACAAGCTTTGACAGGGAGTTCTTGTTCACACTGCCGTCACGAGAGCCGAAGTAAGCATTACGGATCGAATAGATATTGTTGGTATAGTCGTCACGAGAGTGCCAGCTGTACCAAGACTCTACGGCATAAAGGGCCTCATTGGTCTTACCCGATACATAGAGGTCGTAGGGATCACCGATCTTAGCCTGACCCACCTCACCGGCGATGTCGATACAACCGTCGATCAGCTGCTCGATACAGCTCAGCCCGCTGGTGAACTCACCACCGTTGTGCGACTTGAACTTGTCGGCATAGCCGTTGTTCCAGGCATCGCAGAGGGTTGTCACGTCGTCAACCAGCAACTGGGCTGTATTTCTCATATACTGTGCCCATGCTGTGGCGTTAGCAGCGTTATAGACGGCATTGGCAGCCTCATCGTCGGTAGCCTGATCTGTCAACGTACGGGCCTTACCGTCACGGAAAGCGAGGAACTCCAACGTGTGGAAACCACGCACATTCTGGGCGGCAGCAATGGCATCGTCGTCCTCATCATAATCACCAGTCCACTCCATATCGTTCCACTGCTGTGACTCCAGCATCTTCACGATAGCCTCCTGGTCAAGGGGCCAAGAGTCCATGTTAGGATCAAGACCATTGTCGGCTACAGGACCAAAGAGGAAAGCCTCACTCGACTCCCATGGCTCACGAGCCACCAGCCATGCATCGCAGATCTTCTGGAAGTTACCATCCGAAGGTGCATCACCGAAGTCAACCACAGCCTGATAGAGGGCGCTGTTCTTAGCCTTCAGGTCGTTGTAGGTCGGCAGAACCACCTGGTCCACATACTGGTTGATGATAGCATCATACTCAGCATCCTGGATTGTCACCTCAGGTGTTGGTTGGGGGTCGTCCTTTTTCTTGTCATCACTACTGCTACAAGCGGTAAACACCACGAGTCCCATCATCGCGAGACCAATCATAAAAATACTCTTTTTCATGTTCTTAAAAATATTAATAATGTATATCTCAATTTCTAACTTCTCACTTCTTAAAGAACCAGCCGATATAGGCAACGCCGATACCGAATTCATTCTCGCTGTTGTAGGGCCCCTTGCCAAACACCTTGCTGGTGCCGATCTGACGGGTAGTATAGTCAGCCTTCACCACGAGGTTGGGCAGCGCTCTCCAGTTCAGACCGAAGTTCCACTTGCTCACCTGGCAACGGGCATCCATCACGTCCATACCCTCACCCTTCTCCTGAGGATTGTAGTATTCATACTGCGCAAAGGGATAGATCACAGGGAAGCCCTTACCCCCACGGAAAATACTTTTCAGGTTCACGCCCACTTCTGCGTTATATGATACCGCACGCTTCGCAATCGGCGTCAGTCGGCTGTAGCCCGACTTGTTGGAGAGCTTGCCGTTCTTGGCACCCAACTGGTCTGCATGGGCGATATTGCCAGAGAGATAATTGAAGCGGGCTGTGACGTATCTGTCAACATACTGGGCATCGAGCGACCAGATGGTCACAGGAATCTTGCCGATCTCGTCGTATGTAACCAGCTTGTCGGAATTGGCTCCGGTGTTCGGACAGTAATAGATCGAGCCACCCAGTCTGAGACCAGGCACACCCGTATAGTTCAGACGGGCCACATAGGCAGGACAGGTGAAGTTATCCCCCTCAAAGATACCCTGCTTACCCTTTCTCACCCAGTTGTTACGGTCGAAGCCGTTGGCATTCAATCCCGTCACGATCATCGCCTCATAATCGAAAGTGGCGTAGCCCTTACCAAACTTACCCAGAAACTCAATACCCGTCTCATGCCAGGTACAGGGGATGATGGTCATTTCGCCTTCCGGACGGGAAGAGCCGAAGAAGTTGATAGGCTCATGATGCTCATTCGTCAGACCTACAGGTACGATGAGATGACCCACTCGCACATTAAACTCAGGGATGATCATCCGCGTGATGTGCAACTGCTCCAGGGCTACCTCACCACCTTTCTCTACCTCCGTCTCATATTCGCCGTTCTCGGTATTCTCTAATTCATAAGAGGTACCCGTACCTCCATATTCAAACTCAATCTCAGCACCGAGGATCCACTTCGGCGTGAACTTGTAGTCGAAAGCCAGTACGAAACGGGGAATGGAAATCGTGTTGTGGTTCTGCTTGGCGTTACCCTCTTTGTGACCATAGAAGCGGTTGATACCATAATCCTTGAAGTTAGCAACCATCTCACCATAACCGCCAAAGCGGAACTTGTTGTAACCAATCGTGTCGGGCTCTGCAGCCTTCATGGCATTTGTCATCAAACTGATTACAAGCAATAAAAATAGTCTTTTCATCATACTTTTAACCTAATCATATCATTAAAACGCCTGCAAAAGTACGGCTAAATATACGATTCACCAATACCTAAAAATAGTGAAATCGCCCAAAATCGGGGTATTCCGCCCATGGAGGGGTCAAAAAATACCTAATTCTGATTATTGTGCATGTCGGAAAATATGCCTACCTTTGCACCCGGTAATCATTAATAGGTAAAACGAAGATGAAAAATCAGAAGATGTATGAGGCGGATGACAAGATGATCTCGCTGATTCGCGATAACTACGACCTGCTGCAGATGCTGGGCAGCTTCGGCATCAGTCTGGGCTTTGGCGACAAGACGGTCATGGAAACGTGTAAGGATAACGATGTAGATACCTATACCTTCCTGGCAGTGGTCAACTATAACATCAACGGCTATGGCGAATTCGAGGCCGACGAACAACTGTCCGTCCCCACCCTGCTCCACTATCTGGAGGCCAGTCATGCCTACTTCCTCGATTTCCAGCTGCCCTATATCCGTCGCGAGCTGCAGGAGTCGCTCGATGAAAGCGAATCCCTCGCCAAACTCATCCTCCGCTTCTACGACGAATATGCCCACGAGATACGCCGCCACATGAAATATGAGCAGAAGACGCTCTTCCCCTATGTGCAATCGCTGATCGACGGCCATCCCGCCAACGACTATAATGTCGATACCTTCTCGAAGCATCACAGCTCTACCGACAAGAAACTGCGCGAGCTGAAGCTGCTCATCATCAAATACCTGCCACAGGACGGCCTGCACAACAACCAGCTCACCGCCACCCTCCACGACATCTATGAGAATGAGGTATGGCTCCGTCAGCACGCCATGGTGGAAGACAATATCTTCGTACCCGCCATCCGCCATCTGGAGCAGCAGACCAAGCAGATGGGTGTCACGCGAAACATTACCGATATGGTGTTCAAGGCCTCCACAGGGCAGAATCCCGATGCCTTGTCCGACCGTGAGAAAGATGTGATTATCTCATTGGTACAAGGTATGGCCAACAAGGAGATCGCCGACCACCTCTGCATCTCCGTAAACACCGTCATCACCCACCGTCGTAACATCGCCCGCAAGCTGCAGATCCACTCCCCGGCAGGTCTCACCATCTACGCCATCGTCAATGGCCTCGTCGATATCTCAAGTGTCAAGATTTAGCTGATTCCTGATGCAGCTGGTCGAGCTTATCCTCGATCTGCTTCAGTTTCTCCAGCACCTCGTCGTTATTATCCTCCGTCATGGAATCCACAAAGATGGAATTAACCAACGAGATACCGATGATACCACCGAAGAACATCAGTATCGAGAAATAACAACGGGCGAAGATGCCCCAGGAACTGCTGGAATGGGCCACGATCGCATCAGGCAGCTCATACCAGCCCTCAATCGAGAACAATCGGAAAATGCTGTAGATACTGATGCCGGGATTGCCGAAGAATTCAGGCGCAATCTTACCGAAAATCGTAGAAGTCAAGATGGAGAACACGATCAGGAACACGATAAAAGCCATGATGACCAGCAACGAAGCCCTAAAAGCCAGTTTCAAGCCCTTCAGGAGTTTCTCGATGTTAGGAATATATTGCACCATCCTGAACGACTTAAACAGCCGCATCGCTCTTAGGGCAAGCACCGAATTAGTCATCATCGCATCATCCACAAACAACCCTGCCAAAGAAGGCAATGCAATGATCAGAATGATGAGGTCGAACCTGTTCCACCCCAGACTCCAATAATCCTTCCAGCCATGCTGGGCAATCTTGATCAATGCTTCTATGAGGAAAATGAAGGTAAAGAGCGCGTCCGACAACTCAAACCACAAGTTGCCAGGCCAGAATCCTCCCAGAAACATGACAATAGTGTTCAGCACTATCGCCGTCAGGATAAACTGCTCGTTACAAAACAGCTCACGCCAGTTTACCATAACGGATCCTCCTCGATTGGAGAGCGTTCACTGTCAGGCTTACGCTCCTCAGCCTGAATGAGTGCCACCGTCATCTGCTCGTAGAACGACAGCTGTACATGGTCGTTCGACTCGGCAGGATGATACCAGGGCTGACTCGTGAAATAGTCCACCAGGTCCTTCGTCGTAAACTTGTAGCCATGACTGGCCAGGATCTCATTTCGCATCAGCCTGAGCGACGACTTCCGATAATGCCCCAAGGTACAACGGTTCAGTATCGCCATCGACGCGAAGTACCAACGGCCTTGCTCCGGATCAGCATGATAGAGTGTCATGGTACGCCCCACCTTCGTGAACTGTCCATATTGATCCTTCTGACACTCATAGAGGTTCAGCCCTGATGCCGTCGGTGTCGCATACCAAGTGCCGCTCAGGTCAGAGCCCGGGGCGATGGTGATGATATTCAGCGCCTGGTCATTCAGGCTCTCCACCTCGTAATCCACGCGAACCCCTCTGAAAGAAATATCCAACTGTCCGATCGTCACGCGCTCCCGATTGTCAGGTTCACCCGCTTTTGGAGCCGGACCAATCGCATACTTCCCGCAACACTCAGGAATCACAAACCACTTGGAATTATGTAGCGGCGAGTCAAAAGTCCAAAACATGGCATTCTCTATCCTGTCCTTCTCATCGTAGAAGATCACCACCTTCAGGCCCTCCTGGTTCTTCACCACCACCTTTGCCCCCTGGGGCACGATCTGCGGATTCTCGCCCACTGACTCCGGTGCAGCAGCATAGGAATACTGATTCGTGCCATTCGGTTTCAGCTCGAAAGCCAGCGTCTCCCCCTCATGCACCGATGTCATTTGGATCTTGGCTGGGGTCGCATAAGCCTCAAACTGTCCCCAACCGATGTTCCACTGTGAACCAGTTACCACTTTCTGTCCAGCCTGCCCAATCTGAGCAAAACCATTCACGACCGTCCATAACAAGACTGCTACTAAAAGAATCCTCTGTTTCATACCACAAATCATTTTTCTTGGTGCAAAGATAAATAAAAAATCCCAAAACGCAATGCGCTTTGGGAAATTTTCACTATTCTATGTATTCTCTCGGATATTCATCGACGGCGGACAATCGTACATCACGCGGGCATGGTTGGTGCGGATGAGCTGGCTTTCCAGACATTGGCCGGATACGCGGTCGATGATGTCGCGATAGACCTCGCCATTACGATAGACCACCCCTTTCTCTCGCGAGAAGAATTCGTTTTCAGCATGAATGTGGAAGGTGTGAGGCTGCTGTTCCGTCGCCCGCAACTCGCCGCAGAGATATTCTTCGGTTGTCCAAAGTCGGAGCTGATAGGTGTTCTGAGTGTCGTTACGGAACCGATAGTCAATGTAGTTGTATGAGATGCTGGTGCCAGTACCGAAGGGAATCTGGCGCCCGAAGTCAGGAAAGAGATCGAGTCCGTCGTGGTGATGGTGCTCCGTGATGGTCAGTTCGCTGTGCAGCACGAGCCAGTGGATCAGGTTTGACAGCTGGCATAGGCCACCACCGATGCCCTGCGAGGGTTGGCCCTTGGCGATGGTCAGGCCCTCCTTGTAACCTTTTCTTTTAGTAGTGCGCCCGATGAGCTTCCAAACGGAGAATGTCTCGCCAGGACGAATCACCAGCCCGTTGATGTGCTTTACTGCCAAGGCCAGATTCGTTGCCTTGTTCTCCTGTAACTGCATATTCACATTGCCCAATCTGCGACGGATGAGCGAGTTGTGGCGATAGACCAACACGGGGAATGATGCTTCAGTGCGCTCAACGGCAAACTGGGTTTTGTGCAACAAGTCCTGAACATGCCGCTTGAGGATTTCCTTTTCCATCGAAAGCCGATAGGTGAAGGGAGATAGCTCGCAAAACAATTTCCGTTTCATATCTTATACAACGGCAAAGATAGTGATTTTCAGGATTATTTTCGTCATTTTGCGCTCATAATTAACAAATGTTGATTCTTGTCACGATTCGATTCACTCGTATGTTTAAGACCTATTTCTATCATTCTTCTTAAAGTATTGTAAACTTGGGCACAAAGATACGAATAATAAAGTAAAAATGACTACCTTTGCAAAGAAATTTATTACCTGTTCGGGCACGGATTCGTGTACAGTGATAAGCAGAAGCAATTCCGTCCGATTGGTTATGACAAAGTAACAAGATGATAACAAAGGATGCTATAATGAATATGGAGAATTTTGAAGAGCAATTGAGAAAAGACCTGCATCAGTTCCTGTTGAGCATGATGAATAAGAAACAGAGCATGAAGCATTTGATGATATTTGCTGCCGTCATAATCATAAGCGGCACCATGGTACTGACCTCGTGCAGCGATGACAATCCTGTGGTGGTGACGGATGACAAGCCATGGACCATCAGCGCCGACGACATGGACCCGAAGGTGAGGCCTGGCGACGACTTCTTCATGTACTGCAACGGCGGCTATTGGCAATCGACACACGTGCGTGAGGACACGCCGGAGATTGAATCGTTCGTGAGAACCGTCGTCACGACTGAAATAAAGAATAAGATTGCCGACCTTACCCTGCCCTCACTGGAAGTGCTCAAGGCTCACACAAGCCTCCAAAAACATTGCGAAGAATTGTAATGTGTCCGATAGTCTAGGTCATATTTCTTTGGATTTTTTCGATTATGACCGAATTATTTATTTGGATTATTTTAATTCTTATCAAATTATTTGTTTGGATTATTTCTTTTTTGTATCTTTGCAGCGTGAAAACTCATAGCGCAAATGTATTACGAACGAATCATAGAT
>CADCBZ010000023.1 GCA_902799765.1 uncultured Prevotellaceae bacterium
GAGACCAGGTCACCATTCAACTGCACAGCCCATTCCCCTTTAAACTGTCCGATATAGATATTCACCACCGATGCCTTGTTGGCCAGTTTCTGAACATCTTTACCTTGTGGCACCTGGAGTTTCACCTTCACTTCGTCGCTACGCATATGGGTAACGATCATAAAGAAGAAAAGCACGGTGAAGATCAGGTCAGGCATGGAGGCCACATTCAGGGAAGGTACCTGATGACGTTTCCTTGGGAACATACTCTGCATCGGTCTCATTGCCCACCTCCTTTCAGATCCTCACTGATACGCTGGGGATAATACTCGTTGATCACCGTACGTTCCTCATTATTACAAGCCATATAGTGTTTGCCGAAATGCCGCTGGGCATAATTCTCACGCAAGGCAGCATAAGCCCCTACGATGACATTCTGCATCTGGAAATAAGCCTCATAACTGGTCTGACGGTCTGCTTTCACTGCCACAACGTGTCCTTCACGATTGACAGAGGCCAAAGACTGCACTTCCTCACCAAGTTGTTTCAGCGTCACCACCTTGCCATTACAGGTCAACTGGTCCTTGGCGTCAAGTTCCACTTGTAATACATGGTCCTTATTGATGTCCGTCAGCTGTTCCTCTTGCTGAGGGGGCGGAGCCATCTGGCGCAACAGTCCTTTCTCCGTGTCCATCGACGAGGTCACGAGGAAGAAGATCAACAGCATAAACGAGATGTCTGCCGTTGAGGTGGTATTCAGCTCCGGAATCTGCTGATGATAGCGCTTACGAAACATCCGATGATCAAGAGGATTGAGGAATAGATAAACATATCTGTCGTCTTCAGCCAGAAGGTGTCGGCAAAGCGCACACCATTCGTCATGACAGGCTTCGAAGAACCTAAGAGGAAGGTGACCACCAGGCACACAATCAATCCAATGGCCACACACCAGCCGATACGTCCGGCTGGTACGCCGTTGACAATATCATCGCCTTTTCGTCTGCTACGGAGCGTATGCCATACCGACCAGGCTGTCACAGCCAGTGCGACAACCAGCATCAGGTACATCAGCCCCAACATCAGATCTGCGAAAAAGGGCGATACAATATTCATGCTTTCTTGTTTTTATAGACTGTAATCATATCCAGCAATGAGATTGCCGACTCCTCCATCTGTGCTGTAAGACGCTCGATCTTAGAGAGGATATAGCTATAGAACAACTGCAGGATCAGGGCTACTACGATACCGAAAATAGTGGTGATCAGTGCTACCTTCATACCTTGAGCCACAATCGTAGGACCGATATCACCAGCCTGCTGAATCTGGTCAAACGCCATCACCATACCGATCACGGTACCGAGGAATCCTAATGATGGTGCCATCGCAATGAACAACTTGATCCACGAGCAGCCTTTTTCAAGATTAGCAGCCTGCAGACCACCGAAGTTCGTGATACTACGTTCAATGGCATCCATTGGCTGGTGAATATGCAACAATCCCTGATAGCAGACACTGGCCACAGGGCCTCGAGTGTTACGGCAAAGCGTCTTGGCACCTTCCACATCATCAGCCTGTAGTCGACGCTCGATATCCTCCATCAACTTAGGCGCCTTGATCTCCGACAGCGTCAGATAGATGATGCGTTCAATACAGAAAGCCAGACCTAACACTAAAGCCAGGGCTACCAGCGACATAAAGCCGACATTACCATCAATAAACTTTGTTTTCAGCTGCTTATGGAAACCTTCCTCCTCTGCATCTGCATCCAGATCATCCGTCAGCAGCATCTCATCGCTCACAGCAACAGAGTCAGCCGTTGCCGTCGTATCAGCAACAAGCACAGTATCTTGCTTAGACTTATCTTGAGCGATTACATTAAGCGGATGCAAAGGTAGTGTTTTTACCCCATATTCCGCTGATTACACACATATATTTAATATTTTTTCGCAGTTCATGTTCGTCTGGTTCGCCACCATCTCCGCATCCACCCCATAAGCTTCAGCCAAGCGTGTCAGCACATGTGCTACAAAAGCAGGTTCATTTCGTTGTCCACGCATCGGAACCGGTGCCATATAGGGTGCATCCGTCTCTAGCACGATCCTGTTAAGAGGAACACAGGCAGGAAGGACCTCGGGCAGATGCGATTTCTTGAAAGTCAGCACGCCCCCGATGCCAAGCATAAAACGCTCAAACTGAAGCAGTTCTTTGGCCTCCTGCTCATTGCCCGTAAAACAATGGAACACGCCGCCTGGCAGATTATCCTGATAGCGTTTCAGGATAGCCACCAGCTCATGCTGCGCTTTCCTGCAGTGAATCATCAGCGGAAGTTGGCAATCAACCGACCATTTTACCTGTTCCTCAAAGGCAGCTAACTGAGCCTCTTCAAACTCACGGCTCCAATAGAAATCCAGTCCCACCTCTCCGATGGCTACCACCTGGGGATCATTGAGTCTTGGCTTGATTTGTGCCAGAACTGTCTGCCAGTCTGCTTTCACTTCCTCAGGATGAAGTCCCAGCATGGGATAACAGTAATCAGGATATCTGCTGCACATCTCCATGACGGTGTCACACGAAGCCAGGTCGATACCAGGAATACCGATGGCGCCAACACCAGCCTCACGGGCACGGGCTACAACGGCTTCGAGATCATCTCTGAACTCCTCGCCGTCAAGATGGCAGTGGGTATCAACGAATCTCATCAACTCTGACGGGTCATCATCTCTGCAGCGTAAGCTTTCAACACTTGCTTACGCTCTTCTGACACCTTAACCTTTGCCAGATACTCCAGCGCACGAGTGTAGCACTCATCCATCTTACGCTCACAGAGCCCACGGATGCCGATTTCATCGTAGAGCTTCGTGACAGCCTTCACTTTCTCGTTACGATCGAAATCTTTGGCAGCAATCCAATATTCGAGTTCCTTCCGCTGTGCTTCATTAGCCAGATTCAACGCCTTGATGAGCATATAGGTCTTCTTGTTGGAGGTGATATCGCCTCCAATATTCTTTCCGAACACCTTCGGATCTCCATACACATCCAACAGGTCGTCCTGAAGCTGGAATGCCAGACCGATCTGCTCTCCGAACTTATAAAGATTCTCCTGATCCTTTTGAGAAGCCCCTGCTAAGATGGCGCCGATCTTAACGGCACAGGCAATCAACACACTGGTCTTCAGACGAATCATTTCAATATAGTCTTCCTCACGTACGTCATCACGGGTCTCGTATTCTACATCAAGCTGCTGACCCTCACCGACCTCATAGGTCGTTATGAGGAAGGTGGCAAATACATCTTTCACCTTATCTACCTCACAATCCTCAATACGCTCAAATGCCTGAAGCAGCATCGTATCACCTGAAAGGATGGCCTGATTGGGATTCCAACGCTTATGCACGGTCTCATGGCCACGACGCATATCGGCATTGTCCATCAAATCGTCATGCAACAACGTAAAGTTGTGATAGGTCTCCAAACCGATGGCCTGAGTGATAATCCGCTCTGGGTCGTCTTTGTAGAGATTGTAGGCCAGGAGCATTAACACCGGGCGCACACGCTTGCCGCCGATTGCGAGCACATACTTGATGGGCTCGTACAAGGAATAAGGCTGACGGTCATAAGCCAAACCATCCAACGCTTCATTTACCTTCTTCAGTAGTTCTTCTGCTTGATACATATTTATTATTTATAGATTAAACACAATGGGTATGCAGACTTTCGTACGACAGGGTTTGGCGTTCATCACACCAGCCTGCCAATTGGGCATCATCCGCAATACACGCAACACCTCACGGTCACAGGCGGCCTCCAGATGTTCCGTCAGCTCCAGATCGCTCACACTACCATCGGTATTCACGATAAACTGTGCCACCACCCTTCCTTTCACCTGTTTCTTCTGGGCAGAAGCCGGATACTTCAGGTTCTTCGTCAACCATTTCATAAACTCCGAGGCGCCTCCAGGAAACTGCGGCAGGTCTTCTACCACACGGAAATCCACAGGCTCGTTATACATATCCACGACCTCAGGCTTATCCTCATCGGCATCTTTCTGCTCTTTCTGCTCCTCCGGACGTTCTACAGGTTCTGGTTCAAAGGTCAGTTCCACATCATCCTCCACCAGGCGCAGCTGCTCCGATTTCGGCTGTTCCACCTTCTGCTCCTGAGGGAGCATCATTGGAATTTCATCCTTATCGCGCTTCAGCGGAGAGAGTTCCATCTCTGTCTCCAAGTCGTCATCCGTCTCAAAGAAAGCCCAACCACTGTCGTTACTGTTCCATTCCAAGGCCACAAGCAAAGCAGCGAGTACAACAACCAATCCCAACAGGAACCCTTGTACCCGCAGGTTCTCCAGATCTGCCCCACGACTTTTCTTGACTTCCATAATAAATCCGGCATTCCGCCGTTATATTCTTAAATCGGATGCAAAGATATAAAAAAGAAGTGAAAAGTGAAAAGTGAAAAGTGAAAAGGTTAAGAAATTAAGATTTATTTCGTAATTTTGCGCACAACTTAGGGAAAAAGGAATGAAAAGCGGAACATATAAAGAGTCATTCAAATGCAGAGCCTATGGTCATCTGCCCTCACGACTGTGTCTGATACTTTTCACTATTCATTTCTCACTCCTCACGGCTTTCTCCCAGGAAAGCACCACAGCCTACAATTTCCTCCGGCTGCCCATCAGCGCCCATGTGGCAGCAGTCGGCGGTGACAATATCACACTGACCGACGACGATGCCTCCCTGATCTTCCATAACCCTGCCCTGATCAATGGTGTCAGCGACAAGAGCATCAATCTGAATTTCATGACTTACATGGAAGGGGCCAAGACCGCCAGTGCCGCTTTCATGAAAGGGGCTGGCGATAGAGGCACCTGGGGCGTCACCGCACAGTATATGGACTATGGCGAGATGAAGCAGACCACGCCCGAAGGTGAGGTACTCGGTACTTTCTCCGCCCGAGACATCGCCGTAGGTGGAACCTTTGCCTACGCCCTGACGAACGAGCTGAGCGGTGGTGTCACCGCCAAGTTCATCACGTCCTACATCTCAGGCTATAACGCTTTGGCAGTAGCCGTGGACCTTGGTCTCAACTACTTCAACGAGGATATCGACCTCAGTCTCTCAGCAGTGGCACGTAATCTGGGCGGACAGGTCAAAGCCTACGACGACCGTTTCGAACGTATCCCCTTAGACCTGCAGGTTGGAGCCACAAAACGGATCGGGCACTCCCCTTTCCGACTCTCTGCCACACTCAGTCGTTTGAACGACTGGAGCGAAGGTTTCGGCCATCATTTCGCCTTAGGAGCCGATGTCCTGTTAGGACGTAACATCTATATCGCTGCGGGCTATAACTTCCGCCGGGCAGATCAGATGAAGATTAACGACAGCGAAGGAAGTTCCTCCCACGGTGCAGGCTTCTCTGCCGGTACAGGTCTTCAGTTGGAGCGTTTCAAGCTTCATGTGGCATACGGCAAATACCATGTCAGTGCCTCATCCATTTTGATTAATTTATCTTACGCATTATGAAAAAAATAACTATTGCAATCGACGGCCACAGTTCTTGCGGAAAGAGCACGATGGCGAAGGATCTGGCCCGCGAAGTGGGCTACATCTATGTAGATACGGGCGCGATGTATCGCTCTGTCACCCTCTACGCGCTTCAGCACAATCTCTTCAATGCCGATGGCAGCGTGAAGACGGCGGAGTTGGAACAGGAGATGTCCAATATCCAGATCAGTTTCAAGTTCAATCCTGAGACAGGACGTCCCGACACATATTTAAATAATGTACGCGTGGAAGACGATATCCGCTCTTTAGAAGTCAGCAACCATGTCAGCCCCATTGCTGCTGTCGGCTTCGTACGAACGGCGATGGTAGCCCAGCAGCAACAGATGGGCAAGGACAAAGGTGTGGTGATGGATGGCCGCGACATCGGCACGACCGTCTTCCCCGATGCAGAGTTGAAGATCTTCGTCACCGCCAGCGCAGAGGTGCGTGCCCAGCGCCGTTTCGACGAACTGAAAGCTAAGGGTATGCCCGCCGACTACGATGACATCCTGAAAAACGTGCAGGAGCGCGATTATATCGACTCTCATCGTGAGGTGAGTCCATTGCGCAAGGCCGATGATGCTATCGAACTCGACAACTCCCACATGACCATCGCCGAGCAGAAACAGTGGCTCCTCGATCGGTTTAATGAGCGGACTGCGTAAACGATTTTGTTCCTTTTACGTAATTTTCTCGTCATTTTTTTCGGTTCTTAACGTTTTTTTGCTACCTTTGCACCCTGAAACCATTAGAACAGATATAATCATGATGAGAAAATTACTGTTTTCTGCTATGCTGGCACTCGCCACTGCAAGCACCGTCCATGCAGGTGGACTGATGACCAACACGAATTATCACATTGCTTTCGACCGTATGTTTGCACGTGCTGCCACGACGGAGATCGACGCTGCCTACAGCAATCCCGCAGGTCTCGCCTGGGGACATGAGGGCTGGCAACTCTCACTCAACTTCCAGAAACCCTGGCAGAACCGCGACATCGAATGCAGTATCCCTGGTTTCCTGGGTTCAAATTTCGACAAGAAGTACAATGGTGTAGCTTCTGCTCCCATCGTGCCGGCTCTCTTTGCTGCTTACAAAAAACAGAATTGGGCTTTCTCCGCCATGATCGGTATCGTGGGTAGTGGTGGATTCGTGACATACGACGAGGGTATCCCCATGTTCGAAGTACCCATCCGTGCCCTGTTGGCACAAGCCGGTATGATGCCCGACCAATACAACTACAGTGCCAACATGAAGGGTAAGCAATACATCTACGGTGCTCAGTTTAATGTCACGCGCAAGATCAACGACCACTTCTCTGCTGCCATCGGCATCAGAGCCAACTACTACGATGGTTACAATCGTGGATTCGTAAATGCGAATATGACGGCCGTCCCCAACAACATTGATCTCATCGACCTGCAGCTCGACTGCATCCAGCGCGGTTGGGGCTTCGCACCTATTGTCAGCTTCGACTACCACGACACCAAACTGACCGTTAGTGCCCGCTATGAGTTCCGTACCAAAATTGCCACGGAGAACGACACCCGTACACTCTCTGCACGCATCAAGAACACCGATCCACAGACTGCCGCTCAGGTGCCCTATATCGAAGGGGCTGCCGCCCTTCAGATGTTTGGCGACAAGGTAGCCGCTTATCAGGACGGTGCCGAAACGCGCTACGACATGCCCTCACTGCTGGCTGTGGCCGTCGGCTACAACTTCACACCGCAGCTTCGTGCCGCACTCGAATACCACTTCTATGACGACAAGCATGCGAAGATGGCTAACGACCGCCAGAAGACCCTAACGCATGGCACCCATGAGTTCCTCGCTGGTGTCGAGTACGACATCAACAAGAAGTTCACCGTCAGCTGCGGTGGACAACGTACAGACTACGGTCTCTCCGACGAGTACCAGCAGAACACCTCTTTCGCCTGCGACAGCTGGTCACTTGGCTTAGGTGGTGCCTGGAACATCAACGAGAAAGCCCGTCTGAACGTGAGCTATTTCTGCTCACTCTACAGCGACTATAACAAGACGCAGGCAAACTATCAGGGTACACCCTATACCGGCACAGAGATCTACAGCCGCACGAACCACGTGATCGGCGTAGGTATAGACTATAAATTCTAAAGTGATTGGGGTTCTCTGATCTCGTTCAGGGGCCTCATCACAAACTCACGCTGATGCATCAGCGGATGAGGGATCTTCAGATCAGGTTCATCAACTATCAGGTCGTCATAAAGTAAGATATCAATATCGATAGGACGGTCCTGATAGTTGATTGTTTTCTGACGCTTCGTGGCATGGCATTTGCGCTTGCCTAAGTCCCGTTCTATCTGCTGCGTCGTCTGCAACACCTGACGCGGAGACAGTTCTGTCTCGCAACAGACAGCCGCATTGAGGAATTTGTTATCGGACTCAAAGCCCCAGGGCTCTGTCTCGATAAACGAAGAGCGGCGGAGCACCTGCCCCACCCGCTCATCGATCAATTTGATGGCCTGCAGGAGCACCGCCTCGCGATTGCCGAGGTTACTCCCCAGTCCCAAATATACTTGATGCTTAGTCATCCAATATCAGCATGGCATCACCGTAGCAACCAAACTTATAGCCGTTCTTCAGCGCCTTCTTATAGCCTTCATACACAAGGTCATAGCCACCGAATGCACACTGGATCATCATCATCGTTGACTCAGGATGATAGAAGTTGGCAACTAAGGCGTTCGACAAACCGAACTCATAGGGCGGGAAGATAAACTTGTTGGTCCAACCCTCGAATTCCTTCAGGTAGCCATCGGTGCCGACAGCCGACTCCGTGGCACGGGCGGTGCTCACACCGACAGCGCACACGCGATGCCCCTCCATCTTCGTCTTGTTCACGATCTCACAGGCTTCCTTGCTCACGAACATCTGTTCCGACGACATCTTATGTTTCGTCAGGTCCTCCACCTCGATGGGATCGAAGCAACCTAATCCGCAGTGCAGAGTGATATAGGAGAAATTGATGCCACGGATCTCCATGCGCTTCAACAGTTCACGACTGAAGTGCAGACCACTGGCAGGTGCCGTCACAGCGCCCTCGTTCTTGGCATAGATGGTTTGGAAACGGTCCATGTCCTCTTCCGTAGCCTCTCGCTTATCCACAATATAACGGGGCAGTGGTGCTTCGCCTAAGCCAAAGAGCTCCCGTTTGAACTCATCATGCGGACAATCATAGAGGAATCGCAGCGTACGTCCACGACTAGTCGTGTTGTCGATGACCTCAGCCACCATCGGGCCGTCATCCTCAAAGAAAAGCTTATTGCCAATACGGATCTTACGGGCGGGTTCCACCAGCACATCCCACAGACGCAGGTCGGGGTTCAGCTCACGCAACAGGAACACCTCGATCTTGGCATCAGTCTTCTCCTTCGTTCCGTAAAGACGAGCCGGGAACACCTTCGTATCGTTGAAGATAAACGTATCATCCTCATCGAAATAGTCCAGAATGTTCCTGAACTCAAGATAGACGGGATTGCCTTCCTCATCGGTCAGGTCGTTACCCTCATCGTCTTTCTTGGTCATTTCGATTTTCCCACTCTTACGGTGTACCACCATCAGTCGGCACTCGTCACGATGATAACTCGGTTCAAGTGCCACCTGCTCCTCCGGGAGCTTAAACTTAAACTGTGATAATTTCATATATTATTTTTATCTTTAATCTCTGAAATTTAATCTTTAATGTTTAATGTTTCTTCCAGCCATGCTGGGAACTCGTCGAAAGTCAGACAGTCCTCAATCCTCACATCGCCCACACGCGTCCGACAGAGGGCCGTCAGATGGGCGCCACTGCCCAAGGCCTCACCGATGTCACGGGCCAGCGAGCGGATATAGGTACCCTTGCCACAGACCACGCGGATGCGCAACTGCATCTGCTCCGGGTCGAAGTCGATCAGTTCGATCTCGTCGATGCGCACGGGCTTGGCAGCCAACTGGTGATCGCTCCCTTGACGAGCCAGCTCATAGGCCCTGTCACCTCCCACCTTACAGGCAGAGAACAGCGGCGGGCGCTGCATGATGTCACCTGTAAACTGCGTCAGCACCTGTTCAATCAATTCCCGTGTGATATGGGCCGTCGGATAGGTCTGATCCACCGCGTGCTCCAGATCGTAGCTCGGGGTGGTAGCCCCTAACTGCAACGTCGCCGTATATTCCTTGGTGTGCTGCTGCAACCGCCCAATCTGCTTGGTGGCCTTACCCGTACAAAGTATCAGCACGCCCGTCGCCAAAGGATCCAGCGTACCAGCATGCCCCATCTTCACACGCTTCACCTTCAGTCGCTTCGAAACCACATAGCGGATATGCGCCAATGCACCGAAACTAGACATCCGGTAGGGTTTGTTGATATAAATATATGCGCCTTCCTGGAAATCCATTAGTCAACCATGGCGAGTGAATGACCCGTCAGCAACAATATAATGATAATACTACCTACAATGATGCGATAGATACCAAAAGCCTTGAAGCCGTATTTGGTAAGATAGTTAACGAACCACTTCATAGCTAACAAAGCCACGACAAAGGCGATGGCACAACCTAACAGCAGCATCGTGATATTATGACTAGTAGCCCAAGCCGTATCTTCCTTCATTAGGTCAAGCAGATCGAGCAACGTAGCGCCAGCCATCGTCGGCACAGCTAGGAAGAACGAAAACTTGGCAGCACGCCTACGGGTCAGTCCCTGTGTCATACCGCCCACGATGGTGGCCATCGAGCGCGAAACGCCGGGGATCACGGAGATACACTGGTAGAGACCAATCCTGAAAGCACGACGCTCATCTACCTGATTTTTCTCGCTACCCTTATTGAACAGCTTATCACAGAAGAGCATGAACACGCCTCCCACAACCAACATGATAGCCACCACCTCTACGCTGTCAAGCAACCAGTCAAGCAAGCCTGATTTCTTGGCCAGCAGTCCAATAACCATTGCAGGCAGTAGACCCACAAAGAGCAGCCAGTAGAAATTGAACTTATGCTTGAGCCGCTGCCAAAGGGAACTGCCTTCTGGAGCAGGCGTATGATCATACCGGAAGAAGCGATTCCAGTAGAGGCACACCACCGAGAGGATAGCACCAAACTGAATGATAAAGGTGAATGCATGCACAAAAGGATCACCCTGAGGTACGCCTAATAGGTTCTGCGCAATAATCATATGTCCTGTCGAGGAAACAGGCAGGAATTCCGTTAGTCCCTCTATGATCGCTATAATAACTGTTTCAATCCAATCCATCTGATCTACAATTTAGTTCTTGGGTTTCCTTATGACTGCATAAGCCATCGACACAAAGCCGAACAGACATACCACCGGTGCCAGTTTGATGCGACGGGCACTGAAGATATCAGGCTCAAAGGCCGTATCCGTCGATGCCGGACCTGTCATCAGCAGGAAACCGATGACGACAATGATCATTCCCACTGCCAGCAGCAGGTAGTTCACCTTATCAAATGCAAAATCTTTCTTATCCATAACTAGATTTTATATAATTCACCTGGCGTCATACGCAGGAACTTATTTACTGAAATATACGCACTCACACTCGTGATGATGATACCGAACAGCAGCACTGCCACAGCCGTAATCACCAGTTCGCGCCAGGTAATGACCAACATCAGGTTAGGCTCGTAATAGTAGAGCGCATACACACTGGCACCTAACACCATAATGGCAAACACTGCCGCGATGATACCTACCACCAGACCCTGTTTCATAAAGGGCCTGCGGATGAATCCCCATGAGGCACCCACCAGCTTCATCGTGTGGATCAGGAAACGGCGGGAATACACACTCAGCCGCACGAAGTTGCTGATCAGCGCGAACGACACGAACGTCAACAGGCCCGCTATCACCAAGAGCAACAGGTTCATCTTCGTCAGGTTACGGTTCACGCTGTCCATCAGATCCACCTGATAGGCCACGTCGGCCACCTTCGGATTCTTCTTCAGCTCAGCCGCAATCCATTTCAACGAGTCGCGATTCGCATAATCCGACTTCATCTGTAGTTCCAGCGTGGCCGAGAAGGGGTTCATGCCTAAAAACTCTGAAGGATCGGAGCCCATGGCCTCCGACTGCTCCTTCAGCGCCTGTTCACGGCTGATGTAGTCGATGTTCCTGGAATACGGACGGTGGTACAGATCCCTACATAGTAATTTAGCCTCGTTCACCGACACCTCGTCCTTCAGCATCACCGTCACCGTCAGGTTCTCTTTCACCCATTGCGAGAGGTTATGCGACGTCAGTACGGAGAACACGACCATCCCTAAGAGCACCAGCACCATCGTTGTGCTAATACACAAGGTTACCATCTGCACACCACGACGGTTGCCAGCATTGTTTCTACGTCTTTTCATGAATCTTACGTACGTAAATTTTTCGAATTCGGGTGCAAAGGTACACATTTATTTTGTCAACTCCAAAAAAAAATGTAATTTTGCGCCCGTTATGAGTACAATTATCTATCCATCGCCGATCTTCGGCCCCGTCCACAGCCGCCGTCTCGGCATCTCTTTGGGCATCAACCTGCTGCCAGCCGACGGCAAGGTCTGTTCTTTCGACTGCATCTATTGCGAGTGTGGTTTCAATGAAGACCATCGTCCTTCGCTCCCCCTCCCCGCCCGTGAGGAAGTGGCGCTGAAACTGGAAGCCAAACTCCAGCAGATGGTGGCCGACGGTCAGCTGCCCGATGTCCTCACTTTTGCAGGCAACGGCGAACCTACCTGTCATCCCCACTTCGCCGAGATCATCGCCGACACCATCCGTCTGCGCAACCAGTACTGTCCGAAGGCTAAGGTCTCCGTACTCAGCAATTCCACGATGATCCACCGTCAGAAGGTACATGATGCCCTCATGCAGGTGGATAACAACATCCTGAAACTCGACACTGTCGATCCCACCTATATTAATAAGGTAGATCATCCGAACGGCACCTACGATGTCAATCTGATCATCGACCGCCTCAAGGCCTTCCATGGCCACGTGATCATCCAAACCATGTTCATGCGCGGTGAATGCAAGGGCGAATCCGTTGATAACACAGGCGACGAATATGTCAATCCCTGGCTCGAAGCCGTGAAAGCCATCGCCCCACAACAGGTGATGATCTACACCATCGACCGTGAGACGCCCACTCAAGGCCTGCTCAAAGCCACCCACGAGCAACTCGACCAGATACGCGACCGCGTTATTGCCGCCGGCATTCCCTGCTCCGCCAGTTATTAATTTTCTATCTAATTAGGAGTTAAAAAGTAAATTCAGTGTATTTACTTACCAAATTCAGTGAATTTACCGACCAAATTCAGTGAATTTGCTTTTCAAATACACTGAATTTATAATCTAACCTGTCATATAATAGAATCAAAAATCCCCGCCTTCCAGCGGGGATTGATGATTACTTACACATGATGCCTCGTTTCGAATGGCCAAGGAAGTCGATGATGGTCTGGATTTCAGGGCCGTCGGGCACCTGATCCTTGATCTGATTGATCACATCAAACACGCTGGTCTTTCCATGGAAGAGCAGACGGTAGGCATTGGCGATATGCTTCTGCACCTTCTCGTCGATGCCAGCAATAGTCATCATCGTGATGTTAGGACCACCATAGGTCATCGGGTTACCACCGGCAATGACAAACGGGGGCACATCGTGAGAGAAGGCACAACCTGCCTGAATCAGGGAGAGACGGCCGGCACGGGTGTTGGCATTCTGGATGGCACCCGAAGAGAAGATGACACCATTGCCAATCTCACAGTCGCCGGCAATCTTAGTGCCATAGCCAAACACGCAGTGGTCGCCCACAACGGTATCATGGCTGATATGGGTACCTTCGAGCAGGAAGTTATCGTTTCCGATGACGGTGCAACCATCCTTGTTAGTACCGCGGTTGATGACCACATTCTCACGGATCACATTATTATTACCGATCTTCGCGTATGACTTGGCACCACGGTAGTTGAAGTCCTGCGGCAGGGCGGCAATCACCGCGCCCTGGTGGATCTTGTTGTTGTTACCGATACGTGAACCGTCGCAAATCGAGACGAAGGGGAAGATGATGCAGTTGTCACCGATCTCCACGTCGTCCTCGATATAAGCGAAGGGGAATATCTTACAGTTGTTGCCGATCTTAGCCTTTGGGCTTATCTCGGCTTTAGGGGATATTTCGCTTGCCATATTTATCAATTATCAATTAAAATTATCAATTACTTTCCACCGCCGCCGAGGGCTGTATAGAGTGATACGACAGACTGCATCTTATTGAAGTCGTCGGTTGCCAGAGAGAGTTGAGCCGAGAGGAGTTGTGTCTGGGCAGTCAACACCTCCAGATAAGTCGTACCACTGGAATGGTAGAGGGCAATGGTGGCATCGACAGCCTTTGACAGGGCTTCGACACGCTGGGCCTCAATCTTCGAGTTGGCATCGTACTGGTTATAGTTAACCAGGGCATTTGACACCTCATTGCCGGCTTTGAAGATGGTGTTCTGCCAGGTATTGAAGGCCTGTTCATACTGCAACTTGCTGACCTTCAGGTTGACAATCAGGGCACCGCGCTGGAAGATGGGTTGCATGAGCGAGCCGAACACAGAGGTGAGCCACTTGCCGGGATTCAGGACACCGTTATTGTTGGTGAAAGCGGCAGAGGCACCGATCGTGATGTTCGGATAGAACTGAGAGCGGGCGGTCTGCACATCGTGGAAACAGGAGGCGAGATTCATCTCGGCGTTATGCACGTCGGGACGGTTCTGCAGCAATGCCACACCCACACCTACGGCAAACTCGCTGGGCAGAGACTGCTCGGCCAGCGTAGAACGGGGGATCTGCTGTCCAGCCTGTCCGATGAGCAGAGAGAGGGCGTTCTCAGTGGAACGGATCTGACGCTCGAAGTCGTTGATCTGTGTCTGGGTGGAGAGATAGGCAGCCTCAGCACTGTGGACGGCGTTGGCACGGACACGACCCAGGTTGAACTGCTGTTGGGTGATATTCCACGTCTCTTTCGCCATCTTCGACATCTCCTTCACGATGCGAACCTGCTCGTCGAGCATCAGCAGGGTATAGTAACTGTTGGCAATGCCACTGATGACCTGGGCACGGACAGCCATCTGGTAGTCCTTATAGCCCAAGAGTTTCATCTGGGTGGAACGCTTCTGCGACAGGATGTTGCCGAAGAGGTCGATGGTCCAAGAGGCAGAGATGGGAATAGAATAACTCTTCGTCTCCACCGACGGACTGGTATGCATCGTGGCGATCGTTCCCATCGGCGATGATCCACCAATCTGAATGGCTGGCAGGAAGGCCAGCTTGGCTGCTGTCAGGATGCTCTCGTACATCTTGACAGTCAAGGCGGCGTTCTGCAGGTTGGCATTACGCTCCAGACCCTGCTCAATGAGTTGCTGCAGCTGCGGGTCGGTGAAGACGCTGCGCCAAGGCATGTTACCGAAGGAGGCTGTGTCCTGAGGCGCTACTGCCAGCGTATCGGCGGGTGAAAGCGGATCACGGATGATACCTTCGGAGTCCACCGTCGGCCGCTCGTATTTGTTATAGAGTCCGCAACTCGACAACAGCAGGGCTGCGGACATCATGATCATTATCTTCTTCATATTACTTCTCCAATTCATAATCAACAGGTTTTGCATGTGCATACTGTGCCAACTCGGCAGCCACCTCGGCATTCTCCTCATCCTCGAACTTCAGCGGACTGAACTTCTCCTGGAGTGACTGGAAGATGACGAACAGCGTAGGAACGACAAATATCTGCAGGATTGTACCGATGAGCATACCGCCCACGGCAGCAGCACCCAGCGTCTGGTTACCATTCTTACCTACACCCGAGGCAAACATCATCGGCAACAGACCGATGACCATCGCCAGTGAGGTCATCAGGATAGGACGCAGACGGGCTGCGGCTCCCAAGACGGCAGACCAGGAGATGGCCATACCCGTCTGACGGCGCTCGAGGGCGAACTGTACGATCAGGATGGCGTTCTTAGCCAACAGACCGATCAGCATGATCAGCGAGATCTGCATGTAGATATCGTTGGCATGGCCGAAGAGATTCGTAAACAGGAAGCAGCCTGCCAGACCGAAGGGCACGGAGAGTACTACCGACAGCGGCAGGATATAAGACTCATACTGTGCCGACAGGATCAGGTAGATGAAGATGAAACAGAGCAGGAAGATGATGGCCGTAGAGTTCGTGGCCTTCGCCTCCTCACGCGTCAGACCGGAGAAGTCGTAGGTATATCCAGCAGGCAGAACCTGCTCGCCAACCTCACGGATAGCCTGCAGTGCCTGACCCGTAGAATAGCCATCAGCCACCGTACCCGTCACATTGATAGAGGTGAACAGGTTGAAGCGGTTGATGTTCAGAGGGCCATACACACGCTCCATGTTACAGAACTCCTTCACAGGCGACATGCCCGCAGGTGTGCGTACATATATACTATTCAGCGACTCGGGGGTCATACGACTATCAGGTGTTCCCTGAATCATCACCTTATAGAGCTTACCAAACGAGTTGAAGTTAGATCCGTAGAGTCCGCCATAGTAACCCTGCAAGGTGGTGAGCACGGCTGTAGGTGAAATACCTGCCTGCTTACACTTCGCCACATCCACATGTACCATATACTGCGGGTAATTCGGGTTATAAGAGGTCTGGGCCGTCTGGAACTCGGGGCGCTTGTTGAGTTCAGCCAGGAACTCCTTCACGATACCGAAGAATCTGTTCAAGTCGCCACCCGTACGGTCCTGCATCACGAGTGAGATACCACTGTTGGCAGAGAAGCCGGGAATCATTGGGGGCGAGAAGGCCAGCACCTGGGCATCCTTGATATGAGCCGTCTTGATGAAGATCTGGGCAATGACACCCGTGGCATCGTAAGGATTGAGGAAGAAACGGTAGATACCGTCGCCTTCCCACAAACCACTGATCTTCCACCAGAGACCTTTCTGACGCTCACCGAAGTCCTTCAGTTTGATAATGAATGTACCCTGGTCGGAACCAGAACCGGCAATGAAGTTATAACCCAGGATCTGCTCACGGTTCTTGATAGCAGGTATCTGAGAAAGGATAGAGTCCACCTGGAGCACGACCTCTTTGGTACGAGCCTTTGAGGTAGCAGGCGGCATGGTAATGGTACAGAAGAGCGTACCCGTATCCTCATCGGGCACCAGACCGGTCTTCGTGGTGAACATCGTGACACCCAATACCACGATACCAATCAGCACCGCAGCGATGATAGCCAATGGTCTGCGTACCAGTTTCTCAAGCACATTCTTATACTTACCGATGGTTGTATCGAAAGCCACGTTGAACGACTGATGGAAACGGTCCACACGCGACAGTTTCTTCTCATGTCCCTCCGCATCGTGGGGTTTCAGGAAGATGGCACAGAGGGCCGGTGACAGCGTCAAGGCATTCAGCGCCGAGATGATGATTGAGATAGCCATCGTGACACCGAACTCGCGATAGAACGTACCTGAGGTACCACCGATAAACGATACCGGCACGAACACAGCTGCCATCACCAGCGTGATGGAGATGATGGCACTCGAGATCTCATTCATGGCATCGATAGAAGCCGTGAGCGAAGACTTGTAACCCTGATCCAACTTGGCATGCACGGCCTCCACCACCACGATGGCATCATCCACCACGATGGCAATGGCCAGCAGCAAGGCGGAGAGCACGAGCAGGTTGATGGAGAAGCCCATCACATTCAGGAAGAAGAACGTACCGATCAGAGACACCGGTACGGCAATGAGCGGGATGAGCGTAGAACGCACATCCTGCAGGAAGATATATACCACGAGGAACACCAGTGCCAGCGTCATGAAGAGGGTGAACACCACCTCCTCGATAGAGGCATAAAGGAACTCCGTCACGTCGTAGTTGATCTTCACCTCCATACCCGGCGGCATCATTTTCTTCTGATCCTCAAGTTCGGCCTTCACCTGCTTGGCAATCTCGTTGGCATTCGAACCAGCCACCTGCTGAATCATCGTCATGACGGAAGGGATACCATTGTTTTTCATCTCTACAGAGTAACCCTCAGCACCCAACTCAATCTGGGCAACATCCTTCAGTTTCAGGGTCTGTCCGCTGTTATCACTCTTAATGATAATGTTTCCGAACTGCTCGGCTGTACGGAAGCGGCCTGTATAACGCATGGAATACTCATAAGCCACATCTGTAGCCTGCTCACCAAACTTACCTGGTGCAGCCTCGATATTCTGTTCTGCCAGGGCCGCTGTAATGTCGGCAGGTATCAGGTTATGCTGCTTCATCACATCGGGCTTCAGCCAGATACGCATGGAGTAGGTCTTCGAACTGAAGCTCGACGCATCACCCACACCCTCGATACGCTTCAAGGCTGGGATGAGGTTGATGGCGTTATAGTTGGTGAGGAACGCATCATCGTAACGGCCATCGGAAGTCAATGAGTACATCAGGACCTGGGAAGACTGGCGCTTGACGACGCGCACACCGATTTGGTTTACCTCAGAAGGCAGCAAGGCCTGAGCCTGAGACACACGGTTCTGCACGTTCACCGCACACATATCAGGATTGGCGCCCTGACGGAACGTCACCTGAATCATCGCCGAACCCGGCGAAGCGGTAGAGGAGATAAAGTCCATACCTTCCACACCGTTGATACTCTCCTCAAGCGGCGTAACCACGGCATTCTTCACCGTCTCTGCATCGGCACCAGGATAACTGGCGATCACCATGATGTTTGGCGGTGCGATATTCGGATACTGCTCGATAGGAAGCGAGACCAGTCCGATAAAGCCCAACAAGACGATGAGGATGGAGATCACCGTCGAGAGTACCGGGCGTTTTATAAAATTCGTAAAAGTCATATTCTCTTTTTAATTTAGAATTCAGATTTTAGAATTTAGAGTTATTTCTTCATGGCTCCGACGATGTCGCCAGCACTCATGGCTGTAGCCTGATCCTTGATTTTCTGCTGGTATTTCTCTGGCGTGATGGGCACGATCTCCATACCGTCAGAGAGCTTCGTAATACCATTCGTGACATACTTATCACCCGTCTTCAGGCCCTCAGTCACAATGTAATTATTGCCATCGTTCTGGGGATCAACCTTGATCTCAGTGTATTTCACCTTATTGTCCTTGTCGAGGATATAGACAAACTTCTTATCCTGTACCTCAGAGACACAGCTCTGTGGGATGATGATGGCATCGGTATTGCTCTTCGGGATGATGATAGCACCAGAACCACCGCTCTTCAACACCTTCTCCGGATTGGGGAACACGGCGATGATCTGCACGGAGCCTGTACTTGCATCGATGACACCACTCATCTTGGTGACACGACCTTCCTGACCATACTCCGTACCATCAGCCAACTTCAGCTTCACAGCAGGCATGGCCTCGATGGCACCCGTCAGACCACCAGCGTTCTTACCCATGGCGAGCACATCCTTCTCTGTCATCGAGAAATAGACTTCCATCGAACTGATATTTGAAACAGTCGTCAAGGTGTTGGAAGCACTCACAAGGGTACCCACCTTGAAGGGTAAAGAACCTACGACACCAGCGGCAGGACTCTTCACAAAGCAGTAGCTCAGTGACTCCTGGGCTGAAGCCAGACTGGCCTGAGCAGCCGCCAGACCTGCCACTGCACTCTCGTAGTTATTCTTAGACGACTGGAGTTCGTAATCACCTATCACACCACTTGCGTGGAGTTTCTGTGAGTTTTCGTAAGTCAACTTAGCCGTGTTTAATGAGGCCGTAGCCGTATTCACTTGTGCCTGTGCCTGACGCACCTGAGCCTGGAAAGTTGCATTATCCAATACGAAGAGTACCTGTCCGGCACTCACCGTCTGACCTTCCTTCACATTAATCTGCACAATAAAGCCCTGTACCTTCGGATGGATCTCCACATCCTGCACACCTTTGATCACGGCAGGATAAGTAGATTGCATCGTGGTGCTTGATGTACCCACTGCCACTACAGGAAACTCGTTGTCGCCGAAAGTCGGGCGACCGCCACCACCTCCGCACGATGCCAAGAGCATCGAGGCGGCAGCAAACATCAAAACTTTCTTCATTTTCATACCTATTTTATTGCTTTTTAGAATTTTCCAATGTGCAAAGGTACGAAAAATATATCTTAAGATATATGGAATTTAACAAAGTTTATTGGCTGTTAGAATTTTATAGAAAACTTGTTCCGATATTCGACGTCGATATCAGCATTATTGAACATGCCGAATCAGGCATTACTTCTCTACAAGTCCCATCTTATGAGCCTTTTCCATCAATAAACGCATCAACGGCTCACGTTCATTTTCGACCTGATTGTCGAGCACGGCATCCTTAAGATACTGTTTCAGAACGCCTACCTCACGGCTGGGTTTCAGATGGAACAGTTCCATGATTTCATTGCCGTCGATGACAGGCTGCAACAGACGCACATAGTCCTTCGTTTTCAGGTCGGCCAGTTTCTCACGTACCATACGGAAGTTCTCAAGGAAGAGTTTCTTCCGCACTTCGTTCTTCGACGTGATATCAGCCTCACAGAGTGTCATCAGGTCGTCGATGTCCTCACCGGCATCATTCAACAGACGGCGGACGGCAGAATCTGTCACCTCATCATCGGCAATGGCGATGGGACGCATGTGGAGATCCACCAGTTTTTGGACGTATTTCATCTTCATATCCATCGGCAGCATCAGCCTGCGGAAGATCTGCGGCACCATCTTCGCACCGATGAGGTTATGGCTATGGAAGGTCCAGCCGATGGCTGGATCCCAGCGTTTTGACTTGGTCTTGCCAATGTCGTGCATCAGCGCCGCCCATCGCAGCCATAGGTTATCCGACTGCGCCGACACATTCTCCAACACTTCAAGCGTATGGTAGAAGTTATTCTTATGCGCCCGTCCGTTCTTCTGCTCCACGATATCCAGTGCTGCCAGTTCTGGCAGGATCAATTGGAGCAGTCCCGTACGTTGCAGATAATCGAAACCAATACTGGGATGAGGAGCCATGATAATTTTGTTGAGCTCGTCCTTGATACGCTCACCACTGACGATACGGATCCTGTCGGCCATACGTTCAAGGGCCACATACGTTGCTTCCTCTATCTGGAAATTGAGCTGTGTGGCAAAACGTACACAACGCATCATGCGCAAAGGGTCATCGGAGAAGGTAATATCCGGTTCCAATGGCGTGGCGATGATACCATCTTCCAAGTCAGCCAAACCATTAAAGGGATCGACCAACTCTCCGAAACGGTTGTGATTCAAGCAGATGGCCATCGCATTGATGGTAAAGTCGCGACGGTTCTGATCGTCCTCCAAGGTTCCGTCTTCAACAACAGGTTTGCGCGAGTCGTGGCTATAGCTTTCCTTGCGGGCGCCGACGAACTCCACTTCATACTCTCTCCCCTTTTGGCGGAACTTCACCTGGGCCGTACCAAAATTCTTGAACACTGACAAATGGGCTCTCTTACCCACCATCCGCTTCAATTCCTCAGCCACAGCGATGCCGCTTCCAACGACCACCACATCGATATCGTTGGAGGGGCGCTCCAGGAATATATCCCTCACATAGCCACCAACCACATAGCACTCCAGCCCCAACCGGTCTGCAGCCTCACTGATTTGGTGGAAGACATCCTGATCCAGCAATTCAGCCAGTTCTTCATCCGTATATAATTTCATGCAAAAAGCTTTCTAATCTATCGTATTTTTTATTACTTTGGCAGTTCAAGAATGAAACGGCAACCGTCGTGATAACTCGTATCAAGGAAGAGGTCACCTCCCAGACTCCGACTATGTCGTTTACTCAAGGGCAGACCGAGTCCAAGACCTTCCGAGAGTTCATTAACCTTCGTAAACGGCTCGTACATCATCTTCTGATAGGCCTCAGGCATACCAGGTCCGTGATCCTCCACGATGAAACGGATGGTCTGTGCCGTCTCCTGTACGCGAATCAGCACATAAGCGCCATCAGCATATTTGGCTGAATTATTGAGGAGTTCACGCAAGGTGCGCATCAGATAGAGTCCGTTAGTGCGGATCCGATACGTATCTGGCAGTTCACTCTCGAACTTCACATTAATCTCTGGGAAGTGTTCCCTCGTAAAGCTGATACTCTCATGAACAACCTCGTTACAGGACACCATCTCGTCCTTCTGCATCCTTTGCTCATTGGACACACCGGCATCGGAGCTATCGTAGAGCATCAGCAACATGCGGGAGAGCGTCTTCGTGTTATGATCCATCATATCGACAATCTTCTTCACCTCATCATGAGGAATCTCACCCATACTGTTACGCAGCACCTGCGCAAAGCCCATGATAATATTGAGCGGTGTACGGATCTGATGGGTCACATTCTGGATGAAGACCGTCTTCTGGCGATCAGCCTCTTCCGCCATCTGTGTGGCCTTTATCAGCTCATCATTTCTCAGTTTGGCCTCATCAGCCACACGGCTGATATCACTGACATGACGAATGATCGACTCCTGCATAGTGGCAAAACTGTTCTGCAGTCTGCCTACGGCATCATCACGCTCCGTGTGGGCGTACTTCTCATCGTAATATCCTTCAGCTATTGTCTGGGACTGTGCCAGGAGCTGGTGCAGTGGCATAATGGATTGGGCTACAATCTTCCGAGTGATCAACAGGATGACAATCAGGCCGATGACAATCAACGCCATAATGACATAAGCAAGCCGATAATACGGCTGCAGGATCTCCCTGTCAGGAATGACCAAAGCAAGACACCAGTTGGTATCCGGAACAGGCTGGTAACAGACCAAGCAAGATGTACCGTTAACGGTGACACGCATATTACCTTTACCACCCGTTGTCATCTCATGGCCCAAGGCAACCAGTTCAGGCTGCGTCTCTGCATCGAGATCCTCGAAGATCGTCTTATGAAACTCCTTGGTAGAATCAGGATGGATAATATACCGTCCTTCATGATTGATCAAGGCATAATAAGTATGCGGATAAGGCTGATCCTCGGCAATCGACTCTTTCAGGCGCTTAAACGACAGATCTGTAGAGATGACACCGATGAAGCGTCCGTTATTCAGATAAAGGGGCTTACAATAAGAAGCAATGATATTCTTGGTGAAAAGGGAGTTTTCATTATAATCATTGAAGGGGTCCGTCCAACCGGGTCTTGCATGAGTCTTTGGAAGCTTATACCACACCTGATTATAATAGTCATAGGCAGCCTCTCTGACTGTCACGACCGAATCGCCCTCCCTGATGGAATAAACTGAGAAGGGACCCACTTCTGGGAACACATCCGGCTCTGTGGTAATGGAGCAGCCATTGACATGTGGATTGACCCTCACGACATGATGGGTGATGGCCAACAAGGAATCGGGATCCAGATACTCCAGCGCCATCCAGCCATTGGAGTTGGTGGCCGTCTCTACCCTATCCATACAGGATCTGACGCGCAACACCGTATTATCCAACACACAGGTAATACGTTCTGTAGCTTTCTTACGGAGCAACAGACGCGACTGTACGAACATCACACCTAAGGAGGCTACAAACACCAGAATAGACAGGAACAGGATGCTGACGCCGAGTTTTGAAGAAAGGGAATGAGGGATCTTATGCATGGCGTTCCTCCTTTCCCGTTGCCTCTTTCGACAGTTCAAGCAGATGATTCAGCAGATCCGTAATCACCTCACCCTGCTTCTGGATGTCATCAGCCATACGATCAAAATCCTGGGACTTCATCGTCTGCATCTGATACAGGTCAGTGACGCGCTCAGACATGATCTGTACGGGTGAGAGCATCTGATTCGTCATATTATGAAGGAAAGAGGTCTTCAGACGATCAGCAGCCTGTGCCTGATGATAAGCTACCCGTAAGCGTTCACCTCGTTCCTGAAGTTCTATATTCATATTCTCCAATGCTTCAACGTGCTTAGCCAAAGCCAATTGCATCTGCTGGAAGTGATTCTGCAGCTGTCCGATCTCATCATTCTGATGACTGTCGGGGATCGATTCATCATAATGACCGCTTGCAATGCGATGAGCCGACTTGGTCAGGAAAATAAGCGGCAGGAGTCGGCGATGGATGATAAACCGGCAAAGCAATGTCAAGAGCAGAATACCGATAATGGCAATCAGCAACACCTGGGTCAGCAGTCGGTTATAGTCACCAAAGATATCCTCCTCAGGATAGACCATACCCACACTCCAGCCCATGTCATCCAGATAGCGGCCCGTGGCCACATTACGTGTAAAAGGATGATAGAAGACATAGCACTCCCGGCCGTCTATCTTGGCGCGCTTATAGCCCTTCTGGCCACTCATCATGGCATCTACAGCCTCCTTTAAAGAAAGATCAGAGCCATGTTCAAACTGCTCATAGACCTTCTCGGAGAGACGTTTGGTACTATCCGGATGAATGATGAAAGAGCCGTCGGAACCCAACATGACACTATAGGAATTCTTGGACGGTTTGGCAGAGAGGACAATCCGCGAAAGCATGTTGATCGTCACGTCAACACCCATAATGCCGATACGTTTGCCCTCCGTATTATAGATCGGCAAACAGAAGGTGGTGATGGCCTCGCTATTCGCATCGAGATCCTCCAAGGGATCCATCCAACAGGGCTTGCCTCTTTTCATGGGTTCTGTGTACCACACCTGCTGGGTATAAGGCTTATTAGCGAAGGTCTCAGAACGAACGATCTTCGAACCTATTTTCGAACGGTGATAATAGGCCATGAAGAGTTCACGATCCTTATAAAAATAGGGTTCCAACGCGATGGCACAGCCTGAGACATACGGATTAGACTCCACAAGCCTACGACTATAATCATACAGCTTTTCCGGATTGTCGAGATGGCGATACATATTAAAATAAATGTTACCAGCCGACTGCTCTACACTCAGCAAGATGCCGTCAATATGCTCTATCGTACCCTCCAGCGTCTGTTCTGCCGTCATAATCGCCTCCTGCTTAACCGTCTTCCTGGAATAGAGAAGCATGGTTATCAGCGCTACTGCGAGCAACGCAGCAACGAGTGAGACGACCTTCAAACTAATCCTAATCGATAGTTTACTGGTGAACAATTTAGGCAGTTGTAGCATATACGAATAGCGTAGCTATGTTCTTTATCTGACTATTTTTCGGCAAAATTACAAAAAAATCTTCAGATACCAAGGATTATAACTATTTTTTTTCGTATCTTTGCCGACAAGAACAACAAACTAAGAACATCAAGCTAGATTATGAAGATCCTATTAATCGGTGGAACAGGCACCATCAGCAGTGCCATCACCAGACAATTAGCAGAAAGCGGCCACAATCTATGGCTGCTGAACCGTGGTAATCGTAAGGCAGAAGTGCCAGCAAGTGTGAAACAGGTCATCTGCGACATCAATGACGAGACAACCGTACTTCAGAAGATCGGTGACGCACGGTTTGATGCCGTCTGTGAGTTCATTGGTTTCGTGACCTCCCAGGTGGAGCGCGACATCCGTCTATTCCGTAACCGCACGAACCAATACATCTACATCAGTTCTGCCTCGGCCTACAACAAACCTGCTGCCAGTCATGTCATTACGGAAGGGACGACACTGGCTAACCCCTACTGGCAATACTCACGCGACAAGATTGCCTGTGAGGATCTGCTGATGCGCGAATACCGCGAGAACGGGTTCCCTGTGACGATCATCCGTCCAAGTCACACCTATTGTGAAAGAGGTGTACCCGTCAGCGTTCATGGTCCCAAGGGCAGCTGGCAGGTCTTGAAACGCATGATGGAAGGAAAGCCTGTGATTGTACAGGGTGACGGTACATCATTATGGACCCTGACATGGAATGAGGACTTCGCCAAAGGGTTTATCGGACTGACCGGCAATCCCAAGGCCATCGGCGAAGCCTTCCAGATTATGAGCGACGAGCAGTTGACTTGGAATCAGATCTATGCCTCAGTCGCCAAAGCCCTTGGCGCAACATTCCGTCCCTATTATGTCGCTTCGACATTCCTGGCAGATGTCTGTCCAAAGGAATACGACCTCTTAGGAAACCTGATCGGCGATAAAGCCGTCAGCGTGGTCTTCGACTGCACCAAACTCAAGCGAGCCGTACCAGGTTTCCAAGCTACGACCCGTTTTGACGAGGGGGTACGCCGTTGCATCACATACTTGCTCAGTCACCCGGAACTGCAGGTTGAAGATCCTGAATTCGACGCCTGGTGCGAGCGTGTGATAGCGGTCCAGGAACAGGCGAAAAACAGTCTAAAAGGATAAAAAATAGCAGCCAGCCTTTAAATTTTCCAATTAAAGACTGGCTTTTTTCGTTTTTTTTTGTATCTTTGCAGGCAGTATGAGAGTCAAGAAGTGTTTTATCATCGTACTGATGCTGGCAGGGACTTTATCAGTCCGTGCGCAGAGTGTGTTGGAAATCATCAGGCAGAATCCGACTTTTGCCGTCACCAACTATGCGACCTATCCTGACAGCGCCAACTACCCCATGACGGCGCCTCCTGCAGGCAAGCATCCCTTCTACCTCTCTCATTACGGTCGTCACGGTTCCCGTTACATCAGCAGGCGTATGGGTTACGATATCCCCTACAACATGATGTGTCGGGCTGACAGCATGGGTTTGTTGACTCCAACAGGCAAGGAAGTACTCAAGCAGATCACTTCGATTTTGGAAGACTCTGAGATGCGATGGGGCGACCTGACCAGTTACGGGCACTATCAGATCCGACAGATCTCCGCCCGCATGATACAGCGATTCCCAGAGATTTTCGAGGGAGAAGCCTATGTCAGTGCCCGTAGCACTACCAATAACCGTTGCATCCTGACGATGGCCAGTTCAATGCTTGAACTGATGAAATGCAATCCAAAACTGAAAATCAGGATGGAGTCTTCGATGTACACCATGTGGTACATGAACCATCAGGACACGCTGCTCTCCAAGCATGCGATGCCCCCTGCCGTCAAGGCTGCCCATGAGGCGTTTGCCGCTCAGCACAAAGGTAATCCACAACTGATGAAACAGTTATTCACGGATCCTGAGAAGGTCAGAGAGGTGGTGGACGAACTGAAACTGAACTATTTCCTCATCAAGATGGGACTCTTCCAACATCATACGCACTTTTATCAGAAAGGTTACCTGATGGATCTCTTTACGACAGAAGATCTCCATCGGCTTTGGGAGAATGACAATGCCTGGTGGTATATTAACCATGGCGCCTACAAGTTGAATGGCGGCAAACAGCCATACACCCAGCGATATCTGTTACGGCAGTTGATCAATGATGCCGACAGTTGCATGCGTCGGGAGAGACCTGGTGCACAGTTACGATTCGGCCATGACACGGTGCTGCTGCCCCTCGTGTGTCTGATCGGCGTGAATGGTTATGATTTAGAGACTGACAACTTAGAAGAACTGGAAGCGAAAGGCTGGTGGAGTTCAAGTGTATTCCCCATGGCTTCCAATATACAGTTTATCTTCTACCGAGAGAATCCGGAAGATCAGGACGTGCTCTTCAAGGTGTTGCTGAATGAAAAAGAAGCGACATTGCCTATCGCCACTGATTGTGCACCTTATTATCATTGGCGAGACTTCCGCGAACATTATCTCAAGAAAATCGACGATTATGATTGTATGTATCGCTGAGAAACCGAGTGTAGCTCGGGATATTGCGCGCATTCTGGGAGCCAACAGCTCCCATGACGGCTATATGGAAGGTAACGGCTATCAGGTTACGTGGACCTTCGGACATCTCTGTACGCTGAAGGAGCCTGGAGACTATACACCCGCCTGGAAACCTTGGGCACTGACACAACTGCCGATGGTGCCCCAACGCTTCGGCATCAAACTTATTGACGATAACGGCATCAAGAAACAGTTTGCCATCATCGAGAAACTGATGCAGGCAGCTGACGGGATCGTGAACTGCGGTGATGCCGGACAGGAGGGAGAACTCATCCAGCGCTGGGTGATGCAGAAAGCACAGGCCACTTGTCCTGTCAAGCGCTTATGGATCTCTTCGATGACTGACGAGGCCATCCGCGAAGGCTTTGCCAACCTGAAAGACCAGACCGACTACCAGCCTCTCTACCTGGCAGGACTCTCCCGTGCCATCGGCGACTGGCTGTTGGGTATGAACGCCACCCGCCTCTATACCCTCAGGTATGGTCAAGACCGTCAGGTGCTCAGCATCGGCCGTGTACAGACCCCTACCCTCGCCCTCATCGTGAATCGCCAGAAGGAAATCGAAAACTTCAAGCCAGAGCCCTATTGGGTCTTGGCAACCGTCTATCGCGATACCACCTTCACCGCTACGAAGGGAAAGTTCACCTCGAAGGAAGATGGTGAAAAAGCTTTCTCCACTATCGAGGGTAAGCCTTTCGAGGTGACAAAGGTTGAAAAGAAGGAAGGCAAGGAACAGCCGCCCCAACTCTATGACCTAACTTCACTGCAGGTGGATTGTAACCGTAAGTATGCCTTTTCCGCCGAAATGACGCTCAACCTCATCCAGAGTCTCTACGAGAAGAAATACACCACTTATCCGCGTGTGGATACGCAATACCTCAGCGATGACATCTATCCGAAATGCCCACAGACACTGAATGGTCTCTTTCAGACTAAATTCGGTGGTGTAGCGCCTTATGCTGATCTCATCAAACCCATTGGCGGTAAGGCGCTGAAGAAATCGAAACGTGTGTTCGATACCTCTAAGGTAACCGATCACCACGCCATCATCCCTACAGGCGTTGTCCCCCAGAATCTCAGCGATGCCGAACAAAAAGTGTTCGACCTTGTGGCCCGTCGCTTTATCGGTGTCTTCCTGCCTGATTGTAAGTTCTCTACGACAACGGTACTGGGAGTCGTTCATGGAGACGAGGATGTGGAATTCAAGGTCACAGGTAAGGAGATCCTTGATCCAGGCTGGCGGGTTGTCAGAGAGAAGGTGGAGACAAAAGCCGACAACGACGACGAGGAGAAGAAACAAGACGATGAAGAACGCACCTTGCCGACCTTCGTCAAAGGCGAGAGTGGCGACCACAAACCAACTCTCACTGAGAAATGGACCACGCCGCCACCTTATTATAATGAGGCCTCTCTGCTGCGTGCGATGGAGACAGCTGGTAAGTTCGTGGAAGATGAGACGCTCCGTGCTGCCATGAAGGAAAATGGTATCGGGCGACCCTCATCCCGTGCCTCCATCATCGAGACCCTTTTCAAGCGTCACTATATCAAACGCGAGCGCAAACGCCTCGTTGCCACTCCCACAGGTATCGAACTCATCGACCTGATTCGCGAGGAGCTGCTGAAAAGCTGTGAACTGACTGGTATCTGGGAAAAGAAGCTGCGCGATATCGAACATCAGAAATATGATGCCCAACAGTTTATCAACGAGTTGAAACAGCAGGTGGCCGACATTGTGAATGATGTCATGAACGATCCGTCAAACCGTCGTGTTACTGTCACCCCCGACGAAGAACCCAAGAAGAAAAAGGGCAAGAAGCAATAAATCAGAAGCCATATCGTTATAAATATGATATGCAAAGATTTCTCACAATATGGATGATAGCCATCACCGCCACTCTGATGATCAGTTGTGGGGCTGATCAGGCTATGAAGAAAGGTGATAAGTTCTATGCTGTCGGCGAATACTTCGATGCAGCCAAACAATACCGCAAGGCTTATAGTCAGACGCCGTCAAAAGAGCGTGCCCTCAAAGGACAACGCGCATTGAAGATGGCAGAATGCTATCGTCGTATCAACTTCACCACAAAAGCCATCTCAGCCTATAATAATGCCGTTCGATATAAACAGGCCGACTCACTGACCCATTTCTATCTCGGGCAGCTCTACATGAAAAACGGCAACTATAAGGAGGCTACCAAGCAATTTCAGACAGCCATCGATTCTCTGCCAGATATTGATCCGTACTGGAGTCTTGCCAAGACAGGACTGAAATCGGCTCAGATGGCTCCCCAATGGAAGAAGGATGGTTCTGACTACATCGTCAAACGTGAAGGACTCTTCAATTCACGTCGTGCAGAGTTTTCCCCCATGTTAGCTGGCGATGATAACGACCAACTCTACTTCACCTCTACCCGTAACCAAGCCCAAGGCGACGAATATAGCGGCATTACAGGTGCAAAGGCAGCAGATATCTTCTTATCACAAAAAGACGACAAAGGCAAATGGAGCAAACCACAGGCGATTGATTCTGAGCTGAACTCTGATTTCGATGAGGGCGCCTGTTGTTTCTCCCCTGACGGAAGAACGATGTTCCTCACGCAGTGCAAGACCGATCCGAACTATCCCCGATATGCCACTATCGTCATCTCCAGTCGCTCCGACGCTGCCTGGAGCAAACCCACAGAGCTTACCATCTTAAAAGATACACTCCACAGCTTTGCACACCCTGCCGTATCACCAAATGGTGAATGGCTCTACTTCGTCAGCGATATGTCTGGCGGATTAGGTGGTTATGACATCTGGCGTTGCCGACTTTATGGCAACAATGAAGTGGGAAGTGTAGAGAATCTGGGTAAAGCTGTCAACACACCTGGTAATGAGATGTTCCCTACCTTCCGTCCTAACGGCGACTTCTATTTCTCCTCAGATGGGCATCCTGGTATGGGAGGACTGGATATCTACATCCTCAAGAATGGTGCCAAGACACTTGAGCACCCAGGAGTACCGCTGAACTCCCAAGGCGACGACTTCGGCATGACTTTCGAGGGACTCCACAACCGAGGCTACTTCTCCTCCAATCGTGGCGACACACGAGGCTATGATCATATCTACAGCTTCTACAACCCAGAGATCATCCAGACCGTCAAGGGGTGGGTCTATGAACAGGATGGTTATGAGCTGCCTGCTGCACAGGTGTATATGGTAGGAAACGACGGCACCAACCTGAAACTGAATGTGCTTGGTGACGGTTCGTTCACCCAGGAAATCAAGTCTGGTGTCGATTATGTCATTCTGGCTACCTGTAAGGGATTCCTGAACCACCAGGAAGAATTGCATGTGGAACCCGTCAAGAAGTCGGAGGAATATGTCTTGCAGTTCCCATTGGCGAATATCTCCGCCCCTGTACTCATCGAAAATATCTTCTACGACTTCGACAAGGCGACACTGCGCCCTGAATCACAGACAGCCCTTGATGAGCTCGTGAAACTGCTGAACGAGAACCCCAATGTCACGATAGAATTATCAGCCCATACAGACTGCCGAGGCTCTGACCAGTATAATGAACGACTCTCACAACAGCGTGCTCAGAACGTCGTTAACTATCTCATCCAGCATGGGATAGAAAAAGAGCGACTCACGCCCAAGGGCTATGGTGAGAGCAAGCCGAAGCGCATCAAGCGGAAGGTGGCAGAAAAATATCCGTTCCTCAAGGAGGGTGATATACTCGACGAGACTTTCATCTCCACACTCCCTGAGGAACAGCAGGAACAGTGCCATCAGTTAAACCGACGCACAGAATTTATAGTGTTGCGGACAACTTACGGGCTGTTTGATAAGGCAGGTAAATTATCACGATAGCCACTAACAGTAAGATACCCCAGAGATTGATGGGAATCTCTGTGGTAGAAGCCGTTACCATCTGTACTTCCAGCCATCCAAGCATCACACGGATACTTGCGTAGAAGAGACCTGTCACCACCTGCCAGCCTCCAAACACGAAGAACAGCACGCCAGCTACCACCAAGCAGAACAGCGTCCACAACTGTGACAACCGTCTTGCCACCTCAAGCTTCCTGTCAGGCAGGTTCTTCATCACCCGCTCCGTAAAGCCATTGTCTTCAATCTGCTGTTGGGCAGCCTGCTTGAAGAAATCCTCTATCATCCTATTTTCTTTATCGGTCATAGCCATTCTCTTTTAAATAGTTTGCCATTTTTTCTTTTCCTCGTCTCAGATGCGACTTCACCGTATTCTCTGCGATACCTGTGACCTTGCTGATCTGATCAATCGGATAGCCATCGATGAGTTGCAGCGTGATACACGTGCGTTCATCAGGCTTCAGAAGTGCCAATGCCGCATAGATATCCATCTTCAGCGTGTCATTGGCGGAAACGGTCTGGCGAGCCACAGTGACGGAGGTATCCACATCCTCAGTCTGATGACGGGAGCGTACTTCATCATAAAAGACATTATAGGCAATTCTCATCAGCCAGGTTGAGAAACCGGACATACCACGAAACTTGGTGATATTCACATACGCCTTGATGAAGGTCTCCTGAGCCAAGTCGTCACTCAGCTGTTCATCTCCCAGCGTCTGATTCAGGAAGAACCGACGTACAGGCGACTGATATTTCCTCACAAGCTGGTCAAAAGCCTTCTTGTTTCGGAATACCGCATGATTGTTTTACTTTTCTAAGAGGTTCTTCTCTGGCATCACAATCCACAACACGAAGTAGAAGATCAATCCACTGAAGGCCGTGAAGAGTGTCAGGAAAGCGTATGCGATTCTTACCATTACGGGGTCAAAATCCAGATACTCGGCGATACCACCGCAAACCCCAGCCCAAACTCTGTCATTAGAGCGTGTCAATCTCTTATTCATAATCCTGAATTATTTGTATTGTTACTAACGTCTGTTGTATTATTAAAATGAGAGTCGTTTCCCACGTTACCCGACTGTCTGGCGATAAACCACTTGCCGAGTCCGATGAAGAATACGAGTGCTCCGATGCCGAAGCCGACCTTACCTGCCACGATTCCCAGGAAGATGGCGAGTCCTACGCCTGTGAACATCTGTCGGAGACCCGTCTGATAGTCTGATCTGTCCCAAGAGGCCTGTTTCTCCTTCAACAG
>CADCBZ010000024.1 GCA_902799765.1 uncultured Prevotellaceae bacterium
TTTTCCTTTCTTTACTTTAAATTGTTAATACTATACCTTTTTTAAATTCACTTCATTTCTCTGTCGCGAGTCGCTTTGTTGACTTTTGACACTGCAAAGATACGACGACTTTCGCCACGTTCCAAACTTTTTTGAAGATTTTCCTCACTGTTGTAGCGACACGAAAACAATTTTGCGACAGGTCTGAGGAACTACTCCAAAACCTGTCGCAAAACAGTTCAATTTAATAGAAAAAAGTTATCTGATGGCGTAGAGATAACCTAAGAGCGCCATTTTGCCACGCATGGTCTCACGGGGGGTGAACTCACCATTTACCCAGAAGTAGCGCTGATTGAAGAAAGACTCCTGACGTGGCCATCCGCCCTCATTCCAATCAGGATAGCAGTATTTCAGGATCACACGGGCGTCACCACCGTTATGCCCAGGCGACCAGGTCTCGGTGCCGTTGAAGGGCGTCTGTCCTGGATGACACTCAGGCGCACCATCGTTACGGCCTGTCGTGTAGCAGTCAGTGATGTGACGCTCACCAAGACCAGTCATCTCCACGATATTACCAGGATTACGTCCCATCGCCCAGCCTGCCTCTGTGTACATGGCGTGCTCCAGCTGTTTGCGCTCAGCCTTGTTTGCTATGTAGTGAGCCAACATCACCAGTTGCAGGTTCTGAGATACCTGCCAGCGGTCGTCGTTGGCCGAACGGCGACTGGGGCGCTGGGCCATGTGACCAAAGTTATAAGCCTCGGCCTGAGCCTTGATGCTGGCTTTCAGGTTCTGGTAAAGCTCATCAAAGTGGCGAGGTTGCGGACAGGTCAGGTAGGCTGCGGCTGCCCAGTATTGGCAGAAAGGTACTAACTGATTGTTCTCTTCATGCATCACACCCACACCAAAGAATCCGTGTTTGCCCTTGCTGAATACCTGTGAGTTGGGACTCTTAATCATACTCTCCTCGGCAAATATCTTCTCCCATTGTTCATCGCCCGTCAGGTTATAGAGGTAGGCAGCAGCCATCTGACGGAAGTCGCGACCACGCATCTGCATCGAACCTACATCCTGCAGGTCGTCAAGTTGAAGATTCTCCTGTCTGCTGGCGAAAAAGAAGGCCTTGATGGCCTCGTCAGTATAGTACTGGCGCAAAGAGTCATTACCTTGCAGACGGAAAGCTTCTCCGATGATAGCACAGTTGGCGGCATTGGCCCATGCTGCCATCGTGGTACAACCTGCCTGAAACATCACGGTCCAGTCGTAGCTGGGGTTGGTGACACCTTGTGAATAAGCCTCGCCGTCGCGGATGGATAGAAAGAAATCCACCTCATTGCGGGCCTCGTCGATGATATCAGGGATGCCATTGCCACTCTCACGGATGCCGAGGTTATCATCTTTCAGTCGGCCGCCAGAAAGGATATAAGGCAGCAGCATGTCGTAGATGTTGCTGACGTGTGCCAAGTGACGGTCCCAGTCGAAAGCATCGGAGTGTCCACCCTTCACTTCCGTATTCACAGGGTTACCAGGTAGACGGTGCTGCCAGAAGCGTGAAGCGAGGGCGGGCTTGAAGTGAGGCTCATCCCACACATCAGTATGCAGGTCGCGCCATTCCTGATCCCAAGGGGTGAAATCGGTCTTATAGACGGTTAGTCCCTTTGGATCAGTCTCTGGGATGAACTGTGGCTGACGGGGTACAGGCCAAACGTGCTCAGGATCCTTCGGCTCGCCAAGACGCATATAGTAATAACCGCGAACGGAATAGCGGAAAGGCTGAAAATAGACATCAGAGGCGATATCGAAGTCCATGCTGCAACCCACATCCTCTACGACGAGACGATAACGACCTGGTGTTGTAGCCTTGAAATCGATATTCCAGACATCGGTGCCGATAAGTGCTTTCTTACCGGCTTCCTGTGCTGCGTCGGAAGCTGACTTCCAGAACTTCACAGTACCCACGTTCTGCTTCTTCTTGGTCTTTACATTATATATATATACTTTATGACCTTCCCAACTGCGGTAGTCGCGCTGACCACCATCGCCTAACCACTGATAGAGATCTGCGGCATGAAGGGGCTCGGCAGGGGAGTAGCCGATGATATTCACATGGACAGCTTCCGACTGTGCGTTCCAGACATCGAAACACACGCTGAGTTGCTCCTTGTCGGCACCGATGCCCTGAGGGATGTTGACCTGATAGGTACAGCCCTGTTTCATCGGCTGTGGCAACTGGAGGAAGAGCCAGTGGTCGAGTTCACTGGTGAGGGTATGATCGGTATTCATGGGCTTTGACTTACGCCACACATTCAGTGGTTGTGTGGTGGCAAAGCTCTTGTCGTCAGGAGAACTGATCTGCCAGAGAGCAGCCTTCTGGGCGTCAGCCTTCAAGCGTTCACCAAACACCAGGAGGGTATCATCACCTTCTGCAAAAGAGTGGCCGAGATAAGCGCTGGGACCAGTGCCATCGTCACGATAATGAACTTCACCGTCACGGAAATGAACCATGAGGTATTGGCTGTCAATCACTTTCAGTCCGAGGACCTTAGTGGCTGTGCTTGGCGTGGCTGTCAGAAGAAGCAGACCTGCCAGTGCAGTCTTGAATATTCTTTTCATCTTTTTTATTGTAAAATGGTTAGTGTGGGTACAAAGGTACAATAATTTTGTGATTTCAGACCATAAGTTCGTAAAAAAGTTGTAAATTTGCACCCTAAAGCATAATAATGATGAACAGGGGTGTGTTGTATTGCATCGGACTGAGTCTGGTAATCGTGGTGCTTTTCGCCTCGAATCTGTTGCTGGGATCTGTTTCGATTCCTGCTGAGAATATCATGCGTATTCTCTTGGGCGATACCAGTGAAAAGGCTTCCTGGCGCTATATCATCCTGGAGTCACGACTGCCTCAAGCCATTACGGCGATGTTCTGTGGTGCCTCGTTGGCCGTTAGTGGTTTGATGCTCCAGACCGTCTTCCGTAATCCGTTGGCAGGACCGAGTATTTTTGGTATCAACAGCGGTGCAGGCTTAGGTGTGGCGTTGGTGATGCTTTTCCTGGGTGGCGGACTCTCTGTGGGCTCCCTTCAGTTCACTGGCTTTGCGGCTGTTCTCATAGCGGCCTTCATTGGAGCGATGGCAGTGATGGCTGTCATCTTTTTCTTTTCCACACTGGTACGTAGTCATGTCATGCTGTTGATTATCGGTATCATGATTGGCTACATCTCTAATTCGGCTATCTCATTACTTAACTTCTTTGCTACCGATGAGGGTGTGAAGTCATATATGGTATGGGGTCTGGGTTCTTTCGGTGGTGTGTCGATGGCAAACATGCCAGTCTTCGTGGGGGTATCGCTTTTAGGACTGGCTGGTGCCTTGTTGCTCATCAAACCGCTGAACGCTTTGTTGTTGGGCGATCGTTATGCTGAGAATCTGGGTGTTAATATCATCGCTGTGAGAAACTGGCTCCTTGTGGTGACAGGTCTGTTGACAGCTGTTACTACCGCTTTCTGTGGTCCTGTGGCGTTCATCGGACTGGCTGTCCCCCATATGGCACGTCTCTTGCTGACCACTGACAATCACCGTCAGCTGTTGCCTGCCACAATACTCTGTGGAGCTGTGGTGGCACTGGTCTGTAACCTGCTCTGTTTCCTGCCTGGCGAAGGTGGGGTGATTCCTTTGAACGCTGTGACCCCACTTATTGGTGCACCCGTCATCATTTATGTAATCCTTCTAAACCATGACAGCATTTAAAATCTTCAAAATCAAACCAGAGGAGCGCATCCAGAGTCTGGTGGCTCTGGTGGTCATCGTGTTGCTTAATGCTTTGTTCATCTATCGCATGCACAATCTGTTTATGCAGGAGGGATTCGGTCCTTATTGGAAGGTGTTTGAGCGTGAACTGCATCTCTCAGGCTATGATCCTCTGACCTATTTAGGGGTGACCGACTGGGATGTGGTCTATCAGGTGTTCCGCCATCCTTTGCTGTCGTTTATGATCTGGCCACTTTATTTGTTGAACGAAGGACTGACGTGGCTCTTGGGTGTCAACTGTGTGCAGTATCTGGTGGCCTTCTGGCTGATTGTCTGTTCGTACTATTCCTATATTTTCCTTTATCGCATTCATCGTGAGGTCATCGCCTTGAGTCGTTGGGATGCCACGTTGCTTACGGCTTTCTATTTCTCCTTCGCCTATATCCTGCTTTCAGTGATAGTGCCTGACCACTTTACCATATCGATGTTCCTGTTGCTCATCACACTCTACATCTCTGGTATCTGTATTCAGAAAGGCAGGGAGTTCCGTTGGTGGCAGTCTGCCATCTTCTTTTATATCACAGCAGGTGTCACACTCTCCAATGGTATCAAGGTGTTTCTCTCTGGTTTTTTCGTCAATCTGAAGGATTTCTTCCGTCCAAAGTATTTGTTGTTAGCTGTTTTGCTGCCAGCTGCCTTGTTGTGGGGAACGGCCCAATGGGAGTATCGTGAATATGTTCTGCCCAAAGAAAAGGCACGTGCGGAGACCAAAGCCCGTCAGGAGGAGGCTTTGAAAGAAAAGGTGGCAGCTATGTCGCCTAAGGAGCGGAAGGCTTTTGAGGCTAAACAGGCGCGTCGGGAACTCAGGCTGAAGTTACAAAAGGAGAAATCAGGTCAGCCGATGGAGGATCATGGGTTCTTGAAGTGGACGGATATCTCTACCTCTCGTTGGCAGTCAATCTATGAAAATCTCTTTGGCGAGTCTCTTCAGTTCCACCGTCAGCACTTCTTGGAGGATACGTTGGTGGGGCGTCCTGTTTTCGTCAAGTATGATACGGTGTTCAACTACATCATTGAAGCCATCATCCTTTTGTTGGCTCTGGTTGGTATCTGGGTGGGGCGCAAACGCCGGTTCCTTTGGTTGTGTCTGTCGTGTTTCGGCTTCGACATGTTCATCCACCTGGTTTTAGGTTTCGGATTGAACGAGATTTTTATCATGGCGCCACATTTCATGTTTGTGCTTCCCATCGCTACTGCTTATCTGTTCAGTCGTGTCCATTGGCGTTGGTTGCGACTGGCAGTTATCTTCCTGACCATCTATCTGTTAGTCTATAACGGTTATCTACTGACGGATTTCCTGCTGTCGCCTATCCGTGCGACGCTCTAAACGTGTTTTTCCTTGCCGAGCCATTTGCGGATACGGCGGGAGAGCGATTTCTGGATATGTGAGAAGTTGCCGTAACGCAGGTTCAACAGCAACTCTTCGATGGAATTCTGAATCTTAATCCAGGGATGGTTCCAGGCATTAGCCTTGTAGAGCCGTTCCAGATAGGCTTCATGCTCTATTACTTCTTGAGGGTGACGGAGCGGGAAGATGAGTTCATGTCGCTGCATCGTGAAGATACGGCGCAGCCGATGAGGCGTGGTCTTCAGATCCGCAGAGAAATGGGTGGAGTCAGCCATCAGTCCGATGTTGCTGATCTGGTTCTGCTGAGGCATGATGGCCATTGCATCGTAGAGGAGCATGTCGGCCCAGTAGATCGTCTCAAAATATTCTTTGCCGCTTTGACTGTGGTCGTGGAACATCTGTAGCATATCACTGCGCAGATGACGCTCTTTGGCAACGGTTTCCAGTTTCAGGCGTTTCTTTGGGTCATGCATAAAACCATAGGTAGGATCCCAACGTTCGGCTACCCGTCGCCACGATGCCCAACCCCAGATACTGAAGGCTGTCGTGAAGAAATAGCTGTCCTGACAGTCGGGTGTCACCTCATCGATATTAAAACCTGCAATCATCGAGATACGTTCATCATGTTCATAGCGGTCTAACATCTCTTTGCAAAAGGGGAAGAACGACTGGGCTGGTACGACGTCGTCTTCAAGTACAATTACCTTGTCGGCTAACGAAAAAGCCCATTGGTGGGAACGGAAGCCAGACGGATCGCAGCCCTGATTATGTTCCAGATATTGACGATGCACCTCACACTCCCAATCAATGTTCTCATCGCTGACAATCTCCCTACAAGCCATGATACCTGCCATATCCTGCTCACCACGGGGGCCGTCCTGATAAAGGAACAGCTTCGAGGGGCGTGCCTGGCGCACAGCCTCGAACACCTGGGCGAAGGTGTCGCTGCGGGTAAAGAACAACAGCAATACGGCGATATCGGTCTTGGCGGGATGCTTCATACGAGTTCGGGCATGATAAAGACGGAATGGATCTTCTGCTTCTCCTTCGGCGGAATCTCCATATAGTTACGGTAGAGGTCACTCAGGTAGGCATCAGGGTTACAAGGTGCACTGAAAGTCTTGCCCTCGAAAGTGATGGTGCCTAAGGGGAATACCGAATCCTGACGGTGCATGATACCATAGCCGTTGTTGATCAGGATGTTCGAGAGATAGACGTTCTTCGGACGCACGGAACAAAGCAGAGCCCACAGCCCTCTGTTCAACAGATACTTCGCCCCAAACCAGAAGAACTCCGCAAAGGCACGCAGGGAATAGTAGTGGGCCTTGTGTAGGATAGAGTAACTGCGTGAGATTCCTAAAGTGACACGCTTCACCAGTTTCTTAGGCAGAGTGGGATAGTTGATCATGGGGAAGATATCCACATAGAGTCCTTTTTGATAGTCGGCAGCGAAGTTGTCGGCCCCCTCCACATAGAAGGAGTTCAGGTCGCGCACCTTCACGATAGGCTCTTTCGACTGCGGCTCGTTCTGGGGTGTCTGCAAGAACAGTCCCTCCCGTAGTTCAGTAGGTGCTATGCTGATAAAACGATCCAGATCCTCCTGTCGCATGGCGATGTCGATATCATCGTCCCAAGGGATGAAGCCCCCATGCCTGACAGCCCCTAAGAGGGTGCCACCATCGAGCCAGTAGCCTATCTGGTGCTTCTGACAGATGCGGTCGATCTCTTCGAGGATCGAAAGCTGTTTTAGCTGACAGGCACGCAGCTGTTGGGCCTTGTATTGTTCTAAATAGGTATTCTTCATCTCAGTATGTCTAATGTCCTGTTGATGGCAGTCTTCATATCATAACCTGGTTGCCAACCGATGGCGAGGAGCCGCTGGTTATCGAGGATGGCACGCATGGCAATCGAGAAACCTTTTTGTTCCGTCTCTGAAGGTAGGTCGAATACCACCTCCTTCTTCGCCCATTCTGCACAGAGACGGGCGAAGTCCTTCAGACGGACATCACAAGCCTGATTGGCGATGTTATAGGGTACCCCGTCCTCACCATGAATCAATACATGCAGCATAGCACTGACAGCATCAGCCACATAGGTATAAGAGAACAACTGTTCGCCTTTGCTTTTCAGTACGATATCCTCACCGTTGAGGGCCTTTAAAATAAACTGTGATGAGGCCTTGCTGTCGCTCATCAGCATTGTCGGACCAAACACACGACTCAGTCTGACGAGTTTCACCTTCACACCTTCTTCTGTGATATACGACTGACAGAGTGCTTCGCTGAGACGCTTCGATTCCGGATAACAGGCGCGGGCATTGCGCAGGTTTAACTGCCCCGTATAATCCTCCGTAAAGATATCCTCACCTCTTGCATTGCCATAAACTTCGACGGTGGAGGGATAGAGTACGGTAGCTCCATCTATTAATGCTTTCTCTAAGGCATGTTCGGCTCCCTTCACGTTGATCTCGATGGTCTCTATCGGGAACTGTGAGTAGGCGAGGGGATGGGTGTTGGAAGCCAAGGGGATGATGTAATCCACAATAGGCAGGTCAGCGAGCGACGCACGGGCATCGTGTTCTACAAAGTGGAAATGCCTATTATCATAGTACTCTCCCAGGCGGGTGGCAGCTTTCTCACGGCTGCGTCCTAAGGCATAGATGGTGATGTCGGCTCCCTCTCCATTAGCCTTCATCAAGGCATCAATCAGACAGACACCTATCAATCCCGTTGCCCCAGTGATGAGGAAACGTTTGCCATACAGACTCGCCATATCCTTGGTCTGACAGATCCGTTTCAGATCCTCCTGATAAAGAGGATGCTGTTTGTTGAGTGTTCTTATTTCAGCCATGTGTCCTTATCCATTTTCATATAACCTTTGAACATCTCCAGATCGTCCTTTGTGGTCAGTTTGATGTTCTTATCTGATCCTGCGGCGAAGTGTAGGGTCTCGCCCAATTCCACCATCATTGTGTTGGTGTAAGATGAACCATAAATACCAATCCCTTTCTCGAAGGCCTCATGATAAGCTGAGTCAAGGCGTCCGAACTGATAAGCCTGTGGGGTTGAGACACGACGCAACGTCTCACGAGGGATATACTGGCGGGTGGTGGTCTCGTCGTCTGGGTTCACGATGAAGATCTGTTCGTTGTAGGGCAGCGAGGTCACACCGTTTCCATATTGACGGGCCTTCTGTATCACATCAGAAAGTACGGTGTCGTCCACCAACGGACGGATACCGTCGTGGATGATGATGATATCGTCGGCCTTCGCCTTTGTTTCCAGATGGAACACACCGTTGCGGATGCTCTCCTGGGCACTCTTGCCACCAGAGACCACATCTTGCAATTTTGTGATATTAAACTGGTTGGCGTAGGCTCTCAGCACATCGTGCCAGCCATCGAGACATACCACTTCGATGGCGTCCACCATCGGATGGCGCTGGAAACTCTCCAAGGTGTAGATCAACACGGGCTTGTCATAGACATTGATGAACTGTTTGGGAATGTCCTGCCCCATCCTGTTGCCGGAGCCGCCGGCGATAATCAAAGCATAGTTCATATCTTATCGTTTAAATTTGTTCTTTACAAAGTCGAGGGTTTCGTCAAGGATTCTGGCTCGTGCCACTTTCATTACGAGCAGATAGAGTAAGGCTACCATCACCACCCTACAGAACAGCAACAGCCAGAGGTTGGTGATAGAGCTGGTGATGAAGGCTGTTACTATCATCACACCAGCTGCGGCGAGACCGAAGGGCATGATGTCCTTCAGGAATAATAATAAGGAGTAGGCCGTCAACCTACTGGCAAAAGAAAACCACACGAAGAGCCAGAGAAGGTTCAGTGCCACGTAGGCCATCACCATCGTGTGGATGCCATAGGGGTAGAGTAGCAACATCGCCAGAATCTCCAAAAGTCCCAAGGCGAGGGTAGCCCCCATGAAGATACCAGATTTCCCTTTGCTGATAATCAGGTCAGCTAGCAGCACGCTGATAGGCGCCACTGCCCCACAAACACAGAGCCATTGTAGATATTGGGCTGACACCAACCACTTCTCACCGATGGCGAGCACGATAAACTCCTTTGCCACCAGACCGAAGCCCAACAGCAACGGGAAGGAGATAAAAGCCGCAAATCGCACCATCTTCCTCAGGACGGCAAGCTGTCGCTCCTGGTCGTCTCTCACACTCACCAGCACGGCCTGATCCACCTGCTTTACCATTCCTTGAATCAGCGATGTACACTTGTTGTTCCATTGGTAGGCTTGGTTATAGTTGCCCGTATCGTAAGCTGAGTAATAACGTCCCAACAGGATATTCATCACATTGTTGTTCACGTGGGTGAGCACATCACTGATTAGGATCTTCACACTGAAGGGGAAAGCCTTGCGGACAAATGAGAAGTCAATCTGAAGCGAGGGCCGCCAGTCGCTGTAATGCCAGCGCAACAAGGTCGAAATCAGGATAAAGAGGTTTGTCTGCGTGGCGAGACTCCAATACGAGAACCCCTGCCAGGCCATGATGGCAGCCACGCAACTTGAGATAATCGTTGCTGTGATACTCGCCTTAGCCAGTTGTTTGGCTCGCAGGTTCTTATAGAGATAAGCCGCCTGGGCTACACCAGAACAACTAAACAGCAATCCGATAAAGGCATAGCGACAAAGGGACACCAGTCGCGGCTCGTGGTAATAATCGGCAATGAAAGGTGCCGAGAAAAAGAGGATCAGATAGATGGAACCACCCATCAGGATGTTAAACCAGAACACCGAGTTGTAGTCGCTGTCCTTCGGCTCCTTTTCGTTGACGAGTGCTGTCGAGAAACCGCTGTTCTGCAGGGCTGTGGCAATCAGTGAGAAGATGGTGATCATAGCGATCAATCCATAGTCCGACGGCGATAGCAGACGCCCCAGGATGATGCCGAACACCAGTCCCAGCAACTGCTGTATGCTGTTGTTCATCCCGCCCCAGAAGAGCCCCTTCGCCGTTTTCTCCTTCAGTGATTCCATAATTCTGCTGCAAAGATACAAATATTTTGCTGATATAGGCAATTTAAATTTGGTTTTTCGTTGATTATTCGTATCTTTGCATACGATTAATCATTGCTGTATGAAAAGACTAACATTATCAACTATGCTTGCCTTTGGGGTGCTGGTGGCACTGGGGCAGAGCGACATTCCACATGTGTATGAGGTGGAGAATACAGGTAGCCAGCTGGCACTGCCTGTAATGCCGGAACCTGATCAGTTGCCCGTGATCCGTGAGTTGCCGGATGCGTTGGAGGATGTGAACTCCTTCGCTGATTGGCAGAAACGCCGTAGTGACATCGCGCACATGATCCAGCATTATGGTATTGGTGAGAAACCTGTCGTAGAACCCAGTCAGGTGAAGGCCCATATGGAGGGTGATACAGCCCTCGTGGTGGATGTGACTGTTAATGGTCAGACGCTCACCTTACGTTCTGTGATCAACTATCCGAAGACAGGTCAGCCACCATACGCGTTGATGATTGGTACAAGTATGATCTCCCTGCCCAAGCAGTTGTTTGAGAATCGCCCTATCGCCACGATGACCTATCATGAGAGTCAGGTAAACGATTATTCGCAGTGGCGCCCCCATCATGACAGGGGAGAGCACAACTTTGACCGTCTGTATCCCAACCTGGTAGCGAATGGTGCCTATAGCGAATGGGCTTGGGGTTTGAGTCGTCTGATAGATGGCTTACAGCAGTTAGGACCAGAAATTACTAAAATAGACACCCGTCATATCGGAGTCACAGGCTGTTCCTACGCGGGAAAAATGGCACTTTACTGTGGTGCCTTCGATGAACGTGTGGCACTGACGATAGCCCAGGAGCCTGGTGGCGGTGGTGCTGCCGCCTGGCGTAAGTCGCATGAGTCGAAAGAGAATGTGGAGAATATCGATAAGACCGACTATCACTGGTTCTTGGAGAGTCAGCGCGAGCACTTCAAAGGGGACTCCGTGTATCAGTTGCCTTACGATCAGCATGAATTGTGTGCGATGGTGTGTCCGCGTGCCTTGTTGTTGTTGGGTAATCCTGACTACCCTTGGCTGGCGGATGATGCGATGCAGCCCTCTGCGGAGGCGGCCAATAAGGTGTGGGAACGTTTCGGCATCGGCGACCGTATGGATTGGAGCATCATCGGTGGACATATGCATTGCCAACTTCCAGAGGTGCAGTTCCCCATCGTGGAGAAGTTTATCGATCGGTTCCTATTGGAAAAATAAGGAAAACAAAAAAGAGGCAGAACAAGTTTCTGCCTCTCTTTATATCATAAAGGTGGGAATTATCCAACCTGACTACCAGGTTTTACATCCTTCGTTGTTGTAACCACGCTGAGGCTCTCGTCAGCATCGACGGCAGAGAGAATCATACCCTGACTCTCGATGCCCATCATGGTGCGAGGCGCAAAGTTGGCTACGAAAAGGATCCGTTTGCCGATGAGTTCCTCAGGGTTCTCATAGAAAGCAGCAATACCAGAGCAGATCGTACGATCTGTACCTGAACCGTCATCAATAGTGAACTGCAGGAGTTTCTTGCTCTTCTTCACTTTCTGGCAATCCTTCACCAAACCTACGCGGATGTCGAGCTTCTCGAAGTCCTCGAAGCTAACGGTATCCTTGATGGGTGCTGCCTTATAAGCAGCAGCCTCGTTTGCTTTCTTGGTGGCCTCGAGCTTATCAAGCTGCTTCTGAATCACCTCGTCCTCGATTTTCTCGAAAAGCAAAGCGGGCTCACCTAACTGATGACCAGCTTTCAGGAGGTCTGTGCTACCCAACTGCTCCCACTCAAAGTTGTCGATAGCAAGCATCTCGCGCAATTTCTTGCTTGAGAACGGCAGGAAGGGCTCGAAGGCGATAGCGAGGTTGGCAGTCAACTGCAAGCAGATGTTCAGAATCGTCTCACAGCGTTTCGGATCCTCTTTCCAAACCTTCCAAGGCTCGCACTCAGTGATATAGCGGTTTCCAATACGGGCGAGGTTCATCGCTTCGAACTGAGCATCGCGGAACTTAAACTGCTCCAGCAGCGCCTCTACCTTAGCTTTCACATCCTTGAACTCCTCAAGGGCCTGCTTATCTACATCCTGCAGTTCACCACAAGCAGGAACCACACCGTTCCAATACTTCTTGGTCAACTGGAGCGCACGGTTCACGAAGTTACCATAAACAGCTACGAGCTCATTGTTATTACGATCCTGGAAATCCTTCCAAGTGAAATTGTTGTCCTTGGTCTCAGGCGCATTGGCTGTGAGCACATAGCGCAGCACATCCTGTTTGCCAGGCATATCTACCAGATACTCGTGGAGCCATACAGCCCAGTTACGAGAGGTAGAGATCTTATCGTTTTCAAGGTTCAGGAACTCGTTGGCAGGCACGTTATCAGGCATGATATACTTGCCGTGAGCCTTGACTCCGTCTTCGCCTGTCACGACTTGGCCATCCAAGCAAGCTTGGCGGCTCGCGCTGTTCCAGGCTTTCATCATCACAGGGAAGATGATACAGTGGAACACAATGTTATCCTTACCAATGAAATGCACCAGACGCGTATCCTCATCCTGCCACCATTTCTCCCAAGAGCCCCACTTCTCGGGCTCTTTCTCACAAAGTTCCTTCGTGTTGGATACATAACCGATAGGTGCATCAAACCATACATAGAGCACCTTACCCTCAGCATCCTTTACAGGTACGGGGATACCCCAATCCAAGTCGCGCGTCATCGCACGGGGCTGCAGATCCATATCGAGCCAACTCTTACACTGACCATAGACATTGGGACGCCACTCTTTGTGCTCCTCCAAGATCCACTGCTTCAACCAGTCCTGATACTCGTTCAAAGGCAGATACCAGTTCTTGGTCTTCTTCAGCACAGGTGTAGAACCAGAGATGGTTGACTTCGGATTGATCAGTTCTGTGGGCGAGAGGTCGCGCCCGCACTTCTCACACTGGTCACCGTAGGCACCCTCGTTATGGCAATGAGGACACTCACCCGTGACATAGCGATCTGCCAGGAACTGCTTAGCCTCCTCGTCGTACAGCTGCTCAGTAGTCTCCTCAGTCAGTTTGCCCTCGTCGTAGAGTTTCTTAAACCACTCAGCAGCAAACTTGTGGTGCGTCTCACTGGTAGTACGGCTATAGATATCGAACGAGATACCAAACTCCTCGAACGAATCCTTAATCATCTTATGATAGCGGTCAACCACATCCTGAGGAGTGATACCCTCTTTACGGGCACGAACTGTAATGGGCACACCATGCTCATCACTTCCGCCGATGAACAATACCTCACGCTTCTTCAGACGAAGATAACGCACATAGATATCAGCAGGTACATATACACCAGCCAGGTGTCCGATATGTACACCGCCATTAGCGTATGGTAGCGCCGACGTCACCGTCGTACGCTTGAAAGTCTTGTTTTCCATTTCTGTAAATACGTATTTATTATTTGGGCTGCAAAATTACGAATAATCGAGCGAAATACCAAATTTATGTCACAAATGAATGTTAACATCTCATAATAATAAGGTATATGATTAGACTTTTGCCCATTTTTTGAGTCATCTCTAGCCCAATCCCCGTTTGTCGTTGGCTCAGCAGGGTATCGACCTGTGCCGCAAGGAGGGTATCGACTTTATCCTGGCCGTTGGCGGTGGTAGTGTGATCGATTCTTCCAAGTGTATCGCCTATGGTGTACCTTTCGAGGGTAACGTGTGGGATATCTATATGGGTAAGGCCGAACCGAAGGAGATGTTGCCTGTGGCTGCGGTGCTGACCATCCCTGCTGCTGGTAGTGAGATGAGTGAGTCGAGTGTGATCACCAACGAGGATGGCGATGTGAAGGTGGGTTATTCCAACAATCTGAGTCGTCCCAAGTTTGCCATCCTGAACCCCAAGCGCACTTTTACCTTGCCGCCTTATCAAACGGCAGCTGGTGTGACGGATATGATGATGCACACGATGGAACGCTACTTCACCAAGGATGACGATATGGACTTCACCACCGATCTGGCTGCAATCTGGCCAAGTTGGGCCCGTTACACCATGCACGAGAACCTGCGTCGCTTCGTACGTTTTGCAGTCAACGTGATGGATGTACCCAACGACTTCACCGATCCTGAGGGAACAGCCGAGAAAGGTATCCAGGCGATGGAGCGTTTCTATCACGCCATCGGTATGCCTATCAACATTAAGGAACTGATCGGTCGTGATATCACCGACGAGGAGATCAAGGAGATGACGCGCAAGTGCAGTCGTGACAACACCATCACCTGCGGTGCGCTGAAAGTGCTCCAGGCGCCTGACATGGAGGCAATCTACAAAATGGCGAGAGGTTAACCCCCTCGCCTTTTTTATCCTGTTTTCGTTTTTTTGCGGGTGCAAAAACGCTTTTTGCCCGAAATAGGCTGAGAAATTCAAAAATAATGCTTATCTTTGTGCCAAAATCGAAATGAACACCTAGATCATGCGCAAAAGAATGAACCTTTTTATGAGATTTTCTTGCTTGCTTATGCTGATATTTGCTACCAGCAGCATCCAAGCACAGGATCGGCTCTATGCCGATGAGTTCCCTCTGGGAGATGTGACTCTGCTCGACGGACCGCTGAAGAAGGCCCGCGACCTGAATATCCGTGTACTGATGCAGTACGATAACGACCGTCTGTTGGCACCTTATCTTAAGGAGGCAGGACTCACTCCTAAGGGAAAGTCGTATCCCAATTGGGACGGACTTGACGGACATGTGGGCGGACATTATCTGACGGCCCTTGCCCTCAACGCCGCTACGGGCAGCAAGGAGTGTCAGGAGCGACTCGACTATTGGATCAGTGAATTGCAGGCCTGTGCCGATGCCAATGCCAAGAACCATCCCGAATGGGGCAAAGGCTATGTAGGTGGTGTACCCGGCAGCAACCGTATCTGGCCTGCTTTCAAGAAGGGCGACTTCGGACCCTATTCAGGTGCTTGGGTACCGTTCTATAATCTGCATAAGATGTATGCTGGTCTGCGTGATGCTTGGGTATATTGTGGCAACGAACAGGCCAAACAGCTTTTCCTGGGTTTCTGCGACTGGGCCATCGACCTGACGGCAGGTCTTTCTGACGCCCAGATGGAGCGTGGCCTCGATACGGAGCATGGTGGTATGAACGAGGTGTTGGCTGATGCCTATGCCATCACTGGTGAACAGAAGTATCTGGATGTAGCTAAGCGTTTCTCGCACCGCCGACTCCTGAACCCGCTGATGCAGCGTCGTGACTGTCTCGATAATATGCACGCCAACACGCAGGTGCCTAAGGTTGTGGGCTTCGAGCGCATTGCAGAACTTGGTGGCGATGAGGCTTACCACACGGCTGGTGCCTATTTCTGGGATATCGTCACGGGTGAGCGTTCGCTGGCATTCGGTGGTAACAGTCGTCGTGAGCACTTCCCCAGCAAGGAGGCCTGCAAGGACTTCGTGAACGACATCGACGGTCCTGAGAGCTGTAACACCAATAACATGCTGAAGTTGACGGAAGATCTGCATCGTCGTAATCCTGAGGCCCGTTATGCCGATTTCTTCGAACTGGCCACCTTCAACCATATCCTTTCGACTCAGCATCCTGAGCATGGCGGCTATGTGTATTTCACATCAGCCCGTCCGCGTCATTACCGCAACTACTCCGCTCCTAACGAGGCGATGTGGTGCTGTGTGGGTACAGGAATGGAGAATCATGGCAAATATGGTCAGTTCATCTATACCCATGTGGGCGATGCCCTGTATGTGAACCTCTTCGTGGCTTCAGAACTGAACTGGAAGGAGAAGGGCATCAAACTCCGTCAGGAGACCACTTTCCCCTATAGCGAGACTAGCAAGATCACCATTTCTGAAGGTAAGGGTCAGTTTGCTATGCAAGTGCGCTACCCGGGTTGGGTAAAGCCGGGTCAGTTCTCTGTGATGGTGAATGGTCAGCCCGTCAGCATCGTCACGGGTCCCTCATCCTATGTCACCATCGACCGCCAGTGGAAGAAGGGTGATGTGGTGGAGGTCAACTTCCCGATGTATAACTATGTGAAGTACCTGCCTAACCTGCCGCAGTATATCGCCTTGATGCACGGGCCTGTGATGTTGGCGATGAAGACGGGTACGGAAGATTTGGCTCATCTCATTGCCGACGACAGTCGTTTCGGACAGCTCGCCGTGGGTAAGAAACTCCCCATCGATCAGGCGCCGATCCTGATTAACAATGATATCGAGCGCATCGCCGACCAGCTGCAGCCCATCGCTGGCAAGCCGCTTCACTTCACCATCTCTACCAAGATGGTTAATGAGATTCGCAATGAGCTCATGCCGTTCTTCGAGCTCCACGATGCCCGTTATATGATGTACTGGCTCGCCCTTTCTGAGGACAGCTATCAGGCTTATCTCGACAATCTGGCTAAGGAGGAACAGGAGCGTCAGGCCCTCGAAGACCGTACTGTTGACAAGGTGCAGCCTGGTGAGCAGCAGCCTGAGAGCGACCACTTTATGGAGACTGACGACTCGTATGTAGGTAACTCCAACGATGTGTTCTACCGTGATGCTAACGATGGTCACTATTTCAGTTATCTGATGCAGACGGGTGGACAGACTGACCTGAGTTTGCGCCTGAAGTACTGGGGCGTAGGCGAGTGGAAGAGTCACGAGTTTGATATCTTTGTCGATGACGTGCTGGTAACCTCTGTCAACAATACAGGCAAGTACCGCATCTCTGAATTCAAGTACGAGACCTATCCGATACCCGCCGAAGCGCTGAAGGGCAAGAAACAGGTGCGTGTGAAGTTCGTGGCCAAGCCCAAGAAGCAGATTGGCGAGATTTATGAAGTAAGATTAGTTAAAAACTCATAGTCATGAAGACTGACATACAGATTGCACGTGAATGTAAGCTTGATCACATCAGTGAGATAGCTTCCCGACTCGGTATTCCTACAGAAGAGATCGAACCTTATGGACGCTATATGGCCAAGGTGCCTATCTCGTTGATTGATGAGAAAAAAGTGAGTCAGAGTAAACTGATCCTGGTAACTGCGATCAGCCCGACGAAAGCTGGTATCGGTAAGACGACAGTCAGCATCGGTCTGACGTTGGGACTGAATAAGATAGGTAAGAACGCAGCTGTGGCCTTGCGTGAACCCTCTTTGGGACCTTGTTTCGGTATGAAGGGCGGAGCAGCAGGTGGCGGCTATTCGCAGGTGTTGCCGATGGAGAAGATCAATCTTCACTTCACGGGTGATTTCCATGCTGTGACCTCAGCCCATAATACGATCAGCGCCATGCTCGACAACTACATCTACCAGCATCGGAAAGAAGGATTCTCCCTCCGTGAGATCTTTTGGAAACGGGTGCTCGACGTGAACGATCGTGCTTTGCGTAACGTGGTGACGGGTCTTCGTGGCGATGGCGTTGTCTCTGAGACAGGATTCGATATCACCCCTGCTTCGGAACTGATGGCCATCCTCTGTCTGGCCACCAGTGAGAAGGATCTGCAGCGTCGTATCGAAAATATCGTGTTGGGCATCACTGCCGATGGAAAGCTCTTCAAAGTAAAGGATCTTGGCGTGGCTGGAGCCATTACCGTGCTGATGCGCGATGCCCTCAATCCCAATCTGGTACAGACCACAGAACATACACCTGCCTATATACATGGAGGACCTTTCGCTAATATCGCCCATGGATGCTCCAGCGTGGTTGCCACAAAGATGGCGATGACATTCAGTGACTATGTGGTGACAGAGGCAGGCTTCGGTGCTGATCTGGGAGCAGAGAAGTTCTTCGACATCAAGTGCCGCAAGACGGGTCTCCAACCTCGATTGGTGGTCATTGTAGCCACTACACAGGGTTTGAAGATGCATGGTGGTGTGGCGCTTGAACACATCAAGGAACCAAATGCCAAAGGACTGACGGAAGGTCTGAAGAACCTGAACCGTCACATCCGCAACATGCAGGGTTTCGGACAGCCCGTTGTCGTCACCCTCAATCGTCACGATACTGACTTGGCTGAGGAGATCGACATCGTCCGTAAGAACTGCGAGGATCTGGGTGTGGGCTTTGCTGTGAACGAGGCTTTTCTGAAGGGTGGCGAGGGTGCTACGGAACTGGCTCAGATCGTGGTCGATACCATTGAGCGTCAGAAACCGCTGCCCATCCGTTTTACCTACAAGGAGGCAGACTGTTTGGAAGACAAGATCGAGAAAGTGTGCAAGGGCATCTATGGTGCTGCTGCAGTGGAGTATAGCAAGACGGCGAAGAAGAAATTGGAGGATCTGCGCCGCACCTTTACTGACGAGGACGGAGCCATCGCCCATTACCCCGTCTGCATCGCCAAGACGCAGTTCTCGTTCTCGGCCGATTCCACGCGATATGGCTCTCCCGAGGGCTTTACCATCCGCATTCGTGACGTCATCCTGAACTGTGGCAGTGAGATGATTGTGGCCATTGCAGGCGACATGCTCCGTATGCCGGGATTGCCAAAGAGTCCGCAGGCAGAACGTATCACGATTGAGAACGGTGAGATAGAAGGTCTTTCGTAATTCATGTGAACATTTTAAACCTAATTATCAAGATAATGAACAAACGATCAATCCTCAGTGCTGTCCTTCTGACAGCCGCCATGGGCCTCAGTGCCCAGAAGCCGATGACCGCCCCTGCTGGCGGCAAGGCGATCAGTGATGAATTAATCGGTATCTTCTTTGAGGACATCAACAATTCTGCCGATGGTGGCCTCAATGCCGAGTTAGTACAGAACGGCTCTTTCGAGTTCAGTATGGCCGACCGCGACGGTTGGGGTCCTGGTACCGCTTGGAAACAGATCCGTCCGGGTCATTCGCTGGGATACCTAGAGGCCTGTAACGAAAATCCCGTTCATGCCAACAATGCCCACTTCATGCGTCTCCATATCGAGCGCACCAAGGAGTTCTATGACTACAAGGGCTGGAGAGGTTTTGGTATTCAGAACGACGGCTTCGACGGTATCTCTGTAAAGGCTGGCGAGAAGTATGATTTCTCTGCCTTCATGCGTAATGTGAAGGGTGATGCCAAGAACATTCGTGTGGCCCTCGTTGAGGATAAACCAGGTTGGCCGCCATCAGATCCGAAGCTCTTGGCTGAGGCAAACTTCAAGGTGGAAGCTGGCAACTGGAAGAAGTTCGAGGCTGTGTTGACACCTAATGCCGATTGCAAGAAGGCTTCCCTCCAGATTCTGGCGCTTGACAATGGTGACATGGATATCGACGTGGTGTCGCTGATGCCCGAGGATACCTATAAAGGTCATGGCCTGCGTAAGGATCTGGCTCAGGCACTCGCCGACCTTCATCCGAAGTTCATGCGCTTCCCAGGCGGTTGCGTGGTACATGGCGGTGGTGACGGCTTCTGGAACACCTACCGTTGGAAGACCACCATCGGTCCGAAGGAGACCCGTCGTCAGCTGAAGAACACCTGGGGCTATCATCAGAGTTGTGCACTCGGCTACTTCGAGTACTTCCAGTTCTGTGAGGATCTCGGTATGGAGCCCGTACCCATCCTGCCTGCCGGTGTGAGCTGTCAGGGCACCAACGGTGGTTGGAACATGTGGCCTACTCAGGCTCAGGAAGTAGTGCCGATGTCGGAGATGGATGAGTGGGTGGCTGAGGCCATCGACCTCATCGAGTGGGCTAATGGCGATCCCGCTACCAACAAGTGGGCTAAGATGCGTGCCGATGCAGGTCATCCCAAACCCTTCAACCTGAAGTATCTCGGTATCGGTAACGAGGAGAAGATCTCTCCTGAATTCATCGAGCGCTTTAAATATATATATGAACGCGTGATGAAGGCACATCCCGAAATCATCATCGTGGGTACTGCTGGTCCTGGTTCTCATGCCGACAATCCCGACTTTGAGAACGGTTGGAAGCTCGCTGAAGAACTGGCTATGCCGATCCTCGACGAGCACTACTATGAGCCCAACGAGTTCTTCCTGAACAAGCGTCAGTATGACAACTACCCCCGCAACCGCAAGACGAAGGTTTATCTGGGAGAGTATGCCGCCAAGGACAAGAAGTTCATCGATGCGCTGGCCGAGGGTCTCTATCTGCTCCACGTAGAGCGTAATGGCGACGTGGTCAGCATGACCTCTTATGCACCTCTCTTCGCCCGCAAGGACGGCACCCAGTGGAATCCCGATATGATCTACTACGACAACGAGCGTCCTTACCTCACCTGCAGCTACTATGTGCAGCAGCTCTTCGGACAGTCTTCAGGTAACTACTGGTATGGCGACTGCGTGAAGTTCGAGGGTGATGCCGCTGATGCTGTTCAGCCCATGGAGAACGTGCATTATGGTCAGAGTGTGATCCTCAACACCAAGACCCGTCAGCTCTTCGTGAAGATCTGTAATGCCAGCGACGAGGCAAAGAAAGCCAATATCGACCTGAGCCGCTTCGGCATCAAGAAGATGGCTACGAAGACCACCCTTGCAGGTCAGCCCAACGACGAGAACAACTATGAGGCTCAGCCCATCGCGCCTAAGCAGGAGCAGATCAAGGCCCAGAAGAAGTTCTCTCTCGACATCGCTCCTTATTCCTTCGTGATGCTGCAGTATCAGCTCTAAGGGTTTGACATACTAAAGAATAATCCTCGACCAAACGGTCGAGGATTATTCTTTTCGGCTTTTTACTTTTTATTTCACTGCTCGTTTCATTGTTATTTTGCTTTCATAGAAAGTTATGTTCGCAGTGCATAAACATAAGTTCAAGGGCTATGAACACAAGTTCGCAGTCGGTGAACATAAGTTCATGGTGCGTGAATATAAAATTTCAGGAGTTGAAATTTATAACCATCAAAAAGGTCACAATTGTGTTTTTTGAGTTTCAGAATTAACAATTATGTTTCAAAATTCACAAAATCTTCAGGAAAACTCACCCATAACTACATTTTATTTGTTTTTAATTTGTATTTTTGACCAGAAATTACTATATTTGCATAATATAAATACAAAAACGATTTTAAATGATGCAATTGACATTGGCTGAGGCCGACACCATCATCGTGATACTTATATTTATCGTGATATTGCTTCTTGTGTTGGGAGGCATCAGCCTGTATTATAACAGGGTTTTCAAGCGGCGAAACGAGCAACTTCACCGAATACTTGATGCACTGGATGACTATCGAGCTATAGTGGGCGACAGAGATCTGTCGTTAGACGAGCAGGAAGAAGCAGTGAAGATAAAGAAATCGAAGCTGGCGTCGAAGGCTGCCAAGGCAATCCCTATGGGCCAGGGGCAGAGCTTCTTTGTGAAGATGGATGCCCGCGTAAACAAGGAGAAACCCTTTATGGATCCAGATTTCGACCAGAAGTCGCTGGCTGAGTTTATGGAGGTCGATGTGGAGACGTTCTGTAAACTGGTGCCGCGCTATACGGATCCTGAAAGAACGCTTGAGTATATCAACTCCCTACGAGCCGAACACGCTGCAAAGATGCTTATGGAGCACTCGGACTACTCGATGGAGTACATTGCCAGTCAGTGTGGATTTAAGAATTTAGCAGCATTCAACAGCGCTTTCAAATTCGCCTTTGGCATCACGCCGACAGACTATATGAGCGGCGTGAGCCAGATGTTCAAGAAAAAGAAAGATCCCCGGCCGTAACCGAGGATATCTCTTTAAAGTGTGATCTCTACTTGCTGACCGTTATAATCAATGGTCTTGGAGGTGCCATCGGGGAGGACGATGACGAACTGACGGTTCTTCAGCATCCCCGGGTAACTGCCTTTCTGCGCTCCGATGATCAGGGTGCGAGTAGCATCCTTCCATTGGAAGGCGATGGTGGCATAGGCGCCTTTCTCGTATTGATAGCTGTCGCCCTCGTCTTCGTAAAGCAGGAACGAGCCGTCAGCACCGGGGTAGATGCGGATCTCCAGCTGATCCCAAGCCTTCTCACCGACATACTGCATCTCTGGCGCCAATGGCAGGATGCTACCGGCGCGGACAAACATCGGTACGCGGTCGAGGGCAGTCTGAAGGGTGACGGTCTGTCCGCCCTGATAGGACTTGCCCGTCCAGAAGTCATACCAACGGGCACCCTTTGGGAGATATTTCGAAGTAGTCTTCGAGGTAGCCCAATCCACTTCTGCACTTTTCACTCCCTCACGTCTCACTTCTTTCTTGTCCCAGCCTGTCATCGCATCCTCTTGGATGATCTGCTCTTCGGTGTATTGCGCCTCCACAATAGGGGCAGCCAAGATGGAACGGCCGAACATAAACTCATCGGTCATATCCCAGACGCGCTTGTCGGCGGCGAAGTCGCTGAACAGCGGACGGAGGTAGCTCTCGTTGTTGCTGGTCACCTGCCAGGCGGTACTATATAAATAAGGTATAAGGCGATAACGCAGGCGGATCATCTTCTCAATGGCGTCATAGACGGGTTCGCCTTTCTGACCGAACTGCCAGATCTCGCGCGGGGCGTCTGCACCATGACTGCGGAAGATGGGACAGAAGAGGCCGTACTGCATCCAACGGACATAGAGTTCCTGATATTGGGGGTTCTGAGGGGCGGAACCGCTGCCCTTGGTGTTGTAGGAGCCGCAGAAGAAACCGCCGATGTCGGTATTGAAGTTCGGATTACCTGTCAAGGAGTAGCTCAGTCCAGCGGGCACCTGCTTGCGCAGCATATCCCATGAGGAAGCCACATCGCCGCTCCACATGTTGGAGCCGTAATGCTGCTGTCCGGCAAAGGCGGAACGGGTCATGATAAACACGCGCTTCTGCTCCGACTCTTTCCGCTGGGCCTGATAGACACCGCGTACCGTCTCCAAAGGGAAGGCATTACGCAGGGCGCGCCAAGTGCTGTTGCCTGCCTTGTGGTCGTAGTCAGCCTCCGTCGGATCGAAGAAATCGGGGTCGGTAGAGTCCATCCACCAGCCATCGACACCTTTATCAAAGAGGTTTTTCAGGTTCTGCCAGTAAATGGAGCGGGCCTCAGGGGAGAAGGCGTCATAGACACGCACGCCTGAGGGGTAGTCCATGCGTGGTGGCCAGAACGTGAGACCGCTTTGGGGCCAGGTGGCGAAGTCGAAGAGCAGTCCTTTCTCATCGAGCTGGCGGTAGGCTTTGGTCTTCGGTCCGAAACTCGCCCAGATGGAGATCATGAAGTGGGCGTTCTTCTGATGAACGTCGTCGATCATCTTCTGTCCGTCGGCATATTCCTCAGTGAGGAAGTCCATTGCGTTCCACAGATAGTTGGAACCCCAGTACTGCCAGTCCTGGATGATACCGTCGAGCGGCACCTGTAGTTGGCGGTACTGATCTACCACACCCAAGAGTTCCTTGGCACTCTTATAACGCTCCTTACACTGCCAGAAGCCATAAGTCCAGAGCGGGAACATCGGCACATCGCCAGAGAGATGACGCATCTGGGCGATCACGCCGTCGGCAGAACCGCCGTACATGAAGTAATAGTCCTCGCAGTCGCCCACCTCGGAAGAGAACGACATACCCTTGGCGGCATCGTCATCGAACTGGGTGCGTGAGTAGTTATCCCAATAGAGGCCCCAGCCCTTGATAGACTGCAGGACACTCTGGAAATCCTCGAGGTTCGACTGTTCCATCAGCTTATGCTCCCCACGACGGTTCATCTTGCCGTTCTGGATGGTGCCTAAACCGTAGATGGCTTCGTCTTTATCGAGTTGGAAGGTCTGGGTCACGCGGAAAGCACCGGCATCGGGTCCTTCCGTACGGGGCTCAAAGGTACAGGCGCCCTTCTCGCGGAGCAGCGTCTTCCCCTTGGCGCTGAAGGTCACAGCACCCGTCTTGGCATCGACCCTGACAGTCAGAACGTCACTCATCAGGGTGTTGCCCTTCTGAGTGACGTTGACATTTTCAGGGCTGGCGATGACCACCAGACTCTGTTTGGTATAGGGATGCCCCATTGGCGACTTGACGATATGGACGATCGACGGGGTGAAGAACTCCACTTTCACGTCGGTGTTTCCTGCCTGTATCTCTACAGGACTTCCGTTGACGGCAGCTACTGCCATACAGAGCAGGGCTACCAAAAAGCATCTTCTTTTCATAAAAGTCTCCTTTTAGGCGCGAGCTTCAATCTTCTTGTTGATATCGTCGATCACCTCGTCGGTGAGTTCGTACTTAGAGATGATGAACATCGCCAACAGCAATAGAGCAGCGGGAATGACACATACCAGCCAGAGGATACCCTCCTGAGCCTCAGGTGTCTGCTCAATCACTTCGGGGTTGTAAGAGACGTAGGCCAGGATAGCGGGAGCTACCACACTACCTAAGGTCATACCAGCCTTGAAGAAGATACCCGTCAGGGCGTTCACGATACCGGCAATGCGCTTGCCGCTGACATACTCACCGTAGGAAATAACCTCAGGTACCAGTGCCCACATGTAACCAGTAGCCACGATCACACCCGTTGACTTCACGAACTGAGCGATATAGACAATCGTCATGCTGGGCTCTTCCATCTTAGCTGCTACATAGAGGAAGCCCATACCGATGATGGCGATGCCGAGGAAGATGTAGAACATATTCTTCTTACCCACCAATTTCTTGATCATCGGTACCAGCGGCATGAAGATAAACGACGGGGCTGAACCCAGACCCATGAAGATTGAGAGCTGGTCGGGCGAACCGTGCATGTTGCTGTTGATGAAATAAGCACCAGCGGCGTTACCGATCGACATCATAGCGAAAGCGGTAATGAAGAAGAAGGCGATGATACGCAAAGGACGGTTGTGGAAAAACTCCATCCACAGGTCGCTGATCTTCACGTTGGCTGCCTCACTGGCATCCATCACCACGCGTTCCTTACACTGGCTGAAGCAGAAGAACAGCAGAGCCAGACCTACACATGCATAGATGGTCATCGTGGTGAACCAGGCAGCAGGATCCTTCGGCAGTCCCTCGGCCTCCTGATCGGTGAAATAGGCGATCAACAGAGGAAGACCTGAACCTACGGCCAGACCACCGCAGTTAGCCATGAACATACGGACAGAGGTGAGGATGGTGATCTCATCGGTGTCGCGGGTCAGCGAGGAGTTCAGAGCACCATAAGGCACATTGATAAAGGTATAGAGCAGCGTCATGGCGATGTACGTGATGTAGGCGTAGAGCAATGACGGTGCGAAGCCGTTCCAGAAACAGAGGATGGCAAAGCCGGTGAGGGGGATACCGACAAATACCAGATAAGCACGATATTTACCCAACTTGGGGTTATTCTTGTCGATGAGGGCACCTACGATGGGGTCCCAAATCACGTTTGCCACGTTACCCACTGTGAACATCACAGAGACATCGACGGCATCGAGGCCATAGATGTCGGTGTAGAAGAACAGCAGATACATACATGTAGTCTGGAAGATTAGGTTTTGTGCCAGGTCACCAGAGCCGAAACCGATGCGCTGGAGCCAAGAAAGCTTGTAAAAGCCTTTGTTTTCGTTAGTTGTTGCCATAATTGATAATATTTGTTGTTGTTTTACTTCTTCACTTGCAACTCAAAGGACGACATGGGAAGTCCTGAGAGCGAACGGGCATTGGCCGTAATCGGATTGTCCTTCCAGGCATAGCGAACCGCATAGGCCACACTCATCGGATGGAAACCTTCCGGCAGGGTCAGGGTGATGGTCTTGCCCTCTGCGGAGGCTTTCACATTCTGGAAAACCTTATCGCCATCAGCGGCAGCTACCTCAAACTCATGCAGTTCTCCTGATTGGATGGGTTGGTCGAGCGTGAGGATGATGGTGCCGTTCTTCACCTCTGAAGCCACAACCTCAGGGGAGAGTTCCATCTTATTATTATATATAAGACGGTCGAAACCGAGACCGATACGTTCTGCCACTTCCTTCTTGCGGAGCGGGTGGATGTCAACGGGTTCGCCAAGATCATTGATGACAGCCAGTTCGGCTCTGGGGTCATTCTTGGCTGTGAGGCGCTGGGCTTCGCGAAGGGCTGCCCAACCGCTGTTCATGGGTGCTGTCTGAGGCGTGAGGGGTGAGGGGAAGCCCGTCTGTTGACGACCGTCATGGTTGGCCAACTGTACAATCACGAAGGGCATCCTCTGATCCTGCCAGCGGTCGCGCCAGCAACCCATCATCTTCTTCAGGTAGTCACCATAGGGTGCAGGGTTGCCTGTATTCGATTCACCCTGGTACCAGACGGCACCGGAGATGGCGTAGGGGGCTACGGGATAGACCACTGCGTTGTAGAGGGTGGTGGGGATGTTCTGCAGTGAGATATCGCCACTGGGACAGTTAGGCATCTCTGAACCCAACTGCATCTGCCAGTTCTCACTCAAAGGCAGTACGTCGGATGGCATCGGGTTCTGACTGAAACGATCCTCGCCGAAAGCGATCAGATAAGGTTTCTCAGGAATGAAGTGCACCAGACCGTATTTATTGATGAAGCGGACGGTTATCACGTTGTCGCCTTCACGCAATAGTCCCTCGGGGATGTCGTAGCGGCGCGGCGGATACTGATAACCGGTATGGCCGATCTGCTGGCCGTTCAGATAGGTGAAGTCCTGATCGAAGAGGGTGCCCAACAGTAATCGGGCGGGTTTGCCGGCATGTGCCTTGTCGATATTGATATGCTGGCGCAGCCAGATGGTACCCACGACGGGACGATGAGTAGTGGGAGAGACAGCCCATTTGGTGTCCCATTGGCTGACGGTCTGCCACTGGCTGTCGTCGAATGATGGTGAGGTCCAGTTTTCCTGGATACCAGGATCCGTGTCTTTCAGAATCTTCTGCCATTGAATCTCAGCCTGCATATTGGCCTGTGCCTGCGCCTTCACGTAGTCGTCGTTCTGGAAGAACTCGGCTCGCTTCACCAGTTGGGGATAGTCTTCGCGTAAAGAGTCGGCAGAGATCCAGGCCTCGATGGGTGTACCTCCCCAGCTGTTGACGATGATACCCTGTGGTACGTTGTTCTTCTCATACATCCGTTTGCCGAGGAAATAGCCGACAGCTGAGAAGAGCCACGCGTTCTGCTTGTTGACAGGCTTCCAGTTGATGGATGTCGGACGGATATCATCCTTCACACCGTGGACGGCTGTCTCGTTCTGGACGCGGAACAAGCGGATATCAGGATTCTCATAGGTGTCGATCTCCTGAGTGTATTGCGGATAGACACGCTCGATTGTGACGTCGATGTTCGATTGGCCCGAGAGCAGCCACACGTCACCTATTAATATATTAGTCAATACGATGTCGCCAATAGTCATCGTATAGGGACCACCAGCTTTCATCTTCGGCAGGTTGATGCGCCAGTTGCCCTGAAGGTCGGCTGTTGTCACATATTGTTTGTTGTTGAATCTGATAGTGACCATCTCGCCTGTTTCTGCTTTTCCCCAAACAGGGATAGACTTACCTCTTTGAAGGACCATACCCGACTGGAACAGTTGGGCCAGGCTTACCTTGGCTTCAATAGTAGAGACACAAAGGAGTGTCGCAACGATACATAAGATTTTCTTCATAATTGTTGAATTGACGTTGCAAAAATACAAAAAAAAACGATGAAACGGGCGAAAATACCAAATTTCTTATATAATGATACAATTTAAAAAACAAATGTAACATATCAGAATGCCTTTTGAGCGTTTTTTCGTTATCTTTGCAGACAGTTTTTTGTTCAGTTTTAGAAAAAGCAAGACATGAAGGGATTTAAATCTCAGAAAATATCATTAGGCGAGAAGGTCGGTTATTCGTTAGGTGATGCCGCCGCCAATCTGGTGTTCCAGATGATGATGATTTTCCAGTTGAAGTTCTATACGGACGTTTTCGGACTGGATGGCGCTGTGGCAGGTAGTATCCT
>CADCBZ010000025.1 GCA_902799765.1 uncultured Prevotellaceae bacterium
CAAACTCTCCACTGTAAATAATATCTTTATTCCAATAGGAATGTAATCTCTGTCACAGAACGACTATCCAAATTCAAGAATTGAAACGGTTTGTTTCTTTTTACCCAAGAGCATTTCTGCTCTCGCTTCTTGTACTACTTCTGTCTATGTAAATCTTTCAAAGAACTCTTTCTTTTTGCGCGTTCACAGGATCGTTTCCTGTTAAGCGGGTGCAAAGGTACGACTATTTTCGGAACTAACAAAACTTTTAAGCAGAAAATTTCGATTTTCTAGTGATATTTTTACACCTCTTGATACAAATCAAAAACAAAAAGAGGCTATACCTTATTATATATTAAAGAGGAGAAAGTTGGACTTGTGTAGCGCTAAGGTAGCGCTAAGGTAGCGTTAAGGTAGCATTAAGGTAGCTCTTACTACGTTAATTTCTGATAAACGTTTTGTTTTACCAACATTTTGCCCTACCTTTGCACTCCATTATTAAATATAAGGAAATGAAAAGGATTAAAATTGGATTGTTGGCGCTGGCCAGTCTGGTAATGGTTAGCTGTGGTAACATGGGACAAGTCATGAGTGCCATGACAAACGGTAAAGGTCTCGGCAATGCAGTTAAGAGTGTGATTGGTCTCGACAAGGTAAAAGCACAACAGCTGATAGGCGACTGGAAATACAAAGGACCAGGATGCGCGTTTACAAGTGAGAATCTGTTGGCAAAAGCCGGTGGCGAGATCGCTGCCGTACAGATTGAAGAGAAAGTACAGCCTTACTATCAGCAGGTAGGTCTCTCTGCAGAGAACACCTTCATCTCTTTTAAGGAAGACGGCACCTTCTCTTCTAAAATTGCCGGTACGCCTTTCAACGGACAATACACTTTCGACGAGGCGACCCAGAAAATTACGCTGAAGAGTCTGTTTTTCAGTGTAAACTGCTACGCCAAGAAAGAAGTCGGTGGCATCTCCATTCTGTTTGAAGCCAATAAACTGCTGACGCTTCTCCAGACCGTGGCGGCATTCAGTGGCAATAAAGACCTTCAGACCATCAGCGACCTCAGCAAAAAATACGATGGAGTACGCATTGGATTCGATATGAACAAGTAATTTTGCAAAAATATGCATAAATATTTGGTCGGGTGCAGAATTTTGTATAATTTTGCACCCGGCTTTTGAATAAATATACTGCATGAAAGTAAAAAACAATAGATTAGAAGCGCTGAGACTCATCATATCGAGCCAGCAGCTGGGCAGCCAAGACGAGCTGCTTACCGCCCTGCAGAAAGAGGGTTTCAAACTGACACAGGCGACCCTGAGCCGTGACCTGAAGCAACTGAAAGTAGCTAAGGCCGCCTCCATGAGCGGTAACTATGTGTATGTATTACCGAATGAGACGATGTATAAGCGTGTGAGCACACCCAACAGCATTCGCGAGATGATGAAAGTGCCTGGTTTCGTGAGCATCAACTTCTCCGGTAATATCGGTATCATCAAGACCCGTCCAGGTTATGCCAGTTCCATCGCATGGAATATCGACAACAGCGACATCCCAGAGATCTTAGGTACGATCGCCGGCGACGACACCATCTTCATCGTGATTAAGGAAGGTGTCAAGCACCAGCAAGTGATCAATGCCCTGAGCGATGTGGTGCCGAATATGAAATGAGCGGACTCGATGTGAAATATCAAAAATGAAGAGTAAAATGGAACAAGAGATAGAAATTGAAGTCTTAGTGGCAGGTCCGCAGCACGAAATGTACGTGGATACCATCTTGGACACAATCGCCGAAGCTGCAAAAGTACGTGGCACAGGTATTGCTAAACGAACCCACGAATATCTGACCAAGAAGATGATGGAGGCCAAGGCTGTCATCGCCCTCACAAAGGATGGTCGGTTTGCGGGATTCAGTTACATTGAGACTTGGGAGAATCAGCAATATGTCACCACCTCAGGTCTGATCGTACACCCCGATTTTCGAGGCCATCATGTGGCAAAGCGTATCAAGGATATGACCTTCACCCTGGCCCGCACCCGCTGGCCGCATGCCAAGATCTTCTCTCTGACGAGTGGTGCTGCTGTCATGGCCATGAACACCGCACTGGGTTACCAACCCGTCACCTTTGCCGACCTGACTGAAGACGAGGCTTTTTGGAAAGGATGCGAGGGATGCGTGAATGTGGATGTGTTACACCGTACAGGTCGCAAATACTGTATCTGCACAGCCATGCTCTATGATCCGACAGAGCATCTGCCAGCCAAGATACCCGATGAGGTGCTTGAACGCATCCGCAAGATCGACGGAAAAACAGAATAAAAGTAAAAAGGTAAAAAAGTAAAAAAAATAAAGATATGGCAAACAAGAAAGTTGTAGTAGCATTTTCTGGTGGACTTGACACCAGCTACACCGTGATGAAGTTGACCCAGGACGGCTGGGATGTTTATGCTGCATGTGCCAACACTGGCGGATTCAGCGAGGAACAGTTGAAGAAGAACGAAGAGAACGCCTATAAGCTTGGTGCAAAGGCCTATGTCACCCTCGACGTGACTCAGGAGTATTACGCCAAATCACTGAAATATATGATCTTCGGCAACGTGCTCCGTAACAACTGCTACCCCATCTCCGTATCATCTGAGCGTATCTTCCAGGCCATCGCCATCGCCCGTTATGCCAAGGAGATCGGTGCCGATGCCATCGCACACGGTTCAACGGGTGCCGGCAACGACCAGATCCGTTTCGACATGACCTTCCTCGTCATGGCTCCCGGTGTGGAGATCATCACCCTGACCCGTGACAAGAAACTGACCCGTAAGGAAGAGGTGGACTACCTGAACGAACACGGGTTCTTCGCCGATTTCACCAAACTGAAGTACAGCTATAACGTAGGTATCTGGGGCACCAGCATCTGTGGTGGTGAACTGCTCGACCCCACTCAGGGACTGCCTGAAGATGCCTATCTGAAGCACGTCACTGCCAAGGAACAAGAGTCACTGCTGAAGATTACCTTCGACAAGGGTGAGATTGTAGCCGTCAATGGCGAAAAGTTCGACGACAGAATCAAGGCCATCCAGAAGATCGAGGAGATTGGTGCTTCTTACGCCATCGGCCGTGATGCCAACGTGGGCGACACGATCATCGGCATCAAAGGTCGCGTAGGCTTCGAGGCCGCAGCCCCCAAGCTCATCATCGAAGCACACCGTCTGCTGGAGAAGTCAACCCTCTCCAAGTGGCAGCAGTACTGGAAAGATCAGGTAGCCAACTGGTATGGTATGTTCCTCCACGAGAGTCAGTATCTGGAGCCCGTGATGCCCGATATCGAGGCCATGCTCACCTCTTCACAGCGTAACGTTACAGGTACCTCTATCCTGAAACTCCGTCCTTACGGCTTCGAGACCGTTGGTATCGACTCTGCCAACGACCTGACCAAGTCGAAGCTTGGCGAATATGGTGAGACCCAGACGGGCTGGACGGCCGACGAAGCTAAGGGCTTCATCAAGGTCAGCTCTACCCCGCTCCGCGTATATTACGGTATCCATAAGGACGAGAAGAGATGATCAAAATCGGTATATTAGGTGCAGCAGGCTATACAGGCGGAGAACTGATCCGTCTGTTGCTCAACCATCCTGAGGCAGAGATTGTCTTTGCCAACTCCGAGAGTAACGCTGGCAATCTCGTCAGCGACGTACACGAAGGACTCATCGGTGAGACAGACCTGAAGTTCACCGACGAGATGCCCTTCGATCAGGTGGATGTCGTATTCTTCTGTTTTGGTCATGGCAAGAGCGAGGCATTCCTCCAGGAGCACACCATCCCAGGGAACGCCAAGATCATCGACCTCGCACAGGACTTCCGTATTCAGGGCAATCATGATTATGTCTATGGTCTGCCAGAGATTAATAAAGAGGAGATTGCAAAGGCTCAGCATGTGGCCAATCCTGGCTGCTTCGCCACCTGCATCCAAGTGGCCCTGTTGCCCGCCGCCCATCTGAACCTGTTGAAAGAGGATGTGGCTGTCAACGCCATCACAGGATCCACAGGCGCAGGTCAGAAGCCTGGTGCTACGACCCATTTCTCCTGGCGCAACAACAACCTGAGCATCTACAAGCCCTTCCAGCATCAGCACATCGCGGAGATCCGTGACTTCGCCCGTGGTATCTTCTGTACTGCTGTCGTCAAGACACCGGCACCCGTGGAAGATGTCATCGAAGCTTACAAGGAGTTCTATGCCGATGCCGCCTTCACCCACTATAGCGACAAATCCATCGACCTGAAGCAGGTGGTGAACACCAATAAGGCATTGGTGCATGTAGAGAAATATGGCAATAAACTGTTGATCACTTCCTGCATCGACAACTTATTGAAAGGTGCTGTAGGCCAGGCCGTACAGAACATGAATATCATGTTCAGCCTCGATGAAATGGCAGGTCTCCGCCTCAAGGCATCTGCATTCTAATTCACAGAACCGACTAACAATTTGCAAATTGTTAGTCGGTTTTTTGCTATAAGGGAGTCTGTTTGCTTTTCTTTTCGTACCTTTGCAGTCAACAAAATGAAACAAACAGCCATCTTTGTATTGATCAGTTTATTTGCGCAATTAAATCTGTGGGCGCAAAAGACGAGGACAGACAGTCAGCAACAAGCAGACTGTCCTGTCGTCAAGATACAGCCTGAGCAGTTGCCCAGTCTGAACACACCACGTTCAGGCCACCATACTTTATATGTGAATGGCGAGATCACCGTCTTTGGTGGACACACTTCAGGTTTTGTTCCCACACCAACAGCAGAATATTTCAAAGATGGCGCCTGGCACCAGATGGATATGGTCTATACCCACGATGCAGGTGCAGCCCTGATCCTGAAATCTGGTAAGGTCTTACTCAGTGGCAGTGGAAGTCACGATCTGGAATTAGCGTGGGCGCGGCGCGCGGCGGTGCGGCGGCGCGGCATTTGAGTTTAAGAATTCTATGTTTTCTTGGAAAGACTGGAGGGGATACTTAGAGATATGTTTATATATCTATTTTAAATTATTATATATTTAAATATATAATAATTATATATAATATATAGAGAGCCTTGCCGCACATTCGATTTCCTTCATGCCGCGCCGCCGCGCTGCCGCGTGCCGCGCCTCGTCGATTTCGACCTCGCCGACCAGATTTGATTTTCATCGAATTCCTCCTCGCAAGGCAAAACTCAAGCAAACTTGGTTCTACCCTTGCTTCGTTCGTCATTTTAACATTTGGGAGCAAAATGATAAAACGCTTGCAGGATTGCTGAATTTTTTGTACATTTGCAATGTCTAATGAGAGATGTGGCAACACCGCCTATTAAGGATAAAAATTGCGAGATTTAAATCTAGAAATTGCGCGCATTAATGGTAGCAATATTTTTCTTTAATGGTGCCTGTTGAAGCGCGTTCAACGACAAAAGTGTTCTCTGACAATTTTTCATACAAACCGACATAAAGAGACATGTTTTGACAGGTAGCAAAGCTAAGAGTAGCGATGGAAGGGACGTTATTCTGCGCCCTACAAGGTATTCTAATGTATAAAATTGCAGGAAATAAGCAGGAAAGGCTGTTTTTATGCAAAAAGATGGGAGAAAGTGGCGATTATTCAATATTTTGCCGTATCTTTGCAACCGATTTTTTATTAAGGAACGCATATGAAGCTATTCGACGTATATCCGCTCTTCGACGTGAACATCGTGAAGGGCAAGGGTTGTAAGGTGTGGGACGAGAACGGACAGGAGTATCTCGACCTCTATGGCGGACACGCTGTGATCAGCATCGGCCACTCACACCCCCACTACATTGAGAAGGTGACTGAACAACTGCAGAAGATAGGTTTTTACTCCAATTCTGTGATCAATAAACTCCAGCAGCAGCTGGCAGAGCGCCTGGGTAAGATCAGCGGCTACGACGACTATCAGTTGTTTCTGATCAACAGCGGTGCCGAGGCCAACGAGAACGCCTTGAAACTCGCCTCGTTCACCAACGGACGTACCCGCGTGCTCTCTTGTGAGAAGGCTTTCCACGGACGTACCTCGCTGGCTGTGGAGGTGACGAACAATCCGAAGATCATCGCCCCCATCAATGACAACAGTCACGTGACCTATCTGCCGATGAACGACCTGCCCGCCTGGGAGGCTGAGTTGGCGAAGAGTGATGTGTGCGCTGTGATCCTGGAGTGTATCCAGGGCGTGGGCGGCATCAAACTCGCTACACCAGAGTTTGCTCAGGGACTGGCTGCTGCCTGCAAGAAGTACGGCACGATCCTGATCTGCGACGAGATCCAGTGTGGCTATGGAAGAAGCGGTAAGTTCTTCGCTCACCAGTGGTTGGGCATCCGTCCCGACATCATCACCGTGGCCAAGGGCATCGCCAACGGATTCCCGATGGGAGCCGTACTGATCGCACCAGAGTTCAAGCCCGTCTATGGACAGTTGGGTACCACCTTTGGCGGCAACCATCTGGCTTGTGCGGCTGCGCTGGCCGTGCTCGACGTGTTCGAGGCAGAAAACCTCGTGGAGAATGCCCATGAGGTGGGTGAATACCTCATTGAAAAATTGAAGAATTTAAGAAGTGAAGAATTGAATTCAAAGGGGAAGAGTCATATCACGGACGTTCGCGGACGTGGTCTGATGATCGGTATCGATCTCGACATCCCCCACAAGGACGTGCGCCAGCCGCTGATCTACCAGGAGCATTGCTTTACGGGCTGTGCAGGTACGAACATCCTGCGTCTGTTGCCACCGCTCTGCCTGACGAAACAGGATGCCGATGACTTTATCAACCGCTTAAAGAAGACATTATGAAGATAGCAGTGATTGGCGCTGGTGCCATGGGTGGCGCCACCGTCGAGGGCCTCATCAAGGGCCAGCAGTTTAAGAACGAAGACATCACCGTGAGTGATCCCTCACAGGCTGTGGTGGATAAGTTTGCGAAGACAGGTGTGAGTGTGACGACAGACAACAAGTTGGCTGCCGAGACGGCCGACATCGTATGCGTGGTCGTGAAGCCTTGGTTGGTGGAGCGTGTGCTGAAGGACATCAAACCCGAACTGAATCCCAAGAAGCAGATTCTGATTGTGATTGCAGCCGGTGTGAAGTCGGAAAACATCAAGGAGTGGTTGGGTGAGCAGTGTCCGTCGCTGTTCCTGGCGATCCCGAATATCGCCATCGCCGAGATGGCTTCGATGACCTTCATCGTACCTGTGAGCGCCTCTGAGGCAGAGACACAGACCGTTGTGAGGATCTTCGACGAGATGGGGCATACGCTCATCACCGACGAGCAGCATCTGGCAGCAGGTACGACCCTCGCCAGTTGTGGTATTGCCTACGCCATGCGTTATATCCGTGCCGCCAGTGAGGGTGGTGTGGAACTCGGTTTCAAGGCCGACGATGCCAAGAAGATCGTGATGCAGACGATGAAGGGAGCCGTAGAACTGTTGGAGGCCAGTGGTATGCATCCAGAAGCTGCCATCGACCTCGTGACCACCCCTGGCGGTGTGACCATCAAGGGTCTGAACGAGATGGAGCACGCAGGTTTCACCTCTGCCGTGATCCGCGGCTTAAAAGCAGGAGCAAAATAAAATAATAAAGATATGGACGAACAACTCAAACAAATAGGCGAACGCCTGAAAGGATTGCGCGACGTGCTCGACATCCCAGTGAGCGAGATGGCAGAGACCATCGGCATCAGCGCAGAGAAATATGAGAAGATCGAGGCTGGCGAGCTGGACATCACCATCTCCAACCTCATGAAGATTGCCAAGAAGTATGGTGTATCTACCGAAGAGCTGATCTTTGCAGAGGCACCCCACATGAAGTCGTACTATGTGACGCGTAAGGGACAGGGCATGTCGATCGAGCGCACCAAGGCATATAAGTACCAGTCGCTGGTAGGTGGTTTCGTGAACCACAAGGCCGATGTGTTCATCGTCACCGTGGAGCCCAAGCCTGAGGCACACACCATCTATAAGAACACGCATCCAGGCCAGGAGTTCAACATGGTGCTCGAAGGTAAGATGGAACTGTATATCGGTGGTAAGACGATGGTGCTCGAAGAGGGTGACTCCATCTATTTCGACTCCACCAAGCCCCACGGCATGCTCGCCGTAGGCGATAAACCCGTAAAGTTCCTCGCCTTCACAGTCGAGTAATTTAAGGGAAAAGTGAATAGTGAAAAGTGAATAATTTGCTACCGCCTTATGCCATACCTTCAGTATAACAGTTCTCCATTAACGAAAAAAAGCTATCTTTTCGGAGTAAGAATTGTCAAGATGGTAAAATTCATCAAATGCAGCCCAAAGGAATACGGGATGATTAATCAGGTATTTCGTTCTGGCACAGCCATTGGTGCATTAGTGAGCGAGGCGACATACGCACAAAGCGCAGCAGATTTTATCAACAAGCTCTCTGTTGCATTAAAAGAATGCAATGAAACTCTCTATTGGCTCAATATCCTAAAAGATTCAGAGTATTTGAATGAACAGGAATTCGAGAGTATAGGCAAGGACTGTGAAGAACTACTTGCTCTCTTGATTTCATCAATAAAAACAACCAAACAAAACATTGAAAAGAAGTGAAGAAGGGAGAGCGGAAGCAAATTATTCACTTTTCACTATTCACTTTTACCTTATTATTATGATTGAAAGATTTTTAAAGCAGACGAGTTTCAAGTCTGTAGAGGATTATAATAAGAATCTGGAGTTCATCATCCCTGAGAACTTCAATTTCGCCTACGACGTGATGGATGCGTGGGCTGAGGAGGCACCTGAGAGGCTCGCCATCCTCTGGACCAACGATCAGGGTGAGGAGATCCGCACCACCTTCAGTGAACTGAAGGAGCAGACCGATCAGGCCGCCTCCTATCTGATGTCGCTGGGCATCGGTAAGAACGACCCCGTGATGCTCATCCTGAAGCGTCGTTATGAGTGGTGGGTGGTGATGCTGGCCCTGCATAAGATCGGTGCCATCGTGATCCCAGCCACCCACATGTTGACGAAGAAAGATATCATCTATCGTAACACCCGTGCCTCTGTGAAAGCCATCATCTGTGTGGATGATGCCTATGTGGTGAGTCAGATTCAGGCTGCGATGTCAGAGAGTCCCACGGTGAAGCAGTATATCACCATCACCGATCACGGCAAACCCATCCCTGAGGGATTCCACGACTGGCAGAGTGAGTGGAAGCAAGCCCCGAAGTTCGTGAAGCCCGCCTTCGTGAACACCAACGACGACACGATGCTGATGTACTTCACCAGCGGTACTAGTGGCGAGCCTAAGATGGTGGCCCACGATTACCTCTATGCCATGGGCCATCTCTCTACAGGTGTGTTCTGGCACAATCTCCACGAGGGTTCGCTCCACCTGACAGTAGCTGATACTGGTTGGGGTAAGGCCGTATGGGGTAAGTTCTATGGTCAGTGGTTTGCTGGCGCCACGGTGTTCGTGTTCGACCATGAGAAGTTCAATGCCGACACGCTGTTGCGTCAGATAGAAAAATATAAGGTGACGAGTTTCTGTGCACCTCCCACCATCTATCGCTTCATGATCCGCGAGGATCTGTCGAACTACGACCTATCTTCGCTGGAATATTGCTGTACGGCAGGTGAGGCCCTGAACCCCGCTGTCTTCGATAAGTTCTATGAGAAGACAGGTATCAAGATGATGGAGGGCTTCGGACAGACGGAGACCACCATGACCCTTGGCACCTTCCCCTGGATGGAACCGAAGCCAGGCTCTATGGGTATCCCCAACGCCCAGTACGACATCGATCTGGTGCGTGCCGACGGAACCCCATGTGAGGATGGTGAAAAAGGTGAGATCGTGGTACGTGTGGGCGACCGTAAGCCTATCGGACTCTTCAAAGAGTACTATCGTGACCCGGAACTCACCCGCGAGGCTTGGCACGACGGTCTGTATCACACGGGTGATATGGCCTGGCGCGATGAGGACGGCTACTACTGGTTCGAAGGTCGTATCGACGATGTGATCAAGAGCTCAGGCTATCGTATCGGTCCGTTCGAGGTGGAGAGTGCGCTGATGACCCACCCTGCCGTGGTGGAATGCGCCATCACAGGTGTGCCCGACGATATCCGCGGTATGGTGGTGAAGGCGACGGTCATTCTCGGTAAGGAATGGAAGGACAAGGCTGGTGAGGATCTCGTCAAGGAACTGCAGCAGCATGTGAAGAAGGTGACGGCACCTTATAAGTATCCACGTATCATCGAGTTTGTGGATGAACTGCCGAAGACCATCAGTGGAAAGATCCGCCGTGTAGAGATCAGACAAAAGGACGCCAAATGAAACATAGAATAGTCATCAAGGTAGGTTCAAACGTACTGACACGGGCTGACGGGAAGCTTGACGTGACACGCATGTCGGCCCTCGTCGATCAGATAGCGTGGCTCCGGAAGCAGGACTATGAGATTATCCTCGTGTCATCAGGAGCCGTGGCCTGTGGACGACGGGAACTGACGGTTGACCACTCGCTCGACTCCGTGGAGCAACGCCAGCTCTTCTCCGCTGTCGGACAAGTGAAGCTCGTAGGACTCTACTACGACCTGTTCCGTGAGTTCGGCATCCATGTTGGTCAGGTGCTGACGATGAAAGAGAACTTCCGACCAGGTGAGCAGTACCGCAACCAGCAGGCTTGTATGACGGTGATGCTCGAGAACGATGTGTTGCCGATCGTTAACGAGAACGACACGGTATCAGTCACCGAGCTGATGTTCACTGATAACGATGAGCTCTCTGGTCTCATCGCCCAGATGATGAAAGCCGATTCGCTGATTCTTCTGTCTAACATCGACGGCATCTATACCGGTCATCCCGATAATCCTTCTTCAGAGCTGATACGGACGGTTGCTCCACGTACTGACCTCTCGAAGTATATCCAGACAGAGAAGAGCGCTTTCGGACGTGGTGGTATGCATTCCAAGTACCACACAGCCAGCAACGTGCAGTCGGCCGGCATCCATGTCATCATTGCCAACGGCACCCGCGATAATATTCTGATCGACCTCATTGAGAACCCCGATTCAACACCTCACACAGAATTCTTAACATAGAAGATACATGCAATTGAAAGAGACATTTGAACGCGTCAAGAAAGCCAGCAAGAGTTTGGCCCTGTTGACAGACACACAGCGCAACGACATCCTGAATGCCGTTGCCGATGCCATCGTAGCCCAACAGGCGCGCATCCTTCAGGCCAACGTCCAGGACTTGGCAAAGATGGAACAGTCGAATCCGCTCTACGACCGTCTGCAACTGACAGAGAGCCGTCTGGAGGGGATCGCCAGTGACATGCGTAACGTAGCCACCCTGCCTACCCCACTCGGACATATTACCAAACAGAAGACACTACCCAACGGGCTGCGTCTCTGTCGTGTCAGTGTCCCCTTCGGTGTCATCGGCATGATTTACGAGGCACGTCCGAATGTGACGTTCGACGTCTTCTCGCTCTGTTTCAAGAGTGGCAATGCCTGTGTACTGAAAGGCGGTAAGGATGCCGATTGCAGTAACCGTGAGGAGGTGGCGCTGATTCATGAGATACTGGAGCAGTATGGGGTGTCGAAGGATGTCGTAGCCCTACTGCCTGCCACCCACGAGGCAACAGGCGAGATGCTGAATGCCGTCGGTTATATCGACCTCTGTATCCCGCGTGGTGGTCGTAAGCTCATCGACTTTGTCAGAGACACCGCCCGTGTACCTGTCATCGAGACGGGCGCTGGTGTCGTGAATACCTATTTCGATAAGGACGGTGACCTGGAGATGGGCAAGGCGATCATCAACAATGCCAAGACCCGCCGTGTCTCCGTTTGCAATGCCCTCGACTGCTTGCTCATTCATGAAAGTCGCCTGAGCGACCTGCCCGCATTGATGGAGTCCCTGCTGACGCATGACCCAGCCGTCACACTTTATGCAGATGAGAAGTCATACGCAGCACTATCCTCTCACCTCTCTCCTCTCACCTCTCACCTCTTGAATCATGCCACGGAAGACAGTTTTGGCACAGAGTTTATGGACTATAAGCTCGCCATCAAGACTGTGGCATCGCTCGAAGAGGCACTCGACCATATCGATGCCAACGGCAGTGGCCACAGTGAGGCGATCGTGACGATGGATGAACAGGCTGCCCGTCAATTCCAGACACATGTCGATGCCGCCTGTGTCTATTGGAACGCGCCGACCTCATTTACGGATGGTGCCCAGTTCGGTCTCGGGGCAGAGATCGGCATCAGCACGCAGAAACTCGGTCCCCGTGGTCCCATGGCGCTCGAAGAGATCTGCACCTATAAATGGCTCATTGAAGGCGAAGGACAAATTAGAAGTTAAATATTAGCAACGGACAACAGGACTGAAGGACTAAGAATAAAAAGTCGTGTTAGTCGTGTAGTCCGTTGCCAAAAAGAATAAAGTATGAAGAGTTTTATTAACGTTGAAGACATTGGCCCGCTGGAGAAGGCGCTCGCCGAAGCACAAGAGATTAAGAACGACCGTTATAAGTATCAGCATCTGGGTAAGAACAAAACCCTGATGATGATCTTCTTCAACAATAGTCTGCGCACCCGTCTCTCCACCCAGAAGGCGGCCATGAACCTCGGTATGAATGTAATCGTGCTCGACGTGAATGCTGGCGCCTGGAAACTGGAGACCGAACGTGGCGTCATCATGGATGGCGACAAGAGCGAGCATCTGTTGGAGGCCATCCCCGTGATGGGCTGCTACTGCGACCTGATTGGTGTGCGTAGCTTTGCCGGACTGACTGATCGGGAGTACGACTATGCCGAGACGGTGCTGCAGCAGTTCATCAAATACTCTGGTCGTCCCGTCTTTGCGATGGAGACTGCCACCGTGCATCCCCTGCAGGCCTTTGCCGACCTGATCACCATCGAGGAATATAAGACGGTGAAGCGTCCGAAGGTCGTACTGACCTGGGCACCCCATTGCCGTGCGCTGCCGCAGGCCGTACCCAACAGTTTCGCCCAATGGATGAATGCGGCTGACGTGGATTTCGTCATCACCCATCCCAAGGGCTATGAACTCGACCCGCAGTTTATCGGCAATGCCCGTGTGGAATACGATCAGAAGAAAGCCTTCGAGGGAGCCGACTTCATCTATGCCAAGAATTGGAGTAACCCTGGTGTGACCAACCCCGCTGACTACGGTAAGATCACATCGAAGGATATGTCGTGGACCGTTGATACCGAGCACATGTCATGGACGAATAATGGTAAGTTTATGCACTGTCTGCCCGTACGTCGTAACCTCATCGTCACTGATGATGTCATCGAGTCACCCAACTCTATTGTCATCCCCGAGGCTGCCAACCGCGAGATCAGTTGTTCGGTAGTGATCAAACGTATGCTTGAAACCCTTTAACATGAGAAGAGTCGTCTGTTTTGCCATCACCCTCTTGGCTGTCCTTACGATAGGGGCAGCCGGTCCTATCACTGGTCTCACAGGTGAGAAGAAGCTGAAAGCCTACGAGAACTTAGTAAACGAGACTGAGTGGTCGGGTGAGGTCAACACCGTACTCAGCATCTGCGATGAGTGGATTCAATATGCCCAGCAAGAGGGTAATCTGGCTTACGAGGAGGCAGGCCGCAACAAACGTCTGACACTGATCTATAACTCTGAGGACTGGTTGCGCCTGGAGAAAGAGGCCAGGGAGCAGAAAGACTGGATGGAGAAACACGAGCTCTGGGACTCGTTCTATAAAGCCTGGCGCGACATCATTGAGAGCTGCTCTTATACCAGTCGCACTCAGACCGCCCTCCGCGAAGCCGAACAGATGCAGGAGTACGCCCAGAAACAGGACAACACCCTCGGACGTGCACTCGCCTATCAGCAGATTGGTGTCATCTACGATAATATCGACCACCAACAGTCTGTCAAAGCACTCGACCGCAGTATCCGTCTGATGAAGGAGATACCCGACGTGGCCAAGAACGAGTTGCTGAGTGCCTACTTCTACATGGCACAGGAACTGGATCAGATCCAAGACTATCCCCGCGAGTTGGCCATCTGTAAGGAGTGGCGCCAGCATCTGGAACATATCAAGGCTATGGAGAAACCTGGGATTGGTAAGATGAATGTCTATGACATGGAGCAACACCTCTGGTATGCCAGTGCACTTATCGGTAGCGACAGTCTCGCAGCAGCCGCCAAGGAACTGGCAGCCTGTGAACAGCTCAACGAGCAGATCAAAGACCCCTACCTCACCTATCAGATGCAGGTGCATCAGGCCCGTCTGGCGATGAAGGAAGGTGATACGAAGAAAGCCGTAGCCTATACCGACCTCTACGAACCGATGATGGACCTCGACTGGTGGCCGATGGCCCAGCGCCAACGTGGTGAGGCACTATTGGCTGTCGGCAGGGATCGTGAGGCGGCTCTGCTCTATCAGAAGATGTACCTCCACAAGGACTCCACCTTCTCGAAGGATGTGCGCATGCAGCTCGATGAACTGAATACCCTCTTTCAGGTCGATGAGCTTCGCATGAAGGGACAGCTGGAGCGCTCCCGCTTCGTAATCCTCATCATCGGCTTGCTCTTGCTGGTGCTGTTGCTCTTCATGTACTTCCGTCATCGGGCAGCCAAGCGCTTGGCTCAGAAGAACCAGGAGCTGATGATTGCCAATGCCCGTGCCGAGGAATCGTCGAAGATGAAGACCAACTTCATCCAACAGATCTCCCACGAGTTCCGTACGCCACTGAATATCCTCAACGGCTTTACGCAGATCCTGACCGCACCTGATATGGTGCTGCAGGCAGACGAGAAAGCCGACATCCAAAAGCGTATCTCCGAGAGTACGGATCGTATCACCGGTTTGGTGAACAAGATGCTGGAACTCTCCGACGCCAACAGCCAACAGGTCATCGAACGTAACGATAACATTGCTGCCCTGGCAATTGCCACTCAGGCGGTAGAACATGCCGGCATCCAACAAGACACCCACATCAAGTTCCTGTTGCAGACCGACGCCCAGGCAGAGACCAACGTGCATACCAACCTGCGTTCAGCCACCAGAGCCCTCACACTATTGCTCGACAATGCCCGTAAGTTCACCAAGGAAGGTGAAGTTCGTCTGAGTATCCAGCAACAGCCACAGACCATTGATTTCATCGTAGAAGATACAGGTATCGGTATTCCCGCTAAAGAGGCAGAACATATCTTCGATGAGTTTGTGCAGTTGGATGAGTACTACGACGGAACAGGTATCGGACTGACGGTGGCACGCAGCATCGCCCGTCGTTTGGGCGGTGACATCGTGCTCGACACCAGTTATACGGGTGGTGCCCGTTTCGTGATGACATTACCAAAAGAGTGAGGCTCCAACCTCACTCTTCTTTTTTCTTCGCCAGGAAGGCCGCTACGCGGTCGGCCATGTTCTTCCGCACATACGGATAATAGAACTTCAGTTCCATGTTATGATAGTTGCCAGGTTTACCGATTACCGGCATGGGACGATGCTTGGTAATACCATCCACCATCAGATGATGACTCACCGTATCACACCTCACGGAGAGCGTATCATTCCGACGGCGGCCATAGAGCACGAAAGGCGTTGGCTCTTCATCCGTCCGCCAACTCACGGGATTGATGCAAGCCACATTGTTTTCAGTGAAATAGATAATCGACTCCGGTGATTTCACGGAGTTGAAAGCGATGAGCACACCCGTGTCGGTCGAATCCTGGGCCAATTTAATGTTCTTGTTGCTATCCACATCCTCCTGAGTCACCTTGAAGCCGATAACATAGGTAGCAACCAGTCGGCTGAGGACACTATCCGGCATTTCCTTCAGGATATCTAAAACGGCCATGGCCCCCTGACTGTATCCGGCAATGATAAACGGACGCCCCTGGTTCAAGTGTTTCAGATAATAATCCCAACTATGCATCACGTCTTTAAGAGCAATGGGCACTCTGCCAAATGCATCGTCTGGTATAGCCCATGAGTCGATGGAAATCTGTCGGTAAAACGGTGAGAAAAAGTTCAGCTTCCCTGAGTAGAACGAATCGACAGCCACCATCTCCCTCAACATGTTCTTCCTTAATGCCGGATCATTGGTATCAGCAAAATGACAGGTATCGTCACCTATCATGTGGTCATCTGTTTCGGTGGAGATGATATAGAAGAGGTCAGCCTCGCCACCTCGATTGACAATGAACCACTGGGTAGAATCAGCATAGTCAGGCACTGGTGGAAGTGGACCGATGTCAACACACCTCTCCCCGTCACGCCACGAAGAAAGCGCCAATGTCAGTCCAGCAAGAACCAGTGTCAGGAAAGTATATCTCAAACTATTCATATCACTCATAAGAAACTATTTTATGAAAGGGGAAGCGACATTACAAATCTGGCCCCATCTGTATAACTCGTATCAAGTATGATGTCACCACCCAGACGACGGGCGATGCTACGCGCCACCGTCAGACCGATACCCGTACCATCGTAATACTCATCGAGCTGCACAAACTCATCAAAGATATGTTCTGCTTCTTCAGCAGGAACACCGATTCCCGTATCTTCAACAATAAACTGCACGGCATTCCCATTGGCGTGTAGTCTCAGTGATGCCCTTTGTTTCTGTTCTACCGACACCTCATGACCATAAGCCTCGGCAGGAGCAGTAAACTTACGGGCATTATCAAGTATCAGCGAAAGCGCACGCACAGCAGCTCCCTGATTAGTATGAAGCATGACGTTTTCTATGCCTGTTTCCGGTAACACCTCAAAGCTCAGATGCCCTGCACTTTCAATGCCTGTGACAGTAACAGCCTCTGATGCAATCTGCATTGCCGACACATCATCCTTCAGCTCAATGATCGTACGACTATTGGCGTCAGACAGTTCAAGCATTTTGTTAACCAACCCTGTAATACGATCGGTATTCTCCAGAATCTGATGGTTGACATTTTGCCGGGCTTCCTCATCCAACTCCATATTGGGGGTCGTTACTATTTGGGCAAAACCAGAAAGGATATTGAGTGGCGTACGTATCTCGTGTGATATCTGTTGGATGAAATTAGTCTTCATCTTCAATGATTCCTCAGCACGGGCATTGGCAATAATGAGTTCCTGGTTTTTCTGTTCCAGACGCTTGGCCGCCCTATGACGGAAGAAAATGATAATTATCAGACCCAGCAGAATCAGACTGCTCACCATGATGATTTCACGTAAGGTAGTACGTTCCTGCTCCGCTTTCAGTTCATCGATCTCAAAACGCTTGTTCAGTTCATTCAACTGCTCTGCATTATTGGCTTTGTTGACAGAATCACTCAATAGCTTATATCGCTTGTGAACAGCCAACGCGTCTTCATATCTACCCAGACCTTCAAGGATCTCCCACCTCAGATCGAGCTGTCGCAACTCATAACTGAACTCTTTTGCCTCCTTATTCTTCTCCACCAGTTCGTCACAGGCAGCGAGCGCCTGTTCATATTCTTTTTGCGCCAGATATAGTTTGGCACGATTACCAAGAATCCGAAGATTCCCCAGTTTCGAACCGCCACTCAGCAACTGATAGTGCTGGGCCGAATCAAGTTCTGCAGCAGCTTGCGCATAATCCTCCAAGCAGAAATAATAGTCGAAGCGGGCAGCATGATGCTTGAAATGCCAGTTAGCGTAGAGTGCCGACTTGTCGTGTTGAGGAATCACGGCAGCCTTTGTATTCAAGAACACTTTCCACTGCTGCTGTACAGAGTCCATCGTCTGATAATCCTTCAGATGACGCAGGGCAGTACTATAGTCCATAAAGATGCTGTTCAACAATGTCATATCAGCATCCTGAGGATATGCCTTCAGTGCCTGCTGATAGCATTTGGCAGCTTCTATATAATTCGATTGGAACGCATAGGCCAGCCCCATGGCATCCTCAGCTACGGCAATGCCATAACTGTTATCACGTTTGGTCGCATCCTCATGCATACGGTTCACCTCCTCAAGAGCCCCATCTGCATGACCGCTAAAAGTCAGGTCGTTCACAAGAATCCACCAAGTATAATAATAGCACTCCCATTGCTCACACTTCATGTGGAAAGCCATGTCCAACGGCACCTGTCGGTACAACGAATCATGAAGGTTGTTATTATAGAAATAGCGCAATTGCTGGAGTCTTTTGAATGACGAATCACTCCAGTTAACGGACGAGGGCTGACCGTCACCCAGTTTTCCACGCTGGTGACAGGATACCATCACACAAAGTAGGAAAACGACTAATAATACGTAGACAACTTTTACAAGATTCAAACTCTTCATTGTGACCTGGCGGTTGCTTTTTCAGCGGCAAAGATACACTTTTTCCATTAATTATCACACATTATTTCCTACAAATTAGTATTATCAGCTCAAAATTCGTATCTTTGCAGCCGAAAAAAGATAAACCAAATATGATTTCATTTGAATGCGACTATAATAACGGAGCCTGCCAGCAGGTGCTCGACAATCTGGTCAGATACAACAGTGCCAAACCCACACCCTATGGTTTCGACGAGTTCAGCGAGCGAGCCAAGGACCGTATCCGCGAGGCTTGCGGCCTGCCCGATGCCCAGATTTTCTTCCTCACCGGTGGTACCCAGACCAACGCCACCACCATCGACTCTATGCTTTATCAGTATGAGGGTGTCATCTGTGTGGGCAGCGGTCATATCAATGTCCACGAGGCGGGTGCCGTGGAGTTTACGGAGCATAAGATCATCACCCTGCCAGACACCGATGGCAAACTGGAGTCAGCGGTGCTCGACAAATATCTCGACGACTACATGCATGACGGCAATAAGGATCACGCCGTTCACCCGGGACTGGTGTATATCACCTTCCCCACCGAACTGGGTACCCTCTATTCTGCCCGTGAGCTCAACGACATCTATCAGGTCTGCCAGCGTTACGAGATACCGCTTTATATCGACGGTGCCCGTCTCGGTTACGGTCTGATGGCAGAAGGCAACGACATCACCCTGCCCTATCTCGCCCGTCACTGCGATGTCTTCTACATCGGCGGCACGAAGATCGGTGCCCTCTGTGGTGAGGCAGTGGTCTTTACCCATCATAATGCGCACAAGCACTTCTTCTCTATCCAGAAACAGCACGGAGCCGTGATTGCCAAGGGCGCCCTGATCGGTCTGCAGTTTGAGGCGCTGTTTAGCAAGGAAGGGGATACCCTGTTGTATTACAAACTCTCCGAGCAGGCCATCAAGACAGCCATGCGCATGAAAGCACTCTTCATCCGTAAGGGTTTTGAATTCTTAGTCGATTCCCCCACCAACCAGCAGTTCGTGATTATGGACAACGAACAGGCTGAACGTCTGGGGCGTCAGGTACAATTTACCCACTTTGGGCAAACTGACCACCATCACACCATCTGCCGCTTCGTCACCAGCTGGGCTACCACTGATGCCGAAATCGACGAACTGGAGCGGATTCTTTTTACTTGATCAAGGTGTCGTTGATTCCCGGACACCAAAGTTCTTCCGATAGGCATCGTTGATGGCTTTGGCGGCCTGATGGCTGTCGAAGCGTGTCGGAGCGGTAATGAAGTCGGGCACATTGAACGACATGAACCGTCCGCGGTAGAACTGGCGCGGGTTACGCTGCGGCAGCATGAAGGCCTTGGTCACCTTTCCATCAGTATCGACATGACAGAAGTAGGGACGCGTAAAGAGACCGTCGTCGCGGCGGGAACTCACCACAAGCCAGCGGGAATTGGTACTCCAGTTGTGGAACGACTCCGTATCCTCCGAGTTAGCCCCCTCCATGGGACGGCTCTGTCCCGTAGCGAGATCAAGCAGCCAGAGATCTGCCTCATGATGCCAGATGCTGAACTGCCCGTAGTCCGACAGTGTGTAACAAAGGAACCGCCCATCATAGGAAGGACGGGGGAAGGAGACGGACTTCTGCTGTGACGCAGCATCCACGACAGTCTCTATATGGTCGCCGATGGTCCCCGTCTCAGGGTCGAAGTCGATACGGCAGAGGTTATAGCGGATGGAATCAAGCTGATGACTGCCCTCCGGTAGGGCGCGTGCAGCACAGAAATACAGCGAACGGCCGTCGGCGGAGAAAACGGGATAGGTCTCATACACGGAGTCCTGCTTGAGAAGCGGTGACAGCAGCAGTTCGTTCTTCTCCACATCATAGACCTGCAGGTCGGAGGCGGTATCAAACACCTCGACGCGGTTCTTGCCAGCACTATGGAACAACTGGTTCGTGGTGTTGGTGGAATAGGCGATATAACGGCCCGAGGGATGCCAGTAGGGATAGACGCAGAGACCGAGCGTCCGGTCCGTCTTCGTGTTATAGGCGGTCACGGGACCGTAATCCTTTCTCAGCAGCGTGGCACCGTGCGGTCCTCTGATATGCAGGCTCATGTCCTTAGGATCGGCGCGGTTGAAACTGTGGCAGTTGACGCAGCCCTCAAACTGGGTGTTCTCGATCAGCGGACGCTCCTCGAAGCTGGACAGGTCACGTTCGTAGATGCCCATCTTGCTCCACACCTCGTAGCCGGGCTCGATCAGACGGTAGCAGAGGCCGTAGTCGATGCTGTCGGGACTGACATAGATGGAGAACGGTTTGTATGTATGCCAGCCGTCCTCATACTTCGCCGAGACGACGACAGAGAGCGATTCCCCGCTGTTCTGAGCAAGCAACGTATGCCATTCGTCAATATCGAAGTCCGCCGACTCCTCACCCTGGGCATGCAGACTGCCGCCGTGGCTGCCGGTGATGATGGCATCGATGCGCAGTGCCGTCTCATCCGCCATGTTAAAACACAGTGGGGCGATGTTCACGGGGACGGTGACACCTGTGTAGTCGGGATAGATCCGGGGCTGTGCGTTCTCCTGTCTGGCATCGCTGACGGTCTCGGTGCAGGCCATTAGCAGGAATGCCATGCTAACGAACAGTGTATAGCTTATAGTGGATAGTCTTCTCATTGCTTGATAGAGGAAATGAAGTTATTATAGCCTTCCTGGTCGCCCGTCAGCAGGAAATAAGCCACCAGGTACTGGTAGGCCAGGCCGTTGTCCCTGTTCCTGAGATAGAGGCTCTGCAGCATCTCGGGCGTCACGTGATCGCTGAAATAGAAGTCTCCGGTTAAGCGAGAGCCATCAAGCTCGCTTGAAGTAGCCGAGCGTGAGGAGGCTCGACCGAAGGTCAAGTCCTCATCGTAGGCCATCTTTCGCAGGCGTCCGTATTCGGGATGCTTGGCAATCGCCGCCTCGTCGCCCAGCAGCGGCAGCGTCTCATTGGCCCAGTCACGGTAGAAGAGGGTCTTCTGCAGAGCGGAGAGGTACTTGCGGGCCACCTCGTACTGACCGTTGATGAGGTTGGTCTGTGCCAGCCGCTTGTAGCAGCGGCCGCTTTTCTGGAAGTCGAGGATCGCCTCCTGCGCCTCAAACACCGTACGCTGGGCGACGTTGATCATGCCCAGCTGGTAGAAGGCCTCTGCGGTGGGCAGGGGACTGGTGGCGTCTTCCTTGACGTCGGGCAGCAGACCCGCAATGCCGTTCTGGTTGTAGTTGAACAACTGATCCAGCAGCACACCGTGCATTGCCAGGGCCAGGTTCTGCACCGTCACACCGATCTGGTTGTTGGGTTTCTCCCTGTTGGCTGTCTCCAGGATACGGTTCCACTGCTGGTGGCGCGCCATGAAGTCATATTGCATCACCTTCTCCGCCTTGAAGTTGGCGTTCTTCCAGACAAGCGTGCCCATGATGACAGCAACAAGGGCAAAAGAGCAAGCAGTCACGACAAAGTTCTTCGAAGAGCTGATCCACTTTCGGGAAACACGAACCAGAAGCGGAATGACAAGTGCCGACAGCCATGCCGCATAGAGCAGCCAGGGCGTTACCGTCGGGTAGCGATAGTAATGGCTGCCAGTCCATGACGGCCCCACCATCCAATATAATATAGGTATAGTGACGAGAATGACGATGCGCCCTATCCAGCCTTTCGGCAGTAGCGCATATCTCCAGACTGCCAGCTGTGTGAGCAGGACCGCCTAGACACCGCCCATCAAGGCATTCTCATCAAGCAGGAAGAGCCAGAGCAAAAATGAAGGCACAAAGCTCAGTCCAATCCACGGTCCCTGAGCCTGTCCCTGAGACGGTTCCTGAGCTTGTCGAAGGACCTGTCGAAGGGAAAGAAGGAACAACAGTTGCACCGCCGAGAGCAAGACCGCGATAATCAGCGCCCCTACCCAGGCATAGAGGAAAAACTGCGTGGAGAAACGCCCCAGCAAGTCAGCCACGCCACCCGGCACCCTGACAATCTCCCACACGTAAGTACTGTCGAAGAGGAACAGCTGGAACTGCTCCTGATAGTGCAGGTGGTGCGGGTAGGCCAGTCCGAAGAAAAGGAGGACTGCCAAGCCCAAAACGAGCGTGCACAGGGGACGTATAAACTTCATCTGAATCAATTACTACTTATCAAACACCTTACTGAACTCCTCCACACTGATCTTGACAGGCTCCACCATGAACTCCGGACGGTTGTAGCTCTTCAGCAGGAAAGTGTTCAGCTCGGGATCCTCCTGCGGCATCATAAAGGCCTTCTCCGCCTTCCCGTCGTGGAAGTAGGAGAAATAGACGCGGCAGAAGTTACCGTCCTCACGGCGGCTGGCAACCATCATCCAGTGTCCGTTGCTCGACCATGAGGGGTAACTGTCAGGACGACCTTCGTAGTTCACCTTACTGAGGTCGATATGCTGCGTCAGGGGGAGATCCTGATCAAGCGGCATACAGGCGATGTCACCGTCGTTATGCCTGATATGGAAACAGCCGTACTGACCTATGGTAAAGAGGATGTAGCGCCCGTCGGGACTGATTCGTGGCAACGTGACGCTCTTGTTGACGGAGGCGGCGTCAAACACCAGTTCCTCCTCGCCGAAGCTATGCGTTGCAAGGTCGAACGAGCGGCGAACGAGGTTGTACTGTATCTTCGGATAGGTCGTCCTGATGTCCTTGTCGCGCATCTCCTCGGGCAGCGGTACCGACTTGCAGTAATAGAGGTACTTGCCGTCGGGCGACCAGGTGGGATAGATCTCCAGCAGGGTGGAGTCGTTGCTGACAACCTGCACCGAGTCGGTCTCCACGTCGTAGAGGATCATGTCGCTGGCAAGGTCGTACACCTCGATCTTGTTGGGATGTGCCGTATGGAAGGCCTGTCGCGTCAGGTTGGTCGAGAAAGCGACCAGCTTGGCGGTGGGGTGCCATGACGGATAGACACCGCCGGAGATGGTATAGTCACGCTTCAAGTTGACCCTCGACACCTTGCCGTCGTTCACGATGACGGTGCCGCCATTGGAGAGGCGTACATGAAAGAGCATATTATCTGTCTTGTAATTCTGATAACTGTGGCAGTTGATACACTGGCCCTTTCTTCTGTCGTTACAGGTAATCTCGTTGTTGAAGATCTGCGTCTCCTCGAATGAGGTGAGATTGCGCTGGGCAATCTCCATGAAACTCCATGCGACATACGACGGCTCGATCAGACGGTACGACACATAGTCGTCGATGGGCTCTTTGGCCACCAGTATCTCAAAGGGGGTGAACGACAGCCACTCACCGTCCTTCTGTCCCCAGACCTCCACCTTGACGCTCTTGCCTTTTGCAACAGCAAGCATATCGTGCCATTCCTCTTCAGGTATTTGCACCTTCACGCCGTCGCCGTAGGACTGTTGCTTGCCGTCAGGCGTAGTGATGCGTGCCACACATGCCTCATACTGGTCTGCCGGCAGCATGAAGTTCAGCGGCGCGATGTTACAGGGAATGGTGATATTGCAGTAGTCGGGGAAGATGGCAGGCAGGCACTTGGCCTCCTTGGATGAAGGAGGTATGTCGGGATGGCACGTACACGACGACAACAACAGCACAGCGACAGCAAGGAGCTGGAAACAGGGATAGATATATCTTTTCATTGTTTTATTATGATTGAACTTCGTGACCGATATTGATGGTTGGATTCATAAACTTCCTTCCAAAGATGTTAAACCACCAGTAGGTGTTTCCATATTCGTCACGCATTTCCTCACCTATCTTTTCAATTGTCATGCCTAACTTCGCTCTGCGTTCAAGAGCGCTCCAAAACCCTTTATAACGATCGTAAACAACCTGTTCGACAGGAAGCATCATGCGCTTTTGTTCCGGAGCCTTTTCCATGTAAAGAATATAAGCCTCCTGTGCATGCAATGGGAATGTTTCGTCCATGTGCAATCTCACATAGTCGTGCAGTGATGCCCAAAAACGACGGGAATCACAACGTAATATGGCATAGAACAATGCTTGTTCTGACGCCACTTTACTATCGGATTCATACCATAGGCTGATGCTGTTGACAAGAAAGCTCTCACTGTTTTCTCCTCCCGTAAATCCATCAGGGTAACATTTCTGCAATTCCTTGATCTTTTCTGTTACAGGAGCAGGCTGCCAGTTACTATAGAAAGGATGATGATGCAATATAGTGGTATAGCGTTCAACCAGCTTCCCGTCTCCAGCAGCTAAGGCACAGCGAGTAAGTGTCTTCAGTAAAAAAGGAGAGAAACCGTATTGTATGCCATTTTCGAAATTTAGGCGGATAGCTTCATTTATCATGCCATAGTTATAAAATATCAGTGGCGATGCTATATTTAAGAGGGAAACGTGGAGAGAATCTATATTGTTAATATTGACCGCATCGTTGCCAAGTTTGAACGAACGGTCGAGCAGACCGCCTTCATTCATCAGGGCAATGTTTTTTAGGAACACCATTGTGGTGGTCGGCCGCTTGTTCTTCTCTGCCATACGGAGTACCTCCTGCCAGTCATCATTCTCCGCAGAGCGCACCATGTGCATCTCGTTGATGTAGTTACTATCCTTATACATGAACGACGAGGTAAAGATGACGCCTGCTACGGAACTTAATAGCGGCACAAGACACTTGATCTTCGGGTTATTCAGATATTTGACATACAGCGAGATGAGTATAGAGACAGCTCCAAGTATCCAGAACGGGTAAGTAAGACGCTCACTGCTATCTCCTGGAGTTTCAAACTTAGGCAAACCTGCCAGTACGACATCTTCTGGCTTCAGGTTCGAATAGCAAAGGGTATGCCAAATGCCAGCGGTAAAGAAAAGCAGAAAGACACCTAAGAATTCACACCATGTAACTTTCTCAAAAAGCGCCAAGCACAGCACGAAAAGTAAAGCATACCAACCCAACAAGGGATAGATGCAGATGCCCAACAGATACCATACCAGATGCCATTTGCGCGGGGTGCAACGTGCTGACCACAGGAGCAGCAACATCACGAGATAGCCTACCGACTGCGAGAACCAATAGCCTCTAATGGTGGAGACATAGATCCAGTAGCCAAGATCGACCACCGATGTGAGCAGACAGGCTACAGGCAAGAGCATCAGCGCGGAGGCGCTTCCCTGTAACCGGAATGCCTTAGTTCCAACAAAGAAGATAAGGACCCAGATGATAGCTAAAACGGCAGAACCCACTGCGGGATGACAGAACAGCTGCGTGAGCCAAGCGCCCGCATACTGCATCAGACCAAAGGGCTTTGACATGAGCGTATGGAAGAAGGGTGCTCCGAAAATGAATTCAGAACGGTCGTGTGCCGTATAGAACACCTCCTGGTTGAGGTATAATATACAAATGGTAAACACTATGAAAGCCAACAGGCTGACATAAAGGATGATACCAGAAACTTTGCTTTTGTTTATCATTGTTTTTGCTATAAAAGGCTGACTCAAATGAATGAGTCAGCCTATTATTAATTATACTGACAAGGAATGATTATTCCTCATAGTAAACAGATCTGATGGTACAGCTTCCACCAACAACCATGAGTGCAAGGTCTTTACCTCCAGCAGGATCCTCATCTTTGTATTTTCTAGAGCACTCTCTATTAATTACGTCGTTGATTGTCACCTCAAACAAACCAGCTTTAACTGATTTAGGAGAACCTGACCAAGGGTTGGTATCGTAATACCAGTTACCCCACCAACCATTAGAGATTGCAACCTTACAATCTTCTGTAGCCTCGGCAACGTCAAAGATGATGGTAGTCAGATTTTCATATACCTCATCAGAAATATAAGGCAAGTACGCACCCTCAAAATCACTGAAACGCATCTGTCCCATATCCCAAGGATTAGGAGTAAATGGAGGCTGTTCCGCTGGATTCTCACCATAAAGATAGACTTTCACAAGTTGATCTGTTGTTACCTGACAAGTAACCGGATATTCTACTTTATGCATAGTGCCATCAGGACAAAGAGCTGTCAGAGTAACAATATAATCATCAAGTGCCATCTTTTTGCTTACACCATAAGTGACAACATCCTTTGAAACACCATTTGATCCAGTGAAAGTCCACTTGGCATTAACAGGAGCCGTGGTCTTACATGTTATAACGTTACCATTTTGACCAGTGTTGGGATCAACGTTAACAGTAACACTGGTCACAGCCTTGAGCTCGTCAACAGAGATATGACCGCCATTGCTGATATCCTCATGAGTAGGATTACAGCCAAACAGCGCACATACTGCGGCAAAAAATAAAAATATCTTTTTCATATTGATTTCTATTATATCATTATTAATAAAGTGTTACATAAGTCTTCTCTTGCTCAGGTGTCTCATCACCCCAACCAGAGTTCTGTATCAACTTTTTACCCATGAGATTAATCTGAGACATAGGCTTAGCTAAGAAGCCCTGGGTATCCTTGTAACGTTTAGTCCAAGAACAGGTCATATGCTTCATGGTGTATTTTTTATTACCATGATGAGTAGTAGTCTTACCTGCCTGAGCCTGGAGAGCCTTGGCAGCATATGATGACTCACTGTGACCGTCAACACCTGACCAGCGACGCATATCGTTGAAGCGAAGTCCCTCGAATGCGAACTCCCAGCGGCGCTCGTCCTGAACAGCCTTCAAAGAGTAGGCTGTCTGAGGTACGCCTGCACGAGCTTGAACCTGATTCATGTATGAAGCATCACCGGTAAGCTCAGTCAGCATCAGCAGCACATCAGCATAACGCATCAGGTAGAAGTCCTCGAAATGGTCACCCTGCATTTTGTTGTCGAGTGAGCTGCTGGAATAACCAGGAGCCTTAGACCACCATGTATCTTTGTCTTCTTTACAAGCATCAAGCTCTACAGAGTTGAACTTCTTGACAGCATAGCCAGACTCTTCACAGTCATCCTTTACATAGGTATAACCACCCAAACCTTCGAACTCATGATCAAGGTCAATCAAAGAGCCGAGTTTGCGGATATCAGAATATCCACCGACTTCCTCAACGTGTGTCCAGTCATCCCAAATGTTGCATGAAGGAGTTCCCTGGCCCCAACCCTCATTGAAAGGATAGGTATAATCACGCTTACCATTATTACCATTACAACGAAGACCCCAGAAGCATGATACATAGCATGAATACTGACGAGCGGTCTTATAATAACTACTACCGATATTCCAGTTAGAGGCGTTCATAAACTGAATCTGGAAAAGTTCCTCGGTATTACCGTTACCCATGCCAGGCTGGTCGAAGCAGTCGCTGCGATCCATGTCTGCGATGAAAGCATATGCATGAGTACCTTCCTTATTGCCTGTACCGTCTTCGTTATCGTGAGCCTCATCCCAGAGCAGACTGTTAGAGTACTGCCAAAGTGAACGATAATCCTTACAGAGTTTATAGTTGCCATTGGCTACAATGTCCTTCAAGGCATTGATTACATCACCCTGAGAAAGGGTACCGCCTGGGCAACCCTCCTGTTCCACCAGATTGATGGAAGGAGCATTACCTGCTGCAAGTTCTCCGACCTTTTTATAGAAGCCTGCCCAGAACATATAGGCACGTGCGAGGAATGCCTCGGCAACGAACTTGTTGGCATGTCCATCGCCATAACCCCTAGCTGTACCCATGAGGTTCATACCTGAAACGAAATCGGAAATAATCTGCGGATAGATCACATCTTCTGCGCTTACCTGCGTCTCCATATCTTCAGGAACCTCAGCAGCGATGATAAGGGGTACATCGCCATACAGCTGAGTCAGCCAAAGGTTATAGAGTCCACGCATGAAATAACCCTCACCAAGCTGCTGAGAACGCAGAGCCTTTTCCTCTTCTTGCCAGGGCACTTTATCGATATTCTCGATCAACTCATTGCAACGTTTTACACCACCATAAAGAGAAATAAATGGATATTCGTACTGATTACCACTCATCTGCACAAGATAATGCATAGACTTTACTTTATTGTCCTGCAAACCGCCACTGCCGTAGCAGTCATCTGACATAATCTCCCACCAGTATAGGGGGAATGTCGTGTCAGAATCACCTCCACCCAGCACATTCATGATAGTGTATATACCAGCAAGCTGAGAATCAACATCTCCAGATTTACCAGGGAAAGTTTCCTTATTCATCTCGGTCTTACGTGGCTCAGTGTCCAACATGTCGTTACAAGATGTAAACAAGGTTGTTGCTGTCAAAACAGCTAACAATGATAAAATATATTTTTTCATAATGTATTACCTAATTAGAATTTAATACTTGCACCAACTAAGAATGTACGAGCTGGTGGATAAAGACCGAGGTCAATACCTGATGCCCAGTTGTTACCACCACCTGAATTACCTACCTCAGGATCGAGGCCTGTGTAACCAGTAATAGTGAAGAGGTTCTGAGCCTGAACATAGAAGCGGAGCTGCTGCAGCGGACATGCCTTCCAGAGATGTTTGAAATCGTAACCGAGGGTCACGGTCTTGATCTTGAAGTAGTCGGCATTCTCCATATAACGGGTAGACACCCAAATGGTGTTATTGTGACCTGTAGCTGAAAGACGTGGTACGTCGTTTGAAGTACCTTCACCGTGCCAGCGATTGAAAATGGTCGTATCGTAGTTCTGTAAAGGATTGTCACCGAATGAACGATAAGAACGCATAATCTGCATACCGAATGCACCGGCACCGTTAACAGCGAAGTCGAAGCCCTTCCATGAGCAACCAAGGTTCACACCGAGCATCACGTCGGGGTTAGGATTACCGATCTCATGACGGTCGCATTTCTCACCTTCAGAATAATTTATTTCACCATCATGATTCCAGTCGTCCCAGATGGGATCACCAGGCTGTGCATTCTTAAGAACTACTGTTGTGGGGATCTTTCCTGCTGCGATTTCAGCATCCATCTGTGTACGTGCAGCATCGATCTGCTCCTGAGTCTGCCAAATACCGCTGTATGACATGCCATAGAAATAGCCGATAGGTTTGCCTTCCTCAGCACGATATACATACTCTGTACCCTGTGAGAGCACACCACTAGGACCATTGATATAGTGGTTGGCATTAGCGATACGGGTAACCTCATTCGTATTGGTGGTAAAGTTCACACCGATGTTGTAGCTGAAATCCTTTCCGATTCTGTCGTTCCATGTAATCGCAAGCTCAACACCAGTGTTCTTCACGTCACCACCATTGATGTAAGCGGGGTCGGTACCATAGATACCTACATGCGGACCTACGATAAGCCAATCCTTGGTTGTTTTCTTATACCAGTCGAAGATTACACCCAGACGGCTGTTGAGCAAGCGGGCATCGAAACCGAAGTCAAGCTGCTCAGAGGTCTCCCAAGTAAGTTCATAATTAGGCAGAATATTGACGTAGGCACCAGTCACAGGAACACCACTGGTAGAGGTTGTGGTTGAAGAACCGAACTTGTAGCCGTTGTCGTTATACTGACCAGACTGACCAATAGTAGCCAGATACTGGTAGGCGGGGATATTACAGTTACCATTCTGACCCCAAGATGCACGGATCTTCAAGAAGTCGAGCCAGCTCTTGGTGCCCTGCATGAACTTCTCATTGCTCATCACCCAACCTGCAGATACAGAGGGGAATGCACCCCAACGGTGACCGTCGTTGAATACGCTTGAACCATCATAACGGATGGTGGCTGTTGCCATATAAGTCTCGTTCCAGTCCCAGCTTACACGACCGAACCAAGAAGCAAGATAGCTCTCATCGGTTGGAGCACCACTCAATGAAGCATCGGTAGCACTTAACAGCTTGAAGTTTGTCAGGTAGGCAGAATCCCAACCTTTCAGTGTTGCGAGCTGAGTACCAGCCTCAGCCTTGTTGGAACCACCGACGTTTTCACCCCATGCACTGCTCTGGAAGCTCTGACCAACCATGGCGGTAATCTTGTGAGCGCCAAACATCGGGAGATCATACGTGATGGTATTCTCAATAGACCAGTTGGAACTCATATTCTGGCTCTGGCTAGCGCTATAAGAATTGACGATAGCCGAACCAGATGCTGGAGAACGTGGTTCACCATAGCTACGATATGATCCAGAATACCAGTTATAGTTAAACTGGCTTCTCCATCTCAGGCCCTTGATAGGCTGGACAACCATGAAGGCTGTTGCACTGGCACTAAAACCACGGCTCTCTGCCATAGAGTTGAAACCACCCTTACTGAGACCCTCCCATGGGTTCTTGAAGATCTGGTCATTCCAACCTGCACCATATTTAGCATAGTTATAGATATCACCATTATCAGCATACTGCGGCACAAGTGGAGAAGTCTGAAGCAAGTCGTGGATATAGCTCCAGTACATGCCGTCCTCAGCCAGGTCATGGCTCTTAGTATAGCCAATAGAGACGTTCTCACCGATGGTAATGGCATCGAAGTCCTTTGCCTTCAGAAGCACATGGTCGCTGTTAATGCGGATGGTATGACGCTTGTAGTAAGAAGCCTGTTCTGCACCCATGATACCTTCATTACCAGTAAAGGTATAAGACATCATGAATTTTGAACGGTCAGTACCACCGGTCAAGGTTACAGAATGGTTGTGCTGTACGGCATTCTTGTTCTCGAATGCTTTCCACCAGTCAGTACCTTCCCAACCGCCCCTCACCTTGGCGAGGATGTCTGCGGGAACTAAGCCTTCCCAATCCGTTGTGGCACCAGAAGTGGTAAAGTTGAACTCGTCCATGATGGTCATATACTGCTGGGCATTGAGCAACTGCGGACGCTTTGCTGCATTAGACCAACCGATAGCACCATTGTAGCTAAGCTCGATCTTACCTTCCTTACCCTGCTTGGTGGTCACCAGGATCACACCGTTAGCAGCACGAGAACCGTAGATGGCTGCAGAAGCGGCATCCTTCAGCACGTCGATGCTCTCGATATCGTTGGGGTTGATACCATCCAAGCTACCGCCAGCTACACCGTCGATCACGTAGAGAGGCTGTGAGTCACCGGTGGTACCGATACCACGGATGTAAACCTTGTAACCCTTACCAGGCTGTGAAGAACTCTGGGTGATCTGCACACCAGGAGTGCTTGACTGCATACCCTCGAGGGCGTTGGTAGTGTTCAGCTTGGCGATATCGTCACCCTTTACCTGAACAGTAGCACCAGTAACCAGTTTCTTCTTCATGGTACCGTAACCTACGACAACCACTTCTTCAAGAACTGCATCATCCTCATTCAAGGTGATGTTGAAGTTTGACTGATTACCTACCTTAATTTCCTGAGTTTCATAACCGATGTACGAGATAACGATCGTTGCACCGGGATTAACATTAAGAGTGAAGTTACCGTCAAAGTCAGTAACTGTACCATTAGTGGTACCCTTTTCCATTACGCTGGCTCCGATAACGGGTCCCTGAGCGTCGACTACAGTACCTGTAATTTTTTTTGTAGCCTGTTGTACGTTCTGAACGTCACCAGCGGCATAGGCGTTTGATGAATAGCCAAGGCCCAAAAGTGCCATGACACCCATCAGCAGCGCT
>CADCBZ010000026.1 GCA_902799765.1 uncultured Prevotellaceae bacterium
GGCAAGCGGGCCGGAAAGGAAGCATTCCTTTGATGGAGGGAGATAGTCTCCACGGGTCACTCGGATGATCTCCACGGGTGACGGAGATAATCTCCATGAGGGGAAAGGGATTATCTCCATGATGTGTAAAGACTATCCGGATAGCTGGTAGATGATATCTCTTCGAGGCAAAGATGACGTTCCTTTCGCGACCCGCTTCTCAGCCAGTTAGAATTTTAATGTTTAATTTTTAATGTTTAATGTAAGTTATGGCACAGAAGTTTATTAAGTCACAGAACAAGAACAGTAAAAGTATCGCTTTCGGCAAGTACTTCGCTACAGCCGTGTATGACGAGAAGTTCATCACCACCGAGCAGATCGCTGATTTCATCCAGCAGCAGTGCTCCATCAAGAAGAGCGACATCAAGGCAGCCCTCGACGAACTGGGCGGTGCTATGAAGCACTTCTTCGAACTGGGTCAGAAGATCCGTCTCGACGGTATCGGTATCTTCAAGGTCGGTTTCTCATCCATCGGCGTCAACAAGGTGGAGGATTGCTCAGCAGCCACCATCACCGAGCGCCGTATCCTGTTCCAGCCCGAGACGGAGCGCGTGGTGGTTGGTCAGACCACGAACAAGGATGGTAAGATCGTCCAGAAGTACGTGGTGGCCAAGAGTCTGATCAAAGATGTGCTCTTCGAGGAGACGCACGAGAACACGATGAAGAAGAGTTCTTCGTCAGGCACTGGCGAGAGCGAGCAGGGTAGTGGCAATGGTGGTAACACTGGTGGCAGCACCAACGGCGGTTCAACCGGCGACAATGGCGGCTACAATGGTGGCGGCGGCGACGGCGGCGATGACCTCGATAAGGATTAGAGCGCTTGGGGCTTTGGCCCCAACGCTAATCCTTAAATTTTGATTTTAGATTTTAGAATTGAGAGACTATGAGTAAGAAGGAAGGTATTAAGTTTGTGGTACAGATTATCGTGTCGATTGGGTCGGCGATCCTGACGGCATTGGGTGCTGTGTCCTGTACCATCTAGTAGGGAGCGAGTATGAGAGTTATCACGTTAATCGTTGTTCATTGTTCGGCAGTGAAGCCCGACCAGCTGTCCTCGGCCGCTCAGATCGATTCTTGGCACCGTGAAAGAGGTTTTCACCTCGGCATCGGCTACCACTACGTGATCCGTCGTGACGGAACGATTGAGCCAGGTCGCCCGGAATGGATGATCGGCGCCCACTGCCACGTCAAAGGGCATCATTACAATTCCCATTCGATTGGCATCTGCTATGAAGGGGGACTTGATGCCCGCGGTGGACCTCCACCAGCGTTATCCCCGCGCTATGATCGTAGGGCATCGTGACCTCAGTCACGACCGAGACTGTCCATGCTTCGATGCGTATAAAGAGTATGCTGATCTGCAGCCGAAATGATGAGAAGTAAAGTAATCGCCCCCGTTAAGCATCGGCTTAGCGGGGGCGTTGACAATTTTTTCAGGGGGATTTCTTTCTCTTTTAAGTTTTTTGTGTATCTTTGCAAGAATTCACATCTTTTTCTTCTGAGCTTGCTCATAGCTCATGAAATGAATGTGGTATCTTTTGTGGCACCTGCCAGAAAAGTGCGTATTAGGCTACGTCCTTCTATCGAAATAATATGCAGATTATTCTTATGTTTCGAATTATTTTACTACCTGATATATCACTATGGCAAAGATTAATGTCCAGAATACAGAGATAACCGTCGTTTCTCATAATGACGATGACTACATATCATTGACAGATATGGCTCGTAGTCAGTTACAGGAGCACATTATCTTTCGTTGGCTCAGTCTGAAATGCACGATTGAGTACCTTGGTGAATGGGAAATGCTCTACAATCCCAATTTTAATTGTACCGAATTCGGTACATTTAGAAATATGGCGCGATATTGCCTACCACTTTGGCATGTGGATAAGCCCTAAGTTCCAACTGCTGTTGGTGAAGGAATACCAACGACTGAAAGCCGAAGAGCAGAAGATGTTGGGCTGGACAGCAAAGAGAGAACTATCCAAGATTAACTACCATATTCATACTGATGCCATCAAGAGCCATCTTATACCTGAAGAAATAACCTCGGCACAGGCAAATTTGTGCTTTAACCCATGAAGAGTGTGAATTAAAAAAATCACATATCTATCCCAAGTTTATTTGGGATTTCTTAAAAGACAAGGGGGGTAGTAGATTCCGTTCTGTAAATGCGCCAACGAAAGTAATGCAAGATGGAGAAAAAGATTATTTGCTGGGCAATCGTGCTGAACAGATGTTTTCATTGCGTGAGAAGTGGTTTGCAGAGCATATCTTTATGCCCTTTTGTAATAATACAATACTGAAAACGAAAGCAAACTATGATAACAATCTATATTATTTTATCGTATCTGTTTTATGGCGCAGATTCTATACTTTGAGGGATTACATCAAAGTTGAGTTAAGAGAGCAGTGTATGTTAGCTTTGGAGGAATGGCGAGAATATTTACTGAACGGAGTAACACCTCCTAAATTCAATCAAATTTATATGATGCCTATTACACCAGAATTATTCTTTTCGCCATATTTTTCATTTAACAAGGACTTCTATGTCACAATAGAAGATTATAAAAGCAACAGAACAGATTTTTATCCTGTAACCTCTTATCTATTTACGGACTTTGATTCGGAAATCTATTGTGCACCAAATAATTATGCATTCTTTTGCAAAATTCCACGTTTTTTCTTTTGGGCTGTGATCGAACGTAATGACACAGAACTTAACTTCGGAATACGTGTGAATCCAAAAGGTGGAACAATTGATTTTAAGCGGTACAACATTGGAAATGGTGAGATTAAACGGTTTATATTCAAGCGTAGTTATGATGCTGAACAGTTGTATAGAGAGGCTGCAAGCAAATTGTCTGACAAGACCATAGATAAGATGCTAGAACACATGAAAAGGAAGGAGAATATTGAACATCTCAAAAATTCAGAAATGGGAGAATTGTTATTTGAAAGAGTTGAATACCAGTCGCAGTTAACAGATTGACTAATTGGGATATACCCGCCAATAGCATAGTAAAGAGCCAGTACTTCCTTGTTTACTAACCGTGCTGCACGATAGCGACTTTCCAATATCGCTTCCTTGATAGCCTTTACAGCCTCAGCATACGTCGCTGTTATTTGTTTCTACATATAAATAGCCTATAAAAATCAAAGACTTATTAATATTTGTCAACACGACTTTAGCTTGATACTATCCATGATTAAGCTTGCATTACAATCATTTTTATGTCGTTGATAGTAATCTTTCGCTTGGGAATTAATATCGCATGATTCTTTTATTTTATTTCTCCTTTTTTGAGGATCAACTATTTGTATTTGAGAAAAAAACATATCTGTCGTTACGCACAGAGTCCATACTGGAACATTGGTGTTTTCTAAAAGCTTTTCGACAAATACACATTCATCACTTAAACATGAAGTTAAGTAAACAGCCGATATTGTATTGTCTATTTCTATTTCACTAATATTGTCACTAACAATTCGGTATTCGTTTTCAACATCCCACACAGTGAATTTTGTAAACATTATGGGTTCTTTGTTACGAAGAATATACCTTCTTATGTCGTTTCTCGTTATTATGCCATTTATAGGAGGAAGTTTGGGTAACTTATCTTTATAACATACAAATCCATCAAACACTTCAGATTTGTCCTTATAATTAAGATACAATTTGTTAAAATCGAATTCCATGCACACACCTCTCCCTTTGTTTGCATATTGTCCCCACATCATTGGGTTCTTGAATCCTTCCATCTGATCATCGTCTAGCGTAAAACTTAATTGACGAAAAGACATTCTTACATCATTAAATGCCTCTGTTAATGGGAGACAGCATGGATTGTTAACTTCAACTGTATGCTTGTACTCCATAAAATCATTAACATTTTCAATTGACCCAAGAAGGATTTTTTGGGAGAGCCAGATTTTTACAAAGCTCTCAAAAGACGTAAAATGAAATAATTTTCTTCCTCGAAGTGCTTCACAAGGAGGTTTCTGTTTATTTATTGTTTCCATTTTTGTATCATTTCATTGCTATTATTGCTTGCATAACACCGTGTCTGCCCCCTTTATTACCTAATTGGAATATTAATTGTGTCTATTCCACCAAAGGATTAAAAAACAACCAATAAAAATTTATTCCTTTTATTTTCTCATTTAACTATTTCCTTGTTCTAATTATTTTATTTTTGTAGATGATAAAAACAAAAAGAAGTAGAATTAAGGCTCCCAATATGAGAAAAGTGAAATTATAATCATTTTCACTCCCAATTGCGATAATATCGTCAAATGAATTTTTCCGATTGTTATCGTTTTTATAATCATCCAAAATGTCTTTTTGAACATGTAAGACTGAATGATAATAACAATTCTCAAATGCATCTTCGCCAAAATAAAGCTTATATGGAGAATGAATATATACATCTCTTAATTGGGAGCAATCTGCAAAAGCCCACTTACCGATATAAGTATCTTTTCCCAAAAAAGTTAAGGATTGTAGAGTGTCACAGGAGGAAAATGCCACCTCGTCGATGACTGTCACACTTTCAGGAATAGTAACAGATAACAATTGCTCGCAACTTTGAAATGCATATTTACCAATGCGAGTAACGGAATTGGGTATATCAACAGAAGTTAAACCACTCCAGGTAAATGCTCCTTCGCTAATATTTGTAACACTATTGGGAATAGAAATGTTTGTTAAATCCTTACAGCCACAAAATGCCAAATCGCCAATTACCATAATATCCTTGGGAATTATAGTGTTTGCACAGCCAATAATCAAAGTATTATTAGAGGAAATGATAACAGCATTACAATCGTTTCTTGAATCATAAACTTTGTTTGCTTTATCTACCGTTATGGATCTTAGGCCAGAACACTCTTTAAATGCCCCAACTCCTATTGACAATACATTTAGGGGAATGACCAAAGATTTTAGACTTTCACAGTATGCGAATGCGCTTACATCAATAGAGGAAAGTTTCTCTGGCAGATTGACCTCGACAAGATTTTTACATCCATTAAAGGCCTCCTTTTTAATCCTTGTAAGATTACTTGAAAAACGAACATTTTTCAGGTTTTCACAATCACAAAAAGCCCCTCTTTCGATTTGGACAACACTATTAGGTATAACAACAGAAGAAAGGTTGTCGCACAACCTAAAAGCATCTTCACCAATAGTAGTCACTTTAAATTGTTTACCTCTATATGAAATCATTTCTGGTATAACAATATCACCAGAATATTTGTCGGGACTCTCTGTTACCTCAGCATCAAAACTACCAGAATAGATATTGTAAAAGATACCGTCTACCACTATCTTCTCTGCAAATAAAGATATCGGGAGTAGACAAATTTCATTTGATTACTATTTTTGTTATACATATAAACTTGAGAAAAGGTTCTCAAGACTCACTTCGTCTTGGATAAAAACTTCACGAGGCTTGCTACCATGAGCAGCACCGACAACACCTGCCTTTTCTAACTGGTCCATTAATCTGCCTGCCCGATTATAGCCAATTGCGAACTTTCTTTGAATTAGACTTGTAGAGCCCTCTTGGCTAAAGACAATTAGACGTGCTGCATCTTCAAACAATGGGTCTAAATGAGTCATATCAACATCATTCACATAACATTCTTCTTCATCATAATATGGATCAGGCAATTCAAAAGAACTGGTATATCCTTCCTGGCAAGAAATAAACTCGGTGATACGTTCCACTTCTGTTGTATCCCAATCAATGCTTTTACCCGCTCTAAACAACATATCACCATTCCCTAACAATTCTTCTGCTCCATCACAATCTAGGATGACCTGAGAATCTATCCGTTCTGGCAGTCTAAAAGCAATACGTGTAGGGAAATTAGCCTTGATTGCTCCTGTGATAATATCGTTAGTAGGACGTTTCGTTGAAATAATCATGTGAATGCCAACTGCACGAGCATATTGAGCCAATTGAACTATTGGGGACTCGAAATCTTGTCCCCTTTCTTCAATAAAGTCACCATATTCATCAATAGCAACAACGATATAAGGTATGAATCTATGCCCAATTTCGGGATTTAACTGACGATTTACAAATTTGTTGTTATATTCTTGGACATTCCTAACACATGCCATTTTCAGCAAATCGTAACGAGCTTCCATCTCCTTGCATAAACTGTTCAGCGTACTAACTGCCTGACCACTATTAGAAGCTATAACGGGTTCGTTAGGCAACGAAGCAAGGAATTGTTTGGCAATTTGAGCGTACATGCCAAACTCTACTCCATAAGGATCCATGAGTACAAATTTTAATTCTGCTGGATGTTTCTTATAGAGTAAAGATATAATCATTGCATTTAGTGCTATTGATTTGCCCTGACCTGTTGAACCTGCAATAAGGATATGAGGTGCTTTGGTTAGGTCAAACATAAAGACCTCATTGGCAATAGTTTTGCCTATCGCACAAGGCAGTCCCATCGTTGTTTCTTGGAATTGTTTGGTGTTCAGAATACTATCCAAAGAAACAATAGAGGGACGTATATTGGGAACTTCTATACCGATTGTCCCTTTACCTGGTATTGGTATTAGAATCTGAACATTATGCGAACACAATGCTAAAGCTAAATCATCTTCTAATCCTCTTAATTTAGAAGCATTCACACCAGGAGCAAGTATTATCTCATATAAAGTGATTCTTGGACCAACGGTGGCTTTAATAGAAGATATTTCTATGCCAAAGCTTCGCAAAGTTTCCACAATACGATTCTTATTGGCTGCTTGTTCTTCCATATTGATGTATGATTTTCCATTAGAATCATACCTCTTCAATAAGTCAAGGGTCGGATAGTGATAGTTTTCCAAATCCATTTTTGGGGAGTATGGATATAAAAAATCCTTTTTCCCCTCTTCCTCACTAGACTCTTCCACAAATCCTCCATTGATAGTATTTCTGTTATCGACAGTATCCGAGGTAGTACCTGTTCCTTCTTTTGTTGTGCCATCAGTACATTTTGCAACTATATTAGTATTATAATCAATATCTTTTTCTTTTTCACCATCTTCGCCATAATTAATATCTGTTATGTTAGCACCATCTTTTTCATTAATATGAGTGGTTCTTTGATGTATAATATAGAAAAAGACGACTGCTACTATAGCAAGAATTACAGTCAGTCCAAATATACCTATATTATTCTCTAGTACCATTGCGATGTATGCTCCATGGTCTCCTCCTGCATTAAAAACGTTCTTATAAAGAAGCGGATTTATAAATTCAGCAAAGAATACGCTTCCCCATACCATGATTAGTATGAACGAGAAGAAACACCTCCATAGGTTCGGCATATGTATTCCGAACATCTTGAGTGATACTACTAAAAAGAATAATGGTATTAAAAATGCGGGATACCCCAAACATCTAGATATGAAGAACCAAGATGTATATGCCCCCCAACCACCACAAATATTATGAAATTCAAGTTTGGAACTAAGAACATCTCCGGCCATCGGACTTTCAATAATACGTTGATCAATATCAGCAGTAAATAAATAGGAGATAAAACTAATCAATGTGATAATAGAAAGGAATAACAGAACCCCTCCTATAAGTTTTAGTGCATTTTTGTTAAACTTCCCTGCTTCTTCAGTAGTAGAATCTGTATAATTTAGAAAAGAATTAGTGTTTTCTTCTTTTTGGGGGATAGAAACTTTATCACGCCTATATAATCCTGTACCAGGAAGTCCAGCATTAACATAGGTTCCTTTAGGACCAAATGTTACACTAGCTCCTTTTACACCAACATTGGCGCTTATACCACTTTTGCTGATATTAATATGAATACCGGGCAATATCTTAATTCTTTTTCTATATCTCCAACCCATAATCCAATATCTTTGTTCTAGCTTTTACTTACAGATTCCATGAATTTTTTGTTGTATAATTCTTCTACACCAACTTCCAATAGTTTTGAGATTTTTGCTAAAGTTTCAATATCAGGTTGGGAAGAATTGGTACACCACTTGGAAACTGTAGATGGACTCACTCCAAGTTCCTCGGATAACCATTTACTGGTTTTCTTCTGTTCCACTAACACTAATTTCAGGCGATTAACGTCTTGCATACATTTCAAATTTTTAGTTTGGGTGTAAAGTTAGTGAAAACTATTCATCCTACAAAGAAGAAAGTTCTTTTTTTAGAGTTTTTTATGAACATATGCCACAATAGCTCCGTTGAAGGGTGTAGCCTAATACGCACTTTTCTGTGAAGTGCCACACAAAGATGCGTGTCTGCTTTCTGATGAGCAAGCTCGGCAGACATTAGGTTTTTTGTTTCCCTGAATTGTTATTTAACAACAAGACATTTTCAGAGTGATCTTATCCGGAAATCATGATGTACCTTTGTCCGCAGATTATAAAAACGAAACAAGACATGGAAGTAATTTCAATTGAGCGCAGTACCTACGAGGAGCTGCTATCCAGCGGCATTTTCTCGTTGGCGGCATCGGTCTGCGGCAAATTTGTGACTACTACCTGCTGCTACAAAACTCAACAGCCGAAGTGCGTCAGGAAGTCGCGGCAAAATTAAAGGCATTCGGCTTACGACACATCGCCGGTGCCCTGATGTGGGTGCTTGCTGAGGTGTTGCACTTAGAAGAGGAAAAGATGTACTGCAGGCCGGATAGCTATCGCGGTGCGTGGCCTGCTCCATGGTGGCGACATCCTGCTGCTCGATGAGATCAGCAGTTCATTAGACGAAACAACCGAACGAGAACTCTTCACCCGCCTGTTTGCCGCCTATCCCCAAAAGACGATACTCTTTATCACGCATCATCCTACTATACCCACTACGGTTGGATGTAATGTGCTTTTTCTTTAGATTTTTACTCCAAAACTTGGAAGTTTCAGTATTTGTTTGTACCTTTGCAAAGTTGATAAAGAGATAATATTAGAATAAGTCATGAAGGGACTCAGAACGTCTCAATAGACGTGTTTGATGCACAAAACCTAAATGTTGTGTATCGGGATGTTGTCAATGCTATGACATCTCATTTTGAAATAGAGGTCAGTGTGCTGCAGGCATTGAGTTATTGTCTTTATGAGATGATGGATAATGTGCATATCCACTCTGGCAAGCCGTTGGGAACGGCTATGACATATTATGATGATTCGCGTAAGACGCTGCGCATTTTAATTGCAGACGACGGTATGGGAATCAGAAAGTCGCTCGCAGAGAACGAGAAATACAAAGACATCACTGAAGCTGAAGCACTTAGGTTATGTCTGGAGGATACCATCACTGATGGTAAAGGAATGGGATTTGGTCTTTATACCACTTCAAGACTTGTTGACCGCATTGGTAAGGAGTTCATCCTGCATTCAGGAACTCATAAGCTGATCACCAAAGACGGTAGTACAACAGTCATTGAGAATGGCTTTTGGCAGGGCACTCTCATCTATATGGAAATAGGAACAGGTGAGGAGATCGATGCCAATCAGGTCGTTGATCATCGTGCAAACGTAGCTGAAGAATATAATGAGGCATTTGTGGAAACGGAAGAATTGGAATCGCTATGGTAGAATTTAAGTTCATAGATTACGGAACGGACTTTGGGACACGTGACATGGGTCAGAAACTCCGAGAGAAACTTCTGCCGTTGATTAACGGCAATGAGAAGGTAGTGCTTGATTTCACTGGTGTTAACGTGGTATCAAACTCTTTTGCTGATGAATGTATAGCCAAACTTCTTTTGGAGATGCCTTTGTCAGAATTGAAGCGTCGTACTACGTTTCGTGGATTAAACCCGTTGGCTGAGCGGAGTGTTTTGGTAGCCCTTCAGCGTAGATATAAAGTCATCAATTCCTAAACCAAGGGCCGTCTCCGACATGATTCTCTCCGTCTGCACCGTGCTCATGTTGCTCCATGTGCTGCCGATATGGCGGCGCGTGGCCATCGTCACCGCACTGGACGACGACTATGCTGACACCGACGACGATACTGACGTCGATGCCCACCACGAGGATCTCATCGCCCAGACCGCCATCGAGATCGAGGCTTACGTGCGCGACGGGCAGGCTTATCTCGACCCGCACCTGAAGATCGACGACGTGGTCGAACACTGCCGTCGAGACGCTCGACAACTTTGCCGCGCATAATGACGTGGTTTGTGAGACCATGAAATTAGGACAAGAAGAATAAAAAGAAGCAGGGTAGTCGCCCTGCTTCTTTATTTGGGTTGTTCTACGTCGATCTTCTCGACGGCGCCGGAGAGGGGATTGAGCCACAGACGGGTGGTGTAGCGCTTGTTGAAGAGGGCACCACTGAGCAGCTCTACGTTGCCGAACTGTCCTGCTGGGAACTCGGCAGTGCTGATGACACCCTTGGCATCGCTGATGGTGGAACGTAACTTACCTGGCACGTTCACATAGACGCCCGGTGCCTGCTTGTTTTTCTTCTTCGGGTCGATGACTTCCACGGGAGGGACTGTCTTCAGGTCTTCTACCTTATAATAATAAGGTTCGCCCGCGAAATCATCGCTCTCTAATAATCCTAATTTCTGAGAGAAACGGAAGAGCACCTGCTGATCGGATGTCTTATTAGGGATGATGGTGATGACATGCTCCGTCGTGTCTTTCTCGGTGATGCCGATGAAGAGACTGGTCATCGCCTGATCCTGCTTGTCGAGCTGGTTGAGCATCAGTCGCAGCTGTTCGCCGTCCTTGGGCATATTGTCGGCCTGACCACGCACCAAGAGGTTGCGGCTCTCACGAATCTCGTAGATGTCTTGTGCGATCAGTTCGGCCATCTTAGCCGTGCTGCCTGCAGCGAGCATTTCCTCGTTCATATATTGGCGAGGATCTATTTTAGTGGAGAGTGGAGGGTGGGGCGTGGAGAGAGATTTGCTTTGCGGTTGCGGGTCGGTATTGATGCCGAGGAGGATGCCATCGTCGGAGAGTCGGACATTGGTGGCCGCTGTCTTGGCATCGAACTTGATGGCGTAATGCTTCGAGGTGTCGGCTACGGCATAGGCTTCCTGACGGATGCCCGTGATACGGTAATTAACGGACGGGGTGGGTGAGACATCTTTGATACGCAAGTAACGCTCTGCGTATTTACAGAGTTCACCAGGGGTATAGGTGGTCTTCTCTACCTGTATGGAAATTCTGATGCCTGTCTTGGGTAGGAGGTAGATGGCCCCTTCAGGTGTGACACCTGGCAGATAAGTGCTGACAGCCGTCTGTGCCAGGGTTGTGAGGAGTGAGCAGTGGAAAGTGAAAAATACTAAGAGAATCTTTCTCATGTGAATTATTCTTTCAGTCGTTTAAATGCGGAAGGAAGATATTGGATCAGGTCACCAGCCATGACGCTCTCTTCGCCCAGCTCACGGGCGGCAGTGTCGCCAGCCAGTCCATGCAGATACATACCCACGATGCAGGCGTCTTCCTGTTTGTAACCTCGTGCCAGCAGACCGGTGATAATTCCAGTCAGTACATCACCGCTACCAGCGGTAGCCATGCCGGCATTACCGGTGCTGTTGATGAAGATGTGGCCGTCGGGCATGCAGAGTGTGGTGTAATGGCCCTTCAGCAGAATGTAGGCTTGCAGGCGTTTCGCCATCTCTCGGGCCTTTGACAATCGCTCGTAACTATCGGTGCAATGGACTTCCAACCGGTCGAACTCCTTGGGGTGTGGTGTCATGATGATACCTTTGGGCAACTGTTGCAGCCAGGCGCGGTGGTTGGCCAAGATGTTGATGGCATCGGCATCGGCCACCAACGAGCACTGGGTCCGGCGCAACTGGGCGATGATGGCAATCGCCGTCTGTTCGCTCGTGCCTAATCCAGGACCGATGCCCACGGCGTTGAAGTCCTCGGTATCGACCGCCTCGGAGAAGGTCGTCTCTTCACGGTCGAACTGGATCACCGCCTCGGGGACACTGATCTGCATGGTGAGGTAGTTGCATCTGGGCGTGTGGGTCGTCACCTTGCCGGCACCTGAACGCAGGCAGGCCTTGGTGGCGAGGACGGCAGCACCGCCCATGCCGTAGCTACCGGCAATGATCAGGGCGTTACCCATCTTGCCTTTATGGGCAAAGGGGTCGCGTGGCAACAGCCGTTGACGGATGTCTTTTTCCTCCAACAATGTGTAGTCGGCTGCAATCTTGTCGATGCCTTCCTGGCTCAGACGGATATCCAGTACCTTGAGTTGTCCGATGAAGATCTGATTCTCGGGGAAGAAGAAGGCGAGCTTCTTCTGCTGGAGCGTCAGCGTGAGGTCTGCCTTGATGATGTTGGCCCGCACGTTGTTGGAGTTGTCTTCTGTCATCAGACCAGAAGGCATGTCAATGCTGACAATCTTGGCGGGGCTGGAGTTGATGTATTTCACCAGCGATGCGAAACCGCCAGCCAGGGGTTTGTTGAGTCCGGAACCGAACAGACCATCTACCACCAGCATATTCTCTTTCAGAAGGGGTGGCTCAAACTCCTGGATGACCTCAATCAGAGCCTTTGCCCGTTTCTCTTCTAAACGCTTTTTGTTGACGGCACAGTCCTCAGAGAGATGGCCGGATATGTTGAAGAGGTAGGCTGTCACATCGTAATTCCTGTCGATGAGCATTCGGGCAACAGCCAGTGCATCACCGCCGTTATTGCCAGGTCCGGCAAAGACGACGACGGGTGTCGTGCTGCTCCAATGGTCGGTAATGGCCTGGGTCAACGCCTTAGCTGCCCGCTCCATCAAATCGATGGATTTTATGGGTTCATGCTCAATGGTATATTTGTCCAGCTCATGTATCTGAGCACTCGTAAATATCTTCATAGGTGCAAAAATACGAAAAATATGCTAACGAATAGCAGAGTTTGGCAGATTTTTTGTAATTTTGCAGAAATTTTTAATCTTTTCAGCGTATGAGCATCGTTAGAATTAAAGATAAGACGTTCAAGACATCGATTGCCGAAGCAGAGATCAAAGAGCGTGTGAAGGCGCTTGCACAGCAGATCAGCAAGGACATGGAGGGCAAGACACCCCTGTTCTTAGGTGTGCTCAACGGGGCGTTTATCTTTGCCGCTGACCTAATGCGTGAGATGACCATCCCCTGTGAGATATCTTTTGTGAAGCTGGCTTCCTATCAGGGTACCACTTCAACGGGAAAAATCCAGGAAGTGTTAGGTATCAACGAGAATCTGTCGGGTCGCCACGTCATCATTGTGGAGGATATTGTAGAGAGCGGTCAGACGATGAAGCGTATGATCGAGTCGTTAGGCACGCGCAATCCTGCTTCCGTACATATTTGTACGCTCTTCTTCAAGCCCGATAAGCTGCAGGAAGAACTGACGCTCGACTATGTGGCCTTCCGCATACCGGATGACTTCATCGTGGGCTACGGCTTGGATTACGACCATCAGGGACGTGAGCTGAAAGATATCTATACGATAGTAGAATAACCAACAACTAAATCATTCAGGATAATGAAGAATATCGTGATTTTCGGCGCTCCGGGCTCTGGTAAGGGCACGCAGAGTGACAAGATGATTGAGAAGTACGGACTGAATCACATCTCAACAGGTGACGTGCTTCGTAGTGAGATTAAAAAGGGTACAGAACTGGGTAAGACCGCAGCGGGCTATATTGACAATGGCCAGTTGATTCCTGACGACTTGATGGTCAGCATCCTTGCCAGTGTATATGACTCTTTCGGTGACCATAAGGGTGTGATTTTCGATGGCTTCCCCCGTACGATCCCACAGGCAGAGGCCCTGAAGAAGATGCTTGATGAGCGTGGCGACAAGGTGGCTGCGATGATTGAGCTCGATGTGCCCGAGGAAGAGCTGATGAAGCGTCTGATCCTCCGTGGTCAGCAGAGTGGTCGTGCCGACGATAACGAGGAGACCATCAAGAAGCGCCTTGTGGTTTATCACAGTCAGACTCAGCCGCTGATCGAGTGGTATAAGCAGGAAGGCCTGCACTATCATATCAACGGCTTGGGTGAACTGGACCGTATTTTCGCGGATATTTGCGAGGTCATTGATAAGATATAATTTATGCCCGAAAGCAATTTTGTAGATTACGTGAAGATCTATTGCCGCTCCGGTAAGGGCGGCAAAGGCTCCATGCACCTGCGCCATGTGAAGTATAACCCCAATGGTGGTCCTGATGGCGGTGACGGCGGCAAGGGTGGTAGTATCATCCTGCGCGGCAACCATAACTACTGGACCCTTCTGCACCTGAAATATGAGCGTCATATCTTTGCAGAGCATGGTGGCAACGGCGGCAAGGATAAGTGTCATGGCACCGACGGTAAGGATGTCTATATCGACGTCCCCTGTGGCACGGTAGTCTATAATGCTGAGACCGGCAAATATGTATGCGATGTCACCTACGACGGACAGGAGGTGATGTTGCTGAAGGGCGGACGAGGTGGTCTCGGTAATTTCCAGTTCCGTACCGCCACCAACCAGGCACCGCGCTATGCGCAGCCTGGAGAACCGATGCAAGAGATGACCATCATCCTGGAGCTGAAGCTCTTGGCGGATGTCGGTCTGGTGGGCTTCCCCAATGCTGGCAAATCCACGTTGGTGTCGGCCCTCTCGAATGCCCGTCCGAAGATTGCCAATTATCCTTTCACAACGATGGAGCCTTCTTTGGGTATCGTGGGCTATCGTGACAATAAGTCTTTTGTGATGGCTGACATCCCGGGTATCATCGAGGGCGCATCAGAGGGGCGTGGCTTAGGCTTGCGCTTCCTCCGCCATATTGAACGCAACTCGTTGCTGCTCTTCATGGTACCTGGCGATACGGACGATATCAAAAGGGAGTACGAGATTTTGTTGAATGAGTTGGCGCAGTTTAATCCTGAACTGCTCGACAAGCATCGTGTGCTGGCGGTGACCAAGTGTGATTTGTTGGACGAGGAACTGGTGGAGATGCTCCGTGAGACGCTGCCCGATGATCTGCCCGTGGTATTTATCTCCGCTGTGACAGGCTATGGTCTTGAGGAACTGAAGGATGTGTTGTGGCGTGAACTCAATGCCGAGAGCAATAAACTGGCGACGATCACGGCAGAAGACACGCTCGTGCACCGTGATAAGGATATGACCCGCTTTGCCCAGGAACTGGCTGACGAGGGTGAAGACGAGGATATCGAGTATATCGACGAAGAGGCTATCGAGGACATCGAGGATCTTGACGATTTTGAGTATGAGAGCGAAGAGTCCTAAACCCGAGCTGACTTACTACGACCTAGCTGAAGGTGTCACGGCCTTCAGTTCTACCCGTCATGGCGGCTGTAGTGAGGGCCCTCATGGCGAATTTAACGTAAACCTCTATTGTGGCGATGCCCCTGAGGCCATCGCCACCAATCGCAAGGCCCTTTGCAAGTTGTTGAAGATCAGCGAAAACCGCTTGGTGATGCCTCATCAGGTACATGAGACGGGTGTCGCCCAGATTGGACGTACTTTCTTCCGACTCTCCGAGGAGGTGCGCCGTCAGGTGTTGGAGGGCATCGATGCCCTGATGACGAATATCCCCGGCGTCTGTATTGGTGTCTCTACCGCCGACTGCATCCCCATTATCATCTATGATCCCGAGCATCATGCCGCCAGTGTGGTTCACAGTGGCTGGCGCGGTACGGTGGCTAATATCGCGGGGGTGGCTGTCACCTCCATGCAGCGTGCCTATCATTCCCGTCCGGAGATGCTCAAAGCCGTCATCGGCCCGGGTATCTCACTGAAGAACTTCGAAGTGGGTGATGAAGTCTATGACCAGTTTGCCGCTGCCGGCTACCCGATGGAACGGATAGCCCGTCGCTATGAGAAGTGGCACATCGACCTCTGGCAATGTTGTCGTCTGCAACTTGAGGACGTGGGGCTGAAGCCTGAGAACATTGAGGTTTCTGGTATATGTACCTATGATCGCTGTGACGACTATTTCTCTGCCCGTCGTCTGGGTATCGAGTCTGGTCGTATCCTGACTGCGATTGTTATTCGTGAATCCTAATTTGAGAGAGATATGAAGCTGTTCCGCCTGTTGTTCCCGTTTCTGATGCTGTGTGTGCTGGCATCCTGTAGCCATCAGAAGAGTGTTGTGGCTGGTTCTAAAGACGGTTGTTACCCGTTGCCAGGTGCCAAGGTGATCAGTCCCTATAAGAACAACAGGGGCACCCATCGTCATACAGGCGTGGATCTGAAGACCAAGCCCAATGATCCTATCTATGCAGTTGCCGATGGTGTGGTCACGATGTCGAAGAATTACTCAGGTTACGGTAAGTGTATTATCCTCAAACATGCGGATGGTACGGAGACGCTCTATGCGCATAACTCAAAAAACTATGTGAAAGAGGGAGAGAAAGTCAGGGGCGGACAGAAGATCGCCTTGACGGGAAAGACGGGGCGCGCCACTACCGAGCATCTTCATTTTGAGGTCAGAAAGAACGGAAAACCGGTCAATCCGATGCCTTTGCTTGAGAAGCTGTGCAAAAAAACGCATATTAAATAAAAAAATAACGCAAATTAAACATTTATATCGATTTTTTTAATTAATTTTGCACCGAAATTTCAAACATTCGGTCAATAACCGATTTAATTTTTAATTAAAACATTACTAATTTTATGCAGAAAAGATTGTTTATGCTGGTTGTTACGCTGCTGACGCTTTCGTTGACAGCTGTAGCACAGGTGACGACATCTGGCATCAATGGTATCGTGACCGCCAATAACGAGGAGGTTATCGGTGCCACGGTTTCTGCCAAGCATGTTCCGTCAGGATCTGTGTATCGTGCAGTAACCAACGTGAATGGACGTTACACCATTACTGGTATGCGTTCGGGTGGCCCTTACGAGGTCGAGGTATCTTACATTGGCTATCAGACGAAGAAATTCACTGGTATCCAACTGTCTCTGGGTCAGAACACAGTCGTTGATGTGGTACTTACTGAAGGAAGTGAGATGCTTCAGGAAGTTGAGATTGTCGCATCTGCCCGTAACACCATGCGCTCTGACCGTTCAGGTGCTGTAACCAACCTGAATAATGACCAGATGGCTGCAGTTCCAACTGTTGGTCGTAGCATGACTGATATCATGAAGATGACACCGCAGAGTAGCTCTGCCAGTGGTATGGCCATTGGTGGTGGTAACTATCGTCAGTCAAGTATCACGGTCGATGGTGCTGCTTTCAACAACGCCTTCGGTCTGGGTTCAAGTCCTCTGCCTGGTGGCGGTACACCTATCTCACTCGATGCTCTGGATCAGATGACCATCTCGATCACCCCGTACGACGTTCGTCAGAGCGGATTCACCGGTGGTGGTATCAACGCTGTCACCAAGAGTGGTACTAACGAGTTCAAGGGTAGCCTCTATACCTATATCACCAGTACTTCACTGAAGGGTAACCGTGTGGGTAACGCCGTATTCAGCGTGGATGATGGTCACAATGATACCTATGGTCTGACCTTTGGTGGTCCAATCATCAAGGATAAGCTGTTCTTCTTCGTGAACGGTGAGTACGAGGACAATGTGACCACTGGCCCTAACGCCCTCGCCGGTGACGGCTCTACACCTTACACCCCAACCAACCGCCGTCCGCAACTCGAGCAGTTGGAGAGTCTCTCTGACTACATGCAGAAAACTTATGGTCTGACCACAGGTCCTTGGCAGGGTTACAACGTGAAGACACCTGCTTACCGTATCCTGGCCCGTGTGGACTGGAACATCAATGACAACCACAAGTTCAATATCCGTTTCACCAAGTCAAACCGTAAGAGTTCAAGTGCTGCTTCTGCCTCACGTTCTGTCGGTTCTAACAGGTCAAACGATATCTATAATGGTTCAAACAATACCTATGGTAACAACTCGAACTATGGTATGAGTTCACTCTCCAGCCGTTACTATGCTGAGTATAAGTTCACATCATTCGCTGCTGAGTTGAACTCTAAGTTCGGTAAGATCAACAACACCCTGCGTGGTACTTACTCATTCCAGGATCAGCCCCGTTCTACCGAGTATGGTGACAGTTATCCTGTAGTGGAGATCCTGATGAACGATGGTCAGGACCACTATCCCACATGGGCTTACACCGGCGATATCTTCACCTATGGTAACCTGGCTCAGACCAAGACCACGGTGATCACCGATGAGTTGAACGTGACACTGGGTAAGCACAACCTGTTCGCTGGTATCCAGTTTGAGCATAACTTCGCAGCTAACGGTTACGCACAGGCTGCTGCCGGTTATTATACCTTCGAGGCTACCCCTGAGGAGGCTGTTGCCGGTAACTGGGGTGCTGTCTTCGGACGCGGTCCCCGCACTTTCGGTATGACCTATGGTAACAACGCCAACCACTCTATGTTCACTTCTGAGATGAAGACCAACCAGTGGTCATTCTATGTTCAGGACAACATCAGCTGGAGCGAGCGTTTCCGCATGTCAGTAGGTTTCCGTTTCGAATTGCCTTCTTATCCCTCACTGGCCGACAACTTCAACGAGGACTACTATAAGCTCGACTTCGGTGGCAAGCACTTCCGTACGGACAACGTGCCCGACGCCAGCCTCAGTTTCTCTCCGCGTATCGGTTTCAACTGGGACATCAATGGCACACGTAAGTACATCCTCCGTGGTGGTACAGGTCTCTTCGTAGGTCGTATGCCGTTCGTATGGCTCGTTTCTGCAGTCGGTAACTCGGGTATGGGTCAGACCACTTACTGGGCTACACAGGCTAACGGCAAGACCCTTCCTAATTTCACCATGAGTCAGGAGGATATGCTGAAGCAGATCGGTGCTACCAGCTCTACCACGATTCCTGGTTCTCCCACCATCCTGTCTGAGGACCTCCGTATGCCGAAGACCTGGAAGGCTTCTCTGGCATTCGATGCCAAGCTACCTTGGGATATCGACTTCACCCTCGAGGGTATCTACAACTGGGATCTGAATCCTGTTGTGGTATCTAACGCCAATGTATATTGGGATGGTGTTTCTACCGTTGACCTCGGTCATGGTGATATCCGTCACAAGATGTCAACCTATAACAGCCAGAGTGCTTACGTGCTGGAGAATGCCGGTACAAAGGCTCACTACGCTTCACTGAGCTTCCAGTTGAACAAGAGCTTCGACTTCGGTCTGAACCTGAATGCTTCTTATACATTGCAGACAGCCAAGTCATATACCGAGGGTATCGGTGATCAGGTTTCTTCTGCATACAACAACTACCGTAACTCTATCCACGCTGTTAACGACAACGAGACTGGTTATGCTACCTACGTGGCTCCTAACCGTTTCCTCCTTTCTGCAACCTATAAGCTGAAGGAGAGTAAGAACGTCACCAATACATTCAGTCTCCTGTATGATGCTTATCAGTACGGTTATCTGGGAACATATTCTTACAGCCGTTACTCTTACATCTTCAACAGCAACATCAACAACGATCCTTCTGCTCCTGGTAACCTGATCTACGTTCCTGCTTCTCGTCAGGAGCTCAACAACTGGGACTTCAAGGATGGTAAGATTAATGGTGAGCCATATACTGCAGAGATGCAGCGTGATGACTTCTGGACCTTCATCGAGCAGGATGACTACCTGCAGGATCGCAAGGGTCAGTATGCTGAGCGTGGTGGCGCTAAGATGCCTTGGCACCATCAGCTGGACTTCAAGTATCTGCGTGACATGAGCATTAAGTGGGGTAAGACCAAGCACACCCTGCAGCTCGGTCTGGATATAGAGAACCTGCTCAACTTCCTCTGCAAGGATTGGGGCCTGTACAAGCAGATCACGGGTAACACCCTGCTGACTTATGATACAAAGACCAATCAATATACATATAACCTCGTGAACGGTGCCCGTCACCTCTCTACTTCTCAGAACTATGAGAGCACGGCTTCGACCTACCGCATCCAGTTCACGATCCGTTATCTGTTCAACTAAGATTGTTTGTAAGCTAATCCCCGCCAGTCCGGCGGGGATTTTTATTCACCATAGAAAAATCCTCGCCAATCGGCGAGGATTTTTTGTAGGGACACCCGGGCTCGAACCGGGGACCTCTGCAATGTGACTGCAGCGCTCTAAACCAACTGGGCTATGCCCCTATACTATTGTTAAGCGGATGCAAAGGTACACAATTTTATTGAAAATGCAAAAGATTTCGAAAAAAAGTTGTACCTTTGCACCATAAATTCGAATTTATAGATAAATTATGGCACAAGAAGATGTATTTAAGAAAATCGTAAGCCACTGTAAAGAGTATGGTTTCGTATTCCCCAGCAGTGAGATTTACGATGGTTTGGGCGCCGTTTATGACTATGGTCAGAACGGTGTGGAGTTGAAGAATAATATTAAGCAGTACTGGTGGAAGGCTATGACGATGCTGCACGAGAACATCGTGGGTATCGACAGCGCCATCTTTATGCACCCGACGATATGGAAGGCTTCCGGACACGTGGATGCTTTCAACGATCCCCTGATTGATAACCGCGACTCTAAGAAGCGCTATCGTGCTGACGTGCTGATCGAGGATCAGATTGCCAAGTACGACGAGAAGATCCAGAAGGAAGTGGAGAAGGCTCGCAAGCGTTTTGGCGACAGCTTTGATGAGGCTAAGTATCTGGAGACATCTGAGCGCGTGAAGGAGACCAAGGAGAAGCGTGACAATCTGCATGCCCGCTATGCGGCTGCTATGCAGGGACCGGATCTCGACGAGTTGAAGCAGATTATCCTCGATGAGGAGATCGTTTGTCCTATTAGTGGTACCCGCAACTGGACCGATGTGCGTCAGTTCAATCTGATGTTCTCTACTGAGATGGGTGCCAGCGCTGATGCTTCGATGAAGATATACCTGCGTCCTGAGACTGCTCAGGGTATCTTTGTGAACTACCTGAACGTGCAGAAGACTGGTCGTATGAAGATTCCTTTTGGTATTGCCCAGATCGGTAAGGCTTTCCGTAACGAGATTGTGGCTCGTCAGTTCATCTTCCGTATGCGTGAGTTCGAGCAGATGGAGATGCAGTTCTTCGTACAGCCTGGTACAGAACTGGAGTGGTTCCCGAAGTGGAAGGAGACCCGTATGAAGTGGCATCAGGCTCTGGGCTTCGGTGCTGAGAACTACCGTTTCCATGATCATGACAAGCTGGCTCACTATGCCAACGCTGCTACCGATATTGAGTTCAAGATGCCATTCGGCTTCAAGGAGGTGGAGGGTATCCACTCTCGTACGAACTTCGACCTCTCGCAGCATGAGAAATATTCTGGCAAGTCAATCAAGTACTTCGATCCTCAGACCAACGAGAGTTATACCCCGTATGTCATCGAGACCTCTATTGGTGTGGATCGTATGTTCCTGAGCATTATGTGTCACGCCTTCGAGGAGGAGAAACTGGAGAATGGTGAGACCCGCGTGGTGCTGAAGTTGCCCGCAGCTCTGGCACCTGTGAAGTGTGCTGTGATGCCGCTGGTGAAGAAGGACGGTCTGCCTGAGAAAGCACGTGAGATCATCGACCAGCTGAAGTTCCACTTCAATTGTCAGTATGATGAGAAGGACTCTATCGGTAAGCGCTATCGTCGTCAGGACGCTATTGGTACACCGTACTGTGTCACCGTGGATCACGACACGCTGACTGACGGTAAGGTCACCCTGCGTTTCCGCGATACGATGGAGCAGGAGCGTGTGAACATCAGCGACCTGAATGCGATCATCGAGGATAAGGTGAGCATTGCCAGTCTGCTGAAGAAGCTTCAGTAATATAATAAGGTAAAAGCGTTAGAAGATGATAAAGTCTATCGAGCATATGGCAACGTCGCTGGTGAAATGGCTGATGCCATTGTGCCTGTTGACCGTCGTGCCTCTGGTTTCTTGTGAGGAAGACGATGATGACGATGATGAGTCTGCCGATGAGTTCGAAAACTGGCAGCAACGCAATGATGAGATGTTGGAGCTGTGGGCCGCTGATCCAGATCTTCAGAAGTATAAGAACTATGCGTTGAACGAAAAGGCGACAGCAGGAAACAGCGACTACATCTATGTGAAGGTACTGGAGTCTGCTACATCCGAGTCCATCACACCCTTCCTGACGGATACGGTTCGTATCGCCTATCGTGGTAGGCTGATTCCTTCAATAACTTATCCTGAAGGCTATGTTTTTGACCAGTCCTATCTGAACGACTTTAATTGGCGGACGGCATATGCCACATCGGGTTGCGGCTGGATTGAGGGTCTTCAGACAGCCTTGCTGAAAATGCATGTCGGTGATCGCTGGTTGATTCATATTCCCTATCAGTTGGGTTATGGTAGCAGCACCACCTCCTCTACGATTCCTGCCTATAGTAATCTGATATTCGACGTGGCGCTCTATGACGTATGGCATCCTGGAGAGACAAGGCCGCCATTTAAATAATTAATATAAAGGGCATCATGTGTGATAGCATGGTGCCCTTTTATAAACAAAAAGCTTATGCAAAAGTATGCTGACTACATCAAACGGATAGAGATCGATTCTCTATGGAGCGGTAAGAAACATATCGTTTGGGAGTTGAACCGTCAGGTGAATATTCTCAGCGGTAGTAATGGTCAGGGTAAGAGTACGATCCTGAACAAGGTGGTGAAGGGACTGGCTGCTGGCGGCGAGTTTCCGAGTCACATGCTCAAGGGCGTGAAACTTGAAGTGGAGCCAGAGGACGCGAAGTGGATCAGGTATGACATGATTCGTTCACTCGACTCCAACTTACAGAAGACGCTTTCCGAAGGTGATGGCTTCATCAGACAGGCACTCACGGCACTTGCTGGCGTGGGAGGCGGTTCGCTGCTCGACATCCAGTTGTATAACCTACAGCGAAAGTTCCTTGATTATCAGGTGAAGATCGGTAACCGTATCATCGAGAAACTTCAGACGGGTGATACGGATGCTGCCCAACAGCTCTCACAAAAGAAAACGCGATTCCAGGATATTGTTGACGACCTGTTCTCTGAGACGGGCAAGCGGATCATCCGTACTGAGAACGAGCTTCGTTTCACGCAGATTGGTGAGATGCTGTTGCCCTACCAGCTGTCGAGTGGCGAGAAACAGCTGCTTGTCATCCTGCTGACGGTGCTGGTAGAGGACAACCAACCCTATGTGCTTTTCATGGACGAGCCTGAGGTGTCGCTTCATATCGAATGGCAGAAGCGACTCATCGATCTCTGTCTGGAATTGAATCCAAATGTGCAGATCATTCTGACCACCCATTCGCCCGCCGTCGTCATGAATGGTTGGGTGGACTCCGTCACGGAGGTTTCCGATATCACGAGTTAATATTTGCAACGGACTACCGAAAAAGCTGATGGCCTATAAACTAAAAGACAATCTGAATAGCAGGTACTTTGAAGCAGCGAACTCGCTGACTTCAAAGAAAGCGCGTCGTAGGATCGTTGCCTACGTCGAGAGCTATGATGATATCTACTTTTGGCGGACCGTCCTCAGTGAGTTTGAAAACGAGAAACGTTATTTCGAGGTGATGCTCCCCTCCAAGGCTAATCTGACGCGTGGCAAGAAGTCGGTGCTGATGAACTTCCTCGAAGGGGAACCACTCGGACGTGATATGATTGCCTGTGTGGATGCCGATTACGACTATCTGTTACAACGTCGAAGTCATCAGTCGCAGAAGGTATTGGACAGTCCTTATGTCTTCCATACCTATGTCTATGCCATCGAGAACTTCCAGTGTTATGCGCCCTCGTTGCATAATGTATGTGTGTCGGTGACGCTCAACGACCACCGTATCTTTGATTTCCGAGAGTACTTCCGTCTGTTTAGTGAGGCTCTCTTCCCGTTGTTCGTGTGGTCGATCATGCTCTATCGCAACGGAAACTATCCCAGGTTCTCTATCACTGATCTGAACCGTATTGCTGACCCGGGAGGCTTTAATGTACAGAACCCGGGACCTTCGATCGACAATGTCAGACGGAAGGTGCGTACGAAGGTCCATGACCTGCAGCGTCAGTTCCCTGATTCCAAGGAAGAGTATCTTGCCACCAAGGAGGATATCAAGACGCTGGGTGTGACCCCGCAGACCACCTACCTCTATATCCAGGGTCACCATCTGTTTGATACGGTTGTCTCACCCATTCTCTCCAAGGTCTGCAACCTGCTTCGTCAGGAGCGTCAGAATGAGATCTATCATGCCTCTGCCCATAAGACACAGAAGCGAAATGAAATGTCCTGCTATGAAAACTCATTGCAGGACATCAAAGTGATGCTCAAGAAGAACACGGGTTACATGATTTCAGAGCAGTTCCAACATGTTCAGGCTGACATCCGTCATTACCTGGACCAGGACCAGTCTATTCAGTAATAATAATACCGCCCATTGGCTGGATCGTTACCTTCGCTTCACCATTCTTACCGACCTTCATGGTCTTCAGTTCTGAAGCCGGCAGCAGTTCACCCTTCTTTAGGGGCTTGTCGGTGTAGTAACGCACCGTCTTACCTGCCAGCATAGGCAACTGGAGCGTCAGGTCTTTCTTCTGCTGGGTTCCGTTCAATCCAGCTACATACCACTTGTCGCCTGTACGACGTGCCAGTACCACATAGTTGGTTGGATAGCCCTCAATAAACTGTGTCTCCTCCCAGGTGGTAGGAATCTCCTTCAGGAAATCCAGCTCAAACTGAGGCAGTTCTTCGAGGTTATTGGGATAGATGGCCACGCAGTTCACGCTCGTCTGGATGACGATGGCTGAAGCCATCTCAAACACATCGCTGGTATAGCGCTGATGACGGCTCTTGTTGTCGCGGCTCATGTGGTGGTTCATCATCACACCGCCCCAGTCGGCAGCAGCCACTGCATTGCGGGAGAAGGGGTGCATGGTCAGCTCGAAACCTTCCTGTTTGGCATGATGCTCTGAGAAGAACACATTCTCTGAAGCCAGGAAAGCCTCGCTCGCTACATAGTTAGGATACATGCGCTCCCAACCTCGTGGTAGGGTGCAGCCGTGGAAGATGACCTGCAGACCGTGACGATTGCCGTCGGCGAGGATATCCTCGTAGAGTTTCATCATCTCCTGTTTGTCGCTGCCGAAGAAATCCACCTTGATACCAGCTACACCAATCTTCTCCATCCATGCCATCTCACGCTCACGGGCAATCGAGGTGCTCATGCCGTTGTGGGGTCCCTGAGGGGCATCGTTCCAGGTGCCGTTGGAGTTGTACCAAAGCAACAGACGTACGCCCTTGCTTTGGGCGTACTGTGACAATTCCTCGATGCGGTTACGACCAATCTGGGTATCCCAGAGGGCATCCACGAGGGTGTATTCATATCCCATCTCTGATGCCAGGTCGATCATCTTCACCTGATCCTCGTAGATGGTGGAGTTGTCCTGCCAGATGAGCCAACCCCAGGTGTAACGGCCCGGGCAGTATTCCTGTTTGGCTTCGTAGAGCGGCTCCACTACATCGTAGGGGATGGTAGTCTCCACGATGGGTTTCAAGGTAGAGCCGACAGTGATGGTGCGCCATGGGGTAGAACCTGGCAGGTTGATGCCGGCATAGTTGCTACCCATTCCCTTCATCTCACCCGGGTTCGGGAAGGCGATGGTATAGCCCTTGCCCTGCTCAAAGTCGCTCAGGTGAGCACCCACGTAGTTGCTGCCTACACCTGTCTCACTGACGAGCACCCAGCCGTCTTCACCGATACGGAAGAGGCAAGGGAAAGTGTAGCCCTCGCCAAAGGCCGACGGGACGTTCAGCGCTGCGTCAGCTTTATATTCCTCCTCATAAGAAGGTTTGGTCTGTGCGAAACCTACCATCGGCTTGCTCTGCGGACAGATGAAACTGGTGGCCTGATCGGGGAAGTTGAACCCGGTAGCCTCGCTTTGGATGACGACGCTGTTTGTATCCTTCAGCTTACCCTTCTGTATGGTGTAACGGAAGGCGATGTCGTTGTCTGACACTACGAAGGTGACCACCATCGGCATATCATCGGCATTGGTCAGGGTGACATCCAACTGATTGGCCACGAAGTGTGATTGCGATGCTTTCGTGCGGGTCATGGTGTAGGTCTTATCTACACTGCTCTGCTGACTGTCCGTCAACTTCAGTCCTTTAGTGTAATCACCGATGTCGGTCTTCAGACCTAAGGCAGAAGGCGTCATCATGGTCTTGCCGTCGTAGCTGACGGTATAGGCGGCCTGTCCGTTCTGACAGGTGATATCCACTTTCAGTTTCCCGTTAGGAGATGACACACTGACAACCTGTGCCATCGCCGTGAGGGCTGACACCAATAACACACTGAATGAAAACAATTTCTTAGTCATAATCTTTTATATAAGCGTGACATCCTGGATGTGTCGGATGTCTGGCGTTTGACCGATGGTACCAACGATGGAGATAATGTCGAAGCGGATCGGTTGCCGTATGTGCTTGTACTTCACATAGTGGTTGATCGCCTGTTGGAGATTCTGCAGCTTATGGAAGTCGATCGCCTCTTCAGGCGCTCCGAAGACACTGTTCTTACGGGTCTTCACTTCCACGAACACCACGATGTTGCCGTCGCGGGCAATGATGTCGATATCACGCCGTCCTGACTTCCAATCGCGCTCCACAATGGTGTAACCTTTCTGCTCCAGGTAGGCTGTAGCCAGGTCTTCACCCCATTTCCCCAGTTCGTTGTGTGCAGCCATTTATGCCTCTGCAGCCTCGTAGGCCTCAGCAGCCTTAAACTGCTCGAGATCCTCTACCTGGAAGGCCTTGATGTAAGCACTCTTACCGAAGACATCCTCTTCCGTCATGCGGACATATACGTTGGCAGACTTCTCGAAGAGCTCTGGTGCCTTGGTGGCATCGCGGAGGATGAGCAGACTCATCACCAATTCGGCTGTCATGTCATAGAGACGACGGGCGAGGAAGTCCTGAGCGTCCTGATTCTCCAGCGCCTTCACGTTGTTCAGTGCCTCCTCATAAACGGGGATCAACTTCTCCACGCGAGCCTTCAGGTTCTTCAGGCTGTCGCTCACCTCGAGACCAGCGAGCATATCCTTGATATTGTTCAGCATGGTGCCGTTGGTGATGTAGCGGATAGCGGCTACAACCTGCAGCTGAGTGGTACCCTCGTAGATAGAGAAGATACGTGCATCGCGGAACAGGCGCTGGCTCTTGTACTCCATGATGAAGCCTGAACCACCATGGATACTGATGGCGTCGTAGGCGTTCTGGTTGGCGTACTCAGAGTTCATACCCTTGGCCAGCGGTGTGAAGGCGTCAGCCAAACGCTGATACTTCTTCAACTCCTGCTTCTCCTCAGGTGTGAGCTTACGGTCGCGCTCGATATCCTCGAGGCACTTGTAGATATCAACATAAGCGGCTGTCTCGTAGAGCAAAGAACGACCGGCATCAAGCTTAGCCTTCATGCGAGAGAGCATATCATAGACAGCGGGGAAGTTGATGATCTTGTCACCAAACTGCTGACGCTCCTTGGCGTAAGCCAGACCCTCGTTGTATGCCTCCTGCTCAACACCTACGCTCTGTGCAGCGATACCCAGACGGGCGCCGTTCATCAGAGCCATTACGTACTTGATCAGACCCAGACGGGTGCTACCGCAGAGCTCAGCCTTCGCGTTCTTATAAGTGAGCTCACAGGTTGGTGAACCGTGGATACCCAGCTTGTGCTCGATGTGACGTACGTTCACGCCGCCCTGACGCTTGTCGTAGATGAACATCGACAGACCACGTCCGTCCTTGGTGCCCTCCTCAGAGCGGGCCAGTACGAGGTGGATGTCGCTGTCACCGTTGGTGATAAAACGCTTCACACCGTTCAGACGCCAGCAGTTCTCCTTCTCGTCGAAGGTGGCCTTCAGCATTACGCGCTGCAGGTCAGAACCTGCATCGGGCTCAGTCAGGTCCATCGACATACCCTCACCAGCGCAAACACGGGGGATATACTTCTGGCGCTGCTCCTCGCTACCGAACTCATAAAGGGTATCGATACAGCTCTGCAGGCTCCAGATGTTCTGGAAACCGGCATCAGCAGCCGAAATCATCTCAGAGAGCATAGAGAATACGGCGTTAGGCAGGTTCAGACCGCCGTAACGGCGAGGCATCGAGACACCCCACAAACCAGCCTTACGGGTGGCGTCGAGGTTCTCATAAGTCTTAGAGGCATAGATCATACGGCCGTTCTCGAGGTGTGGACCTTCGAGGTCAACTGCCTCAGAGTTTGGCTCGATGATATTGGCAGCCACGTCGCCAGTGATGTCGAGAATCTGCTTGTAGTTCTCGATGGCATCGCCCAGATCAACGGGGGCGTAGTCATATTCTTTCGCATCAGCGAAACCCTTTTCTTTCAGCTCAACGATACGAGCCATCAGGGGGTGGTTCAAGTAGAACCCGATCTCAGGATGACAACGATCACGTAGTCGGCGATACGGTTGATGGGAGCATCGGGATCGCTGTTCACAGAGATGATGATACCAGAGTCCTGCATACCAGCGATGTGCTGAATCTGACCAGAGATACCGCAGGCGATATACACCTTCGGATGAACAGTCACACCCGTCTGACCGATCTGACGGTCATGATCCAACCAGCCAGCATCTACGGCAGCACGAGAACCACCCACCTCACCATGCAGCACCTTTGCCAGGTCGAACAGCAGGTCAAAGTTCTCCTTCGAGCCCATACCGTAACCACCGGCAACCACGATGGGCGCACCCTTCAGGTTGTGCTTGGCAGCCTCTACGTGGTGGTCGAGCACTTTCACGACGAAAGCCTCGGGGCTGACATACTTAGACATCTCAGGATAAACCACTTCCTTCTTGCAGGCACCCTCGTAGATAGCCTTCTGCATCACGCCTGAGCGGACAGTAGCCATCTGAGGACGGTGGTCGGGGTTCACGATGGTAGCCACGATGTTACCACCGAAGGCAGGACGAATCTGATAGAGCAGATTGTCATAGTGCTTACCAGCCTTATTGTCGTCGTACGGACCAATCTCCAACTCTGTGCAGTCAGCCGTCAAACCAGAGGTCAGCGATGACGATACACGGGGACCGAGGTCACGACCGATTACAGTAGCACCCATCAGGCATATTTGAGGCTGTTCCTCCTTGAAGAGGTTCACGAGGATATCTGTGTGGGGAGCAGAAGTGTAAGGGAACAGGTCCTTTGCGTCGAACACAAACAGCTTATCGACACCATAAGGCAGAATCTGATCCTCCACCTTGCCTTTGATGCCTGTACCGGCCACAATGGCGTGGAGCTCCACTTTCAGTTCATTGGCGAGCTTGCGACCTTTGGTCAGCAACTCCTGAGATACTTCCTGTACCTGAGTACCTTCAATTTCGCAATATACAAATACGTTGTTCATATCTCAATTAACCAATAATCTTTTCTTCCAACAATTCTTTGATCATTCCCTCGATATCAGCATCAGAAGCCGTCAAAGTCTTCGACTCCTTAGCCTGGAACACGATGTTCTTGATGGCTTTCACCTTGGTGGGTGAGCCATTCAGACCACACTGGTTTACATCGCCATCCACATCGGCCACGCTCCACTGGTTCAGTGTGAGCTCAGGACGCTCGTTGTACAGATAGTCGTAGGCGGTACCCTCGGCAGGACGCTCCATCGGACAGGTGGCACGCTTGTACTTCATCACCAGTTTGGCGTTCTGGGGACGACAGGGCGCTGCACTTCCATTCACGGTGATGACTACAGGCAGCGGAGCCTCTACCGTCTCCACACCACCATCGATCACGCGTTTGATGGTAGCCTTACCATCCTTCACAGAGAGAACCTCCTCGGCGTAAGTCACCTGGTTCAGACCCAGTTTCTGAGCCACCTGAGGACCTACCTGAGCGGTATCACCGTCGATAGCCTGACGACCACCGATCACGATATCCACGTCGCCAATCTTCTTGATGGCAGTAGCCAGCGCATAAGAAGTAGCGAGGGTATCGGCACCAGCGAAGAGACGGTCTGTCAAGAGCCAACCCGTATCTGCACCGCGGTAAAGTCCCTGACGGATGATTTCACCTGCACGTGGAGGACCCATCGTGAGAATTCCTACTGTTGAGCCTGGATTCTGTTCCTTCAGACGAAGGGCCTGCTCCAAGGCATTCAAATCTTCTGGGTTGAAGATGGCGGGTAGGGCAGCGCGGTTCACCGTACCTTCGGCAGTCATCGCATCCTTACCCACATTTCGGGTGTCTGGCACTTGCTTGGCCAGCACAACAATCTTTAAAGCCATAATATTAATTAATAATGTATTATCCTTTTGCAAAATCGGGTGCAAAATTACACAATTTTACGCATACAGCCAAATAAATTGCACAAAATCGACCGAAATGTGCACAGAACGACCGATTTGTGCAATGTGTTTATTGTAAATTTGACAATTATCAAGCCTCAAGGTGCTTCTTCCTCACCTTTTTTAATGTCTATCAGACTCCATCTCCAGAGTTTCGACAGGTCGATCCACTCGCCCAGTTCATTGATGATGTCCGTGGTCTCGTCATTACCACCGAAGCCAGCCGTGACCTTTACTATACGACCTTCGTCGGGATTGTCGAAGTTGGGCAGGTCGCAGACAACGTACTGCACGAGGTTGCCCAACACCACGTTATAGAACAGACCGCCCACCATGTCGCGCTGCACCACGATTACCTGGTCCCCGCCGTTATGGTGTTTCGGTCCTCGGAATACGTTGAGCTTCTCGCCTTCTGGCGTCGCCATACCCAGTGAAACGTGGTCGCCCTTGAACTCGCCGATGAGCATCATCTCGCTGATCTCCCCATTGTTGAAGTTGCAGAAGGCTATTACCGGATTCCCGTTGCCCGTCAGGTCGAGCACGCAATAGTGTGTCCATGCGTAACCCTCGCTGATGCGTGCCGTAACCTTGGAGCCCACAGCCAACTTATACTCGAAATCGGGCATCTCAGTATGGTCGAAGTTAAACTGTTTTCTGTCCCATTTATACACATGCGTGATGGCCGGCATCCCCACGTAGTACTCTGTGATGGTAAAATCGGTGCCCGTCATCGGCAGGCACCATCCGATGTCCGCATCCTTCACGTTGGGCTCGAACGTCTCTACCGGACTCTTGGCGGGTGTCATCTTCTGCGTCTGCGGGTCGTAGTCATACCAGCACAACAGGTTCTGCGGCATCACGTGCTGTTCGTAGAGACTCACGGCGAAGATCCTGTGGCCGTTGTCTTTGCGCCACACGCAGGCCGACATCTGGTTGACGTCCGTCTGCGACTCCAGATCCACGTAGCCGTTTCTGCGATCGATGAGGATGCGGTAGTCGTCCTCTTCCTCACCATCCCAGATCGAGGCTGTACCGCTCTGGCGCGTCCCCTTGGCAGGGTGGTCTGCCTGTTCCAGCACCTCGCCCACCACCCATGTGGGCATCGCCTCGTTGAAGGCGCGCAACAGTTTCACCACGTCAGGTGCCTGTCCGCCGTTCTTCACTGGGATAGTGGTCTTGAACCATTGATTATTAACTTCCGAGTTATCCAGGAAATTCTGTGCTGCCATACTGATGGCGCACACCAGCATCGTGAATGTTATGATAGTCTTTTTCATATCTCTTAACCATTATTCCTCATGGCCGTTCAGCAGTTCGAAGATAGCCTGATAGTCGTTGGCAGCCCGTTTGTCGTAGAACCCGTCGTCCGTCTCGTCGGTGTTGTTGGTCTTGGTCTCGATACAGTCGCCGTTCTCGTCGAAATAGTAGCGCCATTCATACACTTGTCCCTCTTCGCCACCTCGTGAGTAGGAGAAGATTAGATCCTTGGTCTTCGGCTCAAAGAGGTATTCGTTATAGCCGTCGAGCTGCATCGACTTGCTGGATTGGTTGATGAAGTAGATGCCGTCCTTGTCGAAGTAGATCCTCGTCTTCGTCGTTCTGGGAGGCTGGTTGTCACCCAGGTCGTGGAGAATGATATGCAGGTCGTTGGGCATCTCTGCCTTGTCGTTGGCTGCCGATTTCGCCTTGGCTTGTGCATAAAGGGCGCGGATGTGTTTCAGGCGTTCGGCCTTAGGCGTGGTAGGTTTCTTCGGCTTGTCGAGATCCAGTGGGGTGAAATAACCGTTGCAGGTTACCATGTTGAAGAGTCTTATGTAGTACTCAGCATTCTCCTTTTCCGTCTCTGGCATCGTCCAGCTGTTTTCTGTGTTGTGCTTCTGCTCGATGCATTGTCCCTTGGTATCGTAGTAGTAGCGTGACTCCACCACGAAACCGGCATCGGTCTCACCTCTCATATAACAGAAGATCACCTGATGGTCCTTGGGGTCGAGCAATACCTCGCGGTATCTGATATGTCCATGGTTGCCCCAGTTTTCTGCAATGAAGTAGGGCTGCTGCTTGGTTGCCAGACCATCCACCATCTTCTCTTCAAAGAAAAAGTCCAACTGCTCGGTGTCGTAGAGGGGGATGTCCTCATCTTCCAGCCTGTTCAGGATGATACGCATGTCTTTGGGCGACTGCCCGTTCTTGCCGTTAGCATCAATCTTCTTCTTGGCATCGGCATAACACTTACGGATATACTTCATCCGTTCTTCCTTTGTCGTCTGCGCCAGGCATGTGCCCAGTGCCATCATACAGATAATTGATAATAAAAACGTTCTCATATTTGGTTATTTTCTCATTTAATCGTACCTTTGCAGCCGTTTTAAGATTTGCTGTCGTTATGGTAAACGGTATTTATACAATCGTACTGCTCATTCTGAGCAATGTGTTTATGACTTTCGCCTGGTATGGTCATCTGCGCCTGCAGCAGTCCGTGGATGATCGCTTTCTTCGAGTATTGCTGTCAGGTGCCAGCCAACCGTCTGGGCTTTGTGGGCAACGGTGGCCCGTTCTCGTTGGTGCAGTTGAAGGTCATCCAGGAGTGTATCTCGCTGGTGGTGTTCGCCCTGATTGCCAACTTCGCCTTCCAGCATGAGGAGCTTCACTGGAACCATGCCGCTGCGGCCCTCTGCTTGGTGGCTGCCGTTTATTTCGTGTTCATGAAGCCTTGACGTCGCCAAGGATCAGAGTGGGATGGTCAGCAGGAACGTGCTGCCCTGACTGCTCGAATCGGCTAAGGTCACGTCGCCGCCCATTCGTCGGGCAAGTGAACGGGATACGCAAAGTCCCAGTCCGATACCTTCCTTAAAGCTGTCCACCTTCTCGAAACGCTCAAAGATGCGTTCGCGTGCCTCCTCTGGCACACCGATACCAGTATCGATCACGGCAAACATCATCTGTCCTTTCGGCTCGTCGAGTGTCACCCTTAGGGTGATATGACCCTTGTTGGTGAACTTGATGGCATTCTGCAACAGATTATTCAGAATCTTCACCACACTGGCGGTGCTCGTCTTGATCAGACGGGTGTCGGGCACTTCGTTCTGAAGTGTGAAACCGACCGTCTCCGTGGATGCGATGTTACTCTCGGCAATTGCCTTCTGACAGAGGGCACTGGCGGTGGTTTCGTCGGTCCGTTCAATCACGGTCATACTCTCCGTATCGGCCATCTCCAACAGTTCATTGACGATCTGCGTGATCTGTTCCGTGTTCTCTGAGATGCGTTGCATCATGTCCTTGCGGTCTTCCTCCGAGGGCTCGTAGCCTGGGGTATTGAGCACCTGTGTAAAACCTGTGATGATGTTCAGGGGGGTACGTATCTCATGGCTCACGTGCCGGATGAAGATCGACTTCATCTGGTCGCTTTCCTGGGCACGGTTTTTGGCAATGGTCAACTCTTCGTTGTGCTGGCGCATCCTTTGGAGTGAGCGGCGGCGGTTGATGACAATTACCGAGAGGCAGACGATAATGATCACTGAGAGGATGAACATCACCACGAGGAAGATGATCCAGTTGCGGCTCATCTCTCGCTTCGCCTCCACCACCTGCAGGTCGGAGTTCATCTCATTGATGTCGTCCTCCATGATCAGATTGTTCAGCATCTCCTCTTCCTTTGTCAACTTCTTCAGAATCTCATAGGCTTTCGCCTTGTCGCCGATATAGTCGCAGATCGACAGTTGGATGGCGTAACGGTCGGTGTTGTCCAGGTCCTTCTTACTCTCAGCCATCGCCTCCTTGGCATGTCCGTTCACCGTCAGTACCGCCAATTCCAGATGCTTCTCATACATATCGCAGATCTGGTCAGGCGTATTCTGCTTTTTCAGGTCAAGGTACCGGTGGTAGCAGTCGAGTACAGTGGCACCGTCACGCTGGGCGAAGGCGATCACTCCTTTCATCGTGAGGGCATAGGTCAGTCGGTAGCTGTTGCTGCCACTCTGTTCCAGTGCATGGTTCACCAGGTCCATCGCCTTCTTTGGATCCTCGTCGGTCATCATGTTGGCATAGTCGGTATAGATGGATGCCAGGTCGATCTTGTTCTCCTTCGGTACCTCCTTGATGGCCTGGTCGAAATATTTCGAGGCGATGGGGATGTTGTTACGATACCAGTAGATGATGGCCATCAGGTAGCTGGCGTTATAGTATTCCTCCGTGTGCTGCTTCTCCTTCATCTCAGCCACCAGCTTACGGGCCTTCTGCATGGCACGGTAGTAGTGGCCGTTGTTCATGTCGAACGACACCACGTCGATGAGGGTCGAATAATACAGGTGATGGTCGAACTCAGGCTGTTTGTTGATATGGTCGATTAGCTCCTGGGCCTTGGCATTTAGTTTTTTCTCGTCGCCGTCGATATACAATCGTCGGAACTCAATGGAGAGTCGGGCGGCAGTCGTGTCCTTCGCCTGTTTGTCTGCTGCCTGGAGTATGATCGTTATGAAGAGTAAAACACGTTTCATTTACTCATACTTTAATGGTTCTTGCTGCAAAGATAGTGCAAATCGAACAAAATACCAAATTTATTTGGATATTTTTGAGATGCAGCCTATCTTCGAGCATTGCTCAAAGATAAAAAAATCCGGAATCGCATCGCTTTTTAAGAAATAATTCGTACTTTTGCAAGCAAAAATGCTACCATTATGAATAAGAACGAGAAATTTGTGATCACCATCAACCGCGAAGCAGGTTCGGGTGGTCGTACCGTTGGCCGCAAACTGGCTGAGAAATTAGGTGTGAAGTACTGCGACAAGGCCATCGTTGAGGGACTGACGAAGAAATTCGGTCTCTCTATCGAGCGCATTGAGGAGATCAAGGCACAGAAGAAATCATGGTGGAAAGACATCAACAACTACTACAATACACTGGTCAACAGTGCCAGTCAGCCAATGGATGCCCAGGTGAAGCTCGACAATACCTCCATTTTCGAGACCGAGAAGCGCATTCTGCAGGAGCTGGCTGCCCAGTCATCCTGTGTCGTGGCTGGTCGTACGGGCTTTATGGTGTTCCGCCAGTGGCCTAACCATCTGAACATCTTTATCCAGGCCTCTATGGAGTATCGTGTCAAGCGTATCATGAATAAAGAGAATGTCAGTGATGAGAAAGCTCGTAACATCATTGCGAAATTGGATGCTGACCGTGAGACCTACATCAAGAAGTACGAGGACACGTCACGCTATGACACTCGCAACTACCAATTGGTCATTTCGATGGACGACCTGAGCGAGGATGATGCCGTAGAGGTCATCATGGACTATATCGATCGTACCAGTAAATCGAAATGATTGACAGGGCGACGATAGATAAGATCATGGACGCCACAAACATCGTGGATGTGGTGGGGGAGTTTGTGACTCTCCGCAAGGCTGGCGTGAACTATAAGGGACTGTGTCCGTTTCACGATGACAAGACACCGTCGTTTATGGTATCCCCGTCGAAGCAGATTTGTAAGTGCTTTGCCTGTGGTGAGGGCGGTACGGCCATCAACTTCCTGATGAAGCACGAACAGATCACCTATCCCGAGGCCCTGCGCTGGCTGGCGAAGAAATATAATATCGAGATTCAGGAGAAGGAACTTACCGATGAGGAGAAGAAGGAGCAGAGCGATCGCGAGTCGATGTTTATCGTCAACGACTGGGCGATGCACTATTTCCAGAAAGTGATGAAAAACGATCCCGACGGCATCGCCATCGGTAAGCAATATTTCCGCAGCCGTGGCATTCGCGACGACATCATTGAGAAGTTTAACTTAGGCTATGCGTTACAGAAACGTGACGCCCTGACACTGGCAGCCCAGAAAGCTGGGTATCAGGCAGAATATCTGGAAAAGACGGGTCTTTGCATCAAGGGCGAAAAGGGCCTACACGACCGCTATGCGGGACGCGTGATCTTCCCGTGGTTGAATGTGAGTGGTAGGGTGGTGGCCTTCGGTGGCCGACTGCTCGACTCACGTACAAAGGGCGTGCAGCAGAAATACGTGAACTCGCCCGACTCAGAGATCTACCATAAGGAGCGTGAGCTCTACGGTCTCTATCAGGCGAAGAAAGCCATCGCGAAGGAGGACCGCGTGTATATGGTGGAGGGCTATACTGACGTGATTGCCATGCACCAGTGCGGACTGGAGAACGTGGTGGCCAACTCGGGTACAGCACTCTCAACGCATCAGATCAGGCTCCTGCGCCGTTTCACGCAGAACATCACCTTATTATATGACGGCGACGAGGCAGGTATCCATGCCGCCATGCGAGGTACCGACATGCTGTTGGCAGAGGGTATGAACATCAAGGTGCTGCTTCTGCCAGACGGCGACGACCCCGACTCGTTCAGTAGGAAGCACTCAGCTCAGGAATTGAAGAAGTATATCGAGGATAACCAGACGGACTTTATTTCATTTAAGACCCGTCTGACGGTAGAGAACGTGGCCGACCCCGTGAAGCGCAGCGAGGCCATCGGTGGCATTGTGAAGAGTATCTCGATGATCCCCGACCAGATATTGCGTTCGACCTATCTCAGCGAACTCTCACAACGTATGGGCATCAAGGAACAGACGTTGCTGAACTCGATGAACAGCATGATCCGGAAGGATCTTGAGGAGAAGGAACGTTTAGTGGAGAGAGAAGAACGTTCAGTGGAGAGTGGAGAGAGGAGCGTGGAGAGAGAGATCCCACTCACCTCTGCATCAGCAGAAGTGGAACGCCTGCTGATCCAGAGTGTGATCCGCGACGGGGAGAAGGTGATCTATGAGAACGTGGAGACAGACAACGGCGAGTTGATCAACCTGACGGTGGCACAGTATATCAGTTACGACCTGGGGCAGGACAACCTGACCTTCCACGACGCCCGATACAACCAGATCTTAGAAGAGGCGGTGGCGCATAGCGGTGAGGAGGGCTTCAAGGCTGAGACCTACTTTATGCAGCATCCTGATGTGAACATCAGTGCACTGGCTGTGGAACTTGCTATCGACCGTCATCAGTTGGGTAAGGGTTTCCAGTTGAAAGAGCGTGACGGTGGTCTGAAACAGCACGTGCTCCATTTGGTGCTCGACCTCAGACTCGACATCATCGAGCAGCGGATGAAGGAGGTGCAGCAGCAGCTCCGACAGGTAGGTAACGATATGGAGCGTGCCAACGCCCTGCTCGAAGAATATAAGAAGACCCAACTGATACGCGATGCTCTGGCACGGCAGTTGGGAAAAGGAGTGGTAAGATAATATGCATTGGCTGAACGTCATATTCCTGATCTGGCAGGTGATAGCCATCCTGGCTGTCGTCCACGTGGTCATGGATAACCGTCAGCCAGCCAAGACGATGGCCTGGGCACTGGTGATCTGGTTCGTACCAGTGGTAGGACTCGTCTTCTATCTCTTCTTCGGCATCAACACCCGTAAGGAGCGTTATGTGAGTGAGCGCAGCATGAACTTCCTGACGAAACGCTCGATGCTGGAGTTTGCTGAACAACAGAACCTGTATCTGCCTGAACAGCAGAAACCTTTGATCGACCTGTTTGTGAATCAGAACCTGGCGTTGCCGTTCAAGGACAATCAGGTGGAGATCTATACCGACGGCTATGCGTTTTTCCCTGCTTTGTTGGCTGCCATCCATGAGGCGAAGAGCCATATCCATGTGGATATGTATATCTTTGCCGAAGATGCCTTAGGCTATCTGGTGTCGGATGCCCTGATCGCGAAGTCGAGAGAGGGCGTGGAGGTCAGGGTGATCTACGACGATGTGGGTTGCTGGAATGTGAGTCATCATTTCTTCGAGCGGATGCGTGAAGAGGGTATCGAGGTGACCTCGTTCATGCCTGTGCGTTTCCCGTCGTTCACGAGTAAGGTGAACTACCGCAACCACCGTAAGATCATCGTCATTGACGGTCGTGTGGGTTTCATCGGCGGCATGAACATCGCCCTGCGCTATGTAAAGGGGACCGATGGACATGCCTGGCGTGACACGATGCTGAAGGTGACGGGCGGTGCCGTGGCTGCGTTGCAAAGGGCCTTCCTCGTGGATTGGTATTTCGTGGATCGTACACTGCTCTCCGACCGGAAGTTCTATCCGCATGCCGAACTGGAGAACAACTGTCTGGCACAGGTGGTGACCAGCGGTCCTGTGACGCCCTATCCAGAGATTATGCAGGGCTTCGTGCGTATAATCATGGGTGCGCGTAAGTATCTCTATTTAGAGACCCCTTATTTCCTGCCCAACGAGCCGGTGCTCCTTGCCCTGAAGACGATTGCGCTGGCCGGTGTCGATGTGCGGGTGATCTGTCCGCGTTACAGCGATGCGAAATTCGTGGAGTGGGCGAGTCGCAGTTATCTGCGTGAGGTTGCCGAGGCAGGCGTGAAGGTGAGTCTCTATGAAGCGGGGTTCCTGCATTCGAAACTGATGGTGTGCGACGATGTCATCGCCACCTGTGGCTCTACGAACCTCGATTTCCGTAGTTTCGAGAACAATTTCGAGGCCAACATCTTCTTCTACGACGAGGCGTTTGCCCTCAGGATGAAACAGCTGTTCCTAAAAGACATCGAACAGGCCGTGCCTCTGGAAGAGGTGCCTGAAAGGATGCGCAGGGGATTCTTTGTAAGATTGTGGGAAAGCGTTACTCGGATGCTTTCTCCGTTGTTCTGAAAATCGAGAAGTTTACGCTGCCATAACTGCGGTGCTCCACGAAGTGGGGATCACCAGAGAAGTCATGATCCTTGCCATGCTCGAACACCAGGATACCATCGGGCTTCAACAGACCTTTCTCGAAGATGAGGCCAGGGATTGTGGGCAGTTCCTTGAGGGCATAGGGCGGGTCGGCGAAGATGAAGTCGAACTGCTGTTTGCATGACTTGATGAAACGGAACACGTCGCCGCGGATGGGTAGCACGTTGGCATCGTCAAGTTTCTTCAGGCAGTCCTGAATGAAACGGTGGTGATCACGGTCCATCTCCACGCTGATGACATGGGCACAGCCGCGCGAGGCAAGTTCGAGGGTGATGCTGCCGGTACCAGAGAAGAGATCGAGGGCGGTGGTATCCTCAAAGTCGATATAAGCGTTAAGCACATTGAAGATATTCTCCTTGGCAAAGTCGGTAGTTGGCCTTGCCTTGAATGACCTGGGGATATCGAAGTGCCGTCCCTTATATCTGCCGGTGATGATTCTCATCTTCCTTTTACGATTAGTGTCATCAGATCGTAGGGCATGCCTGCTATCTCAGTGACTGGTGCCTGCTGGAAATCGGCCGCAGGATTGATCACATAAGCATTCCGGAGATAGCGTTTCAGTTCCTCGACGAGCCATGCCTGTTCAGGGATGTCGCCCACGATGTGAAGCTCGTCGTGCTCGGCCTCTAAATGGAGCTGTTTCCAGACATAGAGCAGGAAGTAGAGGGCATCGTAGGCATGGCTGGCCTCAAACGAGTTGCAGAACTTGAAGCGGTTCTGCTGGAAACTGAAGAGATCGAGGCGCTTGCCGTGGAAATAGCCGTAGAGCTTGTTGCGATGCCCCGTAAAACTGCGCTGGTGAAGATGGTGCCAGACGGGCGTCATCGCTTGGATATACTGCACATGGTCGTACTGATCGTTGATCACGTTATTCAGGTCTTTGTTGATGGCAAAGAGACAAACGGCCTTCAAGTCTGGCAACACGTTATAGCGCACGATACGCTGTTCCTGACCTGTGGGGAAGGCATGGTCGAAGAGGGTCTTGGTGTCGTCCTCCTCAAACTGCTCAATAGGCACCAACATCTGCGGGGTGTCCAACAGCACATCGGCATGATTGACATCTGCACCAGACAGGAGATCACTCTTGAAAGCCTCGCGCAAATTGACAGCCATCGAGATACCGGCCTTTACAACGTAAGGCTCATATACGATGGGCTGCACCGTGTTCGTGGCGTCGAGCATGGTGAAGGAGAGACTGCTTCTCCCGATACGTATGGTGATTTTCCGCTTGTCAATCATCTTGCACTCATCACACTGGCCACGCAGACTGCCAACAGTCCCGCAGCGATAACAGCCAGTATGATATTGATCAGTCGGTTATTGCTTTGCATCTCGGCTGCAAAGATACGATATTTTTTTTAATGTTTAGTGTTTAATGTTTAATTTTTCGTATCTTTGCAAGCAAAATGATACAAGACGAACTGAAATATCGCATCGTTCAGGCCTTGGGACTGCCTCCGACGCCCGAGCAGGGGCAGGCACTCGACGTGTTCACGCAGTTCATGACCGACCGCTCCGACCAGGTGGTGATGATCCTGCGCGGCTCAGCCGGTACGGGTAAGACCACGCTGGCGGGTGCCATCGTGAAGGCGATGGCAGCCTTGAAGCAGAAGCTCATCCTGCTTGCACCTACAGGTCGTGCGGCGAAGGTATTTTCCCTCTATGCCGGCCATGCAGCCTATACGATCCATCGGCGTATCTACCGTCAGAAGTCTGCAGGCGACCTATCGTCCTTCAACTTGAACGATAACCTGAATCGCGATACCCTGTTTGTTGTTGATGAGGCCTCGATGATCGCTAACCTCGGTCTCGGCGAGTCGGCCTTCGGTTCTGGTTGCTTATTAGACGACCTGATGCAGTTTGTGTATAACGGACAAAACTGCAGGTTGTTGCTGATAGGCGATCGGGCTCAGTTGCCACCGGTGGGCGAGACGGAGAGTCCGGCATTGTCGGCACATGTGCTACGTGGCTATGGCATGCAGGTGTATGAGACGGATCTGAATCAGGTGCTTCGTCAGAGTGAAGACTCAGGTATCCTGTGGAATGCCACGATGATTAGAGGAGCGTGGAGAGAGGAGCGTGGAGAGAGAATCGTTTTGCCGAGGATTCGGTTCCAGGGGTTTGCAGATATCCAGGTGGTGACGGGCGATGAACTGATCGAGACGCTCTCCTCGAGTTACTACCACGTGGGGATGGACGAGACGATCGTGATCACCCGTAGTAATAAACGGGCGAACATCTATAACCAGGGTATCCGTAACATGGTGCTCGACCGGGATGAAGAACTCTGTCGCGGGGACCTCTTGATGATCGTAAAGAATAACTATTTCTGGACGGAGGGGACAAAGGAAATACCGTTCCTTGCCAATGGCGACAGGGCGGTGGTGCAGCGCGTGCGACATGTGCATGAGCTCTATGGCTTCCGTTTCGCAGAGGTGACGATGACGCTGCCCGACTACGATGACTACGAACTCACGGCTACCGTCTGTCTGGATACGCTCACCACCGAGGCACCTGCCCTGACACGTGAACAACAGGAGCAGTTGTTTGATGCGGTGATGTCAGACTATGCGGACATTCCTCAGAAGACGGAACGCATCAAAAAACTGAAGGGCGACCGTTACTACAACGCCCTTCAGGTGAAGTTCTCCTATGCCGTAACCTGTCACAAGGCCCAAGGCGGTCAGTGGGCACATGTGTATCTGGATCAGGGGTATATGACGGATGATATGCTCACGCCCGACTATATCCACTGGCTCTACACTGCCTTCACCCGCGCCACCGAGAAACTCTATCTCGTGAACTGGCCATCGACACAGAAACAATGAATCCCGACGACTGCCGGGATTCATTTGTCTTTTTAATAAGTCATTTTCGGTTCGAGTTCCTTGGCCTGGTCGATCATCTTCTGAATCTCGCTCACGGCAGGCACACGGTTGCAGATGTTCTTCGCTGCGTTGGTCTCCTCCAGCTTCGGCTGCAGGTTCTCTGCCACGCGATGACGGAACTCCTTCACGGTGTCAACACCGGCAGCTTCGAGCAACTCGGCAAACTGAGGACCTACACCGTTGATGCGGAACAGGTCGGCATGGTTGGTCCAGCGCAGGATGAGCTTCTCGCTGATGCCAGTCTCTTCAGCCAGGGCCTTACGTCCCTTCGGCGCAGCACACTTCTCAAGCAGTTCGCTTACTTTGTTAATACCAGCGGCAATGAGCTTCTCTGCATAAACATCGCCAATACCTTCAATGTCAATAATCTTGTAATCCATAATCTAAAAGTTTTTAGTGATCTGATAAATGGTTATGATGGCGCAAATTTACAAAAAAAATAAGTAATCAGCGCATAATTTCAAGGATTTTTTTTACTTTTGCAGAAAAATAGTGGTCAGATGATGATTGTTATATATATAATAATAGGTATTGCGGTGGGCGCTGTGGTGGCTTACCTCGTGATGGACAAGCGGATGGATGCGGTGAACATCGCCTCCGGCAAGAAGGATATCGAACTCTCGATGAAGGGGGAACAGCTGAACATTGCCACGAGCCGGGTAAACCATCTGGAAGCGGAAAACAGGGAGCTTCATGCCAAGGCGGAGAGCCAGGGCAGGGAGTTGGAACTGGTGCGCCAACAGATGGGCGAGGAACTGAAGCGCAACGAGGAGCGGTTTAAGAATATGGCCCAGCAGCTGATGGAGAGCAGTGCACAGAAACTGAAGGCACAGAACACGGAGGCGATGACGGGTATCACGCAACCGTTGAGAGATGCCATCGACAAGATGCAGAAAGCCATCTCGGAGAACCAGAAGGAGAGTGCTGCCCATTCGGCTTCTTTCCGTGAGCAAATCCAGCAGATGATGCAACAGACGCAGCAGTTGGGTGAGCGTGCGGAGAGTCTGACCAACGTGCTCAGGCGTGATAATAAGGTGAGTGGCAACATGGGGGAGATCATCCTGGGTGACCTGCTTGCCAGTCAGGGACTGACAGAGGGTATCCACTACGAGGTGCAGGCTCGTCTGCGCGATGAGCTGGGGCGCCCGCTGAAAAACGATGAGACAGGACGGGAGATGCAGCCCGACGTGATCCTGCATTATCCGCAGGGACAGGATGCGATTGTGGATTCGAAGGTGTCACTCGTGGCGTATGAGAAGTATGTGAATGCCCAAACGCCCGAGGAGAAGGAGCGTTATCTGCAGGAGCATATCCGTAGCGTGCGCAGTCATGTGAACGAACTGGCGCGTAAGGACTATTCGAAGTATATCAAGAACGGACGTGAGACGGTGGATTTCGTGATTATGTTCGTGCCCTTCGAGTCGTCGTTGCAGTTGGCATTGGCGAATGATCCCACGCTCTGGCGTGAGGCATTCGAGAAGAAGGTGTTTGTGACAGGTGAGCAGAACCTGTTGGGTATCCTCCACATGATCCATATCGCATGGGTACAGAACCAGCAGGCGGAGAACCAGGAGAAGGTGTTCGGCCTGGCCGAGCAGTTGCTCGACCGCTTAGGTGACTTCGTGAAGCGTTATAACGACCTCGGTGAGAAACTCCACAAGACGGTAGAGGCCTACGACAGCGCCAACAATAAACTCGTTACGGGTCGTCAGAGTGTGGCACAGAAGGGTCGTGAACTGGTAGATCTCGGTGCCAAGGAAAACCCGAACCGCAAGATCCCCATGCCGGAATTAGGACTGGAGTAATTTTATATTGGCACAAATAGTATAAATGTATTGCTGACGCTCGACAGTGGTATATTTGTATTTCAGCGTATCTATCACTGTTTTCATGTCGTTGCTGATACCTGTACCGATCAGTTTTGTGGTGGCCTCTTTCATCGTCCATAGACGAATAAACGTTGCTGCAGGGTTCTCTGCCGACTTGATTTGGGCGATCTCTTCGTCGTTCATCGTATAGTTCACCAACGATTCCTTATACCCGCGGATACTCTCCACGTCGATACCCACAGGTTGGTCGCTCACCACACAGATAGCTGCCTCCTTGCAATGGCTCAAGTTAAAGAATATCTCTGGATGCCCTATTATCAGAGGCTTGCCATGCTCATTGTATTCGAAGATTGGATTCTCTGTGATGCCGTATTCTTGTCGCAACCCTTCCTTCAGCAGTTGATAGGCCAGCACGCAGAGCCGTTGCCCTTGCTCAAACTTGAACTTGAGCGCCTGTTCCCTGCGCTGCGCCGAGATCTCCTTCAGCGCTGCCTCAAGATCAAACTCCCAGATATCCTCACTTACCAATACCTTCATCATGAAGTCCTTAAGTCCTGTAGTCCGTTGCTAAGAACTATTTGATAAGATTGCCAAGGATGTCGCGGGTGAGTTCTCTGGTAACTGAACGCGTGGCGGCACTGGTGGCATTCTTGACTACACGACCTGTGGCGGAGGTCTTCGACTTCGTCTTCTTACCCGTCACCTTGTCACTGACATACGTGCCGAGGATGGCGGCGAGGGTAGAGGTGATGGCGGTCAGGATGGCCTTGCCCACCTTGCCCAAGAGACCAGGCTTCTTCTTCTCAGCCTTGGGTTCTGCTGTAGGCTTCGGGATATCAATCTCAGTCTCCTGCTGCGCCTGCTCAGCCAACTGACGATCTGCCTCTGCAATCAGCACCTCAAAGGCACTTTCGCGCTCTTTGGTCTCGTCATACTTACCGTAGATGCGGCTCTGTTTGATGATGTCGAGACGCTGTCCATCTGTAATGGCACCGATCTGCGACAGGGGGAACAGAATCTTGGCCCGTTCCACCACGCTTGGGGCACCCTTCTCATCGAGGAACGAGACAAGCGCCTCACCCGTCTCTAGGTTCATGATGGCCTCGTCGGTCTTGAAGGCCGGGTTGGCACGGAAGGTGTCGGCAGCGGTCTTGACGGCCTTCTGATCCTTCGGCGTATAGGCGCGCAGGGCATGCTGCACACGGTTGCCGAGCTGACCCAGGATGGTCTCAGGAATATCGGTAGGACTCTGCGTGATGAAGTAGATACCCACGCCCTTCGAGCGGATCAGACGGATCACCTGCTCAATCTTGTCGAGTAATGCCTTTGAAGTATCTGTAAACAACATGTGGGCCTCGTCGAAGAAGAACACCAGTTTCGGCAGTGGCAGGTCGCCTACCTCGGGCAGGGTGGAGTAGAGCTCGCTCAAGAGCCACAGTAGGAAGGTGGAGTAGAGCTTGGGCTGTAACATCAGTTTGTCTGCTGCCAAGACATTCATGATGCCTTTACCTGAAGCGTCAGTCTGCAACAGGTCATAGATATCAAATGAGGGTAAGCCGAAAAACTTCTCCGCTCCCTGGTTCTCCAATTGTAAAAGAGCACGCTGGATGGAACCAATCGACATGCTGGTCACGGTGCCATACTTGGTCCTGTATTCTTTCGCATGCTGTGACACCCAGTCAAGCATAGACCTGAGATCCTTCAGATCGTCGAGCAACAGGCCACGCTCGTCAGCGATGCGGAACACGATGTTCAGCACACCGTCCTGTGTCTCGTTGAGTTGCATCAATCGACTCAGCAGTTGCGGACCCATCTGTGAGATGGTGGCACGCATGGGATGACCCTGTTCGCCGAACACGTCGAAGAAGCGTACAGGACAACTCTGGAACTCCGGATTCTCAATGCCGAACTCCGGCAGTCGCTTCTCGATGAAGCCGCTCATCTTACCTACCTGGGAGATACCAGAAAGGTCACCCTTCATGTCGGCCATGAAACAGGGCACACCTGCCTGACAGAACGTTTCGGCCATCACCTGCAACGTGACGGTCTTACCAGTACCTGTGGCACCTGCAATCAGTCCGTGGCGGTTGGCCATCTTACCTGTAATACTGAGCGCACCATTGGCGCAATGGGCGATATACAGCCCCCTCTCCTTGTCTAACATATGATTTATAGTTTTATATTTTTCTGCAAAGATAAGAAATATTTCACAATACACCATTGATAATTACCAATTATTTTGTACATTTGCAGAAATTTTTATCGATATCATGAGATTATCAGTTGTTTTAGCCGCTCTGCTTCTGGTGGGAGCAACGGCAGAAGTAAAGGCGCAGTTTGGTCCTCAGAGGGACATGGACACGAAGTATGCAACGGAACTGATCCAGCCCGGTAGTGTGGCACCCGACTTCAAGATGCAGACCATCGATGGTAAGAAGTTCCAGTTCTCTAAGTTTGCGAAGGGTAAGACGGTGGTGCTCGACTTCTGGGCATCGTGGTGCCCCGACTGTCGTAAAGATGCCCCCGAGGTGGTGCGCATGCAACAGGCATACAAACAGCACGGCATCGAGTTCGTCGGTGTGTCGATGGATACCGATGTGGAGGCTTGGAAGAAAGCTGTCGAGCAGTTCGGTATCACCTATACGCAGGTGAGCGAGTTGAAGAAATTTAAAGAGACCGACATCGCCCAGGCCTATGGCGTGAAGTGGATTCCCTCGATGGTCGTGGTAGGTTCCGATGGTAAGATCCAACTCTCTACTGTTTTGACCTATAAGGTGGACAAGTATCTGAAGGAGTTGACCACCGGTGCCTATGTGCCTGCCCAGAAGGGTGAGCGCGTGAGCATCGACGGCGATCATGGTAAACTGGCAGCGCTCATCCAGAAGCCTGAGTTGAAGGCTGGTGAGCAGTGCCCGATGGTAATCTTCTGTCACGGCTTCAGTGGTACGAAAGACGGTCCGATGTTCGAACTCATTTGCGACACGCTGCAGGCTCATGGCATTGCCAGCATCCGTTTCGACTTCAACGGTCACGGCCAGAGCGAGGGTGAGTTTAAGGATATGACGGTGCCCAATGAGATCGAGGATGCCAAGAAAGTGGTGGAATATGTCAGCAGTCTGCCTTATGTGAACGGTCTGGCTATCGCTGGTCATTCCCAGGGTGGTGTGGTTGCTGCGATGACCGCCGGTGAACTGAGTGAGGCCTTAGGTAAGCCTGCCTTCAAGGCTGTGGCACTGATGGCGCCTGCTGCCGTACTGCGTGAGGATGCCATCAAGGGTAACACGATGGGAAAGATGTACGACCCCTTCGATCCGGGTGAGTATATCGAGCTCTTCGGTGGTCTGAAGTTGGGTGGCAACTACATCCGTACCGCCTTTACGTTGCCGATCTACGAGACTGCTGCGAAGTATCAGGGTCCTGCCATCATCGTTCACGGCAATGGCGACCGTGTGGTACCCTACACCTACGGTGAGCGTTTCCATCAGATCTGGCCAGGCAGTGAGTATTACATGCAGGAATATTTCGATCACGGCTTCTCACAGAACATCTACCGTTCTACCGACCTTGTCGCTCAGTTCCTCATCAAAACACTGAAATAAACTCATCAGGGCAGCCGTTGGGCTGCCCTGAGTTATTTTTGCGGGCGTTTCCTTGCAAGTTTAAAATCTTGAAAATTCTCCACCTTCTATTGGTATATCTCCACCCATACTAATTTAGGCAATGCTCATGCTGTAAAAAAGACATTGACGCGGCATGTATAATCCCTATCAAGACGCGTTGCATCAGCGTTACCCCCGCGCCCTGATCGTCGGGCATCGCGACCTCAGTCACGACCGCGACTGCCCCTGTGATCACGGATTATATCTCGATAACCATAGTCTGTGGTCTATCTTCTGGTAAAAAAGCAACGGAATCTAAAACTTCGTTAGAAAAAAAGCATAAAAATATATAAAAGTCGCTGGAAAAATGACAGCAACTATTGCAAAAGTCGCTGGAAAAACGTATCTTTGTGCACAAAATCCAGTGCATTATGCTTAAAAGAAAGATATCTGAGACATTAAAGAAATGGAAGGAACAGCCGAACCATTTTCCACTTGTTATCATGGGCATCCGTCAATGCGGAAAGACTTATATCTCCCAATTATTCGCCGAGGAGAATTACAAGCATGTGGTATATATCAATTTTATCAAGCAGAAAAGGAGGAAAGAAGCCTTCTATGACTCAAAGGATGTGGATAGTATTATCCTTAACCTTTCTGCTCAGATGAGGACTGCAAAGTTCGTTCCTGGAGAGACATGCATTATCCTTGATGAAATCCAAGACTGCCCGGAAGCGCGTACCAGTCTGAAGTTCTTCAAGGAAGACGGACGCTATGACATCATCGCTACAGGGTCGCTGCTTGGAGTGCAAGGCTACGGTCAGGACGAGAAGAAGCAGCGCACAAGAAAACCAACCAGACAAGAAAAGGGAAGCAATTCTGTGCCTGTAGGCTATGAGCAAATAGTGGAGATGTATCCACTCGACTTTGAAGAGTTTCTGTGGGCGAACAACATGAATGAAGAAATCATCAATGTGTTGAAGCGCTGCCTTGAGGAAGAGGCACCTGTACCAAGTGGCATCCATGTTGCCATGAAAACTCTCCTGTATCGATATGTAGCTGTGGGAGGAATGCCTGCAGCTGTCAATGCGCTGATAGAAACCGGAAACATGGGTAAGGTGAATGACGTTTGGAATTCTCTTCTCAAAGAATACCGTTCAGACATGGTGAAATATGCCGATGACAAGGACAAGCCTCATATTCGGGCATGTTTTAATGCCATTCCAAAGCAACTGGCCAAAGAAAACAAGAAATACCAGTGGTCCAAAGTGGAAAGTGGCGGACGTGGTGTGTATTTCAAAGACTCCCTTCAATGGTTAGAAGATGCTGACATCATACGCCGTTGTTATAATTCCAACATTACGGGACTGCCGCTGGAAGGCAATGCCATAGACAACGTTTTCAAGGTCTATACTGCTGATATTGGCATGTTGGTTGCTATGCTTGGAGGCACGACAAGAGCGGATATTCTTCAGGGCAATCTGGGTGGATTCAAAGGGGCAATCTTTGAAAACTTGATGGCAGACACACTTATCAAGAAAGGACAGAGCCTATATTATTTCCAAAAGGACTCTGGTATGGAGTTGGATTTTCTTATCCGTTATAAAGGGGAGTGTGTTCCAGTGGAGGTGAAAGCAAAAAGTACTCAGGCTAAAAGTATCTCTACCATCAGAAAACATCCTGATAAGTATGGTGTAAAGCATTTCATCAAGTTTGGAGATTACAACATTGGGCGCGATGGAGACCTGTTGACCCTTCCCACCTATATGCAGTTCTTGCTCGATTTGGAGCCAGAGGAAGTGATTTTGGAGGCAATAGACACCGACAAACTTACGCGAATTGCAAGAGAGTTTCTAACCCAGCACTAGGGTCAGACCCTGTGATCACTATAAATTAGATTAGATGAAAAGACAATTGCTACTGTTAGTGCTTGTGCTGATGACCGTTGGTGTATGGGCACAGCAGATTTCGGAAGAGCAGGCGCGCGACCGCGCCCTGAAGTTTCTTACCAATAACGCTCCTGCCAAGACCAGAGGGCTGAATGTCGGCATAGACAGGAAGACGGTTACGGCTAAGACGGATGCCAAGAGCATCTACGCCTTCAATCTGGATGGCGGTGGCTTTGTGATTGCCTCTGGCGACAGTCGTGCACTGCCCGTGCTGGGCTACAGCGCCACCGGCAGCATCGACTGGGACAGGATGCCAGACAACATGCGGGCATGGCTGAAGAGCTACGACCAGGCCATGGCAACACTGGGCAACACGAAGGAGTTTTCCGACGGCGTGAACAGACACGGACCGATGACCCGCGCCCCGCGTGAAGCCATCGGCCCGTTGCTCAAGACCCAGTGGGACCAGATGGAGCCTTACTGGAATGACACGCCTCCCTACGACGGTGCCAATCCCGACTGGAAGGGGCAGCCGTCGCAATCAGGCTGCGTGGCCACCGCGATGGCGATGGTGATGCACTACTACCAGTGGCCGAAAGATGCCTGCACGGAGATTCCTGCCTATGACCTCACCACGGCCCACGAGAATGTGGAGAAGGTGTGGCATATCGACGCACTGCCGCCGACGACCTTCGACTGGGACAACATGCTCGACAATTATGTGACGCCAGAGGGTATTATCATCGGCACTCCCGAACAGCAGGAGGCCGTGGCCAAGTTGATGCGCTACTGTGGGCAGGGCGTCAGGATGATTTATTCCCCCGTAAGTTCATCATCCTATGAACAGTTGGCTGCGGAGGCCCTTGTCAAATATTTCGGCTATCAGAATACGGTGCAGGTTAGCCACCGTATGTACTATAGTATCGACGGCTGGGAGGACCTGATCTACAGCGAACTGGCCAATGGCCGGCCTGTAGTGTATGGGGGTCGCCGCGATGCCGGTGGACACGCCTTCGTCTGTGACGGCTACGACGGCAACGGTCTCTTCCACATCAACTGGGGGTGGTGTGGCTACGGTGATGCCTACTTCTCGCTCTCTGTGCTCAACCCCTATGACACCCCCGGTACGGGAGCCAGCTCCAGCGGCATCGGTTTCAGCATCAATCAGGATGCCTTCATCAGCGTACAGCCCGACAAGGACGGCACCAGTCCCAAGACGGTTAAGCCTCTCGCATTTCTCTATCCCAATAATCCTGTAAGCGTGGTAGAGCCCGACTCTGTTTTTTTCAGATACAAATTTAGTTCCAGCATTTATGGCGACGAAGAAGTCCGTGCTGATCACGCCATTGGTACCCGTGCAGATGACGGCACCCTCACCCCGGTGTTCATGGGTAATCCCGCCGACAGCATTGTCTATAATTACGAAATCAACAACCTCCACAAGGTCAAAGTCGATTCCACCGCTTTCCAGCCTGAGGAGTGGATGGCGCTCTATCCAATGGTACGTTTCCGCAACATCCCAGGCTGCGACTGGCAGATGCTCGCTTCCGAGGAATATCGTGTGATAGCGGGCCGCACAACTGGCGGGCAGTTCTATCTCATCAAGGAAATGCCCAATCTGGAGATTACCAAGGCCGAATTTACCAAGGGACCTGGCCGTATGGGTATGGGCAACGACCTGACACTGACCATCCGCAACAAGAGCGAGCGCGAGAGTACGATGCCGCTCTATCTGGTTCCCCGCTATTTCGGTAAGGTCAAGCCGGCAGACATTACGCAGGAGACGCCGCGCAGCGAGGGCGACCCTATGAAGGCCGGTGCCTATCTGCGGGCTGGTCAGGACACGGAGGTCACCTTCTGTTTCAAGCCGATGGCCAGCGGAACGGTCGGCTTATTGTTATCCTGGCCTGACGGTACGCCGCTGGCAGATTGCTTCATCGAGGTGAGCGACACCATCGGAAGCTATGACGACTATCTCGTCAACCAGAGCACCTACGAGCTGTTGCCTGGGCAGATTGCCTACCACGTCAGCATCGCGGATAATCCCGAGGCTATCGTCCCTCAGGGCGTACCAGCCGACAACATCTATTTATACGTTTGCATCGCTGATGACAATTGGGAGTTTACTCAAATAGCCAGGTTACGGCAGGAGACCGTCAGCTACCTGACAGCCCTGCCCGAGAAGGCTGGCAGCGGCAATTATAAGCTGACGACGGAGCTGACGCTCGACGTCCCCCAAAGTGGCTATTACACTGTGGCGTCGTATTTCGTAAACGAGCTGAAAGAGAATGCTACGGATGACGATGTTATCTACAGCGTAGAGCATTTCGACAGGTTCTACTTCGACTTGGAAACCGGCATTGTCAGTGTAGCGCGTGAGGATAACGACAACGGCCCCTATGTTGGTCTGAACGGCGTGGTTACAAACAGCCGTCCCCAGCGCAAGGGCATCTATATCCACAAAGGCCGCAAGGTTATCCGGTAACCATAGTCTGTGGGTCAGGTACTCTTGATGACAAAGGAGTGAAAAAACATCGTTTTTCATTTTTATTTCCAATTATTTTTGTAGAATTGCAGCCGTAATATGAGAAGATTTCCAAAGTTAGTTATCATATCGCTCTTAGCCGTGCCGGTGTTGACGACGGCATGCACGGGTGGCGGGAACGACGTAGAAGCCAAGACTATCGTCTATCGCATCCTTGCCTTCTCGCTCCTTGCCATCATGCTGGCTATCTTCATGGCACTCTGGAGACTGGCCTTGGCCTATCGTCGTATGCTCATCAAGAACCGGGAGCTCTTTGAGCTGATTCACCGTAAGCAGCGGCGCGAGGTTCGCGACATCCAGCGCTTAGCCCGTCAGACCGAACAGGAGCGCACGCCCAATGAGCAGCTCTTCCTCCGTCTTGTCGAACTGATGAAGAAGCAGCAGCGCTATACCGACGCAGACCTGAACCGTGACATGCTCGCCGCGATGCTCGGCACTAATCACCGTTATATCGACGATGCCATCCGCGAGTGCTCCGACAGCCCAAGCACCAAGGCGTTCATCGACGGCTACCGTGTGGATCATGCTGCCCGTCTGCTCACCAGCACTGACGACCCCATCGCCCTCATCGCCGAGATGAGCGGCTTTGCCAACCGCACAACCTTCAACGAACAGTTCCGCAGCCGTTACAAGATGACACCCTCAGAGTACCGACGGGCTTCAAAATCCTAAGTTTTGCGGAATGCTGACAAATATTTGCGGAATGCTGACAAATCTATCGGCTATTTTTTGTATCTTTGCCCCAGAAATCAAAACAAGAACAGTAATTATGGATACGACAGTTATCATTTCAATCATCATCTCGACTATTGTGGCGCTGGCCATAGTGGCATTGGTCGTTGTGCTCTTCTACTACCACTGGCGCAATCAGGAGTTGCTGGTCAACTTCTCTGCTTTCATCCGTGAGAACCTGAAACTGAAAGACGAAATCGAGCAGCTTCAGGACGAGAACAACGTACTCAATGAAGAGTTGGAGGTGGTGACGGGCGGCCAGCGCGAGCGGCGCTCGCACCAGCGCAAGGTACAGGATCCTACAATCAAATAATATAATAAGTATAACCCATTAAATATTTAGCAATATGGCAAATTTAACAGCAGAACAGATTGAGCAGAAGAAGCAGCAGCTGAAGCAGCTCTCTGAGGAGATGAATGCAATCATCAAGGAATTGCAGGAGGCCGGCGCATGGCCACTCGACGAGGACGAACTTGACCAGGTGGCTGGCGGGTTTATTCTTGGGAATTTACCCAAATTCAAAGCACTTTAGTTTAAATTTCTTTATAAGTTCCTGAGCAACAAAAAGTTCTTGCTGGGGCAAGCGGCAAAGCCGAGCGGCTCAGGATTTTGCCATGTCAGATTTTTCACTTACCTTAGTGCTGCAAATGTTAATTTCGATGAACAATTTAAACGGGATTAACTTTCATCTTCACCAAGAACAGAAAACGTGTATAACAGTTAAAATTTTTAATTATGGCAACATTAACAGCAGAACAAATCGAGCAGAAGAAGCAGCAGTTGAAGCAACTCTCTGATGAGATGAATGCAATAGTAAAGGAACTGCAGGAGGCCGGCGCATGGCCACTCGACGAAGCCGACCTCGACAATGCCGCAGGTGGTTCGGGTCAATATCAAACTCCCAAGCCATTTCACATCTTTCCAAAAGACCAATTTGGAATGGGATGACTGCTTGAATAGATCACTGGGGTCAGATCCCGTGATCACGGCGCCTAGCCAGAGGGCATGCAGAAAGAAGTGAGCCGTTTCTATGCAGAACTGGCTGCGTATTAACGAGCAAAGGAGTGAAAAAACACACGATTTTCTTTTTTATTTCTAATTATTTTTGTATTTTTGCCACCGAAATTAAGACTATACCATTATTGTCACTTTCAAATTTAAGATTATGGCAGAGATATTCAATAAGGAGGCACTGGAGGCACTCGACGACCATAGCGAAGCCAAGGAGATGGCGCGAGTGGCATCTCCGAGGATTCGGATTGTGATTGCCGCCATGGTGGCGATGATGGTGGTGGTCATCTATTGGTGCATCTTCGGAACCATCAATTACAAGGTTACAGCGCAGGGCGTGGTATTTCCTTTTGGAGAGGCCACGCCTATTAGTTTGCCCTATGATGGAGCCGTTAGCCGTTTGCTGGTGAGTCACGGTGCCACCGTTGCCAATGGTGTGGCAGTGATGGAGATTCGCAATGCCCTTTCGACGACAGCTGTCAGGGTGCCGCGCGACGGCGTGTTGATACAGACGCTGCCCCTTGGCGCACAGTTCAAGGCAGGCGAACCCGTGGCGTGGCTGCTACCGCAGACGCAGCAGATGGCAGGCCGCGAGATGCTCTGCTATGTGACCTACAACGATCTGCGCAAACTGAAGATCGGTCAGCAGGTGCAGGCCACGCCCGCCAATTTGGAGCGCGAGAACTGGGGATATGCCTACGGACGGGTGGTTGGCATCGAACAGTACCCGACCACGCGACAGGAGATTGTGAGCCGTGTGAAACTCGACCCGCTGGCAGCATTCATCAAGGACGGACAGGCGATGTACGAGGTGCGCGTAACGTTTGACGAGCAGAACGGTAATCTGGTATGGAGTCGTGAGAAGAGCCGCCATGTGAAGGTGGGCAACGGTGCCTTATGCAACATCCAGATTATCACACGGAAGAAGCCCGTCTGGCGAGTCCTTGTCGGCACACTGGACAATTCCATCCAAACGATAGCAGGCAATTAGTATGGGCAAGAGTAAATTGGCTAAGGTGCCGCAGGTGATGCAGATGGAGGTCGTGGAGTGCGGTGCTGCATCGTTGACGATGATCTTAGCGCATTACGGCAAGTGGTTGCCACTGGAAGAGGTACGAGCAGCCTGTGGTGTGTCGCGCGACGGCTCATCGGCGAAGATGATTCTGCAGGCTGCCCGTAACTACGGTCTTGATGCCAAGGGCTTCCGTATGTCGCCCGAGGCGCTGGAAGGCAAGCAGCCTGCCATCATCCACTGGAACTTCGAGCACTTCGTCGTGTTCCGGGGCTTCGACCGTAAGGGGCGCGCCTGCATCAACGATCCTGGCATAGGACCCGTGAAATGGCCGATGGAGGAGTTCCGCAAGCACTACACAGGCGTGTGCCTGACCTTTGAGCCGACGGAGAAGTTTGAGAAGGGCGGACAGCAGACCAGCATCCTTTCTTATATGAAGAAGAATCTCAACGGTGTGAGTGAGGCTTTCTGGCTCACCTTCTCCTTTGCGCTGATGGGTGCCTTCGTGGCACTACTGTCGCCGCTGTTCACCCGCATCTTCCTCGACGAGATTCTGTCGGGCAAGAATGCCGATTGGGTTAAGTGGTTCTTCATAGGCATGGGCGCACTGGCCGTTTTCCAGTTCTTCGTGGTACTGCTGCAAAGTCGCTATACCAAGCGTGTGGCAGGTGCGCTGGCATTAAAAAGCAACAAGGACTATCTGCGCCACTTGCTGCGCCTGCCCATGTCGTATTTCGCCATGCGCCATGTGGGCGATTTGCAGCAGCGTATGCATCTGAACCAGGAGATTACCAACTCCTTGATAGAAGTTCTGGCTCCGCAGGTCATCAATATCGGTCTGTTAGTGCTCTACCTGTTTCTGATGTTCTCGTATTCCTTCTGGCTGACAATCATAGGATTCGTGGCTGCGGGTGTCAACCTGGCTATCGTTCATTATTTCGCCAATTTGCGTATTAACCTCATCCGTTCCATGGAACAAAGTGAGGGCCAGTACTTCTCTGCCACTATCTCATGCATTGACAACATGGAGAGCATTAAGGCGGCAGGTGCTGAGACGGGCTTCTTCAAATACTGGAGCGGACTGTGGGCACATAAGTTCAACGTGAACGCCAACGCCGACAAGCAACAAGCGCAGATGGCTTTGTTGCCTGTGATGGCCAACGCACTTTGCTCTGTGGCCGTACTCGTGTTAGGTGCCTACCTCATTCTTCAGGGCGATCTGACTGTGGGTATGCTCATGGCCTTCCAAGGCTTCATGGGGTCGTTCCTGGCACCTGTGAACGAGCTGGTAAACGGCTCTCAGAAAATTGTGGAGATGCGAAGTCAGATGGAGCGTGTGGAAGATGTGATGAAATATCCCGAAGACCATCGGGACTCGGAAAAGGAGATCCTTCAAGGGAAACTTGGCGGCCTTTTGGAAATGAAGCATGTCACCTTCGGTTACTCACCTATACAGCCTCCGCTCATTGAGGACTTCAACCTCAGGGTGGAGCCTGGTCATTCTGTGGCTCTGGTAGGCCCCAGCGGTTGTGGTAAATCGACACTGGCAAAACTGATCAGCGGTCTCTATAAGCCGTGGAGTGGGGAAGTTCTTTTCGACGGCAGACCCATCGAAAGCATCCCCAATGAAGAGCTGACGAACTCTGTGGCAGTGATCGACCAGAACGTGGTGCTCTTTGATGACACCATCGCACAGAATATCCGCATGTGGGACCCCAGCATCGAGGATTTCACGCTGATGATGGCCTGCAACGATGCAGAGATACGTGCTGACATCGTGAGTCGTCCAGAAGGCTTTGATACGAAGATTGTCAAGGGTGGACAGAATTTCAGCGGCGGTCAGCGACAGCGCTTTGAAATAGCTACTGCACTGGCCAGAGAGCCGATCGTGCTCATCATGGATGAGGCTACGAGTGCCTTAGACCCGAAGACCGAGGATGAGGTCATGAAGCGCATCCGGCGTATGGGACCGACACAGATTATCGTGGCCCACCGACTGAGTACCATCCGTGACTGCGACGAGATTATCGTCATGGACCAGGGTAAGATCCTACAACGCGGACGACATGAGGAACTCATGGCGCAGGAAGGATTCTATCAGAAACTGATGAAGAGCGAATAACCATGGAAATCTATATTAATCAGATCAATAAGCGCAGGGCAGCTGAGCAAGCAGCAATGGCCGAGGTGAACGAGAAGACCCATCAGCGTCTGGGACTTCAGGGAGGCAGGCGCGTGGTGCCTCAGAACGACCAAAGTGCGTTGCGACAGGTGCTTGAGGCACTCGGCATCACAGACTACCAGCTGGATTATGATGATGTGTTATCGGTTGAGGAACAACTGACAGGCATCCTTCGTCCGCGTGGTATCATGATGCGCGATATTCATCTGACTGGAGAATGGTGGCGTGAGTGTGTCGGGCCACTGTTGGGCTATACCAAGGGCGGAAGACTGGTGGCGCTGACCCCGACGAAGACCGGGCTGGGCTACCAATACCGCAAAGAGGACGGTATAGTCAGGCAGGTGGGTAAACGCGAGATGACTGAAGAGCTGGAACCGACGGCCATCACTTTCACCAAAGCCTTGCCGCTAAGAGCGCTGAAGATGAAGGACCTTGTCAGGTTCACGTGGCGTGTGGTGTCAGGGCCTAATGCCGTGCTGCTCGTGGTGTGTGCCCTTGTAGTGGTGCTGCTTGGCATGTTTACCCCGATGGCCAACAAACTGATCTTCGACACGGTTATCCCTACCGGCGACGCCTCCGATCTGTTGCCTATTACCGGGCTTCTTATCGGTATTACCATAGGCTCTCTATTGCTTACGCTGACAAGAAATCTCTATATCATCCGTTTGCAGCACATCATAGAGCTGCACGTGCAGAATGCCGTTGTGGCCCGCACGTTCCTCTTGAGTCCCACTTTCTTCAGCCATCATTCCAGTGGTGAACTGACGGCAAAGATACAGAATATAACGACAGTGGCCTCGCTCTGCAATGAGAGCATCGTCGGAGCGTTGCTCTCAGCCGTGCTCAGTATCATCTATCTGGTGCAGGTCTATATTTATGGTGGTGCATTGCTCTGGCCTGCGCTTGGTATCATTGCCCTGCAGGTGCTCGTCATCTTTTTGTACTATCTTCGCATTGTCGGGGTTCAGAAGAAATATACTGAGGAAATGGCGAAGCTGAGCGGTCTGGAATACAATCTCTTTGCGGGTATCCACAAACTGAAACTTACTGGTAGTGAGAACCGTGCATTTATCCGTTGGCTCGACCACTATAGCAAAGCTACCTATCTGGTCTATAATCCAGATTTCGCCCGTCTGCTTTGTCCTGCACTCACTGCCTTACTGGGGCTTGGCGGCACGATGCTCCTCTTCTGGAGCACATTGTCGAACGGGGTTTCCTCTTCCGACTATATTGCCTTCAGTTCTGCTTTTGGCATGATAACCGCCTCGATAACCCAGCTGAACACTGTGGTACCGAGTCTGGCACAGATTAAACCGCTGTTGGAGAGCGTAAGGCCTATCTTGGAAGCCGTACCTGAAATGGAAGAGAAAGCACCGCAGGTTAATGCACTCTTTGGAAGTATCGAACTGAGTGGTGTGTCGTTCCGCTATCAGGAAGACGGGCCAATGGTTATCGACGACCTGTCGCTGAAGATTAAGCCGGGCGAATATGTGGGCATTGTGGGTAAGTCGGGCTGCGGCAAATCAACGTTGATGCGCCTGATGCTTGGATTCGAACAACCGCTGACTGGTGGTATCTCCTACGACAACTATGACTTGGCGAAGGTGGATAAGGCTTCGCTGCGCAGGAAGATCGGCTGTTGTCTGCAGAGCGGCAGCTTGTTTACGGGCGACCTGTTCCACAACATCACCATCACCGCTCCGTGGGCCACCCATGACGATGCGTGGGAGGCCCTGCGCATGGCTTGTCTTGAAGAAGATGTCAGAAAGATGCCGATGGGGCTTCACACCATCGTCACAGAAGGTGGCGGTGGCTTCAGTGGCGGACAGAAGCAGCGCATCCTCATCGCTCGTGCCCTCATCTCGAAGCCTAACATCATCTTTTTCGACGAGGCGACATCGGCACTCGACAATATCTCGCAGAAGGCCGTCAGCGACAACCTCGACCAGCTGAATTGTACCCGCGTGGTGATAGCCCACCGGTTATCGACCATCCGCCACTGCGACCGAATCATTGTCCTCGACAAAGGCAAGATAGCTGAGGAGGGTACGTTTGAGGAACTGATGGAGAAAAAAGAACTATTCTTCGAGATGGCACAGAGACAGTTGTAAAAATGAAATAATGCAAGATATGAGAAAGATGATCATGATCATAGCTGCTGTTGCAATGCTGACGGCCTGTGGCAGCGGACAGACGGGACAGGTGAACCCAGAAGCAGATACCACTGCGACCGTTCCGGTGGAGAAGCTGGCGTTGCCGCTGCCAGAGCCTGGGGTGGTGCAGACCGTGGGTAAGGTGGTGGCAGAGCGTTATGCCGACCTGGCATTTGAGACGGCACTGCCCATCGAACAGGTGCTCGTCAGGAACGGTCAGAAAGTTCGTAAGGGACAGGTATTGGCTACGCTCGACCAGTTTAAGCTCCGTAATGACATGACCCAGAAGGAGCGGGCCGTAGAACAGGCGCAGCTCCGGATCGAACAGGCTCACCTGCAGATGCAGGATGTGATCATCGCCCATGGCTACGATCCCGATAAGGCCGCTCAGATTCCATCGAACGTGACTCGCAACTCAGATTTGAAGTCGGGTTATACCTTGTCGAAGAGTCAGCTGGCCACCGCCAAGACCCAGTTAGAGGCAGCCCGTCATGACTTGCAGAGTGGGGTACTGACAGCTCCCTTCGACGGGGTGGTGGCAAACCTGTCGGTACAGGCCCACCAGCTCGCTGTGGCAGGTAAGACCGTCTGCCGTGTGATTGCCACGGGCGACATGCTGGTGGAGTTCCGAGTGATGGAGGCCGACCTCCAGAAATATAAGGTTGGCACAAGGGTTCACATCATTCCCGTAGCCGACAAGTCGCAACAATATGAGGCCACCGTCAGTGAGATCAATCCTATCGTCGATCAGCAGGGTGCCGTCAGCCTCCGTGCCCGTCTGGCCAAGACCGCCGAACTCTTCGATGGCATGAACGTAGAAGTCGTCTTAATGTCTGAAAAATGAAGTTTATGAAAAAGAGTCTGCTGATATTTCTTGTATGTCACCTCTCACTTCTCACTGCTTCTGCCCAGCAGAAGGTGGTGCTCGACCTCGACCGGACGGTGAGGCTCGCCACCGACAGCTCACTCTCCGTACAGAAATACCAGAATGTGTTTTATGCCTCGCAGTATCGCTATCTCTCATGGATGGCCTCTCGCAAGCCGCAGCTCTTACTGGAATCGACCCCTGTGAAGTATGAGCGCTACATGACCCAGCGCTATCTCTCTTATGAGGATATCGATGAGTATCGCCAACAGCGGTTGTTATATTCGCAGGCCGGTATCAATGCCACCCAGACGATGGAACCCTGGGGCGGACAGTTCTATGGCACCACGCAACTGGGCTTTACGCGTACGTTTGGCGACCAGAACCAGAATCAGTTCATGACCATCCCTATCTCCGTCGGTTATAAGCAGGATCTGCTGTTCTATAACCCCTTGAAGTGGGCTCGACGGATAGAACCGCTGAAAATGGCGCGCGCAGAGAAGGAACTGCTGTATGGCATCGAGAGCACCAGCGAGAAGGCCGTAGAGAAGTTCTTCGCCCTCGCCTTGGCACAGGATATGGTGCAGATGGCGATGGAGTCGCTCGCATCAAGCGACACCATCTATGCCATCGCCCAGCGCCGCTATAAGATTTCAAGTATCTCCAAGGCTGAGCTGAGCATCCTGGAACTCGAAAAGACCAACGCCACCACGGCACTCGCCAATGCCCGCATCGCCCGCAAGCGGGCCGTACAGGATCTTGCGACTTATCTTGGGATGGATCGGCGTACGGAGATCGAACTCGTCATCCCCTCTGTGGTGGGCACGTTGCATATCGAGGCTGACGAAGCCCTCGCCTTTGCCCGTGAGAATAATCCTAAGTATCTGGAAACCCGTCAGGCGACCATCGAGGCCCGTCGGGAGGCAGAGCGTACGAAGGTGGAGAAGAACCTCAGCGTGAGTCTCGATGCAAGCATCGGTCTGAACCAGGTGGCTGAACGCTTTGCGGATGCCTATCGTAATCCGCTCACTCAGGATATGGCTACCGTGAAACTCACGATCCCAATCATGGACTGGGGCAAACGGAAAAACACCTACCTCGCCGCCCGTAGCACGGTGGATGCGGCAGAGCGTACAGAACAGGAAGTGGCCCGTGATACCGAGCTTGATGTAACGATGACCGTCAACGAGTTCAATGAGCGTCAGGCTATCGTTGAGACGGCCAGCAAGGCACTCTCCATCGCTGAGGATGCCTACGCCCAGACGCTACAGCGGTTTATCAGGGCTCAGGCTGATGCTTACAGTCTCTCGGTGGCGCAGAGCCACTGGCAGACGGCCCGTCAGAACCAGATCAACTCGCTGAAGAACTACTGGCTCGCCTATTACCACCTGCGCCGCCTGACTCTTTACGATTATCAGCGTCGCCAGACTATATCCCATAATAAGCAATAAAAAGGTTACCTTGTCAAATGGCTGAAGTCTTCGGACCTGATGGTCGCCACGACAGGCTTGGTGTTTTGCGACAGATTTTGAAGGTATTGGCCTGATTTGTCGCCTCTGGGGCGATTGTCGCAACAAGTGAGAGAAAAAATCGGGAAATATCTTGGAAATTAAAATAAATCTCCGTAACTTTACATCGTCAAAACCTCGATTAAGCGAGTAAAGAGCCGAATGCAATTCGAGCTATTTCGAGCGAAAGAGGTTAAGAGCAAAGCTCAAAACCTCGATTAAGCGAGTAAAGAGCCGAATGCAATTCGAGCTATTTCGAGCGAAAGAGGTTAAGAGCAAAGCTCAATCAGAACAAACAACATTTGAGCGACAAGAGAATAAAACAGTAAGTTTAACAATTAAAAATTCTAAGATTATGGTAAAGAAGAATGAAAAAGAGAGTCCACGCGCTCTGAACGAGGAAGAGTTGGAGTCTGTAAACGGCGGCGGCGGTGGTGGTGGCAACCGTAAAAGAAAAAAGAAAGAAAGCTAATCAACGCACAGAACTTCATTTAGATCACGGGGACAGGTCATTGATCTGATCCAGGACCCCCGGGGGCCAGCCCCCGAAATGAAATACGCTATGCTGGGCGTACAAATATTGAAGAGGCATCCGATTAAGGGTGCCTCTCTCTTTCTAGGCTGCTATCCTCCAACTTGACATAATTAGCAGGGTTTTAGCCCAACACCCACCCCAGCTTAACCCCTTTATACCGAAGGGATTACAGACGATTTGGGGGGAGTGTTGTAGTATTTTAGCGAGATTACCTTTCGTTGGCAACTTAAAGTAATCTCATTGCCAACGACACTACGGCTCGTTAGAAGCGTGGACACGCCACCTTTCTCATGCTGTAACATTTCTCCAAAAAGTTCTCTTTGTTATCTATTAAGCGATAGAAAAGTAAGGGCCTGTGTGGGACTGCCACGGAAAAACGAGGTAAAGTCTCTGTTAGCTAAAGCCAGTTAGGCTAAGAGGCAATGGGCTTGTATTGGAATACGGTCTCTTCTTCTAAGTCAGGTCTGTTGGTTACTGTTCGAACATATTCATTGATCAGACGGCTCCAGTCTTTCGAATTCATACTAGCGTATCGTTCTCCAAACATGGCGATGCTTACGGATGTAATATTCTTCATCATCGTACCACCGTCCATCTCCATCATGTTATGAATCAGACGACGTACATCATGGTCGTCGTTGACATTTTTTAGAACGGTATTCTCTGATTGGAATCGGATAGTCTGAGCCGTCTGTTTATGATTGCGCTTTGATGCAGCAGGCTTGACTTCTTCCGTATTCTCTACTGATGATAATATCTCCCTCATCTCCTCGATAGTATAAGGCGGGTCTTTACGATGCAGCATATAGTGGCAGTTCGGGCAGACAGGAACTAAATCAGTATCTACATTCAGCTCATATTCCTTTCCAACAGATGATATGGGAGTAAGATGGTGCACATGGATAAAGTTCTTGCCAATCTCTCCATAGGTAGCCTCAAAGTCACGACCACATATTAAGCATTGATAACCTTTCTTCGCTACGCACTCCTTTCGAGCCTTTTGGTTGCGTTCATACTTGTTGGCTTTTACCGTAATCAATGCGCCCTCATAGAGTTTCTCGTCATCCTCAGGATAGTCCACATCATACACATCATCATTCACCATCTGATGGGGATGTAGCAGGAAATCTATTAACCCTTGGTCTTTACATTCCCTGACACTTCTCGGAATACCTTCATACCCATGTTCATGCAGATGATGCAACGACAAGATGTCATCCGTATATTCCTCAAGCAATTTGAATCTGGCATAGAAGGATGTTATTCCAACATAATATTGATCCTTATCCGTCCAGAAAGGTTCCTGCTCGAAAGCCTCATCGAAAATCATCTTCACCTTGATGACCTCCATCTTGTAATGGATACGCTTCTCAGGAATCGTTTTGTAGATGAATACGATATCCCCGACAGAGAACTTATCCGTCCTCCAGTCTGCCATCCCGTTTTGTGCTGCAATAGCATCGCCAATACGGAAGGTACTGTCATTACTTGGGACTATCCAATACTTCATACTAATCCATTGTCAAAACCTTTGTTGATTCCTCGCCAAACTGAGAGACTACACGGACAGCAATCTTCTTACCTTTTTCGTAGTCGATAGGTTCGCTCCTGAAGTCGTAGAGCGTATCCCATATCTCATCGTTGAATTCCAGACGCAAGGTTCGCTCGGCCTTTTTCTTGGCCAAGTCTTTGGCAACCGTATCGAGACCCTTGCGCCATGCTGAAAAGTCTTTTTTGTCGCCACCACAGAAGTGGATGCTGCGTACCTTGAAGAGTCCACCCGTATAGTTGTCGTCCATCTCCCAATAGGCGATGTCGTTCACATTGCGGGCTTTTACCTCATCTTGTATGGGGTCGTACATATCCATTCCGTTAATCTCTACATGACATTTGCCGTCGCCATCATTCACCAAACTGATGTCTGGCTCACCGATGATGATAAATGAGCCCGCTTTCTTGTCTTTCTTCAGCAGACCGTCTTGCAGCAGGTCGTCGCTCATACGAACCTTCGACACTTGGAACGTACCGAAGTTATAGTCTTTGTTCTCGCCACTCTCAATGCTATCCTCAAACGAGAAACCAAGAATCACGAGCCAGTTAAGCCCTTTGCATTCAGATAAGGCTCATCCAGATGCTCCATCGAGTGCATCACGGCCTGTTGCTGCTTCACACCATTACGAATGCCGTTAGCCTTCAGGTTGTTGAAGATACGCTCTGTAAACAACGCATATTCGTCGTAGTCATTCTGCTTGTCATTCAAGCTTTCAGGCGAACTGACATCAAGGCTCTGCAAGGTTTCTACTGTGAATGGACCACTCACACGAATACGTTTCTTGTCCTCCTCTGGCTGGTCGTAAAGCGTTTCTTCATCAAAAGGAAGGTCATTAGCCAAAGCCTTCAAGGTGATATGTGGCACCTTCTTGTAGATAAAGCCTCTTCGGATATTGGGATTCTCGCTATCATCGTGAGTTTTATAATATGGGAATAAAGCCGTGGTCAGTCGCTTCTTTGCAATGTTCAAAGCTATACGACTCGTGTCTATGGTAATCCATCTGCGTCCCCATTGTTCGGCAACATAGGCAGTCGTTCCGCTGCCACATGTTGGATCGAGGACGAGGTCGCCTGGGTCTGTGGTCATAAGAATGCAACGCTGAATAGGTTTCAAACTCGACTGTACAACATAGATCTTTTCTGAACCAAGACTACTTGAAGTATCTGACCAAAGATTTGTTAGTATTTGATATGGGAAATCATCAAAATATCTTACATATCTAAGGGTTCCATTATTGAATGCTTCAATTCTCCTCAGTTTTTTCAACCTTTCAATTCCCTGTCGATTTGTTTTCCACACACTTGTTCCTTTGATTTTATAGATTTTCCCGTTATACTCAATATCAAAACGACCAATATCACCTCCTGACTGAGAAGTTAAATTGCCCATAGTAAATACTCTTGATCCTTTTGGACGAGCTTTGTAATCAAATGAAGTGTTATTTTGTCTCTCCCACTCTTTTATGGTCATTCTATCTCCAGTGGATAATTCTAAGTTTGAATATCCACCAGCACTTCCATTGTCTTCAAAGGTTTTTGTAGTGTAGAGCTTTCTGTATTTTAGATGTTCCATATCTTTTGCGTACCAAATAATATAGTCACAAACAGATGCGACAGATTTCAATTCTCCAGGGCTTCCCGCTCCTGTAGTTTTTTGATATATTACTTGATTTACAAAATTGTCACTACCAAAGACTTCATCCATTACACATCTGACTAGATGCACATTTTCGTCTGATATCTGAACAAAGCAAGATCCACTTTCCGTCAATAGCTCTCTTGCCATAATCAGCCTATCACGTAAATATCCCAAATAACTATGTATCCCAGCCTCCCATGTATCTCGATATGCTTTTATCATTTCTGGTTCATTAGACAATTCTTGGTCACGTGATTCATGAGCCATTTTAGGAGAATTAATCATTATCTGCCAATTACCACCATATCGTATTCCATACGGCGGATCAAAGTAGATGCATTGCACTTGGCCTTTCATGCCCTCACGATTCAGCAAGGAATTCATCACTAACAGACTATCTCCTTGAATCAGTCGGTTCTGCCAGTTGTCGCTATGCTTGTAGTAACCAGCCAATCGTTCCAGTTCATCTTCTTGCTCTTCCTCAAAATCGCCGAACAAGTCAAGCTGTAACTTGGCACTCTCGCTCTTATGCTCATGCAGTTCATAGAGACTGTCGATGATGGCCTCCGGGCGGATGTCCTCATGCTTATACAGGCTTCGGATGTCTGTACGCAACTGCGGCATATAGTCGGGATTGTCCTCATCATCATTCTTATACTTGTTGAGCCAATAGAGTTCAGGATCTCTACCACGCTGGAACTCATGGCGGAAGATATCGTATTCACTTTGTTCTGGCATGCCACTAATAGCCATCTGTTCCTCTCCCTGATGGGCACTATCAGGAATGGCTGCACGCTTATCGTCGTGCTTGATGCTTGAAACGGGTCTGTTCTTATCGACTTTGTTCATTTTATCTCGTATTTATTTGTTTATTCAGAAATTATGCTTAACTTTGCAGCAAATTAAAAAGAATTGTAACTATGACAGCAATACAGATGAATGCCGAACTGCTTCGTAATATGAGTATTATAGCAGAGGATGAACACTTGCTGAAACGAGCCGCAAAATACTTGCGTAAGCTTGTAGCAGAGAAGGAAGACTCCTCATTAATGACGGAGGAAGAATTCTTCACCAAGATTGAGCGTGCCGAGAAACAACCTGGAAAGAGTTTTGAAAGTGTTGAAGAACTCGACAAGTATATTCGTAGTTTATGAGCCAATATAAGGTCATCATCAAGGAGGAGGCTCAGGCAGACTTGAAGAATCTTCTGCGCTATGAGCCTAAGGCGTACAAAAAAGCTCTTAGGTTTATAGGCGAACTTTACGATCATCCCAAGACAGGACTGGGCCACCCTGAACCGCTGAAAGGAAAGCCCGAAGGTAGATGGAGCCGTGAAATCACAAAGAAGCATCGACTTATTTATCGCATTTTCGAAACAGAAGTCCATGTTGATGTTCTCTCTGCCTATGGGCATTATGATGACAAATAGCCTCTTCATTACCCTACCTTTTTTAGTATCTCACTTTCCAACTGATCAATGTCTCTTACTTCCAGCAAGTCCCAGGTGCCGTATGTCTTGAGGTTGTTGGCTGCAGGAATCCAATAGTCTTTCAGATAGTGGCGCTTGGTTTCTTTGTTGCCTGACTTATCGCTGTCGAAGTCTTCACACTCTACTATCAGGTTTATTCCCTTGACACGAACGATGAATGTAGGCTGGTATTCCTTATTCTCATCACCAACGGTATAAGGAATGCGGAAACCGAGATAGGTGTTCTTTACCCAACACTCTACACACTCCATCGCGTCAAGTGTCTTGGCTGCTATCTGCTGCCAGCTATTGTCTTCGGCTATCACGTAGTTGACATGGCTCTTCTGTGTTGGATAGACCGTTTTGTTCGTGGGACGATATACGTGGATGGTACTACCTTCTGGATTGTAGTAGTTGAGCACAGCAGAAATTTCCTCGTGGTCTTCATTGGCTTTATGAACACCTTCCATGATGTTGTCAAGCACAGCCTTGTAGTTCCAGAGCATCACCAAACGTTTCTGCTCTGTGCTGCCATCGCCACCAACAATCTCCAGTTGCTCATTATACCATGTCTCTACAATCTGCTTGATGTCAGGAAACTTCTGGAACTGCTGGCCATGCTCACGACTGGTATAGTATTCGCGAATCATCAGATGGGCAAAGTAATAGATGACCTGCAAATCG
>CADCBZ010000027.1 GCA_902799765.1 uncultured Prevotellaceae bacterium
GGATTTAATTCTGGAACTTTTTACATTTAAATGTAGCAAGTGCTAGATTTAATTCTAGGAAATCCTCCTCCGAACAGTCAATTTATTGTTTAACATTTATAATTTCAGAAGTATGGCATTGAAAGTAAAAGCGAGCAGAGCGAAAATTCTGAAAACATTAAATTTCAGTTATTATGACGAAAAAAGAGACTGCTAAGTTTATTGTGCAGATCATCGTGTCGATTGGATCGGCGATCCTGACGGCACTGGGTGCTGTGTCCTGTACCATCTAGTAGGGAGCAAGTATGAGAGTTATAAGGGGGACTTGATGCCCGCGGTCAACCCGACGACACGCGCACGGCTGCGCAGAAGGCTACCATGCGTCAGTTGCTCGAGGATCTCCACCAGCGCTACCCCCGCGCCTTGATCGTAGGTCATCGTGACCTCAGTCACGACCGCGATTGCCCGTGCTTCAATGCGTATAAAGAATACGCTGACCTGCAGCCGAAATAAAAGAAATCCCCGCCACCTGGCGGGGATTCTTTATTTCATCAGGATCTCACTCAGTTCCTTCATGCCTTCGGAGGCGCCCTTCTGGATCTGCTTCACACGACTGCCGGCATTGACGGGATTCGGGTCAATCAGATAGACGGGTACGTCAGGACGGGCATAGTGCAACAGGCCTGCAGCCGGATAGACTACCAATGAGGTGCCGATGATCACCAGGATGTCGGCCTCCTGTACTTCTTCCGCTGCCACGGAGATGTTGGGCACCGCCTCGCCGAAGAAGACGATGAACGGACGGAGCAGTGAACCGTCGCCAGCCTTGGTGCCAGGCTCCACCTCGCAGTTGTCGGGGGTGAGTGTCTGCTGATAGCGTGGGTCATCGACATCACGGCTGGAGCAGACTTTCATCAGTTCACCATGCAGGTGGATGACCTTCGACGAACCAGCCATCTCGTGGAGGTTATCCACATTCTGCGTGACAACCGTCACGTCGTACTTCTCTTCCAGCTTAGCCACCAGCCGATGACCTTCGTTGGGTTTCACACCCCAGCATTTCTTGCGGAGCATATTATAGAAATTGGTCACGAGCGTCGGGTCAGCCAACCAACCTTCGTGGGTGGCCACTTTCGACACGGGATAGTTCTCCCAGAGGCCGTCAGCATCACGGAAAGTCTTCAGTCCACTCTCCACCGACATGCCTGCACCTGTTAATACAACAATCTTTTTCATAAGCATCAAGTCATTAATTCCTCTGCAAAGATAAAGATAAAAACAAAGATTAGCAGAATTAAAGGATTAAAAAAATAAAAAAATGTAAGGCGGCAGCAAATTTTTCACTTTTCACACTTCAGTTTTCACTTATTTGTTGTAACTTTGCGCCCGATTTTAGAAGTTACACATTATTAATATAAAGAAAGAATGGATAAATTAAGCTATGCTTTGGGCCTGGGAATCGGTCAGCAACTTGCCCAGATGGGTGCTGAGAACATCAGTGCCGACGACTTCGCACAGGCTATCAAGGATGTGCTGGAGGGTCAGGAGTTGAAGGTGAGTCACCGTGAGGCTCAGACGATTGTTCAGGAGTATTTCGCCAAGCAGAACGAGAAAATTCAGGCTGAGCGCGCCGAGCAGGGCAAGGTGCACAAGGAGGCCGGTGAGAAATATCTGGCTGAGAACGCCAAGAAGGATGGTGTGGTGACACTGCCCAGTGGCCTGCAGTATCAGGTGCTGAAGGAAGGTAACGGTAAGAAGCCTTCTGCTAAGGACACCGTGATGTGCCATTATGAGGGTACGCTGATTGATGGAACCGTGTTCGACAGCAGTTACCAGCGTGGTGAACCTGCCACATTCCCCTTGCAGCAGGTGATCGCTGGTTGGACCGAAGGTCTGCAGCTGATGCAGGAGGGTGCTAAGTACCGCTTCTTCATCCCTTACCGTCTGGGTTACGGTGCAGGTGGTGCAGGTGCGCAGATTCCTCCGTTTGCAGCACTGATTTTCGATGTTGAGTTGATTCAAGTAGTATAAGTAATAAAGGTAATTATAAGAAATGAAGAAATTAATGTTTGTAGCCGTAATGGCTATCGTTGTTGCAGGCTTTACTGCATGTGGTAACTCGGCTCCAAAAGCCAACCTGAAGACTGATGTTGACACCATGAGTTATGCGCTTGGTATGGCTCAGACTCAGGGTCTGAAGGATTATCTCGTCAACAGCTTAGGTGTGGACACCGCTTATATGAGCGAGTTCATCAAAGGTTTGAACGAGGGTGTGAACGCTGGTGAGAATTCCAAGAAGGCTGCTTACTATGCTGGTATCCAGATTGGTCAGCAGATCTCTACCCGTATGGTCAAGGGTATCAACCGTGAAGTATTTGGTGAAGACTCTACAAAGTCTATTTCAATGAAGAACTTCATGGCTGCCTTCATCGGTGCAACAACTGGTAAGAAGACGCTGATGACAATGGATCAGGCTCAGCTGATTGCCCAGAGCAAGATGCGTGAGATCAAGGCTCGCGAGATGATGAAGACTTATGGCCCCAATAAGGAGGCTGGTGAGAAGTTCCTGAAGGAGAATGCCAAGAAAGAGGGTGTGAAGACGCTCGATAACGGTGTTCAGTACAAGGTGCTCACTGAGGGTACAGGTGCGATTCCTGCTGACACTTCACTCGTGAAGGTGAACTATGAGGGCCGTCTGATCGATGGTACCGTGTTCGACAGCTCTTACAAGCGCGGTGAGCCTGCTATCTTCCGTGCTAATCAGGTAATCAAAGGTTGGACAGAGGCTCTCTGCCACATGCCTGCAGGTTCTGTTTGGGAGGTTTACATCCCTCAGGATCAGGCTTATGGTGAGCGTGAGCAGGGCGACATCAAGCCTTTCTCTGCACTGATCTTCAAGATTGAACTGGTGGAAGCAAACACTAAGAGATAATGAAGAAGACAATATTATTGGCACTCGCCCTCGTGGTGAGTGCTTCTTTTTCACCCGTTGAGGCGATCAAGAAAAAGAATAAGGAGGTGGTGTTCCCAGCTCAGCCCGTTGTGTTGAACAACAGCTCTGACTCTTTGAGCTATGCAGCTGGTGTGGCACTCACCAATGGTTTGGTGACTTATCTGCTTCAGCAGAAGATGGACACGACCCTGATGGCCGATTTCGCCCGTGGTCTGCGTGAGGGTGTTCGTAGTGCGGACGATCCGAAGCAGAAGGCTTATATGATCGGTCTTGATATCGCCCGTCAGGTCAATGAGCGTATGCTGCCTGGTATCACCGAGGAGTTTAAGGACTCTCCTGACTCTATCATAGGCGATCTGCTCTGCAAGGGCTTTATCGATGCCATTGAGGGTGACTCTACCGTTTTCACTTACGCTGCTGCCGAGAAGCTGTTCACTGAGAAACGTGCTGCCGATAAGCTGGCTAAGGAGAATAAGCTTTATGGTCCGAACCGTGATGCTGGTGAGAAATTCCTGAAGGAGAATGCCAAGAATGACAGTGTGATCGTGTTGCCCAGCGGCCTGCAGTATAAGGTGCTGGTGAAAGGTGATGGCGAGGTGCCCTTAAGTAATCAGAAGGTACAGGTGAACTACGAGGGTCGTCTGATCGACGGTACCGTGTTCGACGCTTCATCAAAACATGGTGATAAACCTGCAGAGTTTACTCCCGCCCAGGTGATCAAGGGTTGGACGGAAGCGCTCACCATGATGCCTGTAGGTTCGAAATGGCAGTTGTACATTCCCTACTATCTGGCTTATGGCGAACGAAGTGCCGGAGAGATTAAACCTTTCAGTGCCCTGATTTTCGACGTAGAATTGGTCGGTATTGTCAAGAATTAAGTAAGTGTGTCACGAAAGTGGCACACTTTTTTGTTTTTTTTCTTAAAAAAGTTGCATTGTTCGATTAAATTCGTTACTTTTGCTTTCAAAATGTAACATAATGAATGAACAATGGAAAAAATTGATCTCTTAGACAAGAAGATTCTGAGCATCCTGTCAAAGAATGCCCGAATCCCCTTTAAGGATGTCGCAGCCGAGTGTAATGTGTCACGTGCTGCCATCCATCAGCGTGTACAACACCTTATCGATGCCGATGTCATCACTGGTAGCGGTTTCGATGTCAACCCGAAGAGTCTGGGCTATTCCACCTGTACCTATGTAGGCATCACCCTTGAGAAGGGTTCGATGTATAAGGATGTGGTGGAGCGCCTGAAGCATATCCCAGAGGTGGTGGAGTGTCATTTCACGACAGGCCCCTACACGATGCTGGTGAAACTCTATGCGCGTGACAACGAACAGCTGATGGACCTGTTGAATGGTAAACTGCAGGGCATCCCAGGTGTGACAGCTACTGAGACCCTGATCTCACTGGAGCAGAGTCTGAAGCGTGAGATACCGATCACCATTGAAGAAGAGGAAAAGAAATGAGCCATACCTTTGACTTGCAACAGCATCTTGATGCTGTCTATGCACGTTTCCCCGAGGCTGACCGTCAGCCTGTCATCGGCATCACAGGCAACTACGAGGACCTGACCTGCAAACTCGGACAGGGCTACTATCAATCCGTGGTGGCTGCAGGTGGTGTACCGGTGATCATCCCTCCTGTGGCTGATACCGACACCATCGTGAACACCCTGTCGCGTATCGACGGACTGATTCTCAGTGGTGGGGGTGACTTCAACCCTTTATGGACGGGTGAGGAGCCTTCTGTGAAATTAGGTGGCATCAACAAGGAACGCGACCTGCCAGAACTGCTGATCACCCGTCTGGCCTACAACCGTCAGATACCGATGCTGGGTATCTGCCGAGGTATTCAGACACTCGCCATCGCCCTTGGTGGAGAGGTGGATCAGGATATCAGTGATAAGGCCAAAGTGAAGCATTCGCAGAATGCCGACCGCTCAGAGCCCACGCATAGCGTGACCATCGCGCCTGACTCGATATTGGCGCAGTTATATAATGATGAGCGGATAGCAGTCAATTCCTTCCATCATCAGGCCGTGAAGGCAGCTGGCAATCAGTTCCGTGTGGTGGCAAAGGCTGCTGATGGCATCATCGAAGCGATAGAGAGTACCGAGTTTAAGTCGATCCTTGGTGTGCAGTGGCATCCAGAGTGCCTGGAGACCGGACTTCCCCTGTTCCAGTGGTTAGTGGGTGAGGCCTCTGCCTATCGTCAGGCCCATCAGACGCATGACCGTATCCTGACACTCGACACCCATTGCGACACGCCGATGTTCTTCCCCCAGGGTATCCATTTCGACCAGCGCGATCCCAAAATCCTCGTCGATCTGCAGAAGATGACAGAAGGTCGTCAGGATGCGACGATCATGGTGGCTTATCTGCCACAGCCCAAGGCTGGGGAGACGTTTGCCGATAACGTGAGCTTCGATGTATCAGGGCCTAAAGCCTATGCCGACCTGATCTTCGATAAGATTGAGGAGATCGTCAGTCAGAATAAAGACTATATCGCTCTAGCCCGTACCCCCAACGACCTCTGGATGCATAAGCACCAGGGGTTGAAGAGTATCATGCTGGGCATCGAGAACGGTCTGGCACTTGAGGGGAAACTTGAGAACCTGCAGCACTTTGCCGATCGGGGTGTGGTGTATGTCACCCTTTGCCATAACGGCGACAACGATATCTGCGACTCTTCCCGTGGAAATAATACCCACAACGGTGTGAGTGCTTTCGGTGAACAGGTCATCCGCGAGATGAACCGTCTGGGTATCCTTGTCGATCTCAGTCACGGAGGCGAGAAGAGTTTCTATGATGCCCTCGACATCAGCAGTCAGCCTATCGTGTGCAGCCACAGCAGCAGTCGTGCCCTCTGCGATCATCCCCGTAACCTCACCGACGATCAGATGCGGGCCTTGGCAGCCAAGGGTGGTGTGGCTCAGACCACCATCTATCACGGTTTCCTGAAGAAAGAGGGTGAGGCCACGATCCTTGACGTGATGGCTCATCTCGACCATGCTATCGACGTGATGGGTATCGACCATGTGGGACTCGGCACCGACTTCGACGGCGATGGAGGGGTGCGTGGCTTGGCCGACTCCTCCGAACTGATCAATTTCACCCGTCAGTTGCTGGCCCGTCGCTATAGCGAACAGGACATCCAGAAGATCTGGGGTGGCAACTTCCTGCGCGTGATGGCTCAGGTACAAAAAAGCAAACAATAGTATGAGATATTTTGAGAAACTGGTCTGTATGGCCTGCATTGCCTCTTCTTTGGTGGCGTGTGGCCTGCGCAAACAGACCTCAGAAACAGATACGTCCTTGAAACCCGTTGGCCCGATGTTTATCGCCGACAGTGCCTATCAGTTCTGTCAGCAGCAGTGTGACTTTGGTCCCCGTACCATGAACAGTGCGGCTCATGATGCCTGTGGCAACTGGATCGTGAACAAGTTCCAGCAGTATGGTATGACTGTCACCCGTCAGGAGGCTACCCTCAAAGGCTATGACGGTACGCCTCTGAAGAGTACGAACATCATCGCCAGTTATCTGCCGGAACAGACAGCGCGCCTACTGCTCTGTGCCCACTGGGACAGTCGGCCTTGGGCGGATAACGACCCTGACGAGGCCAACTGGAAGAAACCCGTCTTGGCTGCCAATGATGGAGCGAGTGGGGTGGCAGTGATGCTCGAGATTGCCCGACTGCTACAGAACGACAGTCTGCAGATCGGTGTCGATTTCGTGTGCTTCGATGCTGAAGACTGGGGTGTGCCCCAGTGGAGCGATGTGGCCGACAGAGGTGACTCATGGGCTTTGGGTGCCCAGTATTGGGCCGAACAGTGTCCTAAACGACAGGCTAAACTCTACCGTTTTGGTATCCTACTTGACATGGTAGGAGGCGAGGGTGCCCAGTTCTACAAGGAGGGTATGTCCATGCAGCATGCAGCAGGTATCGTCGATAAGGTATGGCAGGCTGCTCAGGTGGTAGGCTACGGCAGTCGCTTCCCTATGCAGACGGGTGGCTATATCACCGACGACCATATCCCAGTAAACAAGGTCGCCAAGATCCCCTGCATCGACATCATCCCTCACTATCCTGATTGCGAGCAGAGCAACTTCGGTCCGACTTGGCACACCGTCAACGACACGATGGACCATATCGATAAGTCCACCCTTCAGGCTGTCGGACAGACCGTCATCCAGGTCCTCTTCTCAGAGAAATAAGCGAGGCATCCGATTGGATGCCCCTTTTTTGTCATCTCGACTCCGCTCGAAATGACAGGGGGTACTCCGCTCGAAATGATGATAGCATTGTTAATACTGCGAGCTTCCTCTATCTCAATCTCTGGATGAATGAAATGACCTTAAAAAAAATGGCGGATTTCTTGAAAAAATAAAGATCAAAACTTGCAAGTTTCAGAAATGTTTCTTATTTTTGCACTCACATTTTATTAATCTTTTTAATTCACATATAAAACTACTTTATTAATTATGGAGAGAAAAATGAATCATTTTTTCAGATTGTTACTATTTGTGTGCGGTTTCGCTATAACGCTGACTGCCTGTACCAATGAAGACAACGGAACCCCAGGCACTGATGGACAGAATGCTAAGTACACCATCATGATCTACGGCTGTGGCGGTAAGAATGTCGATCCCCAGATGGACTACGCCATCGATGACATTGCCAAGGCTCTCAATGTGAGCAACAACCAGGTACGCGTTACCGTCATGTATTCTATGTCGAAGGACATATCGGGCATCAAGGCGTATTCGCCTAAAGTGACCGAGGCGGATTTCTTGGGCGAGTTTGGCAAGACCTACCGCTATGAACTCACCAAGGATGTCGATCTTACCTTAGATGGTTTCCGCAAGAAGTACTTCTATAAGAACGCTTCCGAGGTAGAACTCTACAAGCAGTCCACGCTGGTTGACTACATCAAGTGGGCAAAGCGGACGGCTCCTGCCGAGAACTACATCCTCATGCCAATGAACCATGGTGGCGGTTTCGATCTCGACCAGGAGGGTGCAAGTACACGCAGCATTGTCTATGATGACAACCACAACAGCACTGGCCTCTCTAGCAAGACCATTGCTGCAGCCCTCAAGGAGACAGGCAACGTGAAGGCCATCTACTGGTACGGCTGTCTGATGGGACAACTCGAGGTACTTACCGAGTTGGCTCCCTACTGTGATTATCAGTTTGCCAGTGCACATGTCGCTCGTATCAACAACCTGCACATCCTCGGTCTCATCAATGCCATTAACGCATCTCCCGACAACTTCGAGGCAGCCATCGAGAAGCAGCATAAGGCAATAGAAAGTGTAAATTCCGACTTCTTAAATGTTGAAGACGATGACGATCCCAACGTCACGCATAACGAGAACTGCGACTTCGGATGCTGGCGTTCTGATAAACTGGCCGATATCAACACACAGGTGAAGGCTCTGGCTGCCCTGTTGGAAAGCAACTACGCTACCGCTGAGGCAGACATCAACACAGCAACCAGCAAGGTTTACCTCTTCGAGAAAGATTGTACCTATGCTGACCTGCTCGACTTTGCCAACCAGGTTGCTGCCAACTTGACCGATACTCAGTTGAAAACCCAGGCGCAAACCATCGCCGCCGACATGAAGAAAGCCTACGCTGCAGCCACCGTCTATCGCTTTAACGGCGTTAACCTCATTTCGGCTGATGGCTACTATGTAGCACCTGTGAACAGCGAGGAAAAGAACGAGTTCTCACTTGGTATCTCCATCTACGCAAAAGACGAAAGTACCTATAAGAAATATGTTGCCAACTATAAGGCTTCTGCTTTCGAGGCCGCTACAGGCTGGTCAAAGTGGCTGGACGTCAACACGACTGAAGTGGATCCAGAAATTAATCCGTGCAACGATTCGTCATGGGAGACCTTCTGGCTCGAAGACGATGATGATGATGATGATGATGAGTAATCTAATTGATACAAACCAAAGAAAAGGCTTCCCGTTGGGGAGGCCTTTTTGTTTATATATAGCCGTAGCGAGATTTCTCCACGTTGGTCGAGATGACAGAAAAGGGACGGTCGAGATGACAGAAAAAAGGGCAGTCACCTCGAGCGAAGTCGAGAGGTCTTATATCTGTCCGGCTTCAACCATCAGAACCACCCGTTCTGTAAGCCTGTCACGACCCGTGGGGTCGTATTCCTTCTTCAGCGAGGCACCGAACCCCCAGGCAAATACCTGCCAGAAACCGGCTCTGATCGGACCCATAAAGGCCTTGATCATATCGTAGGATGAAGAGTGGCACTCTCGGTCGATGAGCTTAATAAGCAGTTTACCTTGCGAGTAGGTCAGCTTCTTCATCTTCGGCTTATAGGTACGGAAGATGTCTTCCTCCACACGTTTGATGTGGGCGGCTTTCGCCTTGTCGTCAGGTAGCATATCCAGAAACTCGGTGGTCTCTATCAGCATCTGTCTGGCCTCCTTAGCGATGGGCAACACCTTCTTGACGTTCGTCACCAGACGCATATACGACTGCGCCTGTTTCTTGTTCTTGAAGGTCAGCTGCGGATACACATACACATTGTTCATCTCCATATACTGGATGCTGTCACCCTCATGGAGCACCTTACCCACCTTCACCGTTGGCACGAAGGTAGGCGAGTCCATCTCTGCCAACACTTGTTCGGCAGTCTTCTGCTCTTGGGCCTGAGTCATCAGACTCACGCTGAGCAAGGGAACCATCAACAGCATCTTTCGCATATCGGTTGCAAAATTACGTAGTTTTTCTGAATACGCCTTGAAAAAACAGGTGGTTTTTGCATTTATTTCAGAAATTATGATTACTTTTGCAGCGTTAAACTTAAAAATGATAGTTTTATGAGAACACAAATCATGTCACTGTTGTTAGTGGTTTCCTTGGGTGCAGGTGCTCAGGAAGATGAATCGTTGCAGACCTATCTGCGCGAAGTGATGACCGCCGAGGATGTGGAGTCGTCTACCTGGGAGGATGTCTATGACCAGCTCTGTGAACTCTCCCTGCACCCCTTTGACCTCAACACGGCCACACGTTCCCAACTCGAGGACCTGCCTTTCCTCTCTGCCCAACAGATCGAGGAGATCATGGAATACCTGTATCGCTACGGCCCGATGAAGTCGAAGGGCGAACTCCTGATGATCCGCTCGCTCGACGAGGCGCGTCGCAGGCTGTTGGCGAGTGTCTGTTATGTGGGTGATGCACCCAAGGCCTCTTTCCCTCGTCTGAAGGAGATCCTCCGGGATGGACATCATGAACTGATGGCGACAGCGCGCATACCCTTCCAGAAAAAGGATGACGAATATCTGGGTTCCCCCTTGCGCCACTGGCTGCGCTATCAGTTCAACGATGGCGACTACGTGAAGCTGGGACTCGTGGGGGCCAACGATGCCGGCGAGCCCTTCTTTGCCGATCGCAACCGCTGGGGCTATGATCACTATTCGTTTTATCTTCAACTGCAGGGCTTGGGGCGACTTGAGTCGTTGTGTCTTGGTCATTATCGGGTGTCTATGGGGATGGGCTTGGTGATGAACACGCAGACAAACTATGGTAAAGTGGCGATGCTTCAGATGCTCGGACGCTCTCAGACCACCCTCAGGGCCCATGCCTCACGTACCGACAACTATCTGCAAGGGGCCGCTGCCACCCTGCGCCTCTCTCAGCACCTCTCACTCACTGGTTTCTTCTCCTATCGTCCGATGGATGCCACGCTCAATAAGGATGGTACGATCGCCACCATCCTCACCTCCGCCTATCATCGTACGCAGGGTGAGATGGCGAAGAAGCACAACTTTGAAGCCCTGAAGACGGGTGGTAGTCTGCTTTATGCCTACCGCGGTCTACAACTGGGTCTGAACACCGTTTATGCTCACCTCTCCAGACGGCTGCAGCCCAACACCGCCTTGTTGTATCGGCAATATTATCCTCAGGGGCGCGACTTCTTCAATACCAGCCTCTCTTACAGCTATGCCAGTGCCCGATGGTCAGTGAATGGTGAGACAGCCTTCGACCGCCAAGGTCATCTGGCCACCGTCAACAGTGCCAGTCTGCTGCTGGGCGATGCCTGGAGTCTGATGGCGCTGCAGCGGTTTTATTCTTTCCGCTATGCCTCTCTCGATGCCCAGAGCTATAGTTCGGGAGGACGTGTGCAGAACGAGAGTGGTCTCTACCTCGGTCTCACTTGGAAACCCTCGCCCTCTCTGCAACTCATGGCCTATACCGACTTCGCCTATTATGCCTGGGCGAGATACCGTGTGCCGCAGTCCTCTCATGCCTGGGATCATCTGGTGCAAGCCACCTGGCGGCATCGGAAATGGAACTTCTTCGCCCGTTATCGCCTGCAACAGTCGCAGCACCGTTTCCGACTGAGTGCCGAATATACGGGCACAGGCGGCTTCTCCATGCTCTCACAGTTCGATGGCTGTTATCTGCCTGACGACCAACGGGCCTGGGGTAGGGTAGCCACCCAGCGTTTCTCCTTCCAGCACCGTTGGCTCACGCTCCACCTCGGTGTCAGCTATTACCATACCGACAACTATGCCAGTCGTGTCTATCTCTATGAGAACGCCCCCCTCTATACCTATTCCGTCATGCAACTCTATGGCGAGGGGTTCCGTTATTGGCTCCTAGCACGTGCCGCCATCGGTCGTCGTCTGACGCTCTCTGCGAAAGCCTCCGACACCGATCTCGACCTACAGATAAGATGGAAAATCTGATTAGAGCAGCTGGCGATATAGCTCTGCCACCTGGCCAGCCACATCGTTGCCTGCAAACCGTTTGATATACTGTTGACTGTTCTCGATACGCTTATCACGCCCCTCGGCCCCTCTCAGCACCTGCCTGATGGCATGTGCCATCGCCTGGGCATCGTCGGGATCCACATACAACGAGTCGGGACCGCCAGCCTCTTCCAGACACGACCCCGTACAGGCTACCACAGGCAACCCGCAGCTGATGGCTTCGATGATGGGGATACCGAAACCCTCATAGCGCGAGGGATACACAAACGCTTCCGCCTCTGCATACAGCTTGGGCAGTTCCTCGTCGCTTACCCCGTGCATGATCCTGATGCGATGACTCAGTCCCTTCTTTTGCGCATATGCGCTCACCTCGTCGGTATAGGGCGTATGTCTGCCCACGATCACCAGTTTTACTTCTTCAGGCAGATAGGGTAGCGCTTTCACCGCCAACAGGATGTTCTTACGTGCCTCGATGGAGCCCACACTGAGAATATAGCGCTCACCGCCTTTGGCGGCTGAGGCGCTTTTGAACTTCGGCGCGCACGACTGATAGATGAGCGAGATCCGATCTTCGGAGATGAGGTCACCACCATATTCCATGATGTCACGTTTCGTACAGGCACTGATGGCGATGATATGATCGGCCTCGCGGATGGTCTGACGGAACTTCCAGGCATAGATCTTCGTGTCGATCCAGTGGTAGAACTCCGGATGGCGCAGGAAGATCAGATCGTGGATGGTCACCACACTCTTGATACCGCTCTGACGGATGCCGATGGGCAGTTCACCCGAGAGGCCGTGAAACACCTGGATGCCGTCGCGCTTCAGGTCGTTCACGATTCCTTTCGAGCGCCACAAGGCTTTGCTGAAGGGCAGATGCGACGGGGCAGGGTAGCAGAAACTCACGTTCTCCTGCTGCTTGATCTGTAGTCTAAGTTGATCCCTGCCCTGGTCGGGCGCATAGAGTCTCAGCTCCAACGGGTAACTTGCCAGATCGTTCACCAAGGTGCGTCCGTAGCTCCCCAGTCCTGTGCCGTTGCGCACGATGCGCTTGGCGTCGAATCCTATCTTCAGTCGTTCTGTCATGAGCGCTTAAAGTGTTTGAATACGAATCTCACGAGCACGAAGTTCGTGGGTACGGCGATGGCGAGCACGGCAATCGGTGCCAGCTCGCGACTGAGGCCGATCCAGAGGAAGAAGTTGAAGAGCACGATATGCAACAGGTAGTTCACCAGATGTGCCCCGCCGAAGCCCAGTCCGTTTTTCGTCGAGGTCTTCTCCTTAAACGTGAAGTGGGCACTCAGATAGTAGTTCACCAGAAAGCTTATCACGTAGCCGATGGTATAGGCCACGTTCACCTCTATCCAGTGCTGCAATATCCAATAGACGGCATAGTGGATGGCTGCCGCCGTGGTACCCACGATGCCGAATCTGATCAGTTCGCCCAGCGTTTCTTTCTTTTGCATGTCGCTCAATTTGATGGCAAAGTTACGGAAAAATCCCCATATCAGCGAATATTCTGGCTTTTTATTTCTTTTTCTCTCAGATTTGCTGTATTTTTGCAGGCAAATACAGCGCTATATGATACTATTGAGTTTTGATACAGAAGAGTTCGACGTGCCTCGCGAGCATGGCGTTGACTTCTCGTTGGAGCAGGGGATGGCCGTCTCGAAGGTCGGCACCTGTCGCATCCTCGATATCCTGAAGCAGAACGGTGTGCGCGCCACGTTCTTCTGTACGGGTAACTTCGCCGAGCATGCCCCAGAGGTCATGCAGCGCATCATCGCCGAGGGTCACGAAGTGGCATGTCATGGGGTTGATCACTGGCAACCGAAGGAGACCGACTTCGCCCGTTCGAAGGAGATTGTCGAGCGCGTCACCGGGCTTACGGTCTATGGCTACCGTCAGCCCCGTATGTTCCCTGTCGTCGAGTCGGAGATTAAACGCGTGGGCTATCTCTACAACTCGTCGCTTAACCCCGCCTTTATCCCCGGGCGCTATATGCACCTCACCGAGCCGCGCACGTGGTTCATGAAGGATGGCGTCATGCAGATCCCTGCTTCCGTCACGCCCCTTATCCGCTTCCCGCTGTTTTGGTTGGCGCTCCACAACCTGCCCGAGTCGCTTTATCATCTATTGGTGCGTCGCGTACTCCATAAGGATGGCTACTTCGTCACCTACTTCCACCCCTGGGAATTCTTCGAGCTCAAGGCCCACCCTGAGTTCAAGATGCCCTTTATCATCAAGAACCACAGCGGCCAGCAGATGTGCGACCGTCTCGACCGTCTTGTCAAGATGCTCAAGGCCCGTGGCCATGAGTTTATCACCTATCATGAGTTTGTGGAAAAGGTGAAAAATTAAACGAAATAATAGACTTTCTGAACATATGAAAAAAGTAAGTATTCTTGTTCCTTGTTACAATGAAGAGGCTTCATTACAAGCGCTTTACGAAGCCCTCCGACAGCTGATGGATGCCCAAAACAACTATCAATGGGAGGTTTTGATGGTTAATGATGGAAGTAAGGATAATACAATCCAGATCATCAAGCAGTTAAGGAATCAGGATCAGCGTATCTGTTATATCGACCTGTCGCGCAACTTCGGCAAGGAGAATGCCATGCTGGCAGGCTTTGATTATGCCTCTGGTGATTGTATGGTTATTATGGATGCCGATCTTCAGCATCCGCCCCATGTCATTCCTGATATGCTGAAATATTGGGAAGAAGGTTATGAGGATGTCTATGCTAAACGAATTACACGTGGTAAGGAAAGTTGGCTCAGAAAGCATTTCTCGTTGTTGTATTATCATCTGTTGCAGAAGACCACGCGCGTAGAGATACTTGAAAATGTCGGCGATTTCCGCCTGCTTGACCGTAAATGCATCGATGCCCTGAAACAACTGCGAGAGACGCAGCGTTATACCAAGGGCATGTATTGTTGGGTAGGCTTTAAGAAGCATGAAGTCCTCTTTGAGCAGGGCGATCGTCTGGCTGGTGAATCCTCCTTTAATTTTGGTCGTTTGTTAAGCCTTGCTATTGAGGGAGTCACTTCCTTTACCACCGCTCCCCTCCGTTTTGCTACTATCTTAGGGTTGGTTATATCCCTTGTGGCCTTTATATATATGTGCTATATCCTGATCACCACCCTTATTTGGGATGATCCGGTGGCAGGCTATCCTACACTGATTACAGTCATTCTCTTCCTGGGCGGTGTCCAGTTGTTATCGCTTGGCATCATCGGAGAATATCTGGGCCGTATCTTCTATGAAACGAAAGAGCGTCCCGTCTATCTGATTCGTGAGTCAGCAGGGGTTTGAAGTTTCAGGATCTTGTTCCTGCATAAATAGAACATCAGGAACGGGGTCGTAAAACCGATAATACTGCCTACGCACACATCCGACAGGAAGTGCTGGGAGAGATACACGCGCGAGTAGGCACCCAAGACAGCCAGCACCAGCAGCAACAACATCGACACGTTCAACAGGATCTGCGTCCTGAGGCCGTTTGGCTTATCTGTTTGATGATAGCGATAAGCCAGGAAAATAACCAGGCAAGTGCTAAACATAAAGAACGTAGAGGCGTGGCCTGAAGGGAAGGAGTTACTGTGGTACATCGTCACGCCCTCCACCAGCGGTAAGGTCAGATCTTGGTACTGCTCGAACACGCTGACAGGTCGGTCATGACTGATGGTATGTTTCAATATCTGTAAGATGGCACCGCCCGTCATTTCACAGATGGCAAAGAAGATCGTCATCTTGGTCTTCTTCCACAGCAGGGGCAACAGTGCCAGCACATACAAGGGCCATTCTGCCAACACGCTATAATACTTGAAGAAAGTATCCTGGAAGCTGGTATGATGGGCGTTGAGCATCAGGTGTATTACCATCAGCAACACCAGATAGGGTATCACATAGGCGTAAAACGTTCTGAAATATATTTTGCTAATCATTTGTTTGAAATCGGCTGCAAAGGTACATAGATTTTATGAGATACACAAACAAATAAAAGAAAAAGATGCTACCCACAGAGGGTAGCACCTATTATTTTTCTTATCCACATGGTGAATGATCCTAGAATGAATATTTTCTTTTAAATATTAGCAATTATAATTATTTCTTTCTATATTTGCAGGCGGAAAAGAACTATTATCGTTTCTTGCGATGAGTCTATAAATGTAGAATTATAAAATTGTAACGTATATATGAAACAGTTTTTTGTCTTACTATTCTGTCTAATAGCCTTTATGGCAAATGGACAATCACAATCTAAGTCCTCAATCGTCAAATTGAAAAATGGTACAGAACTCAAGGGAGTTGTCAAATCTATTGACCCGATGAATGCTATGGTTCTTTTCGTTGGTGGAGTAGAGACAACCATCCAAATGACAGATGTATTACGGGTGGAAGAGGATACTCAACCTTCAGCTTCAGAAACTGATGAAAATAAAACTTCTAATAGTATATCGGATGATCTTTTAAATCAGAAATTAGTTGTAACAGACTTTGCCGATTATCCAGAATCAATATATTTTCAAATAGGCCCAGAGCTAATCAAGATGATACTTGTAAGGGGTGGAGATATGAATATGGGTTATGATGGTAAAGGAAGTCTGTCAATGAATAGTGAGCCATTACACAAAGTTACGGTTACTTCATTTTATCTGAGCGAAACTTTTGTCACTTCTAAAGTATATCAGGAAGTAACAAATAAGAATAGTATAAATAATTTTTATATAGCAGTAACATGGAGTAAAGCAGACGGACTTGTTAAGGAAATTGCTAAAAAAGTTGGATTACCTGTGAGATTGCCGACAGAAGTAGAATGGGAATATGCAGCATTCTCACCCGTACAGAATATTCTATTTTCTGTTTGTAAAGACTTTGAATATTGCTTAGATCTTTATAAAAAATATCAACCTGGTTACGCTATTGATCCAACAGGCTCAGTTAAAGGCAGTAATTATAATCATGTGCGCAGAGCTTTTGACCGTCCAGATGGAAAACTTGATAGGTCACCTGAGTCTGGAGGTGCTTGCTTCCGTTTGGCAATAAAAGCAAAAGATATCATTATTAAGTAGTATAAGTAACAAGGTAAGAAGAATCCTCGATCATCATTGATGGTCGAGGATTTCTTGTCTAGTACCCCTTTAGTCGCTTTAAGTTTTTTGCGCGATGGCCTGATAATCCTTGGTGATGATCTCATAGCATAGCTTCAGCCAGATAAGAGTGACAGGAAGTGCTTTCAGTGCATAAGGCTGAACCCACTCTTTTTTTAGGTAGGCAGGGAAGAGATCGCTAGGTGATAGACTCGATAGAATGAATACAAATACCATCAAGGCAATATCCCAATCCGTGCGCTGCCAAGGGGCTGCGGTGTACCAAATTACAATACCCACGAAAGGAATGATGTAACCGCTCGACTCACTGCCCGTAGAGAACAATACTACAAACATCAGTACGGAAGCTAACAGCGTTTGGCGGAATGCCACGTGGCGGTATTGTGAGAACCGCAGGTAAGGCAGGGCGAACAGCACCAAGCCTGGCACGATGAGCCACAGGTCGCTGAAAGCCAGTCCTGTAGTGCGATGCACCAAGCCTAACAGGGATATGTTCTGGGCGATGGCATCGGCATTATCGTTATTTTTCTCAATAATATTGATATACCATTCCTGATATTGACTGATGGTATAGTCAGGGCCATGGAACACCATCGGTGCCACGAACATCAGGATTGCCCAGAGGATCAGCGAACCGATGAACTTGCCCTTGTGCTTAGAGAAGAAGAAAAAGGCGAGTCCCACGATACCGTAGAGTTTGACAAATGTTCCCAACATAATGAAGAAGGCAGCCCAAAAATCCTTTTCTCTTTCGATACAATAGTAGGTGAGTACGATGATGGCAGCAATGGCGATGTTGAACTGTTGCATAAAGAGGGCTGTGAGCAGTTCGTGGGCACAGAACCAAAGCAGGAAGATCTGTTGGCGCTGGGTGAACTGCGACCATCGGATAGCCACATATAAAAAGGCTGTGAGTGCTATCGTCCATGCTAATAGGCCTACGAAATGAGGCACGACAGCAAAGGGCGCAATCACCAGCGAGAAGAACGGGCCATAGTGGTTGACATCGAAATACTCTGCGGGGTAGGCTTCATAAAGCGACGTGCCATTGTAAGCATGCCAGAAGGTACCCTTAAAAATAAGGAAGTTGTTACAGCGCTCTGGTTTCAGTTTTGTGATGGCGCTGACTACGGCCAGCACGAACCATAACCCCATCAGAACGCGATGGTCGCGTAGTAGTGGATGGGCCAGAAAAGCATTGATTTTATCTTTCATCTTAGTTTTTTCCAATGATTTGTGTGCAAAGATACAAATAAAATAATAAATATGAATTATGATTTAAGAATATTTTCGTATCTTTGCACCGATGAATGACGAAAACAAGATATCGGTAGTTATCAATACCTATAACGCAGAACGTGATCTGGAACGGGTGTTAGATGCAGTGAAGGACTTTGATGAGGTCCTAATCTGTGATATGGAGAGTACCGACAAGACCCTTGATATAGCAAAAAAGTACGGTTGTAGGATTGTGACTTTTGAGCGGAAAACATATAACATTGTGGAGCCAGCCCGAGAGTTTGCTATCCATGAGGCTCGTTTTGACTGGGTGCTGGTGGTGGATGCCGACGAGATCGTGACACCAGAACTAAAGGAGTATCTTTATCGGCGAATAAAAGAGGATGACTGCCCCGACGGCCTCTATATCCCACGAAAGAATTATTTTATGGGTCGTTTCATGCGTTGTCATTATCCTGATCATATCCTACGATTCTTCCGTAAAGACAAGACTCATTGGCCTCCTATTATTCATTGTACGCCTGTGGTTGATGGTCGCGTGGAGAAAATCCCTGCTAAAAACAAGGAATTGGCTTTTGAACATCTTGCGAATGACTCCGTGGAAAATATTGTCAATAAGACGAATCAATATACCCGGAACGAGTTGGAGAGGAAACAGCATAAACACTACGGGACGATTGCATTCCTTTGGAGACCTTTCTTTCGCTTCTTTAAGGCTTATATCCTGAAGGGAGCGATATTAGATGGTAAACCTGGCTTTATTAAAGCCATGCTTGAAGGCTATTACCAGTTTATCTTTCTTTCTAAAAAGTACGAAAATACTGAGAATATATGAGTTACTTTTATTATGGCATTTGTTATTTGATATCACTTTTGCCTCTATGGCTTTTGTATATTATTTCAGATGGTTTTTTTGTTTTAATATACTATGTTATAAGATATAGACGTAAATTGGTGAATAAGAACCTACGTGACTCTTTTCCTAATAAAGACGAAAAAGAAATAAGGGATATCGAAAAAAGATATTACCATTGGTTATGTGATTATGTAGTTGAAACTGTAAAAATGACCTCAATGTCACAGAAACAGATACAACGACGGATGCAATTTAAGGGACTTGAAAATGTTGAAGATAGTTTTGCCAATGGTAGACCATGCTCACTTTTTATGGGGCATTATTGTAATTGGGAGTGGGTTACATCTCTTCCTTTATGGTTAAAAAGCGGGATATGCGCTCAAATTTATCATCCGTTAGAAAACGAGGCTGTTGATCGTATGTTCGCTATGTTAAGAACGAGATTTGGTGCAACGAATATAAAAATGGATGATACATTCCGTACAGTTATGACATGGAAGCAACAGTCCCAAATGAGTATAATTGGCTATATAGCAGATCAGGTGCCTGGTCTCCATAATGTCCATCTCTGGGTGGATTTCTTGAATCATGATACTCCTGTTTTTACAGGTGCAGAAAGAATCACTAATGTAACAGGTGCAGATGCTTATTTCGCAGTAATGACTCGTCCGAAAAGAGGATATTATGTTTGTGAAATGGTAAAACTAGAATTGCCAAATGGTGAATATACTAAGTTCTTTTATACTCGTGAATATTATAGACTTCTCGAACAGTCTATTCAAAAACACCCCGAATTTTGGCTTTGGAGTCATAATCGTTGGAAACGGGATAGAAAGGAGTTTAATGAACTCTTTTCTGAGGAAGAACAAAAGAAACGATTAAGTAGATTATAGATATATATTTAGATATGATATTTGTACACGATACTGGGCGAATGTGTAACAACATCCTTCAATATGCCCATTTGTATGCATGGGGTAGAGAGCATAAACGCAAGACTATGTCAATGCGTTTCTCTTATAAGTATCCCTATTTTCATATTTGCGATACTCCTCCTCATAATTTATTCACATACCTGATTGCAAAATACGCAGCAAAACTAAAAATAATACCTACAGTCAGATTTGATAGAGGTATAGCCGACTACAGTAAAGAGGAGGAACTAATGCTGTCGAAAAATAATGTTTATGTTACTGGATGGTACGCATATTGGTACGACCTTTTTCTTAAATATAAAGAGGAAATTATTTCTCTTTTCACTTTTCACCAAGAAATTGAAAAACGTGTATCAGAAATAATGGAAAATGATGATAATCTTAAATTAGGAATACATATTCGTCGAGGAGATTATGCAACCTTTGAAGGGGGACGTAATTACTTCTCAGATGAGCAATATATGACTTTTATTCAGAGTTTCTTAAATCTTTACCCAGATAGAAAAGTGAGTATCTATATTTGTGGAAATGATCCTGAATTGAATAAAGATTACTATATCCATTGTTTACCTAATAGCAATGTTGTCTTTCCGTGTGGCTCACCAGGGGAAGATCTTTGCCTTTTATCTCATTGTGATTACTTGATAGGTGCCCGTAGTACTTTCTCTCTCGTGGCATCATTGTATCGAGACATCCCGATCTATTGGATTGAAGATCCTTTAGCAAAATTTACAAAGGAAAGTTTTAGGGATTTTGAGTACTATTTCAAAGATATACATTAATATATGCTTTACATTATCAATACAGACTATTTTATGTGCTCTTATATTCTTCAGTCTCTGAAAGACAATAAGAATATAAAATTGATAACGTATAGAAAGAAAAAGTTGTCTTTATTAGTTAAAGTAAAAAGATATCTACGTTCTTTTTGGTTTAATACCAAAGGGCTTTGGACAACCCTTTTTTATTTTAGTGATTTTCTTCAGGAAATAAGTGAAATTGAGGAAAATGACAGAGTATTGTTTTTCTCTTTAGAGAACCTAAAAGATCTGAGGATTTTAGATAAAGAAATTAAGGCGAAAAGTAAGAGTGTCTTTCTCTGGAATCCTGTTGCCTCTGGTTGCAGAAATATGTATAGCAAGTTGGAATATCGCTATTTCATGCACAGAATCAACATGAGAGTTTTTACGTTTGATCCAGAAGATGCCGCATTTTACCGTTTTAACTTAATCAATCAGGTATATCGATATCCTGCTGATATGCTCCCCAAAAGTAATAATGATACTCCGAAGAGCGTATTTTATATAGGAAAGGAAAAGAATCGTAGTCGGCTTCTAGCAAATTACGCGCAGATATTTAAGGATGCCGGTTTATTATTGAACTGGTATATATTAAAAGATAAACACACAAAGGAACAGAATGTTTTAAGTGACTTATATCATGATACACCGTTAAAATATGATACTGTCCTCTTGATGATACAAGAGTCAGATTGTATGTTTGAAATCCTACAAAAGGGCCAAAGTGGGGCAACACTTCGTACAATAGAGGCTATGTTCTTTAAAAAGAAATTATTGACCAATAATTCTTCTATAAAGGATGTTGATTTCTATGATCCCAATAATATTTTGATTGTATCAGAAAAAACAACTTCTGAAGACGTGAGGGTTTTTATAAATAAACCATATGTGCCTGTTAGTAAAGATATTGAAGAAAAGTACGATATAAGGAACTGGATAAATCAATTTGTTGAATAGTTGTCTTAATAAATCTTAATTAAATCCCGATAGACCCTATAAATCAACTTATTACAAGTAAAAATCTTTATCTTTGTTCACGATTTTAATGAAGGAACTAAAAAGTTGAGAATATGATTTTCGTACTGGACAAAGGATGCATGGCCAACAACATGCTGCAGTACGGGCATGTGTATGCCTGGGGGCGGGAGCATGGACGCACGACGATGTCAATGCGCTTTGCCTATAAGTATCCTTGGTTTCAGATCTGTGAGACCCCCCATCATAACTTCATGACCTACCTCTTTGCGAAGTACGGGGCGAAGTTGGGCCTGTTCCCTACGATACATTTCGATCAGGAAAATGCCGACTATAGCCGCGAGGAACAGCTGATGCTCAACAGCAGGATGATCGTGGTGACGGGCTGGTATGCCCGTTGGTATGACCTCTTTGAGAAGTATAAGCCTGAGATCAGGGAACTCTTTGCCTTCAACCAGGAGATACTGGGCACCTCGCGCCTGAAGATCGGTGAGGGTAGTGCCGTGAGAGTGGGCGTCCACGTGAGAAGGGGTGACTATAAGACATTTAAGGATGGCCGCTTCTATTACGACGATGCCCAGTATGTGGGTGTGCTGAAGCAGTTTAAGACGCTGATGCCTGAGACGAAGCTCAATTTCTTCGTGTGTGGGAATGATCCTGAGTTGAACAGGGATTATTTCCGTAGGGAACTGGAGGATGAGCTGTGCAAGGTGGATTTTCCTGACGGCAACCCGGCTGAGGATATGTGTCTGCTGTCGCTCTGCGACTGGCTGATCGGGGCGCCGAGCACGTTCTCATTAGTGGCTGCCATGTATCGTGAGGTGCCGCTCTACTGGATAGAAGATCCCAAAGCCACCCTGACAAAAGAAAATTTCAAAAGCTTTAACGAACTCTTCCGCCATATCTATTAAGGCATCAGCCGGTCTTCCACCATACGCGACATGTATTGCTGGATGATGGCTTTCAGATCCTGTTCCATCCAAGGCTGGTCGGGCAGTTGCCCGTTCAGGTTATTCTGCATGAGTGAGTCGGAAAGGGCATAGATACCGATGGTTTTCTCACCGTCGAACTGAAGCACATGTTCTTTTTTCACATACTGATAGATACCGTTAAGATAGTTGACGGCCCAGGTTTCTTCTGGTGGCGTGTTGAAGAGGTCGATACCAAAGGCGAAGTAGGGTCTCGGATAGTGGAGCATCCCCATCACCGTAGGCAGGATGTCGATCTGTTGGGCAATCTTGTCCTGTATCTCAGGGATGCGTGACTGGTTGCCTGGCTCATATATAATAATAGGTGAACAGAAACCGCCCAGGTCGGTCTGATAGTAGGCATGGTCGGAGAGGTTCGTGTGATCGCTGGTGAGCACGAAGATGGTGTTATGGAACCAAGGCTCGTGGCTGACCCGCTCGAAGAACTTACGGATGGCCATGTCGGTATAGCGGATGCACTTGTGGATGATAAGTCCCTCTTCGGGATAGACATCCTGGTATTTTTCGGGCACCACATAAGGATGGTGACTGCTCGCCGTGAAGACGGCTGTCATGAAGGGCTCTTTCATCTCCGACATCTTAGCGCCATAGTACTGCAGGAAAGGCTCGTCCCAGATGGCCCAGGTGCCGTCGAAGTCGTCGTCGTTGCCGAAACGAGAGTCGGCATTGAAGTCCTCACGTCCATAGTACGCCTTGAAGCCTGTAGCATTGGCGAAGGCCTGGAAGCCCATCGAACCGCGCTGGGCACCATGGAAGAAAGCGGTCTCATAGCCCTCGTTGCCCAACAGGCGGGCGATGCCGCTGACATGGTTCATGGAGGCTGGCGTCAGGAAGAATGGCTCCACGAACATCGGGATGCTGGAGAGGATGGAGGGCATGCCATCGATGCTCTTCCGACCATTACAGTAGGAATGGGTGAAGGTGACGCTGTGGGCGATGAGTGAATCGACGAAGGGGGTATAGCCCTTGTACCTACCACCGTCCAAAGATCTGTTCAGCGCACCGATATACTCGCGTCCGAAACTCTCAACGATCAGGATGACGACATTCTTCTTGACGAAGGTGGTGTCGCTGTCCACACTGTCGCTGTCCACACTGTCGTTGGTCACGATGTCGGGCTGGTGGATCGGACTGTAGATCACCTCCAAGTCCTCCGGATTGAAGTAGTCGGGAACCACGAAGACATCCTTGCCGATGGTGCGATAGAGGGAGAAGGGGGTGTTGAGCACCAGAGCGGCCTCTATGGGATGATCGGCATACTGATTGGCATTCGAGATGGTGATGGGGCGCACGGCTGTGGTGAAACCGCCTCGAATGCCCGCCACCGTGAAGGGCGCCACGAAGAGCAGCGACAGGAGCATGGCGACATCATACTGCCACCAGACGTAATGGCGCTGACGGAGACGCGTGGAACGATAGAACTTATAGAGTGCCCAGATGATGACACCGAAGATGAAGACGAGGTAGAAGTGGTTTACCAGCTCTTTGAAGAAGATAGAGAGGATGTTGCCCTCGTTGGAGAACTCGCTGAAGATGGTGGTTGTGGTGCGGCGCATCGTAAAGCGGAAATAGACGGCATCGCAGCAGTTGACGAACAAAGCCAGACCGTTGATGCAGAGGAACACCCATTTGCAGACCTGTTGATAGAGGCGTGTCTCCTTCCCGTGCCAGGGCAGGAGCATGAGGAAAATATAGAGACTGTTGGTGATGAGGATGGCTGAGGTGTCGAACACGAGTCCGCCCATGAACAGCTCTATCAGGTGACCGTAGGTCATGTCAACGGCGAAATACGAGTAGTTGAGCAGCAGATAGAGGATGCGAGCCAGGAAATAGACCACGTAGGCCAGCATCAGGTTGTAGATGGTGGTTACAAGTGGGGTCAGGAGTAGAAAACTGCGTTTGTTCATCATTGTCTCTTATTTAGTACCCATGGCTTTTAGGTCGGCTGTAGTAGCCTGCAGGATCGCCTTGCCCATGCGCTCCAGTCGCGCAGCCTGACTGCTCTCGTTGGTGACGAAACGGTAGGAGTCGAGGTCGTAGGCGATGAAGCCGGTGGAGTCGGTCAGTGAGAAACCGTTGTTGTAGTTGTGAACGGCGAAGGGATAGCGGTAGGAGGCACTCAGCACGTCACGGCTCCAGCGGAACTGGTCGTGGGGCAGTTGCAGTTGTGCCAACAAAGTGGCAGCCAGATCGGTCTGGTTGCAGAGTTTCGTGATCTTCCTCGGTGCCTTGACAGCACCACCTGCCCACACCATCGGAATCTTGTTGCGTGCCTGCACGGCTTCGGTATAAGGCCCGTAGTCGATGCTGTGGTCTGGCAGGAAGATGATGAGCAGGTTGTCCCACTGCGGCAACTGCTTCAGTTGGTCGATGAAGTCGCCGATGCAGGTGTCGAGGTAGTAGAAGGCGTTGGGTATCTCTTGGTCGAGTCTCTTCAGCGGTACGTCCCAGGGCTCGTGTGAGCTGAGGGTGGAGAAGCCGAAGAGGTGACGCTGATGGGTGGCTGCCGTATCGATGGCGGCAATCTGCTCGTAGAGGGTATTGAAGGTGATATCGTCTCTTACGCCCCACTTGGCAGAGCTCTGTTCCTCGTTGGTGTAGTCGGCTTTCCACTGGAGTTGTTCCCAACCCGTCGTGACGAGGTAGCTGCGCATGTTGGTGAAGTTGATGTCGCCACCATAGAGGTAATAGGTCTGGTAGCCGACCTCTCGCAAAGCGGCAGCTATACCTGGCAGATGGTTGGTCTTCGGGGGCATCTTCATGACAGAAGAGGTGGGGAAGGAGGGATAGCCGCTGTAGGTGCAGACGGTGCCGCGATCGGTGCGCCAGGTGTTACCGTAGCAGGCGGTGAAGTCGATGCCTTCCTTTTTGAGCCCTCGCAGACGGGGCATGATCTTCTCGAAGATATCACCGGCACTCTCCATCAGGACAATCACGATATCCGGGCGTGAGGTGGTGAGCAACGTATCCGTATTCACAGAGGTCGTGGGATAGAGGTCTTTCATCAGGCTGTCACACTCCGACTGACTGAAGAAGTCGTAATCCACGATGTTGCTGGCGGTTTTCTCAAACGATGACAGGAAACTGAACACGGGATTGACCGCCGAGTGGTTCAAGAACTGGTTCTGTGAGAAATACACCTGTCCGATGTTCGTCGTCGATTCGTCGAGACCACCCCGAATGCCGATGATGAACAGAGGGATGAACAGCAGGTTGGTGACTGTGGCTGCCTGACGGCGGCTGGGGTCTTTCGCCCAGAAGGGGATCGCCTTGTAGAGACGATAGAGGGCGTAGGAGCCGAGGATCAACAGGATGATGCGGAGGGTCATATAGAAACCTGATACGCTGGCCCTGACTTCTGTGGGGGTCTCCAGATACTGCAGACAACTGGCATCGAGCTTGAAGCCCCAGAAGGGGTAGAGGCTGGTGTCAGCCACGAAGGCGAGCATCAGCATCGTGGCGATGATGCCATAGTAGATACGCAGGAAGGTATGTAACCGGCGGTCGTCCCACCAGAGGGAGACAAGTGTAGTGAGGAAAGGTAGGATGAGGAAGTAGAGACTGGTGGAGAGGTCGAGCGTGAGACCGTGAAGGATCACGGCGCACATGTCGCCGATGTCAAAGGCATGCCCCTCATAGTTGACCAGCATAAACACCAACTTGGCAGCGATAAACACCACCACCGTTAGCATATACACCTTCATCAAATATATCAGTCTCTGCCTCATTTATCACTTCTCACTTTTCACTTCTAACTCTGCATCTCATGCAGCTTCCTATAATAGCCATCTTGGGCGAGCAGACCCTCGTGGGTGCCGCGTTCCACAATCTGTCCGTCGTGGAGCACACAGATCTCATCGGCATTCTTGATCGTACTCAGACGGTGGGCGATGGCCACGGTGGTACGTGTCTTCATCAGACGCTCCAGAGCATCCTGTACCAGACGCTCGCTTTCGGTGTCGAGAGCAGAGGTAGCTTCATCGAGGATGAGGATCGGGGGATTCTTCAGGATGGCACGGGCGATGCTGACGCGCTGGCGCTGACCGCCTGAGAGCCGACCGCCTCGATCACCGATGTTCGTATCGAAGCCTTGTTCTGACTGCATGATGAAGTCGTAGGCATTGGCAATCTTCGCAGCCTCCTCGATCTGCTGTTGGGTGGCATGATCCACACCAAAGGAGATGTTATTGCGGAAGGAGTCGTTGAAGAGGATCGCCTCCTGATTCACGTTGCCGATGAGTTGGCGCAGGTCGAAGATGCCGAGATCCTTCACGTTGATACCATCGATGAGCACCTCACCCTCCTGCACATCGTAGTAACGGGGGATGAGATCGACGAGGGTCGATTTACCAGAACCACTCTGTCCCACGAGGGCGATGGTCTTGCCCTTGGGAATCACGAGGTTGATGTCGCGCAGCACCCATTGCTCCCCGTATCTGAAACTGACATGACGGAACTCAATCTGGTGCTCAAAACTGTCGATGTGTTTGGGATTGGCCGCTTCCTTGATGGTATTCTCTGCCATCAGGATCTTATCCACACGTTCCATCGAGGCCAGTCCCTTGGGGATGTTATAGCCCGCCTTCGAGAAGTCTTTCAGCGGGTTGATGATCGAGTAGAGCATCACCATATAGTAGATAAAGATCGGACCAGAGAGGGTGTGGTTGTTGATCACGAGGATGCCACCGAACCACAGCACGATGACAATCATGATGGTACCTAAGAACTCCGACATCGGGTGGGCAGACGACTGACGGATATTGACCCTCATGATATCGTTGCGGTAGGCGGAGTTGATGCGGTCGAAACGCTTGTTCATCTTGCCTTCCGCACAGAAGGCCTTGATGATACGCAGACCACCAAGCGTCTCCTCCACCTGACTCATTGTATCGCTCCAGAGGCCTTGGGCCTTGATGCTCTGGGCCTTCAGCTTACGACCCACCCAACCCATGAACCAGCCCATGATGGGCACGATGATGAGGGTGAAGAGTGTGAGCTCCCACGAGATGAAGATCAGGGCAGCGAAGTAGCTGACGATCAGGATCGGGTTCTTGAACAGCATCTCGAGCGATGCCATGATGGAGTTCTCGATCTCTTGCACATCACCACTCATACGGGCGATGATGTCACCCTTGCGTTCCTCGGAGAAGAAACCCAGTGGCAGGGCGGTGATCTTCTGGTAGAGTTGGTTGCGGATGTCGCGCACCACACCTGTACGGATGGGGATGATCGTCGCTGCCGAGAGGAAGTAGGCGCCTGTCTTCAGAAACGTCATCACGGCTAGGAACAAACCGATGAAGAGAAGGGTGGTGGTCTGTCCCCACTCGGCGATGAGGCCGTTCACATAGTAGTTCATGTTGTTCATCAGCACCGCCTGGATGTTAGCCCAGTCCCAGGCCATCAGACTGGTGGCCGTCTCTGCGTCGCTCGTTTGGAAGAGGATCTGCAGAATGGGGATGAGGGCTGCAAACGAGAAGATATTGAGTACTGCCGAGAGGATGTTGAACACCACCGACAGCACCAGGTATTTCTTGTAAGGCGGCACAAATCGCCGCAGGACATTCAAAAATTCCTTCATATTCTTATATTTAGGCAACGGACTTCACGACTTTAACGACTTTTTCGCAGAGTCCTTTTAGTCCTGTGTTCCGTTGCTGATTTCACCAAGCAAGGTAGCACTGGTAGAACCTGTGATCCTGACTTTGACCGTCTCACCGATATGATGTCCGCCTTTGTCGAAGACCACCATCTTGTTCTGTTCCGTCCTGCCACAGAGCTGCTCGCGGCTCCGTTTCGAGAAACCCTCCACGAGTACGTCGAATTCCTTACCCTCATCCTTTTTGTTCTGAAGGGCACTCATCTCCGTCTGCAACTGGATCAGCTCGTTCAGCCTTCGGATCTTCTCTTCCTCAGGCACATCGTCGGGCAGATGCTTCGAGGCATAGGTACCAGGACGCTCTGAGTATTTGAACATAAAGGCGGAGTCGTAGCCCACCTCGCGCATCAGACTCAACGACAGCTGGTGATCTTCCTCCGTCTCAGAGTGGTAGCCCACGAAGATATCCGTAGAGAGACCGCAGTCAGGGATGATACGACGGATCGCGGCTACACGGTCCATATACCACTCACGGGTGTATTTGCGGTTCATCAGTTTCAGGATTCGGTCACTGCCACTCTGTACGGGCAGATGGATATGCTTGCACACATTTGGCATCTCGGCAATCACCTGTAACGTCTCGTCGCTCATATCCTTCGGGTGTGAGGTGGTGAAGCGGATACGCATCGTTGGTGCCTCCTCTGCCACGCGTTGCAGCAGTTCGGGAAAGAGTATCTTCTCTCCACTCTCCACTCTCCTCTCTCCACTATAAGAATTCACGTTTTGCCCCAGCAGCGTCACCTCCTTATAGCCCTTATCACGCAAATCGCGCACTTCCTTGAGGATACTTTCGATGTCTCGACTGCGCTCACGACCACGGGTATAAGGCACGATGCAATAGTGGCAGAAGTTGTTGCAGCCACGCATGATACTCACGAAACCACCGATCTTGTGTCCCAAACCGATACGCTGGGGCACCACATCGCGGTAGGTCTCTGTGGTGGAAAGTTCGATGTTCATGGCCTTATGCCCCAGTTCGGCCTGTGCCACGAGGTCAGGCAACGAGAGGTAGGCATCAGGACCTGCCACGAGGTCACAATGATGGTTATCCAACAGATCTTGTTGGGCACGCTCCGCCATACAGCCGAGGACGCCAATAATTAAAGGCCTGCGCTTGCGCTCAGCGGCAAGGGCCTCTAAGCGGTGATAGATCTTCTGTTCAGCATTATCCCTCACACTACAGGTGTTGAGAAACACGGCATCAGCCTCACTCAGTTCCTCTGTGGTCTCATAGCCTGCCATCTGCATGACGGAGGCCACTACTTCAGAGTCTGCCACATTCATCTGGCAGCCATACGTTTCAATATACAGTTTCTTCATTTTAACGACCTAACAGATAACGTTCTGCCAAGATGGCGGCCTGACAGCCGCTGCCGGCAGCTACAATCGCCTGACGGAAGACAGGGTCGGCACAGTCGCCAGCCACATAGACACCAGGGATCTTCGTTGCAGGCGTGCCGTTGATGTTCTTCAGATAACCCACCTCGTCGGTGTCGAGCCACTCTTTGAAGATGGCGGTGTTCGGCGTATGACCGATGGCGAGGAAGAATCCGTCGATCTGGATATCTACCAGCTCCTCATCGGGCTCGCCCTTACGTTTCACCAGATGGGCACCCTCTACACCGTTCTCTCCGAAGAGACCCAGCGTGTTGTGCTCAAACAGGATCTCGATGTTCTCCCGTTCCATCACGCGCTGCTGCATCACCTGCGAGGCACGCAGATAGGGCTTTCTCACGATCAGATACACCTTCTTGGCGAGACCTGCCAGATAGAGGGCATCCTCACAGGCGGTATCACCACCGCCAACGACAGCCACCGTCTTCTTACGATAGAAGAATCCGTCGCAGGTGGCACAGGCACTCACACCCTGTCCGTTGTATTTCCGCTCGTCATCGAGTCCGAGGTACTTCGCCGATGAACCCGTTGCGATGATCACCGTCTCGGCAGCGATCTCCAGGCCGCTGTCCGTCGTGCAGACATAGGGGGACTTTGAGAAATCCACCTTCACGATCTCACCGTCGCGAATGTCGGCACCGAAGCGCTCAGCCTGTTCACGGATCTCCATCATCATCTGGTTGGCATCCACCCCCTGTGGATAGCCGGGGAAATTCTCCACCTCAGTGGTCTGGGTGAGCTGACCGCCAGGCTGCAGACCGCAGTACTCGATAGGACTGAGGTTCGCACGTCCGGCATAGATGGCAGCCGTATAACCTGCAGGTCCGCTGCCGATAATCAAACATTTTGTCTGTTCCATATTTTATTACTATAATTTTTCACTTTTCACTTTTCACTTTTCACTTCTAAAGTTTCTTAGTCCTTGATTCAGGAAGTCCATATAGGCCTGTACATTCTCGTTGAAACCACGACTGCCAGTAAGCGGCATACCTGTCTCAGGATCGAGGATCACGTAGAACGGCTGGGCATTGGCGCCAAACTTATGGCTCTGCAGATAACTCCACTTCGCACCCACGGTGCGTAGTGTCTTCTGGTTGCCCTGAGCATCCGTTACCACCATCGGCTCCTTCAGCGGCGTCTTGTCATCCACATAGAGAGAGATGAGCACGAAGTCGTTGTTCAGCCTGTCGGCCACACGGGCATCAGCCCATACCGAGGCCTCCATCTTGCGACAGTTCACACAGCCGAAGCCCGTGAAGTCGATGAAGACAGGCTTGTTCTGGGCGCGGGCCGCCTCGATGCCCGACTCGTAGTCGAGATACTCTGCCTCCACCACTTTCGAATTCAGGTTGAAGTCCTGTGTGTTCATCGGTGGTGCGAAGGCACTCACTGCCTTACAGGGAGCTCCCCAGAGACCAGGCACCATATATACGGCGAAAGCCAACGACACAAGTCCACCCATGATACAGAGTACGGGCATCGGCTTGTGTAGTTCACCGCCGATTTCATCCACCTGGAACTTCAGCCAGCCCACGAGGTAAGCACCCAACAGGGCGAAGATAACAATCCAGAGCGAGAGGAACACCTCACGGTCGAGGATATGCCAACCATAGGCAAGGTCGGCTACGGAGAGGAATTTCAGCGAGAAGGCCAGTTCAATGAAGCCCAGCACGATCTTCAGCGTGGTCATCCATGAGCCCGACTTCGGCGCCGACTTCAGCCACGAAGGGAACATGGCAAACAGCGTGAAGGGTAGGGCGAGTGCCAAGGCGAAACCAAACATACCTACGGCTGGGGCGAGCCAGTTGCCAGTGGTGGTGGTCTGCACCAGCAGCATGCCGATAATCGGACCAGTGCAGGAGAACGAGACGAGTACCAGCGTAAACGCCATCAGGAAGATGCTCAACAGACCACTGGTCTCCGAGGCTTTCTCATCCACCTTGTTGGCCCAGCTGTCAGGCAGTCTGATCTCAAACCAGCCGAAGAAGCTGAGGGCAAACATCACGAGCAACAGGAACAGGAACACGTTGAAGACGGCATTTGTGGACATCGCGTTCAGCGTGTCACTGCCGAAGAGCGCCGTCACGAGCAGACCTAAGCCGAGATAGATCACGATGATCGAAAGCCCATAGGTAAAGGCATCGCGGATTCCTTTCTTACTATCATTTTTTGAACGTTTCAGGAAGAAACTCACCGTCATGGGGATGATCGGCCAGATGCAAGGCATGCAGACAGCGAGTAGACCAGCCACGAACCCCATCAGCAAGAGCCATAGCAACGACTGCTTCGCCAGTTCTTCGCCAGTTCCTAATGCACGCAACTGCTCCGTCACAGGTGCCCAGAGATCGGTTTCATTGGAGAGTGGAGAAGAGGGAGGGGTGAGAGATGTGACTGATGCGGAGTCTGCCTCTAACTTCTCACTTCCTTCTTCTGTCTTCTCACTCTTCACTTCTGTTTTTTCACTTCTATCTTCTCCTTTCTCATTTCCCATGGCGGGACTTTTGCCTTTCTGTTTCAGGGCAATCTCCGATGGGGGCAGACAACTGGCATCACTACAGGCACCATATTCCAGATAACAGTCGATGTCGTACTGGGGTTTTGTGAAGCGGATCTTCTGCACGAAGGTAGCCTCCTTCTCGAAGTACTTCAGTTCCATGTTGAACAGCTTGTCCATCTTCTTGATCACCTTGCCTTTCGGGGTCAACTTACCCACAAGTTCGGCGCCCTCCATCTTCTCCACGTTAAAGGTGGCCTCGATGGGACCGTCCTCTCCGATCTCTGTGGAATACACGTGCCAGCCATTGTCTATCGTTGCATGGAAGATGATCTCGGCCTCTGTATCCTCACCCATCTTCAACTCTGAGGTGAAGTGCACGGGGTCAACCATCTGGGCATGCATACCCAGAACGACCATCAAGGTCCATAATGTCATCATGACTTTCTTCATGTTGCTTCTATATGATTGGCAGTGAGATGCCGTTGATTTTCTGATAGATGTCGAGGGCATAGACGTCGGTCATGCCGCTGATGTAGTCGATGATTGCCATGAGGCGCGTTTCAAGGTCAGGGGCATCGATGTCATACTGGCTCGAGACACGACTGATGAGGTGCTTTGAGTAGAAACGCTCCGGGTGGACGGCGGCACCGATGAATTTCTGCATGAGCGTCTGGATGATCTGATAACCGGACAGCTCCACGTCAAGCACAGGACGGCTCTTGTAAATGCGTTTTACGGAGAAGTCGCAGCAACGCTTGTAGGCCTCTTGTTGTAAGGTGCTGATTCGGTCGATGAGGCTTCCGTCAAAGGTGCCGTTGAGGATTTCTTCTTCATGTTCGACGAACACACGGACGCACTCGTTCTCGAGTTTGCCGATGACACACGCCCGTAGATAGACCACCTTTTCATTGTTATCCGTCACACCTTCCTCCTTGATACGTTGGAGGATATGCTGCTGACTCTCGGCATCGAAGAAGTCGAGGAGCAGTTGCATGGTCTCTTCGTGGGAGATGATCTTCAGCTTATGGGCATCTTCGAGGTCCATGATCTCATAGCAGATATCATCGGCAGCCTCGACGAGATACACCAGCGGATGACGGGCGTATCTCAGCGGTTCACCTGCCTCCGAGAGACAGGGGATGCCTAACTCCTGGGCGATCTTGCGGTAAGCGTCTTTCTCAGAGTTGAAGAAGCCGAACTTACCTTTCTTGCCCGCAGCCGCTGAAGAGTAAGGATATTTCACGATGCTTGCCAAGGTGGAATAGGTCATCACGAAACCACCCGAGCGACGCCCCTTAAACTGGTGGGTGAGCAGACGGAAGGCGTTGGAGTTTCCCTCGAAGTGGGTGAGGTCATTCCAGAAAATAGACGACACCTCACGTTGCAACTCCGTACCGGCGCCCTCTAAGAAATAGGCCTGCATCGCCTTTTCGCCGCTATGGCCGAAAGGTGGGTTGCCCAAGTCGTGAGCCAGACAGGCCGTCGCCACAATTTGTCCGATTTCCTGAAAGAGCGTATCCTTCAGTTCGGGATGCCGTTTGATGAGTTGCTGGGCCACGTCATTACCTAACGACATGCCCACACTCGCCACCTCTAAAGAGTGGGTCAGACGGTTGTGTACGAAGATGCTGCCCGGGAGGGGAAACACCTGCGTCTTGTTCTGCAAACGACGGAAAGGGGCCGAGAATATCAGACGGTCATAGTCGCGTTTGAACTCCGTGCGGTCATCGTGGCGCTCCGGGTGACGATGTTCCTGCCCGAGACGCTTATTAGATATTAGTTGCTGCCAATTCATCATATTCAAGATGCAAAAGTAATGAATTTCGGCTAAAAAACCATATTTTTCTCGGAAAATTATGGCTAATTGGAAAGAAATCCGTACTTTTGCACGTGATTAAAATGAAATTTTAAAAAGATGTTAGAAATCAAGGTTGTCAACAAGGGCCATCAGCCTTTACCAGCATATGCGACAGAACAGAGCGCAGGCATGGATCTGCGTGCGAATCTGTCGGAACCGATCGTACTGAAACCCATGGAGCGCAGACTGATTCCGACAGGTCTGCACATCGCCTTGCCCGCAGGCTATGAAGCCCAGGTGCGTCCGCGTAGCGGTCTGGCTCTGAAGAAGGGCATCACCGTGTTGAACTCCCCGGGTACGGTCGATGCCGACTATCGCGGTGAGGTGGGTGTGCTGCTGATCAATCTGTCGCAGGAGGAGTTTGTCGTCAACGATGGTGAGCGTATCGCCCAGATGGTGATCGCTCGTCATGAACAGGGACAGTTTGTGCCTGTGGAGGTGCTCGATGAGACAGAGCGTGGCGAAGGTGGCTATGGTCATACAGGTGTGAAGTGATGATGATACAGCGTAAGTTGGTTTTAATGGTTGTCATGTTACTGGGTCTGACGATTCAGGCACAGGAGCTGAAGACCTATGACCAGTTTTTCCTGGAAGCGATGATCCAACGGGAGAAGGGCAACAATGATGCTGCCTTCGACCTGTTGCGTCATTGTCAGGAACTGAATCCTGATGCCCCAGAGGTGTATTTCTTCCTCGGGCAATATTACTCACTCCTGAAGAATACGGAGAAAGCGATTGCATGTGTGAAGCGTGCTGCTGCTCTCGATCCGGACAACGAGATCTATGTGGAGACGTTGGCGCAGACCTATATCCGCCAGCAGGATTATGCCAGTGCGATACCTGTGGTCGAAGGCATCTATGCCCGTAACAAGGATCGCGAGGATATGCTGGAGCTGTTGTTCCAGCTCTATCAACAGGTAGAGGACTATGATCAGGCCATCGGTGTACTGAACCGTATGGAGGCGGTTGACGGCAAGAACGAACGGCTCTCCCTGGCCAAGGGTGAGATCTATTCCCGTAAGGGCGATAAGAAAGCGGTTGTCGCTGAGATGGAGGCCCTCGCCAAACAATATCCTAACGACCTGAACTATCTGGCGATGTATGGGGAGTCGCTGATGATGAACGGACAGGCCAAGAAGGCGCTGAACATCTATCATCAGGTGCTGAAGGAAGAGCCTGACAACAACCGCGTGCTGATGTCGTTGCGTACTTATTATCAGTCACAGGGCAATAAGGTGGTGGCTGACTCGCTGACAGAGCGGGTGTTGCTGAATAAGAATGCGACACCGGAGGAAAAGGTGCATCTCTTGCGTCAGGAGATCGCTTCCAGTGAGGCTGAGGGTGACAGCACTAAAGTGCTGACATTGTTCCGTAAGATGCTCGCCCAGCCTCAGGCAGATGTGGAGATGGCTTTCTACTGTGCCTCGTATATGAGTGCGAAGAAGATGCCGAAGGACAGCATCCGTCCGGTGTTGGAACAGGTGCTGAAGATGGCACCGGATCAGGCGGCAGCCCGTTTGCAACTGGTGGGCTATGCTTGGGAGGATGAGGATCTGGACCGTGTGATCGCCCTGTGTCAGGACGCCCGTCAGTATAACCCCGATGAGATGGCGTTCTATTACTACCAGGGTATCGCCTACTATAAGCGCGACAGTCTCGATAAGGCCTTATCATCCTTCCAGAACGGTATCGGCGTGATTACTGATAACAGTGACCCGCATATCGTGTCCGACTTCTATGCTGTGATGGGTGACATCCTGCATCAGAAGGGACTGGCTGAAGAGGCTTTTGCCGCCTACGATTCCTGCCTGGTATGGAAGGACGATAATATCGGCTGCCTGAACAACTACGCCTATTACCTTAGTGAAAGGGGAGAGCGGTTGGACACAGCTGAGGCCATGAGCTTCAAGACGGTGAAGGCAGAACCGAAGAATGCCACCTATCTGGATACCTATGCTTGGATCCTCTTCATGCAGAAGCGGTATTCCGAAGCTAAGATATACATCGATCAGGCCCTGCAGAACATAGGTGATGTGGATGCGCCTGGCAATGAGGTGATCATCGAACATGCGGGCGATATCTATGCCCTGAACAAGGAGATGGAACGTGCGCTCTCATTCTGGCGTGATGCTCAGCAGAAGAAGCCTGAGGATCAACTGTTACAAAAGAAAATCAAACAAAAAAAATACATTAAAGAATGAAATTGCTCAGTATTGTAAAAGTAGCCGTGTTGGCTTTGCCGTTAGTGCTGGTGTCTTGTAAATCACACAAGAATATCTCAACTGAACCCACTACTGTTAATAATAGAATTAAGAAGGGCGACTTAATCTCTAGCGTTAAGGATAATGCCCAGACGGGAAAGTTCTTCACATCGAAAGTGAAGTTCTCCGTGGAAGTCGGCCCACAGAAGCTGACGCTGACAGGTAATCTGAGGATGCGCCGTCATGACGTGATCCGTCTCCAGTTGATGGCTTTCGGCTTCGTGGAGGCAGGTCGTATTGAGTTGACGAAGGAGTATGTGCTCATCATGGACCGTATCAACAAACAGTATCTGAAAGTGCCCTGGATCTCTGTTGACTTCCTCCGAAACAGCGGTATCGACTTCAACACGATCCAGTCGCTGTTCTGGAATGAGCTTTTCGTGCCGGAAAATGTGAATTTTGATAGGCCTAAAGAGAGAGGCCCCGGTCCTTATAACATGTTGGAGAGTGGTAATGACATGATCCTCAGCCTGGAAGCCTCGAAACTGGACTACAGCTGGCTGGTCGATAGGCAGACGGCTTTTATCGAGATGGCAAATATCATGTATAAGGATCGGGTGAACGGTAATTCACAGCTGAATTGGGACTATGAGGAATTCAAACCGCTGAATAAGACCCAGTTCCCGCATAAGCATCAGATTACGTTGAACACAGGCGGAAAGGAAGTGAAACTCGGTATGACACTGAACCATATAGGATCTGATACGGAGTGGGAACCCCGCACGCTGATCTCGAATAAATACAGTGAGGTGTCTATCGATGAGATCATCCGTCGTTTCATGTCTCTTTAATTTATTCAGTAGATAACGCGTGAAACGATTATTGATATTCTGGATCTTGGCTTGCCTGGTGGCAGCAGCTCCAGCCCAGCAGACTCGGAAGAAGTCTGCCGGGCAGAAGACGACTGCCACTAAGACGACCAAAAAGACGGGCACCAAGAAAACCACCACTAAGAAGACCACAAAGAAAACAACTACGACGCAGAAGAAACCCAGTGTCACGGTAAACAGTCTGAAGGACGAACAGGCACAGGTACGACAGCAGATTAAGGAACAGGAGCGTCGTCTGAAGGCCAACGAGCAGGACGTGAAGAAACGTCTGCAGAACCTGATGGTGATCAACAACGAGATTGCCGATAAGCGTCGTACGATTGACACCATCCGAGGGGATATCACCCGTCTGGATGGTAACATCCATGTACTTCAGGCTCAGTTGAAGGTACTCGAACATGAACTCGACGAGCGTAAGCAGCGCTTCCAGAAGTCGATGCGTTATATGCACCGTAACCGTAGCATCCAGAGTCAGATGATGTTTATCTTCAGTGCGAAGAATTTCTCCCAGATGTACCGTCGTCTGCGCTTTGTCCGTGAGTATGCAGCCTACCAGAAGGCACAGGGTGAGGCGGTGCAGTCGATGCAGGCACAGGTGGCGGAGGCTTTCGAGGAACTGAAGACATCGAAACGTCAGAAGAATGATCTGCTCTATCGCGGTGAACAGGAGAAGAAGTCGCTGGAGAATAAGCAGGTAGAACAGGAGAAGGTGGTGAACTCGTTGAAGAAACAGCAGAAGACCATCATCAGCATCATCGACAAACAGAAGAAACGGGATGCCGAACTGAATGCCCAGATCGACAAACTGATTGCCGAGGAGATTGCCCGTGCCAAGGCTCGTGCGGAGGCAGAGGCTAAGCGGAAGGCAGAGGCAGAGGCTGCTAAGAAACGGGCAGAGGAGTTGGCAAGGAAGAAAGCGGAGGCAGAGGCTGCTGCCCGTGAGAATGCCAGAAAGATTGCAGAGGCCAAGGCACGTGAGGAGAAAGCGAAGGCAGAGGCCAGAGCGGCTGCCAAGAAGAGTGCTGAAGAAAAAGCAGCGGCAGAGCGTGCCGCCCGTGAGGCAGAGAAAGCCCGTCTGGCTGCTGAACGGAAGGCAAAGGCAGAGGCTGCTGCTCGTGAGAAGGAGGTGGCAGCTGCCAAGAAGTCGGTGGAGAAGGTCTATGTCTCCTCAGAGGATCAGCGTCTGAGTGGTAACTTCGAGAGCAACCGAGGTCGTCTGCCCATGCCTATCACCGGCAGCTATCAGATCGTGCACCGGTTCGGAACAAATCATGTGGATGACGTGAAAGGTCATGTCACACTTGATAAGAAAGGTATCGACATCAAGGCACAGCCGGGTTCGCCTGTGCGTTGTATCTTCGATGGTGAAGTGAGTGCGGTCTTCGGTTATGCGGGGACCACGGTGGTGATCATCCGTCATGGTAACTACCTGTCGGTGTATTGCGACCTCGCCTCCGTGAGTGTCAGTCGCGGACAGAAGGTAAGCGCACGCCAAACCATCGGACGCTTAGGCTCCGAAGGCTTGATGCAGTTCCAACTGCGACGTGGCAATGAAAAACTGAACCCGGAGGGCTGGCTGTCTAGATAGCCAGCCCCTCTAATAGAAAGACGTAGGTCTCGATGGCCTGCTGAATCTCCGAGATCTTAATGAACTCATCGGCAGAATGGGAGCGGCTTGACTCGCCGGGACCCAACTTGAACGAGGGGAAGGGCATGAGGGCCTGATCGCTCAGCGTGGGCGAGCCGAAAGGCTGCATGCCGCGCTCCAGACATCTGCGGATGATGGGATGATCCTGCGAAATGCTGCTGGAGTGCAGACGGAACGAACGGGGCTTTAGCTCGCATTTCTGCATCTTCTTCTTTAGGAACTCAAAGAGGTACTCATTCTGATAGAACTCGTTTGTACGGATGTCGAGGACGAAATGCAGGGTGTCAGGCACCACATTATGCTGAGTGCCGCTCTCCACCACGGTGACCGTCATCTTCGTCGGTCCTAACAGCGGACTCTCTTTCCTGAACTTATAATCGCGCAACCACACCAGATCGTCGAGGGCCTCATAGATGGCATTCACACCCTCGTTTCTGGCGGCGTGGCCTGACTTGCCATAGGCATAGCCGTCGATCACCATCAGACCTTTTTCGGCAATGGCGGGTTGCATGCCTGTCGGCTCACCGACGATGGCGACATCCACTTTCGGCAACAGGGGCAACACCCGACTGAAACCATCCGCACCCGACACCTCCTCTTCGGCAGATGCCACCCAGAGGATGTTATAGTTACGCTGGCGATGGAGCATAATACGGTAGGTCTGGAGTAAGGCCACCAGTCCACCACCACAGTCATTGGAGCCAAGACCGTAGAGCAGGTCACCTTCCTGAGTCGGAGTGAAGGGATCACGGGTCCAGGAGGATACTGGTTTCACCGTGTCGATATGGGCATTCAACATCACCGTGGGACGGTTGTTGTCCCAATCCTGACAACCCACCCACAGGTTGTTGCCTTCACGTCCGAAGGGCAGATGCCAGCGATTCAGATACTCGGCCAGTTTGTCGGCGGCCTTCCACTCGTCACGGCTGACTGAGGGAATGGCTATCAGTTCCTTCAGCAGTTCTAAGGCGTCGTTCGTGTAATTGTTAATCTCCATGACTCTGATGATTTGAAATGATATAAGAAAGTCCCATTGAGAGAACCAGTATGCCAAAGATAAAGGCTAAGGAGAGTGGGGTGGGCACCTTGATATCCCAGATGACATCCAACAGCATCTTGATACCCACGAAGCTGAGGATGATGCCCAGACCGTATTTCAGGTAGGTGAAATACTTGGCGACGGCAGCCAGGGCGAAGTAGAGGGCCCGCAGACCGAGGATGGCAAATACGTTACTCGTCAGGACGATGAACGGGTCACGACTGACGGAGAAGACGGCAGGGATACTGTCCACGGCAAAAGCCACATCGGTGGTCTCGATCACCAATAGGGCGATGAACAGCGGTGTGGCGAGGCGCTTGCCGTTTTCTATGACAAAGAACTTGTCGTCGTACATCTGGTCAGTCACAGGGAAGAATTTCTTGAAGAGCTTCACGAAGATGTTCTTCGAGGGATCCACGTTCTCATTGTCCTGATGGCCGAACATCTTGATGCCCGTATAGATGAGGAAGACGCCAAAAACGCCGAGTATCCACTCAAACTGGTTGATGATGGCCGTACCCGCAAAGATGAAGATGCTGCGTAGCACCAAGGCACCAAAGATACCCCAGAAGAGTACCTCATGCTGGTATTTACGTTGGATGCCGAAGAAAGAGAAGAGCATCAGGAACACGAAGAGGTTATCCATCGACAGGGATTTCTCGATCAGATAACCTGCCAGGAACTCCATCGCCTTCTCATCACCTTCAAACAGCCAGATACCACCGCAGAATAGCAGGGAGACGCCGATCCAGACGGCAGTCATCTTCAATGCTTCGGAGACGCTCACCTCGTGCTGGCCTTTCTTGCCGAACGACTTCAGGTCGATCACCAGCATCACCAGCACTAAGACATAGAATAAAATCCAAGCCCAGAAGGGCATACTTATCACTTCCATTTCGTCTGCAAAGATAGTGCAAACCGAGAGAAATACCAAAGAAAATCTCGATTTTCTTTGTATTTCCGAGGTGCAGCCTATCTTCGAGGCGCAGGCTCAAAGATAGTGCAAAGTGTTCATAATACCAAAAAAGAAGATTAATGTTTTGTATTTCCGACAGAAAGTTGTATCTTTGCAACCAGTTAATCATGAATCGTATGAGAAACAGTGTTTCAGAAAAGGCCCCGTTGGTGAAGATTGCCGTCAGTCTGATGGCAGGTATAGTTCTTGCTAAGTATCTCGTTGTACCGTTTCCGCTATTTCCGTTATTGGTGGTGGTAGTCCTATTAGCGTTCTGCCTCTGGCGCTATGAACAGCTGCAGTCGGCTGTTATCGGCTTGTGTATGGTGGTGTTAGGCGCGCTGCTGATGCAACGTGCCCAACAAACATCGCTGGAGCTCTCTCGGTTGGACCGCTCGAAGACCTACTTCTTAGAACAGCGGACGCAGCTGTTGGACCGACTGTCCGAGAGTGGGGTGGATGGCAGTGTCTATGCCGTGGTGGCGGCCATGTCACTCGGGGATAAGTCACAGCTGACCAAGGAACTGAAGGACACCTACGCTGTGTCGGGGGCCTCGCATATCCTGGCACTGAGCGGTCTGCATCTGGGAATCATCTATACGTTGCTGTCGTTGCTGCTCAGTCACCGACGGTGGCAGGTGGTCTCTCAGGTGGTGATCATCGTCTGTATCTGGTTGTTTGTGTTCTTAGTGGGCATGTCTGCCAGTGTGGTACGTTCGGCGGTAATGTTCACCATCTATGCGCTGCTGTCACTTGGTCATCGTGATAAGATGTCGGTGAACATTTTGGCCTTTGCGGCCATCGTGATGCTGTTGTTCAATCCGATGTCCTTGTTCGATCTCGGTTTCCAACTGTCGTTTATGGCGGTGTTGGCGATCCTGCTGTTCTACCCGTTGTTTGAAAGCGTGTGGTCTCAGGCGTTCCTGCTCGATCATCGCATCTTCAGATGGCTATGGATGATGCTGACAGTCTCTTGTGCCGCCCAGATCGGTGTCGCCCCGTTGATCGCCTATTACTTCGGTCGATTCTCCAACTATTTCCTGTTGGCAAACCTTGTGGTGGTACCTGCTGCCACCCTGATTCTGTATCTCTCACTGTTGGTTCTGCTGATTCCCTCCTTCGCGTACCTATTAATATATATAGTGGAGGCATTGAATCGGCTGTTGACAGGAATCGCGACACTCCCCGGGGCCAGCATCGAAGGACTGCATCCAACCCTGTTACAGGTGTGGATGACGTATGTGATCATCGGGGCAGTTTATTGCTTGCTTATAAGAAGAACATCACCAACAAGGGGATGGTCAGCATCGAGAAGAGTGTGGTGATGAAGGTCACCTCTGTCATCAGGGTGGCATCTTTCTCATGACGCAGACAGAGAATGGTGCCGTAGGTGGCTACGGGCATGGCGATGACCACGGTGTTGATATGGACCACGGTCTCAGAGAATCCGATGGCGCGGCAGAGATAGTACATCGACAGGGGAACGACCAACAGACGCATGAGGGTGGTGAGATAGACGGTGCGGTTGCCCAACATCATCCGGAGTGAGAGCTGTGACATCGAGGAGCCGATGATGAGTCGGTTGACTGATTACGGTAGGGATGTTGTCAATCTCCAAGGCGACGATAAGCATCGTGAGATAGGCGGCTAACATCGGTGTGCTGTAGAGTACCTTCTTCTGAAACCGATGACCCTCTACCTCGTTCTTGCCGGTGATGAGAATCGTGCCGACAGTAAAGACGGCAAAGGTGTTGACCACATTAAGGACAGCGGCATAGAAAACGGCTTGATGACCGAAGATGGAGGCGACAACGGGATAACCCATGAACCCCACATTACCGAACATCAGGGCGAAACCGACGGTTCCCTCATCTTCCTGCTTAGTGGTCATGTAACGAGGCAGGAAGAGGGCGACGCCGGTCAGTATGAGATAGGTGATGACGCTGATGCCTAACAGGGGCAGGATATACCGTCTGTCAGGCAGCGTACCGTTCATGGCTGAAGAGAGAATGAGGGCAGGACAGGTGATGTTGATGACAAGTCGTGACAGCTGTCTGTCGAAATCGCCGCCAAGATACCCTAGCTTGCCGGCGATGTAGCCGACAACCACCAGGGCAAAGAGTGTCATCATCACCTCAACCATCACATATACCCCAGCCAGCGGAGAATATCATTCAGGTTCGCCACGACCATCAGGAGAATCAGGATACCGAAGCCTACATATTCGGCACGGATCATAAAGGTCTCTGAGGGTTTGCGACGGGTGATCATCTCATAGAACAGGAACAGCACATGGCCACCGTCGAGGGCGGGGATGGGCAGGATGTTCATGAAGGCGAGGATGATGGAGAGAAAGGCGGTCATCTTCCAGAACATGTACCAGTCCCACATTGGGGGGAAGAGGCTGCCGATGGCACCGAATCCACCGAGCGACTTAGCACCGTCGGCGGTGAACACGTATTTCATGTCACCTATATAGCCGGTAAGCACGTTCCAGCCGTATTTGATACCGGCAGGGAAACTCTCGAAGAAACCGTAGTCCTTCGTGACGGGCTGGTAGAGGCCTGCTATGCTCTTCACGAAGAAACCTACCTTCAGGTCGGGTGTCAGCATCGTGGTCAGGGTGTCGGTCTTGCTCTCACGGGCAATCACCATCGTGACGGTACGCAACTTCATACTGTCAGCCGTCGTCTTGGCACCTGTCATCATGTCGCTCAGAATACCGATCTGGTTGGTGAACTCATTATAGGAGTCGATGTCTTTACCGTTAAGTGCCACAATCTTGTCACCTTTCCGCAGTCCGATCTTGGCGGCAGGAGAGGCATCCATCACGCTGTCGATCTCGGCAGGGACGAAAGGACTGACGAAGGGTGGCTCTGCCTTCAGCATACCGAGCAGGTTGATATCACCTGGCAACTGCAGACTCATCGCCTGTCCGTCGCGGATGATATCCACGCGCTTGGCTTCAGAGAGATCCCTGAAGAGGTCGGCAGAGAAGTCCTTGAAGGCGCCCAGGTCTGTACCGACGAGGATATCACCATCCTTGAAACCGTATTGCTTGGCTTCGGTGTTGAACTTCATACCCATGGTCATGTCCTTCACGGGGATATAGGTGTCGCCCCAGTAGAAGAGGATCATCGAGTAGATGAACAGGGCCAGTAGGAAGTTCACCAGCACACCGCCGATCATGATCAGCAGACGTTGCCAGGCAGGTTTTGCACGGAACTCCCACGGCTGTTCGGGTTGTTTCATCTGTTCGGTATCGAAACTCTCGTCGATCATGCCGGCGATCTTACAGTAGCCGCCAAGGGGGAGCCAGCCGACACCATACTGGGTATCGCTGTTCTTGGGCTTCCATTTGAAGAGACTACCGTCCCATTTGCCGATGCCGGGGTCGAAGAACAGATAGAACTTATCGACGCGTACACCGAAGAGTTTCGAAAAGAAAAAGTGTCCGCCTTCATGGAGCAGCACCAAAAGTCCGATTGCAAGCATAAACTGCAACAGACGTATCAAAAATATATCCATAATCTTTTTACCTTATTCTATTTATTTGTTCATCAGTTCAGTCGCGATACGACGTGCCTCGGCATCGGTGGCGATATAGGTATCGTAAGAGGGCTCCTTGTCGAAGGTGGCAAGCTGCATGGTCTCTGCAATAATGTCGCCCATCTGCAGGAAACCGCACTTGTCCTCCAGGAAACCACGGTTCACGATCTCATTGGCCGCATTCACGATACAGGGCATGTTACCGCCCTTCTTGATAGCCTCGAAGGCGAGGGCTAAGCAACGGAACTTATTCAGGTCGGGCTCGAAGAACTCCAGATGCTGTGCCTTAAACAGGTCGAGGCGCTCACCACTCAGATGCAGACGCTGGGGGAATGAGAACGCATACTGGATCGGCAGACGCATGTCGGGCACACCCAACTGCGCCTTCACACTACCATCCTGGAATTGGACGGCACTGTGCACGATCGACTGTGGGTGAACCAGCACCTGAATCCTGTCAGCTTCTACCCCGAAGAGCCACTTGGCCTCGATCACCTCGAAACCCTTGTTCATCATCGAAGCAGAGTCGATGGTGATCTTCGCACCCATATCCCATGTCGGGTGGCGCAGGGCGTCGGCCTTCGTCACGTGGGCAATCTCTTCCATCGACTTCAGACGGAACGGACCGCCTGAGGCCGTGAGCAGGATCTTCTCGATGGGGTTCTGATCCTCACCGACCAGACTTTGGAAGATGGCAGAGTGCTCACTGTCGACAGGCAGGATGGGGGTGTGGTACTGCTGGGCGAGTTGCAGGATTAATTCTCCGGCCACGACCAGTGTCTCCTTGTTGGCCAGACAGATGGTCTTGCCAGCCTTGATGGCATGGATGGTGGGGTTGAGACCTGAGAAACCCACCATGGCGGTGAGCACCATGTCGATGGGACCTGCCTCCACGATCTCGTCAAGTGCCTGGGCACCGGCATAGACCTTGATGTCGGGCAGGTCGCTCATCAGCGCCTTCAGCTCGTCGTAACGCTGTTCGTTGGCAATGACGATGGCGGCGGGCTTGAACTTATGGGCCTGTTCTGCCAGCTGCTGAACTTTATTGTTGGCTGTCAGACAATAGACTTCATATAAGTCTGCATGTTCCTCAATTACTTCGAGGGCCTGTGTTCCAATGGACCCGGTAGAACCGAGTATGGCAATTTGCTTCTTCATATTTTCACTTTTCATTTTTCACTTCTACAATTCCAAGATGCCTTCCGGCAGATTGATTTCTATTTGATGTCGTTTTGTATCGATCTGTTGTATCAGCTCTTCTGAGGCGGGGATGAGTTTCCCGTTAGTCAGTTCAAACAGGATGTTGATGGTGGTGTCGTCGATGGCGGCAATCTCGCCGATGGTCTTTCCGCTGTTGCTGTCGATGAGACTGTAGCCCACGAGCTCTGCCCAGGAGACGTTGGTCTCATCTTCGTCGGACAGCGAACGGGGGAAATACACGTCGCAGCCTGTCAACTCCCTGGCGCGCTCCTGGGTGTCGATGCCGTCGAACTTCATCAGGGCGTTGCTGTCGGTCTTGAAACGGTATTCCTCGATGAAGAAAGGCACCAGGATGCCGTCGATGTCGAGAATGAGATAGTCGGCATCCGTACGGTCAAACACGTCATCGTCGAGCAGGAAGGAAATCTCCCCCCTCACACCATGCGTTTTACCCAGTCTGCCGATCTTATACACCTCTTCTCGTCTGATCATCCTCTTGTGATTTTTGCACCGAGGGCATTCAGACGGTCCTCGATATGCTCATAACCTCTGTCTATCTGTTCGATGTTGTCAATACGGCTCGTGCCTGTGGCGCTCATGGCGGCAATCAGCAGGGCGATACCGGCACGGATATCCGGACTCGTCATCCTACCGCCGCGCAGCGTGATCTTCCGGTCGTGTCCCACGACGACGGCTCTGTGCGGATCGCATAGGATAATCTGGGCACCCATGTCGATGAGCTTATCAACGAAGAACAGACGACTCTCAAACATCTTCTGGTGGAACAGCACACTGCCTCTGGCCTGTGTAGCCACCACGATGAGTACCGACAACAGGTCCGGTGTCAGACCTGGCCAGGGGGCGTCGGCGAGCGTCATGATCGTACCGTCGATAAACGACTGTATCTCGTAGTGCTTCTGACGGGGAATCACCAGGTCGTCGCCTTCCACCTTGATCTTGACACCTAACTTCCTGAAAGCATCGGGGATGATGCCGAGATCCTTCAGCGAGACCTCTTTGATACGGATGCCGTCGCCACACATGGCTGCCATACCGATGAATGAACCCACCTCGATCATATCCGGCAGGATACGATGGGTCGTGCCGTGCAACGCTTTCACACCCTCGATCGTCAGAAGGTTCGAACCGATACCGCTGATCTGGGCACCCATCTGGTTCAGCATCTGACACAGTTGCTGGAGATAGGGCTCACAGGCGGCGTTATAGATGGTAGTCGTCCCTTTCGCGAAGACGGCAGCCATCACGATGTTGGCAGTACCCGTCACCGAAGCTTCGTCGAGTAACATATAGTTACCCTTGAGTTTCTGGGCGGCAATCTCATAGACCTCGCGTCCCTCGATACGGTTGAACCTGGCACCGAGTTTCTCGAAACCGAGGAAGTGGGTGTCGAGTCGGCGACGTCCGATCTTGTCGCCGCCGGGTTTGGTAATCACCGCCCTGCCCATACGGGCGAGTAATGGACCGATCATCATTACACTGCCACGCAGTTCGGCACATTTCATCACAAACTCGTCGCTCTCCAGGTAGGCCAGATTCAGACTGTCTGCCTGGAAGGTGTAGGTGCCGGCATCGCCACGTGACACTTTCACACCGATGTCGCACAGCAACTGGATGAGGTTATTCACGTCCCGGATGTCGGGGATGTTCTGAATCGTCACTGCCTCATGGGTCAGCAGGGTGGCACAGATCACCTGCAGTGCCTCGTTCTTCGCGCCCTGCGGGGTAATGGTGCCTTTTAGCAGATGTCCGCCCTCGATGATGAATGATGCCATTCTTGGTTATTTTTTCTTTTTGTTCTTCTTACTACTGTCATCTGCAACGGCGATCATATTGAACTTGAAGGCATTCAGGTCCAGTTGGATGACGCCGTCGGTGAAGTGTGCCAGATCGTCAGCCACCTTCTCGTCGTCCATCGAACCGTGTCCCCAGGTCATCAGGTCACGCTTCATCTGGTTGGCGGTATAGTAGGTCAGTGCGTCACGCTCCTCACCGGCAGGCATGGTCTTGAGTTTCTCGAAGAGCTGACAGATCAACTTCCCGTAGTGGCGCAGTTTGAGCTCCTCCTTCGGTGGCTTGATAGGAGTGGGTTTGCTGAGGATCTTGTCTGCCTCCGATACGTCGTAGGGCCAGTCGATCTCCAACTCTCTGTGACTCATCAGATACAGATGATCCCAGAGGGTCTGCTCGAAATCGGCATTCTGCTTGAGTTGGGGGTTCTTGGTCTCCATCTGTCGGATGATGGCTTGGGCGCACTGCAGACGTTCTTCCTTGGTAGGAAGCTCGCAGGCATACTCCACCATCTTCTGAATCTCCCGTCCATACTCGGGCATAATCAGCTTCTCACGCTGTGTGTTGTAATCTAATCCTTTAATATCCATAAATAATCATGTTCAATTTTCAATCTTCAATAAGTCTTTCGGCTTCTTCGCTACAAAATCCTTCAGGTAGAACGGTACGAAATAGGCCACGTCCTCAAACTGCTCGTTCAGGAACCGTTTCTCTGCCAAAGGCTGCATCCATTTGGCGATCGGGTTGATGTTCTCAATGAAATGGGCATTCGGATGACGGATGGCATCCTGACATTTCTGGGCACCGTTGCCGAAGAAATAGACGGGGTGCTCATCCAGATACGCTTTGTAGGTGTCTCCGTCCACGATGTCGGCCTGGATAGGTCTGACGGGTTTTAGTGCCCGGTTGTAGATGCCGGCATACACTTCCATCCTTCTAGCATCAAGCATCGGACAGAGCAGTGCATTCTCTTCAGGGATCTCCCGAAGCAGGACGGGTGCGCACAATAGTTCCAGGGTCGGTACGGCAATCAGCTTCAGGTTCCGTCCATAGCACACACCCTTTGCCATCGATACACCGATACGGAGCCCTGTATAGGAGCCGGGACCGCAACTCACGGCGACGGCATCGAAGGGGATAGCATGGTTATCGGTGAACGAGAGGGCTTCGTCAACCATCGTCCCCAGTCGCTCCGCATGATTAGGACCGCTGTGGTCTTCTTGGTCGAAGATCACCTGCCCGTCCTCTGAAACGGCTACCGAACAAACGTCCGTACTGGTCTCTATATGTAATATCGTTGCCATGTCTATTTTGTCTCTTATATTTAATAAGGTGCAAAGGTACGCATTTTTTTGTCAATAGCCATCGTTTTATCAGAAATTAACGTAGCAAGGGCTATCGTAGCGCTAAGGTTCCGCTAAGGTTCCGCTAAGGTAGCGCTAAGGTAGCGCCTAGGTAGCGCCTAGGTAGCAAAGGCATTTATATTATATATAATAAGGTAAATACCATTTTTATAATTGATACGAATCAAGAGACGAAAAATAATCGGCCGAAAATAGAAAAAAAGTTTGGAAAAGTTTTGTTAGTTTCGAAAATAGTCGTACCTTTGCACCCGCTTTCGAGAAATCGAGAGTTGAAGAAAGAGTTCTTTGAAAGATTTACATAGACAGAAGTAGTACAAGAAGCGAGTACTTTTCGAAGTACTTGGGTAAAAAAGAAACAAACCGTTTCAATTCTTTGAAAGGTCGCGCAAGCAACCTTTCTGAAAAGAATCTTGGATAGTCGTTCTGAGACAGAGAAAAGTTGAGTGTGCTGCCGTGTCACGGCAGCATATCTCCAAAAATACAATGTACAGTGGAGAGTTTGATCCTGGCT
>CADCBZ010000028.1 GCA_902799765.1 uncultured Prevotellaceae bacterium
TTTTCCTTTCTTTACTTTAAATTGTTAATACTATACCTTTTTTAAATTCACTTCATTTCTCTGTCGCGAGTCGCTTTGTTGACTTTTGACACTGCAAAGGTACGACGACTTTCGCCACATTCCAAACTTTTTTGAAAATTTTCCTCACTGTTGTAGCGACACGAAAACTTTTCTGCGACAGATTCGGAACATAACTTCAATTTCTGTCGCAAAAAAGATATAATTCTTTTGTTTTGCTCTCAACTTTTCGTATCTTTGCACTCAGATTCATAATATTAATAGCCCAAAACCAACATGATGAAGAAAATTCTATTCTTTACAGTACTCCTGGTCAGTGCCCAAGCAGCAGTGGCTGAACAGGTGACGATCCAAACTAAGAACACTACGATGGTTCTGAACGTGGACGAAGGCAAACAACCCCAGTATGTATATTATGGTGCCAAACTGAGCGACTATGACCTGACACACATGCAGACACCTCGCAACGGCAGGATGGATGCCTATCCTGCCTATGGCATGAACTGTCCGGCAGAGGCTGCTCTCGCCATGTGTCATTCAGATGGCAATCTGTCAACGGTCCTTATTGCGACAGGTGAGGTAAAGAAAGAAGGTCAGACAATCCATATCCGTATGAAGGATCCTGTGTATCCCACTACTGTTGATCTCTGTTACAAGGCTTTTGTGGAGGAGGATATGATCGAGACCTGGACGGAGATCCGGAATGGTGAGGCCAAGCCTGTCACCCTGACGCAATTTGCCTCCATCAGCCTGCCCATCCGTCGCGGCAATGTGTGGATGTCGCATTTCTATGGCTCTTGGGCTAACGAGGCCCGTCTTGTGGAGGAGCCCGTATTGCCTGGTGAAAAGGTCATCAAGAATAAAGATGGTACACGTAACTCGCATACCGACCACGCAGAGGTGATGTTCTCGCTTGACGGCAAAGGACAGGAAAACAAGGGCGACGTCATCGGTGCTGCCCTCTGTTATAGCGGCAATTTCCAATTAAAGATTGATACCGACGATACAGAATACCATTATTTCTTCGCAGGTATCAACCCTGATAACTCTGAGTACCATCTGAAGAAGGGCGAGACCTTTGTAACTCCCAAGGTAGCTCTGAGTTTCTCGAAGTGCGGACTGTCTGGTGTCTCTCGCAATTTCCACAAATGGGGTAGAAAATATATGCTTATGCATGGCGACAAAGAGCGAAAGATCCTGTTGAACTCTTGGGAAGGTGTCTATTTCGATATCAATCAAGAGGGGATGGACCAGATGATGGGCGACATTGCCTCGATGGGCGGTGAACTATTTGTAATGGATGATGGCTGGTTTGGCGACAAGTATCCTCGTAAGGTTGACAACTCTTCACTTGGCGACTGGGTGGTCGATAAGAACAAACTGCCTGAGGGCATTGAGGGGCTGTTGCGCGATGCGAAAAAACATGGTATCAAGTTCGGTATCTGGATTGAGCCTGAGATGGCGAATACGGTCAGTGAGCTTTACGAGGCTCATCCTGACTGGATTGTGAAGGCACCGAAGCGCGAGCCCGTGTTGGGTCGTGGTGGTACACAGGTAGTGCTCGACATGTCGAATCCTAAGGTGCAGGACTTTGTCTTCTCTATCGTCGATGACCTCATGACGAAGTATCCAGAGATTGACTATATCAAGTGGGATGCCAACATGCCCATCCTAAATCATGGTTCGCAGTATCTGACGATGAACGACCAAAGCCACCTCAATATCGAATATCATCGTGGTTTCCAAAAGACCTGTGAGCGCATCCGCGCCAAGTATCCTGACCTCACCATCCAGGCCTGTGCCTCTGGTGGTGGACGAGCCAACTGGGGCGTGTTACCTTATTTTGATGAGTTCTGGGTATCCGACAATACCGATGCCCTCCAGCGTATCTATATGCAGTGGGGCACCAGCTACTTCTTCCCTGCCATCGCAATGGCGTCGCATATCTCGGCTACACCTAACCACACCGTCTATCGTACCACCTCACTGAAATATCGTATTGATGTAGCTATGAGCGGACGTCTGGGTATGGAAATCCAGCCCAAGAACATGAGCGAAGCCGAGAAAGCGCTCTGTCGTCAGGCTATCAAGGAGTATAAGGAGATTCGTCCTGTGGTGCAGTTTGGTGATATCTACCGTCTGGTGTCTCCTTATGACAAGCAGGGACTCGCCTCACTGATGTATGTGAACGAAGAGAAGACCAAGAGCGTGTTCTTCTGGTGGAAGACGGAATCATTCCAGAACGAACATCTGCCACGTGTCAAAATGGCAGGTTTGAATGCCAATAAAATATATAAGGTACGCGAGTTGAACCGCATCGACCTGAAACCTATGGATATCGAAGGGCAGACCTTCAGCGGTGAGTATCTGATGAATCACGGTTTGGAGATTCCCTATAACCTGAATCCGGAATGGTCGCAGAAGAGCGACTGGAGCAGTCGTGTGCTCCTGCTTGAGGCAGAATAATTACAAGGCTTGATAATACGCCTCGTCAGCGAAAGCGAGTAGTTCCTTATCACCTCGACTGTCGCCATAAGCTATGAGGTGGTAAGTGTTGCGGTCAGGATAAAGGGCAAGAATGCGGTTCACCTTTTCCTGACCGTAACAGTTCTTTGTGAGGAAACAACCCGTGAGACGACCATCTTTGACTTCTATCTGTGTGCCCAATACCTTCACTTGAGGGAAAAAAGGCTGCACCCAGTTGTCGATGCTCGCACTCACAATGAGTGTATCGGCTTCCTCCGCCTGCGCTTGCGCTACTAACTGGAGTCCCTTGGGACGTAACAGGGAACGACTATCAACAGCAAAACGCTGGCAAAGGGAATTAAACGCTTCAATAGTCATTCCCTTAAAGAAATAGGAGAAGACTTTCTGCTTGGCCTTCCAGTTCGGATAAAGTTTCAGTTTCATCAGTACCAGCAGATGGGCATGACACAGGAATCCCCATACAAAGGCGGGGGTGCCTTTGGCATAGCGGATAAATGCCAACAGGGTGTCACTGGTGGTCAGAGTCCCATCGAAATCGAAAGCATATACTTTTCTCATAGCTTTGGACTAGGCATCTGATCGATAATCTTTTTCACAAGCCACGACAGGAACAGTGTTGCCACAAAATAAAGCAACAGGCCTGCATACAGATCGTCCTGAATATAAGGACGCACAAACACTTTACGCACTAACGGATGGGTGACGAAGATAGCTGCAGAGATGGTGCCTATCCAAACAACATAAGTCATGATGCTTTCAGGCAGCAGTTTGACAAGTGCTATCGTTCCAACAACAATCAATGCTGGAACCCAGAGCCAGGCTTGAATATGCAAACACATGACAAAGATGAGAGCCACCGACAACAATAAGATACCAAAGAAAGCTACTCTGTTCTGACTAAAAGAAGCCCAGAAACCTGTGTTCTGAAGTCTGGCTGTTAGGACACCGAGTCCGAAGGGCAACATACCACCTACAAGGTTATAGCGCAGACGCTCCAAAGTCTCTGCATCGTCGAGATAAGCCACTTGCCATAACCAGCACAAGGCCATCAGCACGACCGTGATACCCCAATGACGGCGATATAGCAACAAACGATAAAGGATATAGAGCTGTAAGGTGACACTGAAATACCAATAGGGACCAGGCCACACAACCTGTGAGGGATGTTCGAGGAAGTTGGCGAACATACCTATCATTGCGATGACCTCATGGGCCTGATAGCGATGGATGCCTGGGGTGAAGGCATCGAACATCGTGAACAAAACAAAGCCCACAATGAAGATGCGGAACAGTTTCAGATAGTTGTAACGTACAAACCGCCAATAATTTACGTCTTGGAGGTTTCCCTTCTCATATTTCATCACGAGTCCGAAACCACTGAGAAAGAGGAAGACAGGCACCCCATAATGACCGAAATAGGATACAAGATGCATGGGTAGCAACTCATCGGGCTGATTGAAAACCGCCCACAGCTGATCGTTCTTCCATTGGCTCCACGTATATTCGTTCTCACGGGTGATGCCCTTCAGCCAATGGCAGTAATTATGAAGCATGATGCCAAGGATGGCTATGCCTTTCATCGCTGTACATTCAGTCCGTGTCAGTATCTCTTTCATTTCTTCTTCAATGTATTATAATCTGTTGTACCCTTTAGAATTCGAGTTCGCCTCGTATCGTACTCGGGTGCGATCACGTTGTACTCAGGACGATAGGCTGGTGTGGAGATACCACCCAGATAGAGCAAGAGATGGGGCAACACATCAGTCATCATCGGACGATCCTTTGCTTGCTGGATAGCCTGCCAGCCATAAGGATGATTTTCGATATATTGGGGTGAGCCCCAGATCCAGAACGGAATCTCCATCTCGTTGCGAGCCAGACGGTAGTCAATGTTAGCGCCATGCATACGACCATACATAAAAGGTGAACCATCGAAAATCTCCTCACCATGATCAGGCATATAGATGACCACAGCATCCTTATCGATGAAGCGTTGGGTAATGGCATTCATGATAGAGTCGTTGTAACGCACAGAGTTGTCATAATCAGAGAGGATATAGCGTTGCTTGACAGAGAGCTCTGGACGATTGGCATTCTGAGGCGTGAAGAAACGACGGGCAGGTTGTGGATAACGAGCTCTATATTCCACATGTGAACCCATCAGATGCAGAATGACCAAGTTATGCTCATCTTTTGTCTTCAACTGATCATAGGCCTTCAGTACCCCATCGTCAAATTGGTAAAGGCTGGTATTGCGAGTGTCAAACTGTCGCTGACTCATCTCAGGATTATTCAGGAAGAAGCCCCCGCTGAAGTCATAAACAGCCTCTTTAGCCTTCGACTGGAACTGATTAGTGATAAAGGTCACGTGATAGCCAGCCTTACGGAATACCTCTGGGAAAAGCGGCGCATCACACCATTCGCCGCTATCGCCGATGGCATGAAGTGACAGGACATGCTTAAAGACAAAACTCGTGAGGTTCCAAGGTGCCACCACATCAGTAAAGGGCACCAGACTGCCCTGTTCAGCCATCTCTTTCTGGAAGGGTGTCGTGGGCTTATTATAACCATAAAGTTGGGAGTGGTACTTATTGTAACTCTCGCCGATCACCAATACGATATTGGGCACACGATAACTGCAACTGTCAATCTGGATCTTCTCGCTGGCAGCCTCCAACTGTACCAACTGATGGGATGCCAAATGATTGGCATAAATACTGAAAGCTAACCGGTAAATGGGGACATAAAGATTCGCCTGATCCTTTCGAGTGAGTTCATGCTCCACCTGACCAACCGTATCATAAGTAAACATACGGTGCATTGCCACCTTATTGTCCCACGTCTGTGATACACAGACACAAAGAAGATATGCAACAACCAGACTAAAGAAAGCCTTAAAGCCAGTTATAACTGCAGGATTAACCTTAGGCAGTATCATCTTCTGCCTGAAGTCGCCCAACCAACAACGGAGAGCTGTCCAAAGGATATGGATCATGATCAGTAACAGCACCCACCCTACCTGGGATTTTATGACCTCCCAATTGAGATAACCAGCCAGGAACTCACCAGCCTCCTGGGGGGTCGTTTCGCTTACCAGCATCAACATTGTAGGAGTGAGGGTTGATTCAAAGCGCTCATAGCAGTACATATCCACCATGGCCACACCATAGAAGAGCACATAAAGCAGTGCCTTGACAAAGATACGAATTCGACGGGGAATCAATGTCAGCAAGACGCAAACGATATAGATATCCAGAAATAGCTCAGGGACTGACAACTCATAAGGCTTTGCCCCACGATCGCGCAGATAATAGGGCATGATTTCGAGTTGGGTACAAAGATAACCCAACACGAACATAAAGACAAAGAACGCATCGTTTTTCTCTATCGGTGCGAACAGCCCTCCCAGCCATTTACTGATATGTAGTCGTTTAAACATATAAACCTTCCTGCCTGATGAATGCTGCTACCGATGGCGGCACCAGTTTCTGGATGCTACGTCCCTCGCGGATACGTTGACGAATCTCCGTGCTGCTGATATCAAGCAACTTAGCCTCAACCATCATAACGGATGCAGGCAATACCTTCTTCTGCTTCGTTTGTGCATCGCGCCGCGGATAAACCACCAACTGATAATTCTGAAGAATATCATCAGCATGATACCACTTGTCGAAGATGGCCCAATTGTCACCCCCTAACATCAACACAAACTGACGATCGGGATAATCACGGCTCAAAGCCTGAAGGGTAAGCCACGTATAAGACGGTTTGGGCAGATGGATCTCATAGTCACTGGCCACGATATCCGTCTCATGCTCCAAAGCCAAACGGGCCATCTGCAGACGGACCTCATCACTAAGCAGGTCGGCTTGTTGCTTCATGGGGTTCTGAGGCGACACCATCAGCCATACCTCATCAAGACTTGCCTTCTCTTTCAGTTGTCTGGCTAAAGAGATGTGTCCGTTGTGGATAGGATTGAATGATCCGCCAAAGATACCCGTCTTTATCATTTAATATATGAATTACTCTTTTGACAAGAATTGTTGGATAGCCGACAAGGCATCAGCTTCAGCATATTCCAAAATGTCGTTGATAACCACCTTATCAAACTTATCCGCAAAAGTGAGTTCAAACTCCGCCCTTGCGATACGTTGATCTATGACATCTGGAGCATCTGTGGCACGATTCTCCAGGCGACGGCGCAGCTCGTTGACCGAAGGTGGTTGGATAAAAATGCTCAGGGCCTCGTCACCATAGAACTTCTTGATATTCACACCACCCTTCACATCAACGTCGAACACCACGTTCTGTCCTGCCTCCAACTGCTTCTCCACCTGCGACTTCAATGTGCCATAAAAGCGATCAGTATAAACCTCCTCATACTCCAAGAATTCATCATCCTCGATTCGTGTACGGAACTCCTCTGGGGTCAGAAAGAAATACTCCACCCCATTCTGTTCGGTACCTCTTGGCGCTCTAGACGTGCAGGAGATAGAAAAAGCCAAATTCAACTCCTTATGCTCCTTCATCAGCCACGAGATGATGGTTGACTTCCCCGTACCGCTTGGAGCTGAGAATATAATTAATTTGCCTCTCATATTACAATGCGTTCAATACTTGTTCCTTAATCTGTTCCAGTTCATCCTTCATCTTCACCACGATGTTCTGCATCTCGGCCTGATTCGACTTCGAACCGGTAGTATTGATCTCACGGCCCATCTCTTGGGCTATGAATCCAAGTTTCTTTCCCTGTCCAGCAGGCTCGTTCATCGTATCACGGAAATACTTCAGGTGATTGGCTAATCTCTGCTTCTCTTCACTGATATCAAGTTTCTCAATATAATAGATCAGCTCCTGTTCCAAACGGTTCTTGTCGTACTCCACACCAGGAATCTGCTGAAGACCATCAATGATGCGTGCCTTAATTCTCTCAACACGGCTCTTCTCGAATGGTTCGATCTCTGCCAACAGACAGGCGATATTATCGATCTTCTCGGTAAACTTCTTCTGCAAGGCTGCTCCCTCCTGAGTACGGAAGTCAACCAAATTCTTCAGTGCTTCCTCCACAGCTTCCCGAACAACGAGCCATTCCTCTTCGTCAAGGACTTCCGTCTCTGTCTTCGTCAGCACATCAGGCATACGGAGAAGTGTATAGAAGCAATCCTCTGGCATAGGGATACCTGTCTTGTCAGAGATGGATTTCATCTGCTGGAAATAGTTCTCTACCAATGCTGCATTGATCGGTGTGGCATCCACAGCCATGTCCTTCTCTACCCATACACTCAAATCCACTTTACCTCGGATTACAGCCTCGGCAACCATCTGACGGATCTCCATTTCCTTTTCACGGTAGAGAGGTGCTATACGGGTATTCAGGTCAAGCTGCTTTGAGTTCAGCGATTTGACTTCTACGTTAATCTTCTTTTCCTTAAACGCTACGACTGCTTTACCGTAGCCTGTCATTGACTGTATCATGGTGCTTATGTGAATGTTTAGAATTTATACTTTTGTCTTTTGACGGTGCAAAGGTACGGCAGTATTTTGAACTATACAAATTATTTGTATAAAAAATGGTCTGTTCACTTGGAAGGACGCACTTTTTTCCTTATATTTGCAGTCTGAAACCAAAATAACAAACCAAAGAATATGAAGAAAAGCTTATTACTATTCATGGTCATCGGCTGTTCGATGACTGTTCAATCACAAAAAACACCCGTATTTGAAACATCCGCCAAGGATGAAATCGCTGCAAACCGTTATCTGTCAGGTAGTAATTATCTGGATTACGACCGTCAGTTGCCTACCAAGGCACTGACGCCTGCACCTAAGGGATATGAACCTTATTATATGAGTCATTACGGACGACATGGTTCACGGTGGCTAATCTGGGAAGGCGAATACACCCTACCTATCAACACGCTGAAAGATGCCCGTATGGCTGGCAAGCTGACACCTGTAGGCGAAGAGACTTTGAAGAAGTTGGAAGCCTTCTTCCCTACCACCATCAAACGTCTTGGCGACCTGACTACTGTCGGTGAGCGCCAGCACCATGGTATCGGCAAACGCATGACCCAGAACTTCCCGGAGATCTTCAAGCACAAAGACGTGAAGATTGATGCACGTAGCACAACAGTCTTCCGTTGTATCCTCTCGATGATTGCGGAATGTGAGGAGTTGGCAGCCGCTAATCCCACGGCTCAAATACACAATGACGTAAGTGAGAGCCTTCAGTATTATCTGAACCAACCCTGGGATGGCATCGTGAAACAGATGGGCAAAGGTACAGGCGACAAAGAGGAAAAGATCTACAAACAGAAATATACACATCCGGAGCGTCTAATCAAAGTTCTCTTCAACGACGAGGATTGGGTGCGTGATAATGTGGCAGCTGGTGATTTCATGCGTCGTCTGTTTGACGTAGCTGCCAATATGCAGAGTCACGATACCGACATCGAACTGCTGTCACTCTTCACCGATGAAGAGATTTATGACCAATGGCGCATCCGAAACATCGGATGGTATCTGGATTATGGTCCAGCACCCGTCTCTGGTCAGAAAATGCCGTTCAGCCAGCGAAACCTGCTGAAGAATATCATTGAGACTGCTGACACCATTACTCAGACCCAAGCTACCCTGCGCTTTGGTCATGAGGTTTGTGTGATGCCACTGGCTTGTCTGCTGGAACTTGATAACTGCGGAATGGCTGTGGAGAACCTTGATGAGTTGGACAAATACTGGCGCAACTACCGCATCTTCCCAATGGGTTGTAACATCCAACTGGTGTTCTACAGACCCAAGAAAGGTGATGGTGACATCCTGGTGAAAGCCCTGTTAAATGAACGGGAAGCCTACATGCCTGCCCAAACCGACAACTGGCCCTACTACAAGTGGCAGGTCCTGCGTCAGTATTATCTGGATAAACTGGCTAAGTTTGACGCAGAGAATGAATAGCCTATTTGATCTTTGAGGTCATCGCACTGCGAATCCCCTTATACTCTTTCAGGAACGCCTTGGCTGATCCAAAACTCAGGAACATGTCGAGGCGTACTGGTATATGGTTCTGATCGTCAGTGATAAAGAAACGGATCAGCTCATGGCTCTTGTTATCTTCACGCTCATAGAATGAGAAAACAAGACAGCGGAACTTCTCCTTTGTCCCATTCATCTTGAAGTTCTCCTTGCCTCGGAACTCCAACCAGGAATTTGTCAGACTACGGGCATCACTAATAGGCATAGGGATGATATCACCCTTCTTCATTTTAGAGCAATCGAAGTTACGCGCACGAAGGAAGATCGACATCATATCATAGATACAGGCATTATACTCTGAGGTCTTCCAGTGCTGTTCACCGTCGGCGTCAATGCGATGCTTCTTCAGTTTACTAAAACCACGCGGATAGCTGTACCATATCTCATCCACATAGTATCTGCTACCTTCACGGGCTCCCTTGCGGAAATAGAGCGGTGAGAGATTCTTATCGCAGTAGGACAGTAGCGTATCGCGCATCATAAAATACTTGTCGAGCTTATTGTTGCCACGGGTAATCAGATAAGACTTCCAGGCATCCTGACCTTCAAACTTCGAAAGTCTGGTATCCATCTCGGCAGAGCCCACCTTCATCCAGATAAACTTCCAGTTAAAATATAGGTCGTATGAAAGTAACTCACCAGACTTAAAAGCCGTATTCTCAATACCACACTGGGCAACTGCAGTCATGGACAGGCCACAACACAAGCAGATGATTGCAAATATCTTCTTCATATTATTTTTCTTCCTTCTCAACCAAATTAGTTTTCTTAATATATTCGATGCCAAGCTCACGGGCTCTGTCGGCATTACGATTCTTCAATTTCTTCTCGCCATCGGCCTTCTGTTTGGTGATGGCGTATGGCTTCTGCTTATAACGAGGCAAAGCCGTGAGATTCCACTGCTGTGTAACATCCCATTTCTCCTTACATTCAATCTCACGGGGATAGTAATAGACCGGCTCTGCCTGACGATCCTCATCATAGTCGCCAGTGTCCCAGAGACCATTATCATTAACATCAATAAAGGCACTGAGGTAGTACTTATCAGGATTAACGTGGTCAAAACGAACTACACCATCCTTGGCAAGTACTTCCTTCACAACACCATCGTTCTTGTTAAGCAGTCTGACGCGCAGAGGTAAGGAGTCGGCCACACCACTCACCTTAATGGTTAGTGTACTGTATTCATCGAGACTCTTGACTTTCATACCTCGTTTATATGACTGGGAGACAAACCCGTAGATATCCTCAAAAGCTGCGGAGTCGATTTCCAAACTGTATTCCGTATCTGGCCGCCAATCACCCTCTATCCTATAGAAGCGAAGCATATGCGGTATCGGCTGAAAGGTGAATGGTGCCTCGTACCAAGCAGAGTCAATCATCGAATAGAGATGAACAGCAGCCGTATCTACACGTTGCAACGGCGTAGGCATCTCAATCTCAATCTTCGTATCAGGGTCCATCTGCTGAGGTATCTTGAAGGTCGGCTCCAAAGGCTTCGCAGGATAGATAGAGTCATAGGACTCCTCACGCTTCTTTTTCCGATCCTGCTCCTTCTGCCATTTCTCTATCTCTTTGTTCAGTTCCCGCTGGCGCTTAGCATAAGGTGTCTTTGCAAGTGCTTCGAGCGTATCGGTCTGGCTGACAAGGTTACCAAGCGTATCCGTCATCATATAGGTCACCTCCATACGCAGCGTATCCTGATTGATCAGGGTAGTATCGCGCAACCAATAGTGAATAGTGTCCTGTTGTTCCTTGGTCTCGATAACGAAGGCACTGTCGGCATCAAAGTTCAGACCTTTGATGACAGGCAGGTCAGGATGGCCATAAGTGAAGTACATACTGATCTTTTCGGCCTCTTTGCGTTCCGTCTTCAGCAGATAGCGGTCTGTCTGGATAGGAGTAAAAGCCAACAGGGTAATATCATCGGGCAGAAAATGTGTATAAGGCGTCTGTTTCAAGGCGTCGATATGCAACGAGTCACGCCAGATTGTGTCTGTACGGACATCGGGCTTCGATGATGGCGTGTAAGTCTCATGGTTAAAGCCGATCATCTCACTCCTCTGACTCAAGCGGAAGTCACCATCGGCATCCTTCAGTGCATAAGAGCAGTAAGTTCCTGGAGCTACACCCTTAATAACAAAACGACCTCGGCTGTCAGTTCGTGACACACGGAGCATCGGCTTGGTCTTGAAAGCTGAATCTGCCAGATCATTGTAAAGACCTACGAGGATGCCTTTCACCGGTTCCAGATTACTGGCATCGAGTACATAGCCTGACACTTCCATCGTGTCAATCTGATCACCTGTAGAGAAACTATAGGTATAGTTTCCCAACGGGTTTCCCTCATTATTATCACTGATGGCATCACTGAAGTCAATGGTATAAGTGGTGTTGGCTTTGAGAGAGTCCTGTAGTTCCACTACAATACGTTTTCCTGCCTCCTTGATTTCTGGCATCTCCAACTGTGGTGGTGAGACAATCACCTTATTGGTGGCATCCTCAAGTTTGATATATTCATTGAAGTAGATCGTAATCTTCTTGGCAGAGACATTCGTTGACTGGTCAGCAGGATGACTGCCAATGACAACGGGTGGGTCATCATCATACCATCCGCCATCAGGCTGTCCCATGCGTGCGCAGCCAATGACGACGCAGGCCATACAAAAGATATAGAGCAACTTCCTCATTGATTCAGTTTTAATAATTGTTCGATGATGTCACGCGAATTACTCAGACGGGGCACCTTATGCTGTCCGCCTAACTTGCCGCGCAGCTTCAGCCAGTCATTGAAGAGGTTTTGGCGGGCTTCCACAATCTCCAGATGCTGAAGTGTGATGTTCTTATAACGCTTAGCCTCGTAGTCGCTGTTGATTTCCTGCAGACGTTGGTCGAGCAGATCAGCGAACTGCTGTAAGTCCTGCGGGCGCTTCGCAAACTCAATGAGCCACTGATGGCGGCACTTTGCATTAGCGTCCATAAAAACAGGCGCAGCCGTGTATTCAGACACCTCAGCACCCGTCTGTTCACAGGCATAGGCTAGTCCTTGCTCCGCATTATCCACAATCAACTCCTCACCAAAGGCATTGATGAAATGCTTCGTACGACCAGAGATAATGAATTTATAAGGATTGGTTGAGGTAAACTGCACAGTGTCACCGATCTCATAGCGCCAGAGACCACACGAGGTGGAGATGACCATCGCATAGTTTTTGCCCGTCTCCACGCCCCAAAGAGGCACAATGTCTTCCCCATCCATAGGAATAAATTCATAGAATACCCCGTAATCAAGCATTAGCAGCATGGCCTTATCGGCAGGATCGTCCTGAATACCAAAGAACCCCTCACTCGCATTATAGGTTTCCATATAATGCATATTGGGCGAGGTGATGAGCTGCTCATACTGTTTTCGGTAAGGCGTGAAGGCCACACCGCCGTGGAAGAACACCTCAATATTAGGCCATACCTCCTCCAAATGCGTCTTGCCTGTCATCTCCATCATACAGGTCAGCACAGAGAGCATCCACGAGGGTACACCAGAAATATTCGTCACGTTCTTCGTCATCGCCTCTCGGGCAATCTTCTCACGCTTGATCTCAAAATCGCCTAAGAGCGCAGTCTGCTTCTTAGGTACACGCACCAAATTCACCAAAGGATTTATATTCTCGATGAGGATGGCCGAAAGATCACCCACCAATGAATCTGGCAGGTTGTAATTAGGCGCATGACTACCTCCGAGAATGAGGCCCTTGCCGTCGAACATGCGGGATTTGGGATTATTCCTTAAGTAAAGAGCTACGGAGTCACGACCTCCTGCATAGTGGATCTTCTGCAAACCCTCGTTGCTAACAGGTATAAACTTTGATTTGTCGTTCGTCGTACCCGATGACTTGGCATACCATTTCACGCGACCTGGCCAGAGAATATCTGCCTCGCCCTGGCGCATACGATCGATATCGCCTTTCAGTTCCTCATAGGTATTCACAGGAACACGAGCCATGAAATCATCATAGCCCTTAATGCCTGCAAAATCATGGTTACGCCCATATTCTGTATCCTTGGCTGTAGATATCAAGTGTTCGAGCACTGCCCGCTGCAATGCCTCTCCCCCATTCAGATGCTTCTCCAAAGCACGCTGACGAGGTACGAACACTTTTCCTATAATCTGAGTCAGACTCATTATTAATTGCGCAATTTTGCCTGCAAAAATACGCAATTCCCACGTAACAGCGGAATAATTTACGTTTTTTTTGTATTTTATTCCTCTGAGAAGGCTGCCGCTTCGGCTTCGGCAATGATTTCCTCACGCGACTTCTCCTTAGGTTTCGTGGAGATATCGGAGAGATCATAGTCCTCATCGCTCTCAGACTCCTTTTGAGGAACAGTCACCTGTTCATCGATCTGCTCACGAGGCTGTTCGATGATGAAATCCTGCTCCTGTTCCGTATCAGGTACAGCCATTGCAGGTTCTTCTTCCATCTTCGTACGATTGGTCTTGGCAGCAAAGATGGCATCCACAAACTGGGGTTCCCGCTTCAGGCGCTGAAGTGTCTCCTTAGCAGCCTGCTGCTGTGCCTCTTTCTTGGAATAGCCAGTGCCCTGCTCGCCTTCAACACCCTCAAGCAATACCTGGAAACTGAAGATCGGATTTCCGTTATCGTCTTTTTTCTGCTTCAGCATCTGGAACTCCATATGCACACGATTCTTCTGCGACCATTCCAACAATTTCGACTTGAAATTGACCTCCTTGAAGGCCACCTTGTCAATGTTGATATACTTTCCCAGTATCCGATGCTCCCAGAACCACATGCAAGTGTCGTAGCCGCGATCCAGATAGATAGCCCCCACAAGTGCTTCCAAGGCATTACCCTCGACGTAGCTGTTATGGGAAGTGGAGTGACCCGCAGACAGCAACAGTCCTCCCAAACCCATCTCACTGGCAACCTTGCCCAGCGTATCACGCGACACTAACTTGGAACGCGTATTGGTCAAGAACCCTTCACGTTTACCATCATATTGGCGAAAGACTACATCACCCACCACGGCATCGAGTATGGCATCGCCCAGGAACTCTAGCCGTTCATTGTTCAACGGCTTACCCTTGTCATTGCGCTTACGGATGCTTTTGTGCATCAGCGCCTGTTTGTAATACTCGATGTTGTGGGGATAGAACCCAAGGATAGCGTAAAGGGCAGAAAAAAGCTCCTTCTCCTTGCGGAAAGGGAGCTTGATTCTGTCAATGATATTATTAAGCCTCATACTTACGGAATACCACACAAGCATTATGACCACCGAAGCCGAAGGTGTTGAGATTGTAGTCAATCTCCGGATCCTCGTCACCAGCCTCATGGTTGATGGTGGGAGGCACGATATCGTTCTGAACTGCCAATACAGTAGCCATTGCCTCAACAGCACCAGCAGCACCCAGCAGGTGACCGGTCATCGACTTCGTAGAAGAGATGTTGAGTTTGAAGGCTGCATCACCGAATACCTCCTTGATGGCCTTGGCCTCAGAGATATCTCCTACATGGGTAGAAGTGCCATGCACATTGATATAATCAATCTCCTCAGGCTTCATACCTGCATCCTCAAGTGCACTCTGCATCACAAGCTTGGCACCGAGTCCCTCAGGATGAGAAGCGGTGATATGATGAGCATCGGCACTCATGCCGGCACCAACCATCTCTGCATAGATCTTCGCACCACGAGCCTTGGCATGCTCCAGCTCCTCAAGGATCAGACAACCTGCACCCTCGCCCATGATGAAACCATCACGGCTGGCACTGAATGGACGACTGGCCTTCTCGGGCTCATCGTTACGGGTAGAGAGTGCCTTCATGGCATTGAAACCACCCACACCTGCTTCGCAGATAGCAGCTTCTGCGCCACCTGCTACAATCACGTTGGCTTTACCCAGACGAATCAGGTTAAAGGCATCAGCCAGTGCATTCGAAGAAGAAGCACAAGCAGATGACGTGATATAGTTAGGACCATGGAAACCATACATGATAGAGATCTGTCCGGCAGCGATGTCGGCAATCATCTTCGGGATGAAGAAAGGATTGAACTTCGGACCGTCCTCCTTATGTGTAGCATAGTAGCTCACCTCCTCTTCGAAGGTCTTGATACCACCGATACCCACACCGAATACAACACCGATACGGTTCTTATCCTCTTGCTCCAGATCCATACCACAATCCTCAACGGCCTGCTTGGCAGCAACCAAAGCCAACTGGGTATAGCGGTCCATCTTACGGGCTTCCTTACGATCCAGATAGTCAGCAACGTTGAGGTTCTTCACCTCACATGCGAACTGAGTTTTAAAATTTGTTGCGTCGAAAAGTGTAATAGGAGCGGCACCACTGACTCCATTGAGCAGGTTCTCCCACGTCTCTTTTGGAGTGTTGCCGACTGGCGTAACTGCGCCAAGACCTGTTACAACTACTCTTTTTAATTCCATAAGCTTAGATTAAAGCATAAGGGTTGCTTCGAGTATGACGAAGCAACCCTTATGTTGTTACTCATATTTATTTTGCGTTCTCCTCGATGTAAGCGATAGCGTCACCTACTGTAGCGATCTTCTCAGCCTTGTCGTCGGGAATAGAAATACCAAACTCCTTCTCGAACTCCATGATCAGCTCAACGGTATCCAGTGAATCTGCACCCAGATCATTTGTGAAGCTGGCCTCAGCCTTTACTTCTGCCTCATCAACACCGAGTTTATCAACGATAATTGCCTTTACTTTGCTTTCAATTTCTGACATAATTGTAATACTTTAAAATGTTAATAATGATTTTGCTATCTTGAAAATTTCCAGCATATTGCTGAAATCGGGTGCAAAGTAACACATTTTCTTTCACTTACGCAAACTTTTTATAGAAAATCTTACGTTCACTTGCACAAATAGGGGTAAACTGTGCACATTTTAGCCTGTTTTGTGTGCGTTACCAGCAACAAAAATGCAAAATTAGATGAAAATATGTGGAATTAGTTGGTTATTTGAAAAAGTTTCTGTAGTTTTGCGGAATAAAACAATTAATATGTCGTTTACCAAGCAAGCAAATCAGATTTTCAATCGGGCGATCAGTGACTACCATCTGACTGATGACGTCAATACGCCCATCCATAACCCTTATGCTAAGAACACCATCGAGCACAGCCTTTATCTCAAGTGCTGGATCGATACCGTGCAATGGCATTATGAGGATATTATCCGCGATCCTCACATTGCCCCTGTGGAGGCACTCGCGCTGAAACGTAGGATTGACAGCAGTAACCAGGAGCGTACCGACCTGGTGGAAGAGATTGACGCCTACTTCCGTACACTTTATAGCAATGTGGTGCCACAGCCTGATGCAAGACTCAACACAGAGAGTCCTGCCTGGGCCGTTGACCGTCTGAGCATTCTTGCTCTTAAGATCTATCACATGCAGGAGCAGGTGGAGCGTAAGGACGCAGAGCCGGCTCATATCCAGAAGTGTCAGGCCAAGCTCGCCGTACTGAAAGAGCAGCAGGTAGATCTCGCTCTGGCCATCGATCAGCTGTTGGAAGATATCCAAGAGGGGCGCAAATACATGAAGGTTTATCTTCAGATGAAGATGTATAACGATCCGAGCACTAATCCGATACTCTATAAGAAGTGAGAAAAGAGCATATCTTAGTCATCCGCTTCTCAGCACTCGGTGATGTGGCAATGGCCGTTCCGGTGGTATGGGCACTGGCAAACCAGTACCCTGATATCCGTGTGACGGTACTGAGTCGTGGCCCGGCCAGGCCGCTTTTCGACGATCTTGCTCCCAATGTCAACTTCATGGAAGCCGATGTGAAACATGAGTATCATGGTGTGAGAGGTCTGAACGCGCTCTATCGCCGACTGGTGGCTAAGCAGTTTACGAAGGTGGCAGACCTGCACAATGTGCTCCGTTCCGACTATCTCCGTATGCGCTTCAACTTAGGCAGATACCGTGTGGAGCATATCGATAAGCACCGTCGTATGCGCCGCAAGCTCACCTCATATAAACATAAGGTAATGCAACAGCTGCCCTCATCATTTGAGAACTATGCGGAGGTCTTCGCTCGCCTGGGCTACCCTGTTGATATAAGCCAATTCCATTCCATCTTCCCACCGGAGGGCGGTAACCAGAATATGCTGCCCGCCATTATCGGGCCGAAGAGTAGTTTCCAGAAATGGATCGGTATCGCGCCGTTTGCCGCACACAAGGGAAAGATCTATCCTCCCCAACTCATGGAGCAGGTTATTGCACAACTCATCCAGAAGGAACCCCGTGCCCGTATCTTACTCTTCGGGCAGGGAGAGTTGGAAGAACAGTACTTTAAGCAATGGTGTGATCAATACCAGCAATGTCTATACGTTGGCAAACACTGCGAGACCTTATATCAGGAACTGATTCTCATGAGCCATCTTGACGTGATGCTCTCGATGGACTCCGCCAATATGCATCTGGCATCGCTGACAGCCATCCCAGTGGTCAGCGTCTGGGGAGCCACCCATCCGATGGCAGGCTTCCTTGGCTATCACCAGTCACAGGAGAACGCCATTCAGGTGGATCTCGACTGCCGCCCCTGCAGCATCTTTGGCAATAAGCCCTGTAAGCGCGGCGACTATGCTTGTCTGAATAACATTCCGCCTGAGCGGATTGTTGAGAGAATAACATCTATTATTAATAACTAAACACTTACGATTATGAAGTACATTTGCGAAGTTTGCGGTTACGTCTATGACCCCGCAGTAGGAGATCCCGACAGTGGCATCGAGCCAGGAACAGCCTTTGAGGATATCCCCGATGATTGGGTATGCCCCATCTGTGGCGTAGGCAAAGACGAGTTTAAGCCCGAGTAAATACACTCAAAACGCAGTTTTTGCGGGATTTAATTCTGGCACTTTTTACATTTAAATGTAGGAAGTGCCAGATTTAATTCTAGCAAATTTTCCCTTTAAGGGTAAAAATGGGCGATATAAAAGAAGAGGTGCACCAGATGGCGCACCTCTTACAGAAAAGATAAACGAGAGAATTATTAATTCCGGTAAGCCGGATTCTGATAATTAGTCTTCTCCTCTGGGGTCATCTCCATACCATCAAGCTGACCCTGTGGGATAGGACGGATGTAGTAACCAGCGGGGATGTCACGTGTAACAGTCTGAAGTTCCATATCGGTGAAGCCGTTACCAGCAATATGATAAACGCTTGCACGCTCACCCCATGTCTGGGTACGAACGAGGTCGAACCAGCGATAACCCTCACCCCAGAACTCACGGCTACGTTCATCGAGGATAAAGTCTATATCGATAACGTCAGGTGTAGCAGCTACCATCTCTGCACTCTTGTCAACAGATACGGTCTCATTGTCATTGTTGCTGTAAGTCATCTTACCAGCACGAGCGCGGAGCACGTTCACTAATGTCTTAGCGTCGGCGTTCTTACCGAGCTTCACTGCTGCCTCAGCAGCGATCAGATAGAGTTCAGAGAATTTAGCAACAACCCAAGGACGTGGAGAACCACCGTTTACATCATAGTTGAAGCCATTAGCCGCCACATCAGAACGGGCAATACCAATCTTCCAGTTGATAGGATAGCACTTACGGCTAATGTGATTGACACCGCGAACGAAGTCAGAACGACCTGCAATCTCGCCGAAACCGTACTTACCATCTTTACCTGTGCCAGCAGGATAGGTGATAGTGGCATCCTCGGCCTCAGAAACGAAGCTGAAGATAGCCTCATTAGGACCTACGTGAATACCATTGGCACCCTCTACCCAATCATTATCCTTAGCCTTCTGGTCGCCAGCCTTCTTCCAGTTGGTGTAGTAACGCAGGGTGAAGGTTGCATCATAACGAGAGTCGATAGCCTTAACAGCATCTTCCCATACACCACCTGCCATGAAGTTGTCGGCGATAGGAGCCATACGAGTCCAAGGACGGCCGAGCTTCTGATCGGTAGCACGCTGGACTGGGTCGATGAAAGCACCTGAAGAACCCTTAGCCTGCAACTGGGTGTAGTTCCATGTAGTCATCCAGTAAGCGAAGTTGTCTGGAGAACCTCCACTACCATAACCATAACCTTGGCCACCGTTACCATACTTCTCGTCTTCATCGTGGTCTGCATACAACATGATCTCCTTGTTACGATCGTTGGTAGCAACGTTTACATCGTAGAAAGTAGGCTGCAGTCCATAAGGGCCGGGATTGTCGATAGCAGACTTGGCTGTATCGTAAGCCTTCTGGAAGTAGCTCTGAGCCTGACCAGCATCACGAGTAGTCTCTGGATAGGTAGGAATATTGTTTGGATTCTCCAACCACCATGCATAAGTCAGGTAAGCCTTTGAGAGATACAAACGAGCCAAGTTCTTGGTAGCAGTACCAGTCAGACGAGGATTGTCAGGCAGCTCGTTAACAGCCTTCTCCAAGTCAGGTAAGATACACTTCGTATATACCTCAGGAACAGTATTACGTACAGAGGTACGTGTAGTTGTGGTATTGAACTTCAGTTCACCAGCACCAAGATCCAGGGGCACACCACCATAGGTCTGCACCAAGATAAAGTAGTCGAACGCACGGAAGAAATAAGCCTCAGCCAACAGTGCAGCGTCCATACCGGCAGCCTCACCATTCTCGATGATACCATTACAGGTATTGATGTTAGCAAAGAGCGTTCCCCATGCACCACCGGCAACAGTACCAGTTGGAGTAACCTGACCAACGCCAGAGAGGTCAGCATCCTTAAAGTTACCATCAGCAGACTCAGCATAGGTATATTCGTCAGTACCCGTTTCAAGGGTGTTCAGATAATAACCGTTGCCATAGAAATAGCGCAGGTGAGCGTAGAGCGATGTCAGACCACCTTCGATACCACCTTTTGTATTGAAGTAGGAGGGGTCAAAACTGCTGCGTGGCTGCTCGTCGAGAATACTTGAGCAGGATGTGAAGGTGTTAAGACCGCAACATACTAAACCCGCAGCGAGAATATATTTAATACTTTTAGTTTTCATAACTCTTAATTCTTTAATGATGTTAGAATGTTACGTTAAGACCGAAGATGAAATTACGGGTAGAAGGCGTGTTATAACCAACGATTGGCATTCTGTGGCTACCAAAGCTATAACCTACAGCCGTATTCTCATTTGACCATGAGTTGGTCTCAGGATCGAGTCCACTCTCGTTGTTGAATGGAGAGAAGAGCACAAATGGGTTCTGGATCGTAGCATAGAGGCGCAGACGGCTGATACCCACATCCTTGATAGCCTTCAGGTTCTCAAAGTTGTAACCCAGTGTGATAGCACGAACCTTCAGGTAACCAGCGTTGAAGTAACCGAGGGTAGAACCATACTTGGGGTTATCACCGCTCTGGATACCACCAGGTTTCGGATAGTGAGCGCCAGTATTCTCCTCTGTCCAGTAGTCCACATCCAGATTATTACGACGACCAGTCAGCATATTCAGGTAACCGTTAGAAGAGTGGATGGCAGAGATCAGCTTACCACCAATCTGGAAGGCACCAATCACAGTCAGGTCAAAGCCCTTATAGCCAACAGTCGTATTGAAACCACCAACCAAGTCAGGCTCCATGCTCATGATCTGACGGTCATCAGCATTAATCGCACGTGTAGGCAGACCATCAGCACCATATTCACCAGTATATTTCACCTTGATCATACCAATGTTACCACCGGGCTCGAGGATGTTCATCGCAGCCTCTTCACCAGCCTGATACAGACCCTGATATTCATAATCATAAATCACGTCGATTGGATAGCCAACGAACCAGAGGTTACCCTCATCACGTGTAGCACCAGAAGCCAGCTCAGTCAGCTCATTGCGGTTCTGATAGAGGTTGATACCTGCATCCCAGTTCCAACCATTCTTGTTGTCGATGATAATACCGTTCAAAGTGAACTCCCAACCCTTGTTCTCTGTCTTACCGATGTTACCGGTATAGCTGCTTACACCAGCGGTATCAGGCAGTTTCACGTTGAGCAGGATATCATTGGTCTTCTGGATATAATACTCGAATGATCCAGAGAGGCGACCATTGAACAGTGAGAAGTCAAGACCGAAGTTCCAAGTCTTAGAGTACTCCCAACCTAAAGCGTCATTGGGCAGTGAGTTTACATAGTAACCAGCCTTGTAGTTAGTGCCGTCACCGAAGTTATAGTTACGGATACCAAGTCCACCGAGTGTAGAGTAAGGAGCAATAGCCTGGTTAGAGGTCTCACCATAACCTACACGGAACTTCAGGTTGTCGAGCCAACCCTTGGTGCTTTCCATAAAGTTCTCACGGGCGATATTCCAACCGGCACTGACGGCAGGATAGGTATGCCACTTGTGACCAGGAGCCAGGCGAGAAGAAGCATCAGCACGGAAAGCGACTGAGAGCATGTACTTATTATCATAAGAATACATCACACGTCCCATCCAAGACATCAGACCACTCTGGTTGTAACCAAAGTTATTGAGGTTGGCCTGACCAGTAGCCTTATCAAGGGCATAGTACTGGAAGTATTCAGCAGGAATCTCCTGAGCTGTGCCACCAGTTCTTTCCCAACGTGTCTGCTCAGCAGAATACATAGCTACTACATTGAGGTTGTGCTTCTCAGCGAAGACGCGGTCGTAAGTCAGCAGATTTTCAACAGCCCAGTTACGGGTCTGCTCGTTGGTTACCCAACCGCTATTGATTTGAGTCGGGTTCGTGCTATTGATACCAGTACCGGTAAAGCCACCACCCTTAGAAGTGCGGATGTTCAAACCGACATTTACACGATAGCTCAGGCCTTCAATCCATGGGCACTTCACCTCAGCGAACAATGTGTTGTAGCTACCAATACCTCTGTTTTCGCTCAACCACTGATCCTTGTCGCGCTCAACGACATCCTTTGTGATGACGATCTGCTGATCGGCAGGAAGTGTGTTAAAGCGTTTCAAGTTGCCGTCTTTGTCATAGGGGCTTGAAATAGGAGATGAAGACAGAGCTGCATAAATATTATTAATACCCTGTGTCTTGCGATAGCTGTTGTTAGTGCTCAAACCGAAACGGAAATACTCACCAACCTTCTGGTCGAAGTTACCACGAACAGAGATACGATCGTAAGCTTCAGTAGGAACAACAGACTCGTCATGATAGTAACCAGCACCGAAGCTATAGCTACCGCCATTGGTACCACCAGATACGCTGACATCATGATTATAGCCAACACCTGTCTGATAATATAAATCCTGCCAGTCGGTATTGATATCGTCGCTTTCATCCAAAGAATTCTCATACTTACCAGCATATTTACGGAACTTGCTGAATGTAGGACCGTCCATCATCGGATACTTCTTGAATGGCTTCTTAATACTTACATAACCATTATAGGTTACTTTGGCAGGTGTACCCTGAGAACCCTTTACGGTAGTGATGATGATCACACCGTTGGCACCACGAGAACCATAGATAGCGGTTGCAGAAGCATCCTTCAGGATATCCAGTGACTTGATGTCTGCGGGGTTGATATCAGAAAGCTGTCCCATGAAGGGGATACCGTCGAGCACGATCAGCGGGTCGTTAGAAGCACTCAGTGAGCGCTGACCACGGATACGGATCTGCATCTCGGCACCAGGCTTTGAAGAGGTCTGTGTCATGAGCACACCGGCTACACGACCCTGCAGAGCCTCAGCTGCGTTAGAGGCAGCCACCTGATTCAGTTTCTCACCGCCGATGTTTGCCACAGAACCCGTCACAGCCTCACGGCGCTGGGTACCGTAACCGATCACGACGACTTCGTTCACCACGTGACCATCTTCTTTCATCTTCACCTTTAAATTATCACCGGCCTTCACTTCCTGTGACTCATAGCCGACATAAGAGATAACGAGCGTTGCGCCCGGCTGGACATTCAGAGAGAAGTTACCGTCGAAGTCAGTAACTGTACCGTTGGTGGTACCCTTCTCCATGACCGTAGCACCGATCAGCGGACCCTGAGAGTCTTGTACTTGACCAGTTGCCTGTCTCGTTTGCTGAACAGCAGCCACCTTCTCAGAAGCTGCTGACACCTGCTGTGCACAGATTATGCCCATAAAGCATAATCCGACACACATGGTAGTTTTCATTGCTTTGAAACTCATACTTTTGGTTTTGTTAGTTAATAATATAAAAAATTAAAGAAAATTGTGGCGCAAAGTTAGAATGAATTTCAAAACAAGGCTTCTATATATGTTTCACTTCGTTTAATTTATGTTTCAGCCTGTGAATTTTGCTCAATATATTCGGTTGGTGAGACACCAAATTGCTTTCTGAATACGGTTGAGAAGTGCGCCAAATTACTAAAACCAACAGTATAGGCTACTTGTGTCACATTGATTTTCTGCTCTTTCAACAGTCTCACAGCCTGCTCCAAACGGATGTTTCGGATGAATTCGCTAATGGGCAGACCCGTCATCTCCTTCATCTTCCTGTGCAACTGGGCACGACTGATGCCCACCTCCTTGGTCAGCATCTCCACATTGAAGTCACTATCCGACAAATGTTCATTGATGGCCTTCATGATACGCTCCATCAGGATCTCATCATTACCTTTCACATTTGTCTCAACAACCTTATCTTTCTGTTGCTGCGTACCGGAATATTTTCCCTTCAGTCGGAGGTTCTTACTGATCAGGTTGTTGATGACCACATGCAACTCATCCATATCGAACGGCTTGGCAAGGAAGGCATCGGCTCCCCGTTCCAGTCCTTCGAGACGGTTAGCCACATCGCTCTTCGATGTAAGCATCACAACCGGAATATGACTGATGTTCATATTCGTCTTGATCATCCGCAGCATGGTGAAGCCATCCATCTCTGGCATCATCACATCGCTGACCACCAGATCATACTGACGGTCGGTTTCAGTAGAGAGCAACTCCCGTAATGCCTCACGGCCATTGGTCACAGTGGTGATACGATAGTAACTACCCAACTCCTGCGCAATATAGTCGCCGATCTCCACATCGTCATCCACCACCAGCACCTTATAGTTCGACTGGGCTTTTTGCCTTTGTCCTTGCTCCTTCTCCTCTGGGATCAGGATTTCCTCGGCAGAGAGATGAGCCTTACCCAATGGCAGGTGAACGGTGAAGATGCTACCTTGCACATCTTCACGGTTTGCAGCCTCGATGGTGCCATGATGCATCTCAACCATCATCTTACAGAGGTTCAGACCAATACCTGTACCCTCGATATGAAGGGAATGAGAAGTACTATAGAAGCGGTCGAAGAGCCTATTGGCATCGCCTTTGATGCCCATACCCGTATCAACAACCTGCAAAACAGCAGTATCCCTCTCGCCTTCTGCCACGCGCACCTCAATGGCTCCACCGTCATAGGTGTATTTGAAGGCATTCGACAGCAGGTTATCTACGACCTTATCAAGCGCACTGCGGTCGAGCCACACATTCAACTTGTCAATAGCGGGCTTATAATGGAAATCAATGTTGCGCTCCTTAGCTGTGTAGTCATACGACTTCAGGATATTACCTACATATTGTACCATATCCGTCTCCTGACACTGCAACTTCATCTGCTGCTTATCAATCTTACGGATGTCCAGAATCTGATTCACCAGGTTCTGAATGCGCTGGGCATTATGCTCGATGGTCTTCAGCTCTGTCTTCGTCTCCTGATCAAAGTCACGGCGCAACAGCTTGTGTAGTGGACTCATGATCAGTGTGAGCGGGGAACGGATATCATGCGTGGCATTGATCAGGAACTTCATTTTTTCCTCATCAAGCTGTTGTCGGGTCTGGCGTCGCCAACTGAGTCCAAGGTAACTTAAGAATCCCATGGCTCCTATTATATATATAAGGTACGCCCACGCGGAACGATACCAAGGTGCCCTGATTACCAGGTAATAGACTTGGGAATCGGTATAGACGCCGTTTTCATGTGCTCTCACTTCCAATGTATAGGAACCAGGCTGGATATGGCTGAACGAGATGACATTACTGCCGACAGCCGTCTGAGACCACTCCTTTGCGCCATTCATCCTGTATTCGAAGATCACATTCTCCGCATTGGAATAGTCAAAGAGCGAAAACTCCATCGAGAACGTGTTGTCGATATACGAAAGTGAGAAATGATGATTATCAGCCAATGGTCTCCTCATCACAGGGTCGCCATCCGATAAAGTACCGCTATTCACAGGATTATCGCCGATCAGCAAGCTCGTCAGGTGTACCTTTGCCTGAGAAGAACGGCTCTCGCGCAGGGCTGCCGGGTGGAATGACGTGATACCATCGCTGATACCGAAATAGATATCACCAGTGGAACGTTGCATCGCCAGACCACGCACATACTCACGGGTAGTCAAGCCATTTCCATTCACATGGGTGACCCATTGCTTCTTGTCACGCTGATACTGCCAGATACCCAAGGTCGTACTACACCACAGGTCGCCAAACTGATCTTGCTCGATACCACTGATCACCTTACCTATCAAGGCCTCTGCCCCAGGAAATGGCTCTGCTATCGACTTTTGCCTATTATAGAGGAAAAGCCCCGTGTCGGTTCCGATAATGATACGATGGTCAATGTCTTCATAAAGCGAAGTAATGGTCTTACCTTCAAGCAGCACCTCCCATCCTTGAGACTTAAAGCTGTCCTTCACCGGATCATAACAACTCAGGTTCGACGAGGTACCAATCCACAATAAACCTCGGCTGTCGGTCATCATCACCATGACCCAGTTGTTATGAAGACGTCCTCGGTTCGGATCGTTATTTGACATGGCGTAATTCCTGAACGCCTTGGTTTTCACATCATAGGAGCAGAAACCCTTTGAATAAGTTGAAAAGAACAGCTTCCCATAGCCATCGTCAGCCATGGTGTTGATATAGTCACTTTCAAAATGGACAACCTTCGTATAGGCACCTGTCGCAGGCTGATAGCTGTATAGTCCGTCACCTGAACCGATCCAGTAACTACCGCCGCTGTCACGATAGATGGAATATGTCTTGGGCGGTGTAGCAGGATGAGCCACCACATTTCCTTTGGCATCAAAACCATAGACGCCATTGTTCTGGACAGCCAGCCAGGTCATTCCATCATCACCCTGACAGAACGAGGTCACAGAACCACCTATCTTCACATTCAGGGCAGAAAGGCTCCAAGTAGAGAACTGAGGCTCATGCTGTGGCAATAGCAACAGACCACGTTTCAAGCATCCCACCCATAGGTTGTCCTGATCGTCCTCGAATAAGGCCCAGACATTGCTGGTGTTCAGATCAAATGAAGAACTGGGATATTCGTAACGGCGCAACTTATGCGATCCCTGTGGTACCCAACAAAGACCTTTACCTAACGTACCAATAAACAGGTTTCCCTTCCTGTCACAGAGCACTGCGCGCAACTGCACGTCCTCATTACCAAGTACACTCAGATCGATGAAATCAGATAGGAGCTGTCCGCCACGATAGTACAATAAACCACGCTGGCACACCATCAGCACACCGCCTTGATAGTTGACAAATGCTGTAACAGGCCCATAGGGTGAGCTGAAATAATGGATGCTCTTATCTGGTCGTCTGCACGTGAAATCCGCCCCAGAGCCTCCTTTCCAGAAGTTTCCTTCATCATCTATCAGGATATGATTGAAGTAATCGACGTCGCCCTGTGTGTAGTTTTCCACCTGTTCTGCCTTCCGGGATGTTATAGTCACCCTGAAAAGTCCGTAGCCGGCTGTACCGATGAGCAGATGCCCATCGTCCTCCTGTGCGATATCATTGATACGAGGTGAAGCTTTACAAGGAAGGGCGATCCGCTCGAATCGCTCCGTATCACTATTATAAAGCGCCAGACCTGTGCCCGTTCCTACCCACAGGCTTCCCCGCTTATCCACGAATAAGGAGGTGATATTATTACTCAGAACGGTAGAGGCATTGTTCGCATCATGCAGATAATTCGTAAAACGGTAACCGTCGTATCTGTTTAGTCCATACTCTGTTCCTATCCAGATATAGCCTGCCTTATCCTGACAAATACACGTAATCAAATTACTGGAGAGTTTCTCAGATGTATAGAAATGTCTGGTCTGTCCTGTCATCATGAGACAGAACGACAAGTCAATCAGCAGAAAAAGTAGCTTCCTCATAGAGCAGTTGGTTATTGTGTTGCAAAGATACAGAAAATAAATGAAATAAGGGCATTTTTAAAGAGAAATGTTTCAAAAATGTCTCATTCCATGTCTCAAAGATAGAAAATACTCTCTGGTCCCATGTTAAAAAGCAAATCGAGGATAGAGAGATTTTCCAGGAAACCATGTTTCATCTGATATACCTGATAATAAGCCTTTGTCTCAAAGTCATCGTCTTTTGCAGGATGCTTTGGATTGATGACAGTCCGATAATCGTTAACGACGAGGGCTTGTGGGTCTGTGATATATGCTGTGGTGAACGTTACAGAAGGTGCTATATCGATCAATTCGCACATTTTCTGACGGATTGCCTCATTGAAATCAAATAGGAAAGTCCATCGTTTTTCATAAAAAGGGCGAATATCGTCCTGATAATACTCAAAGAATGGCGATTCCCCATAGGCGGACTGCAAGGCGTTCCAATGCAGATGGCGCCAGTTGCCATGATCACTGATTCGGATTTCTTTGATACATGCTGCTGACTTCTCAACAGGAACGGTTAAAGCCTGGACGCCATTAGTGGTGGCAATGAGACAACGATTACGATAGGTCTGCTTTTGGAAACTCTCCCACTGTTCTATCATCACATGTTCAGCCCGATGCAGTTTCTGAAACCACTGCACCGGGCCGAAATAGGTTGTACTCAACAAGACCTTATTTGATGTCATCCACAATACGTCCTAAACGACTCCATCGGATACCTGCAAAACTCCGACGGTCAGGATTACTTGACCACCAGATGAAGATTGGCTTACCCACGATATGATCCTCTGGCACAAATCCCCAGTAGCGTGAGTCGGCAGAATTATGACGGTTGTCACCCATCATCCAGTAGTAGTCCATCTTGAAGGTATAGTCACGCGCCTCCTTACCATTGATATAGATGCGTCCGTCATCAATCGTCAGCGTGTTGCCCTCATAAACGCGAATAGGTCGCTCATAGATGGCGATATTATCCAATGTCAGACGGATCTTCTCCCCTTTCTTCGGAATCCAGATAGGACCGTAGTTATCACGGGTCCAACCTTTATTACCATTCAAGGGATAGATTTCCAACTCATTGGCCTCCGTATTCAGTTTGACACTCTCCACAATGTCATTTCTGGCCTGCAAGGTGGTCACTGCATATTTCGTAAGCGGCATATAACCCAATGTATTCAGGCTGGTCAGATCTTCCATCGAGATGCCTAACTGATCCATCAGGTCCTCAGGGAGAGCCTGCTTCAACTTCACATAATAGGTGTATTGGACATTCTGAGGCTCCTTGTTCTTCTTGCCGTCGAGATAGACCATACGGTTGCGGATCTCCAGTGTCTGACCAGGCAATCCCACACAGCGCTTCACATAGTTCTCCCTGCGGTCTGTGGGACGTGTGATAATCTCACCATACTCTGCCTGGTTCCGCCACAGTTCGTTACGCCCTAAGGTGTAGATAGTCTCGAAGTATTTGATACGTTCTTCCGCTGATAACTTGTCGGGGTCAGGGCGGTTGGGATATAACTGATAACCGATACCATAGCACATCTGGTAATAGTCGTAGGCCTGATACTGCGGAGCAGAACAGAGTGTATCGCCTGCAGGGAAGTTGAACACGACAATATCATTCAGTTCCACCTTTCCCAATCCCTTTACACGACGGTAATCCCAATGAGGCCAGTCAATATAACTCTTACACTCCACCACAGGCAGTGTATGCTGAGTGAGCGGCATTGTCAGCGGCGTCTGTGGGATACGGGGACCGTAACTCACCTTCGACACAAACAGATAATCACCCGTCAGTAGCGACTTCTCCAAAGAACTCGATGGGATGACGTAATTCTGAAAGAAGAACTGGTTGATGAAGTAAACGGCCACCAAGGCGAAGACCAGCGCATCGATCCACGACATCACAAACTTCACGGGTCGTTCTGACTCTTTCCACCACTGCCACTTGATCTTCTTAGTAATATAGACATCAAAGATGAATGGTATAACCAGCAGTCCCCACCATGACTCTACCCAATAGAGGAAGAGCAGATAAAGCACCAGCACGCCAATAAATTTGGCCCACTGAACTTTAGGATTGAATTCTTTCTTTTTCACCATTATCGTTCATAATTTCATTCACATAGGTTTGACTCAACGATATTCCGATAAGTTGCAACCTATTCATATATTAACCTACGTTTCAAAATTTAAACATATCGCTGATAGTCAGCAAACCCTGATGCTCTTTGGTATATTCTGCAGCCAGAACTGCTCCGAGGGCAAAGCCCTTACGACTGTGAGCATCATGGGTGATGGTAATGAGATCAGCATCCGAGTCATAGCGGATAGTATGGATACCAGGTACCTCTCCACGACGGATATGATCCACACGCAGATACTTCTTGTCTGTGGTATCTTCCTTCCAAGCCTCCTTACGGTCGATATTCTCCACAATCTCCTCAGCCAAAGTGATAGCTGTGCCACTGGGATGGTCGAGTTTATGCACATGATGCGTCTCCTCCATCTCCACATCGTACTGAGGGAACTGGTTCATGATCTTCGCCAGATAACGGTTTACGGCAGAGAAGATGGCTACGCCGATCGAGAAGTTCGAAGCCCAGAATAACGTCTTACCATCTGCACAGGCCTGACGGACCTCATCGCCATGCTCCTTCATCCAGCCAGTGGAACCACTGACCACCTTCACGCCTTTCGCCCAGGCCTTCAGGTAGTTACCGTAAGCCGCCTGAGGAGCAGTGAACTCTATTGCCACATCAGCCGACGCAAATGCCGGACTGTCAAAATCCTGTTGATTGTCAATATCGATGATACTCACAATCTCATGACCACGGTCGCGGGCAATCTGCTCTATCATCTTACCCATCTTTCCGTAACCGATTAATGCTATCTTCATATCTTAATTCGAATGGTTTAATTTCTTATAGTACTTGAGTGGTGCGTTTAACTTGACGCCTGGATGCAGAATGCGGATAAAGTCACTTAGCAACCAGTCTGGATGGAAAGGTGATTCCTCATAGAAACGGGAAGTTTGCACGTTACAGCCATAGACCTCTCCGGTCTGGTAAGCACGGAACTGCTGATAGCCGTCTTTCTCTGCACCAAACGCTTCGAGGGTGATGGGCTTGGCACCCTCATAGCGGAACATCCACATTTCTGTGTCGAAAGCTTCCTCGAGCACCGTCTCAAATGACAGGGGAAGCGAACCGCTATGCTCATCGTCCTCCCACGGATAACGCCCTCCGGCATCCTTGATCATCTGACCGATGGTACTGTGTCCACCAGGTACATACCAGACGGAACCCACCTGCTTGTCCATCATCACCGAACGGCCATCACCAGCTTCCTTGGCCTTCTCTTTCAGATCGTTATAGTTCTTGTCCACCTCTGCAAAGAGCTTATCGGCTCTCTTCTGCTTACCGAAAAGCAGACCGTAGAAGCGCATCCACTCAGCTCGAGCCAACGGCGACACCTCCATATACTCAGCACACTCCACAAGGGGAATGTCAAGATCCTCTAACTTACCATAGCCTCCGCTGTTCTCAAAAGGCGACAATAGGATCGCATCTGGATGCAGATCAATGATTTTCTCTATTACAGGACTCATCCCGTCGCCACAGTCGCTGATACGTCCCCTTTTCACCTGACTTTGGATCCAGGGGATTTTGATATACTTCAAATCAGCCACGCCTGCAATCTTATCCCTACAACCCAGATCCATCAGCAAGGAGCAGTGGACGGTGGTAAAGACGACCGCCTTCTGCAAGGGCGTACGGATCACAGTACCCTTAGGCAAATGGAATGGCAACTGTTTGTTGCGCGGCACTAACACATAGGTGTGAAGTGCCTTACCATCCTCCCAAGGATTGCCAATGGTGGCCACCGTATAACCATCATACTCGTTGATGGAGATGAGTGAGGCGTATTTAAAAGGCACCTTGTCGCCGCCTCCCTGCTGGTCGGAAGAACCGCCGCAAGAAAGCAGTGACAAAGCAAGGATGAGTCCGAAGAGAATTCTCATTAATATACTATCTTTTGGGTTCCGTAAGAGAACTCTATCTTATGAGGTTCTACACCCGTGTCGAAGGAACCTACATACTGACCTGCGTTGGCATAAATGTTCACGAAACCTGGTAGCGCATAGCTAGGATAACCTGTATCGGGATCCTTCGGACGAGATGCAATATAGATATAGCCTGTATTCGGATCAATAGAAATGGCTGCCGGCGCAACGATTGGATGGCTTGAATCACCATACAGGCTCAGTGTTGACAAAACGCCGTATTCGATATTATAAACACTATAAGACGGACCAGTAGTAGCACCCCATGGATCATTAAAAGTATAGATAGTATAGCCCGAGGCTGCCATACCCGTGGCATTAGGAACCACCAGTGAAGTATTATTGCCACTAACCATATAAACTCCGGCATCTTTTTGAGAACCAGTCTCGTCATAGTAGCCATAGTCAAGCACATAAAGCGTCGAGCCTGCTGCTGCAATTTCCTGCGGATTCTTTACCTTGTCGTACTTGCTCTCTGTCACACTACCACTTGTCAGATCAATACAAGAAATAGAACCGTTGCCCATGCCCCAGTCGCTGTTGGCTACATAGATGGCAGGTTGGGTTGAACTGCTGGGCGAAGCACCTAAGGCCAGTCCTTCTGGATAAGAGCCAACCTGATACTTCGCCTTCAGCGAGTAAGATATCGTGTCGATAGCTGCCACATAGCCGCCATAAGTGGTGAAATACACCTTGTCTTCGTAAGCAGCGATGCGTCGAGGTGTACTACCATCTGCATCTCCCAACAGATCTGTGGTGCTCACCTTGGCGAGCTCCTTAAAGTTTCTGACATCCAGCACAAAGATCGTGTTCTCGTCAGAACCTACGATATACACCTTCTGACCATACACCATCACATCGTTAGGTGTACCGCCAAGGCTTTTGCCATTGACTTTCTTATAAACATTCTGCTCGGCTGCGCCTGTTGTAGCGTCGAAGTAGGTCAGACTACCATCAATGGCCTGATAAGAACTACCATTGTTAATCACAAAAGCGCCCTTAGTTACAACGATCTCCGTAGGTGTGTCACCACCTTTTGAATCATCTCCTAGACAGCCTGTGAGGAGGGTTGCACCCATCGCCATCACAGCAAAACTTAACAGATACTTTTTCATTTTCGTTATTGTTTTTTAAAGTTGATATTTCAGTGATACCTGCCAACTACGCCCAGGCATGGGGTAAAGGCGTACGATCTCATATTGCTGATCGAAGAGGTTCTTCAGATCGAAGCGGGCCTCTAACGATTGTCCGTTCCAGCAGAAAGTATGCCAGGCTGTCAAGCCTGTGTCCCAATAGCCGTCGATCTTCGTTCCCTCGTAATGCTGGTTGTTAGCCCAGCGGCTGCTGACACCAGAGCCATGCAGGGAAAGGCTCACCCAGGGGTTCTCCCATCCGATGGCGACACTGCCCGTATGCTTCGGCATGTAGGCAATCTGATAACCATAGAAGGGCGAACCTGGATTCGTATGGTTCTCGGCCAACTGATAACTATAGTTACCTGACACTTGCAGATTGTTTTCCTGATTGAGACGACAGGTCATGTTGGCCGTCAGCTCTCCGCCAAACACATCTACCTTTCCCACGTTCACACAGGTCCAGATAAACATATTATAAGGTACGGCCACAATCATATCCTTCACGTGGTTGTAATAGCCGTCAAGCGTCATCTGGAAGTCACAGCCTTTCGACGCGGTGTCATAGGTCATACCTATATTATATTGGTCTGTGCTCTCTGGCAAGAGATCGGTACTGCCCAAATGGTAGTAATAGCTCTCATTGAAGGTGGGCGAGCGGAAGATGTTCTTATACGATGCCCTCAGAAAGAGATCCTGATCCTCAACCAGTTTGTACGACAGTGAGACCGAGGGCGACAGACGACGCATATTCCGGGCACTCTCACCCAGTTGGGCATCATTCAGATAGAGCGAATAGAGCAGTCGGGCCAGTGCCGTCAGCCTTCCCTCTTTGTATTTCGCCGTTGCCGACTGAAGAATCGTGTGGCGATAGGGCTTGCCGTTAATCGTCCGATCCGACGAACTGGTGAGGTTGTTATAGCCATAGTCCAACGAATAGTCGAAGTTCCACTGATCCGATGGCGTATAGAGCACAGCAGCTGAGGTATAGGCCTCACGCTGCCAGTAGCTGGCATCATTCTGGTGATTGGCTGACAACGGGTCTTTGTAGATCGAAGCGTTCCAGTTGTACTTCGCATTCCACTTCAACGACCAGCCCGAACGGTTATGCGTCAGATACTGCAACTGTCCGAAGGCATTACGGTCTCGAAGCGTCTCCTTGCTCACATTCGTATAATAATGCACCTGTCCAGGCAACTGACGATCGTTGTCGTAGTAATACACCTTTCCGCTGAGACGGTTGAAGGCATTAGGTGTCCAAACGAAGTTCAACTCTCCATGCCCAGTGTTCATCCTGCTGTTCTTGCGGACATCCTTCACCACCTGTGTCACATTCTGCACCTCGTAAGGGTAGTCGTTTTCAGCATACGTATATTCACCCACCACAGAAAAGGCGAAGGTCTCACTCAGATTCTGCTCATAACGTAGAAACGGACTTATATAGCCAAAGGAGCCAGCCTTCAACTGGGCCGTCAGATGCGGACGCTTGTCACCTGTCGGCATACCGATGGTCTGAATATTCAGCACAGCGGAGGCAGAGGCGTTACGGGCAGGAATGAAGATATCGTCATTATCACCCACCACCAACGAGAGGTATTCCACATTATCAAGCGAATAGCGTGAGAGGTCGATCTCGCCACTCTGACAGTCGCTCAGCATGATACCGTCATAACTCACACCCGTATGCTTGGCACTGAAACCACGTACAGACACCGTCTTCAGTCCCCCTGCCCCACCATAGTCGCGCAAGGTGACACCAGCCATACGATGCAGGGCGTCAGCCATATCCGTCACACCCAGACTCAGCATCTGCTCACGGTCGAGGATCCGGAGGGGCGCCGTACTCCTCACCTCGTGCTGACGACGACTTTCTGTCACCGTCACCTCACGAAGCTGATGGGTCCTGTCCGTAATGGTATCATTGCGAACAACCTGCCCTTGAGCGATATTCGTCATCAAGCAGGCTATCAGTAGCATGTGTCTGTTTCGCCTCATTGCGCTGCAAAGTTACATAAAAATTGCGAAACACACACATTTTTCACAAAAATTACCTAAGTGAGCAGGCGATGGCCCAAATCTTCCCGCTGACAGATGCCGATTATCTGGCTAATCACCTCGTCCATCTTCGGCACCTGCGCCACATAATACGAAGGATAATCGGCACAGAGCACCACGAGGTTCATCGCCCTCACGCGGATGCCATAATGCGTCTCCAACATATAACGGTAGAGGTTCTGCTGCAGACAGTAGTGATAGAACGAGGTATCGGGCAGATTGATGCCCTTCAGACTCATCTTCCCGTTAAAGCCCTCTGTGATGGGCTGCCCCTGGGCGTTCACCACCTTCGCACTGCGTTTCCAGTCGTAAATCGTAAACTCTCCGTCATCCTCCTGACAGATCAGGTCGATAGTGCCTGCTATGTTTAATGTCGTATCATAAACGGGCCATTCCTGACGATAGGGTTGAATGGCATAATCTTGCACGAACTGCAGGAAATGCTGCTTTTCCTTCTCAACAGATATCTCCTCTGTCTCGCCTCGATAGCAGAAGGGATAGACCGCCTCAAACGTACCATCGCGGAAGTAGTTCTCCGTCTGGGCATGTACGAAGGTGCCTACCTCACTGGCCATCGTGCCGATCCTGTCCCAGTGGTCAAGCGCCTCTTCCACAGGGATGCCCTTGTTCTGCCACTGGCGCTCTGCTGCTGCCAAGGGATTGAAGCACTCGAAGAAATAACCCACCAGCGAACTTACAGGCAACAGTCGCTGCCTGCCCTGATAGATATAAATATGTTCGTAGGGCTCAAAGTCGATGTGCACATCCTGCTCATAGCGGCCAGCATCTCTGAAGGTGGCCATCTTCTCCTGCATGTCAGCTGTCCGAGGGAAAGGCTTCATCTGCGCCATACACCGACACTCCGCTGGGGTCATCGTGTAATATTGAGGTTCGTTTGTCGATTGAGCGGTACTGATGATCTGTGCCTTCGCCGCTATCTTCTGCGCCTCCATCTTGGTCCAGCGCTTCACTGGCGGCAGAGGCAGTTCTGATAACTGGGGGAATGAAAGATGAGGCACACGCGCCTTCAATAATTCTATCAGATAGTCGGCACAAGCCTGATGATGGTTCCACACCTGTCGTTCAGCCAGTCTCACCACCGTCCAACCCAAACGTGCCAATAGACCATCGCGATAGTCATCGCCACACGTCAGATAGTGCTGGGGCACTCGCGTGTAAGGGTCGAAGGGCTCATCGATCTCCACAGCGATCCGCACGTCAGGACGCTCATCCACCAGAATCACCAGATCAGGACAGATCAGGGGCAAGGCATCCGCCACACAGATGCCCACGTCGTTTCTGAATGTCAGTCCCTCTGGCAGTTGCTCACCCAACCACTCGCAGAAACGGGCTTTCAGTCTGCTCACCTCGTGGCGGCAGTTCTCGCGAAAGGGATAGAGCACCGTTCCTGGCTCTGGAAGGTGCAGAATAGGATAGGTATCTTGTTTCACAGCTGACAGAGGATCAAGCCTCACCTTTTGTGAGGTCAAAGGGTGCGATGGGGGCAGGCTGTTGACTCGGAATGCGGATGGGGCCAAACTCATTCTCGTAGCGAATGATATTCTCCTGAAGAGCGGCCAGCAGACGCTTGGCGTGCTCTGGTGCAAGGATCACACGGCTCTTCACCTGGGCTTTCGGCACCCCAGGCAGCACACGTGCAAAGTCGATGATAAAGTCACTGCTCGAATGTGTGATGATGGCAAAATTGGCATACTCACCCTGTGCCACTCCCTGTGGCAACTCCAGTTGCAGCCCTTGCTGCTCTTTGTTGTTATCGTTCATACTCACTCAAATTTCCTTTTGGCTGCAAAAATAGTAAAACTTATCCATTCCGCCAAGACTTGGAGGGAAAAATCACAATAAGAAAACCTCTTCAGCCGTTAATCTATTACCTATGTATAACTAAAAAACTAAGAGATATGGAAGCGATAGCTATTTTCAACAGATGTCTGCGTGTATTTCACGTCAGGAAAGAGACAGAACTGATGTACCCCCGATTCCTGCGATTTATCGAAGAGGCCCACCGCGATGGGGTGATAGGAGATGGGCGCTATGCCGTTGCACTGGGAAAAGCCAGTAAACTACAGCGGTTTCTGATTATCACCAAACGTTCATCATTACACACGGACCAGTTTAACGCCGACATGGTGCTCGATTTCCGTCGGTTTATCTCCGAGGAGTACAAGTACGTGCCGCTCTACCCCAGGCTTTACCCGCGAGGAGCTGGCCATCGCCCACCCCAGAAGCGATTCCGCAACACAACGGTAGTTCACGACCTGAAACTGTTACAGGCGTTCTTTGCGGAGTTGGAGAATACCGGTGAGATACGCTGTTCCCCCTTCCGGAAGATCTCGGCGCAGAAGCGGCGTGTGATGATGCATGTGATGTATGATGCCCCAGTGTTTTTGAGGGCCGAGGAAGTTAGGCAGGTAATGGCGACCAAGGTGCCTGCAGAACTGCAGTGGGTAAAAGACTTGTTTGTGCTGAACTGTGCCGTTGGATGCCGCATCAGCGACCTGCTCCACCTGACGCCCGACAAGGTAACGGTGTCGGATGAGGGTATCCCGTTTGTTCATTATATCCCCTCGAAGACGGCTAAACGACAATCCACCAATCGTGAGGTGATCACACCGCTGATCGAGCCTGCGCTGGAAATTATCAACCGTACGGGGCTTCAGCTGGTCGGACCAAACTTGAAGTACGAGAAACAGCGGTATAACAAGACGCTACGGCAGCTGTTGAAGGTTTGTGGAATTACGCGACGAGTGAGTATCTTCTGCCTTGAGACGGGAGATAATGTGTATCGACCTTTATACGAAGTAGCGACATCGAAACTCGCCCGCAAGACACACATCGACATGTTGAATAAGGTGCAGATCAACTATTATGCAGCGGGATTGCATCGGCAGGGGAGCGAGGCCGTGTTTAGATATACAGGATTAGAACTGAGAGATAGGTATGAGTTGTTAAGAGCGGCATTCAGCATCTAAAGTTAGATATTGTCACATTCTTTTGTTTCTGTTTGTGGTTACGGTTACAGCTGTAACCATGTGACCTTTTCTCTGCGATAATGATGCTTATTTATATGTAAATTATTGATTAACAATATGTTATTTATAATTATTCTTTGATTAATCTCCTCTGCGGTTACATGGTTACAGCTGTAACCGTAACCGCTTTTGTTGAGTTCTGTGAGTAAATACTAATATTTTCAAGGGCAAATACTAATGCCCACAGGGAGAAATACTAAGGCTCGCAGGGAGAGAGAAGCCTCTTTTCCATCGTGCTCCTATACCCCAACAGCCGTCCGCCAATACCCTAACGGCTTCGCGCCTATACCCAATCTGAAACGTATTTCAGAACAAGCTGTCTCCCAAATAACAGGCAGTCATCCTAGCAATTATTTTGAACCTTTGCTGATGCCACCAACGACATCATCATTATCAATGCTATGTTCCGCCTTTTTGACGCTGGCTTTGAGTGAACCAAAACGATAAGTAATAGCTATCGTGAAGCTGCGGGCTCGATTCCAAGATTGCTGGAAATCACGATAATCGCCATTCACGGTTTCTGCCTCTGACGACCAATACTTGTTGAATGGCGCATTGGCAGCTATCCTCACCGTTAAGCGATCAGCCTTGAGGAAGGAACGCTGAAGTGATGCGTAATATCCAAAATAAGAATGCCGCATTGTGTAAACATCTGACGGACTACGGCCTATCTTACCATAGGAGTTCAGATAGAGCAGCAATTTCCAAGGGAGCTTCTGCGATAGGTTAACGTAGTAGTTGTCAGACCATCCATAAGTACGATAGCCCAGGTTCGGATTCTCATAGTGCTCATAGCGGAGATTATTGTTAAGCACGATGGTGGTGCCATCGAATGGTTTCCATTGCACATAAGTCTCCAAGCTGGCTCTTCGATAGCGGAGGATATTTTCATAGGTGCGATAGCGGATATCATCCTTGGCCGTCTGTATATCAGAAATACCATCAGAGGTGTGATGATAACCAGGAGCCACCTGAAGAGTGAGACTGGGGAGGATATATGAATAGACCAGACTGATGCGCTGGGTGCGTGAACTTACCAATTGCGGATTACCTTGATATATGATTGTTGGAGATATCACCACAGCAGGGTTCAGATAGGAGATACCCGGGCGATTGATGCTGGTGGTATAGTTCAGTTTCAGCGACTGGGCATCTGTCAACTGATATTTCAACGAAGCTTGTGGCACCCAGTCATTCAGATGTTTGGTGAATGTCTCGCCTTTGCCATCAGGATAGCTGCCCTCCATAAAACTGTATTCATAGCGCAGGCCTGCGCGTGCAGACCATTTCTCCCTGTTGTAGATATAATCAGCATAGCCCGCCAGCACTCGAGTGGTATGCTGAAACTCATCATTGATCAGCAAATCATCACCAAAGAACTGATCAGCAAATCATCACCAAAGAACTCCTGCGTATTGTGGCTGTTGTTGTTGCGATCGATATATTTGGTTCCAATCTCTAATTGATGACCTTTTCCCAACGGACGAAGCCAATCAGCCTGAAAGGTATGTTCTGTAAAGCGTTCACGCTCTGTCTGAAGACTACCTGTATATGAAAAAGGAGCGTTCACCATTTCTGAATAGGTATTCTCCTCGTCAGTATGTTGACGCGTCAGGGCGAGCATGTAAGAGAGAGTGAACCGCTCGCCCTTCCGACGCGTCTTATGCTCATAATCAAATCTGCCGTTCCATGAAGAGTGACTATAGCCTGGCATCCAGTAATGATTGCTGAAGCTATAGATGGGCTGATCAGAAGCACTATATAAGGAAGTCTTGCTGTCACCTTGTACGTTCAGTTTATAGAAATAACCTCCGAACGAGGCAGAAACCAGATTGAGGGAATCGATGTCATAACTGGCATTCAGGTTGGTATAGTGGATGCCTCCTGGGTTTGAGCCGTCAGAATGTAACAGCATCTTGTTGCCTGTATCGAGAAAGTTCCGTTCCGTATGTGTGCTGTTCTCCGTCTCTCTACTTGACATTCCCCCATAGCCATAATCGACAGACATCAGCAGCTTGCCCATCTGTCCTGTCAATGAGGCATAGAGGTTGGGGTGATTGAGTGAGGTATAAGCGGCAGAAACGACTCCTGTGATACCCTGCATCTTTGAACCATTAACCATCACGATGTTCAGAATGGCATCTACCCCTTCAGCATCCTCACGGGCACCAGGATCAGTGATCACCTCAATGCGCTTCACCATCGAGGCTGGCATCGACTTGAATACCTCTTTGACATTCTTCGACAAGCTGGGATCGTAATGTCCGTTCTTATAGATCTTGAAACTGCTATTGCCCTTCACGAGGATGTTATCCTGTCCATCTACCGTCACCATCGGCACCTTGCGCAACATATCCATCACTGTCTGCGTCTTTGATTCCTCATCAGCCTGCACATCATAGCCTATACGGTCTATCTCCTGCTTGATAAGCTGGCGCTGGGCTTTAATCTCTACACCTTCCAATTCCTTGTTCCAAGTGATAGAGTCGTTCTTTACTCTCGTTGAGTCTGCCTGTGTTTGGGCCGCAGCTTCCCCTGCTCCCGCTGCCAGAAGCAGCGAGAGCAACATGATTCCAATATGTTTCATCGGTTTATTTCTTGAGTTGTTCGATGCTCATGTCGAACAGTTTTTGTATGAATTCGTCTGTTGTTTTGGCCTTCAGTTTCTTGATTTCTGCTACAACCAGATTCTTCTCTGCATCATCAAGCGACTGGGCGTCTTTGTCTTTGCAGAGCTTATAGATTTGTGTAGCCCAAGTATTGGCAGCAGGGCCCTCTGGTTTCTTCTGAAAGAGGGTTCGCAGATTATTGAATTTGCTAATCCATGTCTCCGCTTCGTTTCCACCCAACGAACTATGCAGCGTTCCAGCAGCACCTGAAAAATCTATTCTCTGACCATTGATCATAAGACTGGTACTCGTCTTTTTCTGTCTGAACTTCTGCGTAGTAGCGTAAGTCTTGATGATGCGCCCTGTGATAGAGCCATCCTTCTTCTCCACCCACTCCATTGCGTAGGCATATCGATGAGCTCTGAGTGTATCCTCAGGATCCAGAAAACAGGCGTAAATCCACTTTGAATCTTTCATCTCTCCTATACCAACGCCTTTGTTGCCATTTCCTACAGCGAGTGATGTATAGTTCTCGACACCACCATGAGAACCCGTACTGACACTATAGGCAGCTTGTTCATCTTTATTAAAGGCTTGGCGAATAGCAGTAATCAAGTGCTTGTTTGCCTTTTCGGCAATCTTAAACTCATACTCATCACTCATTCCCTCCATCAACCCCGTGTCCGGGTCTCTTTCCATGAAATGATTCGTATAAGTCTCCTCTTGTCCCTTACTTTGTTTGAGGGCATCGAAAGCCTTCTGAATATTCTCTTGTGCCATCACTGATGAGGACACTGCCATCAAAATGGCCGATAGGATTAAGTTTTTACTCTTCATATGCAATGTCATTTGTTTGTTCGTTAATATATACTATGGTACCATCTTCTTGTTTCACAGGAATGAAACCATAAGCTGCCAACTGGGCCTCAATGATCTCCTGCTGAGCCTGTTCTAACTGTCGTTCTACTTCTCTCTGCTCTTGTTCTGCTTGGGCCATCAGGACATAAGCCTTATCGTAGTCGTGCATCGTAGGCTTCAGCTTGCGGATGCTCCGTTTTTTGGATTGAATCGGCTGAACCTGTTCTTTCTGCTTAGACATCGTATCTGGTGCCGACTCTATGGGAGCTTGTTCTGATGACTGCACAATGGTGTCTGACTGTGCAATCAAAGGATCCGCTTGCTGATGTATGGTTTGCTGACTGGGGACAGCAAGGTATAAAATTCCGGCCACGATAGCAGCAGCCACACTCCAACCAATCCATCGCTTGCTAATCTTTGTCTGAGGTTTCATCGCCTCGATCTCCTGAAACAGCAGGCGATAGTCCTCCCACTCCTGAGGTATGTCCTTTCTTCGGAAGTAGTTGGCGAGGATATCCTCTTCTTCCAACGTCGATGTGCCGTCCATATATTTGTCGAGCAGATCTTTGATATATGTCTTTGTATAACGTATCATATCTGATTTCTCCGTTTTATTTCTTCTAATAATGTTCGTCGTGCCCTTGCCAATTGTGTGCTGACTGATGTGGTCTCGATACCTAATAGGGTGGCAATCTCTTCGTGACTTTTCCTTTCCACCTGCCTCATATATAATAAGGTGCGCTGTGTGGTGGGTAGTTGTTGGAGTTTTGCTGAGAGCCATTTATCGTCTTCCTTCATCTCCAGTATTTCCTGTGGACTAGTGGTCAGACTGACAATCATGGCTTCGTCCAACGCTTCTGAGGTTTTTCGTCGCTGGTGGTTCCTAAGCAGGTGTCTTGCCATCAGGGAGACGATGGCTTCCACTGAGCGATATTGCTCCAGCTCATCATGCATCTGCCAAAGACGGAGCATCACATCCTGAGCGATGTCCTCTGCCTCGTCCTTGCCCGCTCCGTAGTGTCGGCTTACGTTGAGCGCCTTCTCTCGCCACGTGCGGGCCATCTGTTCAAATGCACTTCTTTCCATTTATTCTTGCAATACATCTATTAGACACACCAATAAGTCAAAACCAAACTTTGTTTATAACAGTTTAACATTTCACCAAACTTTCCACTGGTCAATCTCTTCTTTTAACCGTTTGACTGCTCTTTCACATTCCTCCGGATAAGCCAGTGTCTGCACAAACCAGAGCTTGCGATGCTGAACAAACTTTGCATAAAAGCGACGACCCGTCATCTGCCCCGTTTCAGTATAAAGATGTCCTGAAAGGATGAAGCATCCGTCGCCTTTCTGTTGCTGAGTGGCATGGAGATCGGAGGCATACTTTGCCATCGCCTGTTCTAATGTCAGGCTATCGGCATTCTGCTCCACAAAAATGGTCTGCACAATCTCTGTACTATCTTGCCAGAAACAAAAACGGCTACTGCCCTTTTCCATTAGCGAATCGGCAGTCTGCTCAAAGAAGGCAGGATAACGTACCACATAATCATAGTCGTCATCGTGGTATTCCTTCATTCGCGTGAGCCTCATCGCCTGCTCCAACTTCTGAGGCAAAGGCGAATAATCCTCTTTTTTATAAACAGACACATATATCATGACTGCTATAAAAATAAGCATTGATAGAAATAGAAATCCCTTCATACGTTTGCGATTTTTACTGCAAAGGTATGAAGAGATTCCTTAATAAGCAAAATTATAGCCTGACATTTATCTGACAATTAGCCGACAAATAACTATCTATTTGATTTTCATCGAATTCCGTCGCGATTCGGCATAGCTCAAGCAAGCTTGGCTCTGCACTCACTGTTCCGTCATTTGATTTTCAGCTCATAGGCGCGTCCTCTGTCTGACTCTATCATAAGGTCAGAATGTTCCTCAATAATAGGCTTCAGGCGACGAATCAACGTATAGAGTGTATCATTGGCATCAGCCTTCTTTGGCCAAAGAGCATCGCAAATCTCTACTTTTGTCAGCTGATGGGATTCGTTATGGAAGAACATCTCCATCAGCTGTTGTTGCATAGGGGTAAGTCTAACCTGCTTCCCTTTTGCATTATAGAAACGTTTATCGACTTCAGAATAAGCCAAACCGCCAAATGCTATAAGCGGTTCATTTTTCCTATATTTCCAAAAGCAATAAAAACCCCAAAGAAATGCTATTGTCCACAATACAGAGGCAGGTTTCTGATCTGACATAGAGAAGATCGTTGCAGCAGAGCACTTTGCCTCACAGCGAAGACCATCTTGTCTGGTTGTCACAGCCAGTACAGCATTTCCACGCAACTGTTCTATTGTCAGAAAACTATTAAACACACGAATGGCCAGCGCCTTTGTCAATGCACTTTCCATATCTTCCGTAACAACTCTTTCTGTTGCCTGATAACTACTAAGACTTGTCATGCTTGACGCAACAATCAGAGCAAACAATATAATAACAGCGTATTTTTGTTTCATTGGTTTTGGATTTAACTTTGTTTACATTCCCCTTAATATCCACTCTTTGAAAAATGGATCCTCCAATTCATAATGATCAGAATAGATCACATAGCCATCTTTCTGCAATCGTTTCAACGCACTATAGATGGTGCTTGTAGGATACTCTCCTGTCTGGAGAACACTTTTTGAAGCCAGACGCTGTAGAATCCATTTGTTTGTGCGGCTTAAGTTCATCCAAAGACGTTCATAGTCAAGTCCATGGATGATAACGATATTGTTGATGGCTTCCTTTATGGCATCTTCTTTTTCAGGTTGAAGAGTGCCTATATTCCATACATTAGATGCTAATTGTTGGGAGTAATATGGATGACAGTCTGTGTAATCCAAGATTCTGTCAGCTAACTCATCACATTTTTCTGCAAAGCAACCTTTTAAACGTTCAGAAAGATAACGATGGAAGTCATTACGTGGTAACTTACCAAGTCTTATCAATTGTCCAAAATGATAAAAAGGAGATTTCTTTCGCTCAAATATCTCTGTCATCATGCTTTCCTGACTTCCTAACAAGATATAATTGATGTTTTTTTGTTCCTGCATAATGGATCGTAGCTTCTTATCCAAGCGAGGGGCAAGATCAATAATTTCCTGAAATTCGTCCAACACTACAATTATTCTTTCCTGTTCTGTATGTGCGTTTTCTATTAGTGCCATCACATCTTCAAGGAGTATAGATGAATCTACCCCTGATTGGAAAGAGACATCTATTACACCAGTAAGAGGATTACTGGTTATAGTAGGTATAATACGGAAATGGGTTATCAAATGGCGTATCCGTTCTAATGGATGGACTTTGAAAAACTCTCGTAACAACTTGGCAGACAGATCAGCTACTGATGTCACTTGCTGCAGATTAACCGTAATGCTTTTACGACCAATCTCTTTAACAGCCTTTGCAACAACGCTGCTTTTGCCAAATCGACGAGGACTGATAAGAATAAGATGGTTTGGACTATTCAAAAATTGACTGATAGATGCCACCTCTTCTATCCTATCTGTGAAGTATTCTTCCTCCACAATTGTTCCGAATTTAAAGGGATTCTCCATATTACGACTTTTTTCGTTACGACTTTTTTCGTAGTCGCTGCAAAGATACGGATTATTTCTGAAACAAAAAAGAAAAAGGCAGAGAATTTTAGAAGTCCCTGCCATTATTACGACTTTTTTCGTTGCGAAAATTTCCGCAATGGTTGGTTATTCTACTTCGTGCACGACGAAGACGAAGCCGCCGCGGGGTTGGCAGAGGACTTGCGTGGGGAAGCTTTCGATGTTAGTGATGGCCCAAGAGCCGTCAGGGGTATCGGCAAAGAACTGAATCTTGTCGGCAGACTTGATAAAGCTGAGGTCGAGCGAGAACGTCTGAGCCTCATCGAGGCCGTTGATGCCTGCCACATACCACGAATGGCCAAAGCGACGGGCAAGGACAGCACCCTTACCAGGATAGCCAGCGACGAAGCGCGTCTCATCCCATACATTCGGCAACTCCGTGAAGAAATCCTGTACGGCCTGAGGTTGTGCGAGATAGCTCTCAGGCTTGTCGGCCAGATGCTGCAGACCACTCTCGTAGAGAACAGTCAGCGCCAACTCATGGGCCAACGAGGTGATATGCGGATGTTGCGAGTCGCTGAAGGCACAAGGGGTATAGTCCATCGGACCAACGACATTACGGGTGAAAGGCAACGTGGCGTTATGGCTGGCAGCCTGATTCGTAAAGGTAGGTACGTTGTTATACCACTCAGCCCCATAGACGCCCTCTGTGGAAAGGAGGTTTGGATAGGTGCGCTGCCATCCGCGAGGAATCGGAGCCCCATGGAAGTTCACCAGCAGATGATGACGGGCCGCACATTCCAATAGGTCGATGCAATAGTCCATATTCATCTGGTTGTCGCCAGAAAAGAAATCGATCTTCACACCAGCCACACCTATCTTCTCGCACCAAGCAAACTCGCGTTCACGATCCTCAGGTTTGTTCAGACGGAACTTAGGACCGGGCGCACCATCGATCCAACCTACGGAAGAGTTGTACCAGATCAATGGCTTCACACCTTGGGTAGTGGCGTAGGCTACAGCCTCCTCGATGGTTTTGCCATCCTTGACTTTCCCTTCGGCCGTCGACCTTTGGTTCATCTCATCCCATTCGGCATCGATCAGCACATAGGGCAGCTTCAAGGTGACAGCCATATCCACGTACTTCTTGATGATCTCAAAATCGTTGGAGCCATGATTATAGGCCCAGTAGATCCAAGATACCACACCAGGATGAATCCAACTGGTATCGAGCAGCTTGTTGGGAGCGCTGACATCAGTAATCAGCGTGGATTCCACTACGTCAGCCAAACTGCCGATGATGGCTACACGCCAAGGACTGCGCCAGAGACCACTCACACGCAACTCATTCTTATCAGGCACCACACGGAAACGCTCTCCCTCGTTGTAAAGACAGGAAGCACTCTGACGACGCTCGATATTGGCTTCGGAGAGCAGCACAAAGACATGATCGGCAGGCGAGAGCAGCGCAGGATAGCCCCAACGGTTGTTAAAACCCTCAGCCGATTTGAAGATACCACTAAAACTGGGAACTGGTTCCACCTTACAAGTGGTGGTCAAAGGGAAGAAACCTTCATAAGCCTCCGACCACTGTTGCATCCAGCGCTTCGTTCCCTCAGGAATGAGATAAGTAGTCTGCTCCTTGGGCAACATCTGATTCCGCAGGCCCGACAACACATAACGGAAGGCGACGCCATCATTATAGAGCCTTAGCACCAAGCGCAGATTCTCGCCTAAATCCGCCTCATACTCACGCGCCTGATTCGCGCAGTGCAGACGTTTGCCTGAGAGCATCCGATAATCATCTGTCACATCGCCTTTATAGGTGAGTTCCACTTTCTTGGATTGTCCCTCATAGCCTATGACAGGAATTGCCAAGACTGGCTGTTGCTGATAAAGGACGCTAAGTCCGTTGCCCTCAGACTTCACAGAGATTTTTCCATTAGGTGACTGTTGTGCTGCTGCAGACAGCGTCAGACAGCATCCAAAGACGAAACACAGTATTCTTTTCATATCCGAAACGATTTATAAATGACGAACCACGTGGGTGCGATAACCATAGACCGTCACCACGAGGAAACAGATGAAAGGCAGAATGAAGGAGGCGTTGGTGGCAGGGAAGGAGCCAAAGACTGTACCCTTGTCGATGATCATTGCCTGCAATGGTGGCAGTACCGATCCACCTAAGATGGCCATGATCAGACCAGCAGCACCAAACTTCGCATCATCACCCATACCATCGAGGGCAATGCCATAGATGGTGGGGAACATCAGCGACATACAACCACTGACACATACCAGCGAATAGAGACCCAAGCGATTCTGGAACACGATAACACCCAAAGTGAAGATCATCGCCAACACACCAAAGACAGCCAACAGCATAGCGGGCTTCACATAGCGCATCAGGAAGGTGGCAATGAAGCGCGAGCAGATGAAGAACACCATCGCATAGATATTAAACTGCTGCGACAGCACCTCAGCATCTTGTTCTCCCATACCCTCTGCCATAAATATACGGGTGCCATACTGGATAATGAAGGTCCAGCACATGATCTGAGCACCTACATAGAAGAACTGGGCGATGACACCTTCGCTATAATACCTTAGTTTGAAGATGCGACGGATTGTCACCAAGAAGTGAATATCGTGGTTCTTATCACCATTCTTCGGCATATTCGTGAACAGGATGATGAAGAACATCAGTACGATGACAGCACCAATGGCGAGATAAGGCGAGATAAGCACATCGAGATCGGCATTCTTCAACGTCTCAAACTCTGCATCGCTCAACAGGGCGCGCTCATCACTACTCATCGGATTAAGTTTGGCCTGAATGAAGTTCATAGCCACAAACATACCAATGATAGAGCCACAAGGATTGAAACACTGTGCCAGATTGAGTCTTCGCGTAGCCGTCTCCTCTGGTCCCATCGACAGGATATAAGGGTTACAAGAGGTCTCCAAGAACGACAGACCACAGGTCATGATGAAATAGGCGATCAGGAAACAGCCATAGAGACCGATGCTCTTGGAGGGGAAGAAGAGCAGCGCACCTGTCGCATAGAGGCCAAGTCCCATCAGCACACCAACCTTATAGCTGTATTTGCGGATGAAGATGGCTGCAGGGAAGGCCATACAGAAGTAGCCTCCATAGAAGGCCACCTGAACCAATGAGCCATCCGTGACGCTCATACGAAAGATTTTTGAGAACGCCTTCACCATCGGGTTGGTGATGTCGTTGGCAAAGCCCCAGAGGGCGAAGCAGAACGTCACGAGGATAAAGGGTATCAGATAGGTCTTTTTCATTGGAAACGCACTAAGATTCTGAAAGTCTTACCAGGATTGTCGGCCCACTGCTGCATAGCCTCAGGCGCTTCTTCAGGAGATACCTCTTTCGAGATGAGACGATCGACAGGACAAGTGCCGCGTTCCAGATAATGGATGACAGCACGGAAATCGCTGGGCTGGGCATTGCGCGAACCTCGGATGTCGAGTTCTTTCTGCACGAAGAACTTCGTCTGGAACGATACCTCGGTCTTGGCATAGCCGATACAGATGACACGACCTGTAAAGGCCACCTCATCGACAGCCATCTGATAAGTCTGTGTGCTGCCTACGGCCTCAATCACCACATCAGGACCAAAGCCGGAGGTCATCTCCAACAGACGGGCATGCACATCTTCCGTCTTGGTGTTGATAGTATAACTGGCACCCATCTGTTTGGCAAGTTCGAGTTTCTCATCATCGATATCAGCAGCCACCACCGTTGCACCACGCTGGGCAGAACGGACGACAGCACCCATACCCACCATACCACAGCCAATCACCAGCACCACATCAATATCTGTGACCTGGGCACGACTGACCGCATGGAAGCCTACACTCATCGGCTCAATCAGCGCACAGGTACGGGGCGTTAACAGTCCTGCAGGGATCACTTTCTCCCAAGGCAGTACGATATACTCTCGCATGGCGCCATTACGCTGTACGCCTAAAGTCTCATTATGCTGACAGGCATTGACACGCGAGTTACGACAAGAGGCGCATTTGCCGCAGTTGGTATAGGGATTGCAGGTAACCGTCATACCAGGCTTTAAGCCTTCAGGTACATTGGCACCCACTTTCTCAATCACTGCACCAATCTCATGGCCTGGGATTACAGGCATCTTTACCATGGGGTTCTTGCCCAGATAAGTGCTGAGGTCAGAACCACAGAAACCGACATACTCAAGACGCAGAAGTACCTCGTCGGCATGTAACTCCTGTTCTGGAACACTCACGATTTGCATCTGACGCAAACCTGAAATCTGTATAGCTTTCATCTTATATTGAACTTTTTACTCACTCATATTCTTAATATACGGCAATTCAGGCAACTCGCCGAAGCCGAAAAAACGCTGGGCATTCTCACCTAAGAAAAGACGCTTCTCTGTTGCTGTCAGCTCATTGGATTTCTCCACGAAGCCGTAAGACATCTTATAAGTGATGGCAGTGATGGTGCGCGGATAATCGCTACCCCACATCAGTTTCTCCATACCAACCTCATCAGCTGCCTGTTTGATGGCGCGGATAGCTGATGGGAAGGGATAGAACTCATCATTGAAGAGCCAGGTGATACCTCCGCTTTCCACAAACACATGCTCATGACGAGCCAGTCGGATCTGACTCATCCATCCCTCGCGTGTCACCATACCGAAATGACCAATAGCCACCTTTAGCTTTGGACACTCCTGGATGATCTCTTCCAGCTGTCCTACCTGGGCATCGCCGTCCTTCAGTTCGATACCTAAGATGATACCTTGTTCCTCCATCAGGTGCATCATCTGCATCATTTCATCGTTCAGGAACTGCTGAGGCAATCGGGCTGCTGGCACTTTGATGCCTTTAAAGCTTTTCATCAGGCCCTTGGCATGAGCCAGAAAACCTGGTTCACGATAGTCAGCCATACCAAAGGTAAAGAACCTGTTGGGATAACAACGTTCTACCTGCATCAGATAACTGTTCTGCAGTCCGTCGATAAACTCCTGTGTCACCACAGCTGCAGCTACCTGCGCATAATCCATATTCGAGAGGAAGCGCTCAGCGGTGTTCTGACCATCTGTCATAAAAGGTGGCAACATCTGTCGCTCCTCACCAAAGAACAGGCTGCGACTTCGGTTTGGTTCCAACTGGCAGATCGGCTGTCCGTCAACCAACGTATCCTGGTTCAGCCACAGATGGCTATGGGCATCGATTATGAGTTTTTCCATCTTACAAACATCTGATCACCAATGATGGCCTGTACCTCCTTGACGAGCTGCTCATCGATTGGTTCATTTACATAGTTGATATTCTTCATGACATTCTGCGGATTTGCGCTACTGAACAAGGTTGAGGCAATACGCGGATTCAGACTGGTAGAGAACTGAATGGCGAGTTTATCTATCGGATACCCCTTCTCCTGACAATAAGCAGCAGCCTTGGCACAGGCTTCTTTTAACGCCTCAGAGGCAGGATGCCAGTCTGGGGCACCACGCTGAGACAACAATCCCATAGAGAATGGAGAGGCATTGATCACGCCAATACCATGCTGCTCAAAAAAGTCGAGATAATCAGTGAGTAGCGTATCATTCAACGAGTAATGGCAGAAGTTCAGGATGCTCTCCACTACCCCACTCTCTGAATGTTCGATGATCCACTTCAGATTCTCTGGCTGAAGGTCGGTGATGCCCACATGCTTCACAACACCCTTCTTTCTCAGTTCTACCAAAGCTGGCAGCGTCTCATCTACCACCTTCTGTAGTCCACCAGGAAAGGCAGCCTGAAACTCTACATCATGCACATTGATCAGGTCGATATAATCGACATTCAGGCGCTCCATACTCTCATAGACACTCTCTGTGGCACGCTGGGCAGAATAATCCCAGGTGTTCACGCCATCCTTACCATAGCGTCCGACTTTGGTTGAAAGGTAATATTTCTCACGTGGGATATCCTTCAGCGCCTTACCTAATACAATCTCTGCTTTCAGATGACCATAGTAGGGAGAGACATCTATCAGGTTGATACCATGCTCAACGGCAGTGTGAACAGCCTGGATACCTTCTTCCTCGCGGATGTTGTGAAACACACCACCCAACGACGAGGCTCCAAAGCCAAGATTCGACACTTTCATTCCAGTATTTCCTAACTCGTTATATACCATTGTAATGAATAGTTTTATGGTTTACGGCGCAAAGTTACGAAAAAGAAGTGAAAAGTAATAAGTGATCAATGAAAAGTTGCTTGATATTCATATTTTTTTGTATCTTTGCAGCGTCCAACTAAAAACAATGACCCTATGAAGGAATTATATTTTGCGGATCAAAACCGTTACAACAATGGAATGGAATATGAGCGTTGTGGACGCTCTGGCGTGTTGTTACCAAAAGTAAGTCTTGGCTTTTGGCATAACTTTGGAAGTGTCGATCCCTATGAACGCAGTCGTGAGATCACCCATTTTGCTTTTGATCATGGAATCACCCATTTCGATTTAGCCAACAACTACGGACCTGTATATGGTTCAGCTGAAGAGACGATGGGTCGACTGATGGATGAAGATTTCCGTCCTTATCGTGATGAACTATTTATCTCTTCAAAGGCTGGCTACGATATGTGGCCTGGACCTTATGGAAACTGGGGAAGCAGGAAATACCTGATGGCCTCATTGGATCAGAGTCTGAAACGCATGAAGATCGATTATGTGGATCTGTTCTATAGTCATCGTTATGATCCAGATACACCTTTAGAGGAAACACTACAGGCTTTGGTTGATATCGTACGTCAGGGTAAGGCACTCTATGTAGGTATCTCTAACTGGCCATTGGAACCCTTAAAGTTCGGTTATGAATATCTGAAAGCCCACGATGTACCCCTGCTCATCTATCAAGGTCGCCTGAACATGTTGGATCGTGCACCTCAGGAGACAGGCATTACAGACTTCTGCGCAGAAAAAGGTATCGGCTTTATCGCCTTCTCACCATTGGCACAGGGATTATTGACAGACCGTTATCTGAAAGGTATTCCTGAAGATAGTCGTATGGCAAAGGAAAAGTTCCTGAAGAGTTCAATGCTGACACCAGAACTCTTAGAGAAACTGAAGCATTATAATCAGATAGCTGCGGATCGTGGTGAGACATTAGCGGAAATGTCATTGGCTTGGATTCTACATCAAAAAGCTGTTACTTCTGTACTCGTAGGAGCCAGCAGTACGTCACAGTTGGAGAAGAACCTGAAATGTGTCAAAGCAGCTCCGTTTGACGAAGCCTTGTAATCAAGGATTATTCTCTTTCCACTTCTTAAACTCACGGATGGCAGCCAACAACTGGTTGTCATCTTCTTCTGTACGAGCCACGATGCGGAAATAATGGTTGTCAAGGCCTCTGAAATCAGCAGCATCGCGAATCAGAATACCATGATTTTCAATAAGCCAATGTTTCAATTCCAGCGAATCGGCAAAGTCAATGAATGCCAACATGAAATTCGTGTCTGTCTTCAAGACTTTGATACCTTCGATGGTAGCCAACTCACTGCGCAAACGTTGTGCTTCATCGAGATAACCCTTTAAATCAGGAATCATCTGGGAATTATTGCTAACCAGATATTTTCCTGCTTCTATCGCCATCGCATTCACTGTCCAAGGCTGACGGATCTGGCGCAGACGGTCTATAATGATCGGAGAACTAAAGATATAACCTAACCTCAAACCTGGAATACAAAATTTCTTGGAAAGGGAACCTATCAGCATCATGTTGAAACAGTCCACCATCTCTCGAGGCTGTAGCATCGGACGCAGGGTATAATCAGCAAACGACTGGTCAATGACATAAAGATAACGTGGATTCTGACGGATGATACGATTCACCAAAGGCTTCACCAATACATTACCAGTAGGATTATTAGGATTACAGATCCAATAGATTCTGTCTTCAGGCATCACCTCCAACTGATCTTTCCGATCGTATGAGATGAGATGATCGAATGTCTTACAAGCAGCTTCATAAGCATTAAAGGTGGGTTGCGGAATGATGGAAGCCCAATTCCTATAAAGCTGTGCGATCAGATAGATGGCCTCATTGGCACCACTGGTCACCAACACCGTATTTTCTGGTACACCTAAGTGTTCAGCCAGCATTTTCTCTAAAGACAATGGTTCTGCTTCAGGATAATGACTGACCACCTCGAAGTGTTGCATCAGGTGTTCCTTCAATCCTGAGAGATCAGCCCAAGCATATACGTTGGAACTGAAATTCAGCTTCAATTGATCGCCGTAGCGAAAAGTGTCATCACCATGTCCGTATATCATGGTCTTCTGTCTTTAGTTATCAGTTATTCTTTACTATTCTGATAGAGAGCGTCTCTGGATCGAAAACAATTCCTTCACGCTCGATAAATCTGCCTAAGGCACCCTGTTGTGCCAATTCTTGAGGCGTGCCGATGGTCATCCCTGTTTCATGGGTCATCAACCAGACGGTATCAGCCAGTTGTAAGGCCAACTCCACATCATGTGTGGAAAGGAAGATGGTCTTTCCAGCCTGACGACTGATGAGACGAAGCAGCTGCAACACTTCTACCTTACTGGGGTAATCCAAGAAGGCTGTGGGCTCGTCGAGATAGATTACTGGTGTCTGCTGGGCCAGAGCCTTCGCTATCATCACCTTCTGACGTTCACCATCACTCAACGTATGTACCATTCGCTTGGCAAGCGACTCGATACCCACAAGGGCTATCGACTCATCGACGATCCGCATGTCTTCTTCCGAATAGGTTCCCCAGAACCCTGTATAAGGAGACCTTCCAAGACTGACCAGTTCGCGCACCGTCATATTCCTGACATCAGGTTTCTCCGTCAGCACCACGCCGATCTTATGACTCAATTCCTTGTCAGACATCTCAGAGATCTCTCTGCTATGCAATCCGTCATTTTCAGCAAACAGAATCTCTCCAGCTATCTTCGGTTGAAAGGCTGAAAGTGTACGCAACAATGTGGATTTACCAACACCATTAGCACCAAGCAGACAGGTAAGCTCACCACTTCGGATTGCTCCGTTGATATGCTCAGCGACTACTCTCACACCGTTTTTCGAAGGGTAACCGATGCCAAGTTCTTTGAGTACTATCGTTTCAACATTCATGTTTGTGCTGCAAAGATACAATATTTTTTCATTAATTGTATCATTTTTCCTTAATTTTTTATGTCAAGACTCTTCAATCAAGTGTGTGATCAGTATTTTGAGACCTATAACAATGAGAATCAGACCACCAAAAAGTTCTGGTTTCAGACGATGAGCTATAGCTCGTCCGAATTGGGCACCAAGGCGTGTACCAATGATACTGAAGAGAGAGGATACTACACCTATTATTATAATAGGAAGCAACAACTGAGAGATTTCATTAAAACCTGTACAGGCAAACGAAATACCTATAGCCATTGCATCGATACTGGTAGCAACAGCTAATAATAGTTGGGTACGAAGTCGAAGCGGGTTGAAGAAATGCTCTTCTTCTGGCGAAAAAGACTCGCGAATCATATTTCCTCCAATCAATAACAACAAGGCAAAAGCAATCCAGTGATCAAAAGCCTCAATATCACTACGGAAGAAACTGATACCTATCCATCCAATCAATGGCATCAAAGCCTGGAAGAAACCAAAGAGGAAAGCCATTCGTGGCAACCATTGCTTTCGCGTCAATACACCACTGACAATAGAGACTGCGAAACAGTCCATTGCCAATGCGATCGCCAGAAGGATAATATCCAATAGATTCATATATCTTTCTAAAGTTTTGTTTTTGCAAAATGCCAGATGACAATACCACCAGTCACAGAGACATTCATGGAATGCTTTGTACCAAACTGAGGAATCTCCAGACAACCATCACAGGCATCTACGACCTCTTGATGTACACCTTTTACTTCATTACCAAGTATGACAGCATATTTCTGATCTGTCTCAGGCTTGAAATCCTGTAACATCGTAGAACCATGTGCCTGTTCGATGGCATAGACTTGATAACCTTCAGCCTTCAAAGATTTTAAAGCCTCCATAGCAGTAGGGAAATATTTCCAGCTTACACTATCCTCCGCACCAAGAGCAGTCTTATGAATCTCTGCCATTGGAGGTGTGGAAGTGATGCCACACAAATAGACAGCTTCAATACGAAAGGCATCACCTGTACGAAACACACTGCCTACATTGTGCATCGAACGGACATCATCCAATACCACTATCAATGGTAACTTATCCGCCTCTTTGAACTCCTCCACAGAGAGGCGCTGCATTTCTATCGTCCTTAATTTCTTCATCGTGGTTGCAAAGTTACGATTAAGTCAGCAAACTACCAAATTATTATGGTGAAAAAAATGTGGATAACTATGTGGAAAACGTCGTTGATAACTCACAAAATCATTATCGCCTCGTTCGATATAGGGATATTCACAGGGTTATTCATAGGTTTTTAGAAAGATTTCCACCGTTTTTTGCCGAAAAATAATATAAACTTATTATATTTGCACCAAAATTGGAAATTGTGGATAAATGATCTTATGAACTCATAATCAGAGAGAAACAATCCACATAGGGTATTGATAAAGTGAATTTCAACGTGTATAACTAATCTACCAAGAAAATCAGTAGAAAGTTATCAAGATATTCACGGCATATCATACTACTTATTTCTATTTTTAAAGAAAAGATTAAAAGAAAAATAAATATATTGTGATGTTGAAAACAGAAGAATTGAAAGCTGAGATACGTCGTATGTGTGATGAGAAAGGTGCTATTATCCTGGCTCACTACTATACGATTGGTGATATTCAGGATATTGCAGATTTCGTAGGCGACTCTTTGGCTTTAGCTCGTAAGGCTGCAGAGACGGATGCGAAAATCATGGTGATGTGTGGTGTTCATTTCATGGCTGAGACCTGTAAACTGCTCTCACCTGACAAAATGGTACTTTGTCCAGACTTAAATGCTGGTTGTTCTTTGGCTGACAGTTGTAAGGCTGAAGACTTGAAGAAATTCAAGGAAGAGCATCCTGGTTATCAGGTCATCTCTTATGTAAATACCACAGCTGCTGTGAAAGCATTGACAGATGTTGTTGTAACCAGTGGAAATGCCAAGAAAGTCGTAGATCAGTTGCCAAAGAATGCCAAACTGATTTTTGGTCCTGATTATAACCTTGGTAATTATATTAATGAGGTAACAGGTCGTAATATGTTGTTATGGAATGGTGGTTGTCATGTGCATGAACGTTTTTCTGTAGAAAAGATCATAGAACTGAAAAAGCAATATCCTGATGCTATCGTAATGGCTCATTTAGAGTGTAAGGCACCTGTCTTGGCTTTAGCAGATATTAAGGGTAGTACAGCTGATATGCTTCGCGAAGCAAAGAATAATCCAGCTAAGCAGTTTATTGTCGCTACAGAGGCTGGAATCCTGCATGAACTGCAACGTACTTGTCCTGATAAGGAATTCATCCCAGTACCTCCTGAAATCAGCGAGAGCGGCTTGGAATGTAGCTGTAATGAGTGTCAGTATATGAAGCTGAATACACTCGAAAAAGTATATGAATGTCTGAAGAACGAAAGTCCTCAAATTGAGATTGATCCTGAGATTGCAAAAGACGCTGTGAAACCTATAAATCGTATGCTGGAGTTAAGCTAAAGACTCCAGCATTTTTTTGCTACCATTAAGGGAAAAAATTGCTAGCATTAATGGTAGCAACTTTTTTAGTTAATAATAGCGATTTTGCAGACTATACCACTATTGCCTTCAGAAGTGGCTGTAATGACGAAATAAATACCACTTGCCACTCGCCTACCCTGACGATCATTTCCATCCCAAGTGAACATACCACCATTACTACGTCCTTGAGCAATCAGAGCACCATTCGATGCAGTGATTTTCACATCAGCATCGTAAGTAAGACCAGTAATGGTAATCAGTCCTGTATAGTCTGGTGTCACAGGATTAGGATAGGCATAGACATTATCTTTTGTCATTTCTTCAGAAGGTTCTGTAGCATCGCCTTGATAAGAACAGAGTCCCTTATCTGTGAGGAAATATACTTTGCCAGTCTTTGGATTGATAGCAGTAGAACTGATGGTATTTGATAACAGATAGGAGTTGTCTTCCTTAAAATTTGCAAGCTGCTGTATATTATCAGCACTAATCAGGAAAGCACCAGCACCATTGGTGGCAAACCACTTCCGATTACCACCATCAATAGCAATATGGCTGATATTGACGCCATACAACAGATAGTCAGCATAGTCAGTACCATCGTTACGAGGCACTTTAATCTGATAGAACGTTACATCCTCTTGTCCTACTTCCTCGCTCTTAATCATAAACGGACCTAGGTTGGTACCTACCCAGATATTCTTCTCTTTATCTTCACAGACACTATTCACAAAGGTAAGCGAATAGGTGATACCATCCTGATTCGTCCAGTTGCTGTATTTAAAAAGCTCACCAGTTGAGGGATTATAACAGAATACGGACTGATCTATCCAAGAGGTATTGACAAACCAAAGAAGTCCTCGACTATCAAAGAACATACTTCTGAGTCCTGCAAGTGAAATGCCGTCAAGGTTTTCTAATAGATCTTGATGATAATCCGTCCAAATATGATCTTTGGAAAGCACAAGCATATTCACGCCTTTTGCCTGACTATTAAGTACTACCAGATTGCCTGCTTGATCGAACTGAATACCATTGATAAGCACATAATCATTACCCAATTCTGTACCTCGATCGATAGCAGGTCTTAGTGGACTGTTATCCTTATTATAATAATTCAGTAACTGTCCGTCTTTAAACTCATAAAGTCCACATCTGCCTCCTGCATAGACATGAGTTTTATCTGTAGGATCCACACTGATGCAATTGATGTCGAGATAAGGATAGCCTGTCTTTTCAGAGATATTATCCTCATAAATCATCCAATCATTCCCATCATACACCTGAATAGTTCCAGGATAATTATAATCGTTCATACCTGAAAGGAAATAGCCACCAGTGGTATATAACTTTCCATTCAGAAAGGTTGACTCATAGAAATGATTGTATTTAGGACCTATAGGATTGAGTTTCTCTACGATAGCTCTGTAGGTCTCTAAATCCTTATATTCATCATAGCTGGGCAGATCTTTTGGATAATTAGGATTATTAGGCCAATAGGTATCTGTGATCTCTGCTTTCTGCATATTCACCTTCACATAGCCAAAATCGCAATCGAGCCAAACATAGATATCATCAATGATCAGACGATTCACAGTCTTGCTCTCTGTCATGATCTTCGTATAGAGATCAGAGATATTTGTCACATTGCCTTTAATATCTATCAGGTCGATATTTGAATTCTGATAGACAGCAATCAGCTTTTGTACTTTAGGATTCCAGGCAATATGTGTGATATAAGTATCATTAAGCCCAGTTACTTTATCATAAGTGGTGATACTCTCATCGTTCTGATTATACTGATAAAGTGAGTTGGAAGCTAAGACAAAGAGCTGTTTATCAGAAGCTGCACAGATGTTCTGTAGCTCATTATAAGCAAGGTGATTCTCCCAGGTTCCTACTTGCGAATAAGTGAAAAGAGAGAAGTGAAAAGTGAAGAATAGTAACAGAATTCTCTGCCACCCCAAATACTTGTTGATCCTATACTTTTCACTTCTCATTTCTTCACTTCTTCAGATAATCTGCAAGTTTTTGAACGGCTCTTGCCCTATGACTGATATGATTCTTAATACCAGTACCCAGTTCAGCAAAAGTCTTGTCATAGCCATCAGGTTGGAAAATAGGATCATAACCAAAGCCCTCTCCTCCCCTACGCTCACGGATAATCTCACCATTGACAATACCTTCGAAGGTGGTGATTTTCCCATCGATAATCAATGCGATGATCGTACGGAATCGGGCCTTACGATTATCTTTCTGCTCCAACTCATGCAGTAGACGAGTCATATTGGCACCAGAGTCATGAGACTTTGCATTGCCAGAACCCATCATCGAAGCATAACGGGCACTATACACACCTGGGGCTCCTCCTAATGCCTCTACCTCAAGACCTGTATCATCAGCAAAGCAGTTGATATGGTATTTCTTGTAGATGTATTCTGCCTTCATTTTGGCATTATCCTCCAGTGTCTGTCCTTTCTCTGGGATATCCTCGTTGCAGTTGATATCCTTCAATGAGAGCACTTCAAACGAATTGCCCAATATCTTACGAACCTCCGTGAGTTTATTGAGGTTGTTGGTGGCAAAGACTATTTTCATTTTCTTCTTTTTTACGTTCACCCTCATCTCATCGAAACCCTCACCATAGACACCGATGACACTCGACTGTGATACAAAGGCACGGGGATCGATCATCTTGATCAGGCGGAACATATTCACACTCTCGTTCTTTCTGGCCAGGATACAGAGCACCTTCATCTGATGACCTGTGTACCAGCCGTGACCATCAAGGATCGTCACACCATGATTCATCTCTGTACCAATGGCATTGGCTATCTCCTGCCATTTACTGGAGAAGATGAAGAACTGTACAGACTGACGACGTGCATTCATCACATAGTCGAGCACATAGTTCTCCATCGTCATCACGCAGAAGCCGAACATTACCTTATGGGCGCGCTCCATATAGTCGCCAAACTGGGGGAAGAACATACACGAGCCAATGATACAGAAGTCTGCAGCAATCAGTACATTGCCCAACGATACGTTAGGATGGAACTTGTTCACTGAGGCTGCAATGATGTCTGTACCACCAGTGGAACCGTTGTTCATAAAGACGGTAGCCAAAGCGATACCAGTAATTACACAGCCAATGATCATTGACATGAAATCCTGTCCCTCACCCATCAGTTTGAAAGGCATACCATTCTCCTGTTTTGGAAGTATTTCCTGTGCAAACATCAGCATGAAGTAGAGGGTGAAGATGGCGAAGATAGTCTTCATCAGGAACTTCACACCCAGTATCTTCAGGGCTACTACCAGCAGGATGCCATTGATGATAATATAGGTATTCTCAATATGGAAGCCTGTGGCATAGTAGATGATAGCCGAAAGACCTGTCACGCCTCCAGCCACAATCTGATAAGGCATCAGGAACACCGTGAAGGCGATGGTATAGAGTAAGAGACCAAGGGCTATGAAGAAATAGTCCCTGGCCTCATTGAGGATGATTTTGTGATCAATTGTCATTTATTTCTTCAGCACAATGTTCACCATACGCTTAGGGACGATGATAACCTTTGCTACCTGGAAACCTTCGAGATACTTCTGCGAACGCTCGTCTGCCAAGACTGCATCCTGAATGGTCTGGTTGTCAGCATCAGCAGCGAACGACATCTCGAAGCGGTTCTTACCATTGAAGGCAATACCCAACTTCACCTGGCTCTCTACGAGATACTGCTCATCCCACTTTGGCCACTGGGCATCACAGACACTACCCTGCTCGCCTAACATCTCCCACAGTTCTTCAGCGATATGAGGTGCAAACGGCGCAATGAGGATCACCAGCGTCTTCAGCAGTTCCTTGTTCTTGCACTTCTGCTGAGAGAGCTCATTCACGCAGATCATAAAGGCAGAGATAGAGGTGTTGTATGAGAACTGCTCGATATCCTGAGATACCTTCTTGATCAGCTTGTGAACACTCTTCAGATTCTCTGCTGTAGCCTCGTTCTCATCGAAGCCGTTCTGATAGAGGTTCCAGAACTTACGCAGGAAACGGTGACAACCATCGATACCATTGGTATCCCAAGGCTTCGACTGCTCTACAGGACCTAGGAACATCTCGTAAAGACGCAGGGTGTCAGCACCATACTTCTCGACGATCATATCCGGATTGACGACATTGAACATCGACTTCGACATCTTCTCAATCGCCCAACCACAGATATATTTGCCATTCTCGAGGATGAACTCAGCATGCTCGTATTCAGGACGCCAAGCCTTGAAGGCCTCGATGTCGAGCACATCAGCAGAAACGATGTTCACATCCACGTGGATAGGTGTAACCTCCTTGTAGTTCTCTTTCAGGTTCAGACTCACGAACTTACCCTTGTCGGCACCCTCGTCCTCGATACGATAGACGAAGTTAGAACGTCCCTGAATCATTCCCTGATTCACGAGCTTCTTGAAGGGCTCATCCTCGCAAGAATAACCAGAATCATAAAGGAACTTATTCCAGAAACGAGAGTAGATCAGGTGGCCAGTAGCGTGCTCAGTACCTCCTACATAGAGATCCACATTACGCCAGTACTCATCTGCCTCGCGACTTACAAGCGCCTTCTCGTTCTTGGGATCCATATAACGCAGATAGTAAGCTGATGAACCAGCGAAACCTGGCATCGTGTTCAACTCCAAGGGGAAGACAGTCTTGTTGTCAATCTCATCCTTTGATACCACCTTGTCGAACTTCGTATCCCAAGCCCACATCTTAGCGCGTCCCAATGGGGGCTCACCTGTCTCTGTTGGCTGATACTTATCGATCTCAGGCAACAGCAGAGGCAGACACTCCTTGGGAATCATATAAGGCATATCGTCCTTGTAGTAAACAGGAAACGGCTCACCCCAGTAACGCTGACGAGAGAAGATGGCATCACGCAGACGATAGTTCACCTTCACACGACCTAAGCCCTGTTCAGTCACAAACTTCTTCGTAGCAGCAATGGCTTCCTTAACGGTTAATCCATTAAGGCTGAACTTATCAGATGCAGAGTTACACATAATACCTTCCTTGGCATCATAGCTCTCTTCACTCACATCAGCACCTTCGATCAATGGGATGATGGGCAGGTTGAAGTGCTTGGCGAAGGCATAGTCACGAGAGTCGTGAGCAGGTACGGCCATAATCGCACCAGTACCATAGCCAACCAATACATATTCTGAAATCCAGATGGGGATCTTTTCATCAGTAAACGGATTGATGGCGTAGCTTCCAGAGAACACACCAGTCACCTTATGATCCATCTGACGCTCACGCTCCGTACGTTTCTTCACATAGTCGAGATACTTCTCTACCTCAGCCTTCTGATCGGCAGTCGTCAACTCAGCTACGAGCTCACTCTCAGGAGCCAGCACCATAAAGGTGACACCAAACATCGTATCGGCACGAGTCGTAAAGATGGTGAAGTGCTTGTCTGAATCAGCAACCTTAAACTCTACTTCTGTACCCTCACTGCGACCAATCCAGTTGCGCTGAGTCTCCTTCAGAGAGTCTGTCCAATCGATCTCTTCCAGACCATCGAGCAGACGCTGTGCATAAGCAGACACACGCAGACACCACTGGCGCATCTTTTTCTGCTCCACAGGATATCCACCACGCTCACTCACACCGTTGATCACTTCATCGTTAGCCAGTACGGTTCCCAATGCAGGGCACCAGTTCACCATCGTCTCAGCCAGGTAGGCAATACGATAGTTCATCAACACTTCCTGCTTCTTCTTCTCAGAGAAGCTGGCCCAGTCGGAGGCTGTGAAGTGCAACTCCTCAGTACCAAGAGCATTACAGTTCTCTGTACCCATCAGTTCGAAGTGCTCAATCAGTTTGATGGTGGGCTGAGCCTTGTGGGAAGAAGTAGAATAGTAGCTCTTGAACATCCGCTGGAAGGCCCACTGTGTCCACTTATAATAGATGGGATCGCAGGTGCGCACCTCTCTGTCCCAATCAAATGAGAAGCCGATCTTATCCAACTGCTCACGATAGCGATCGATGTTGGCGAAAGTGGTCTTCTCAGGATGCTGACCTGTCTGGATAGCATACTGCTCTGCAGGCAGACCATAGGCATCATAACCCATCGGGTTCAGCACGTTGAAGCCCTGCAGACGCTTATAACGGGCATAGATATCTGAGGCGATATAACCTAAGGGATGTCCCACGTGCAAGCCTGCCCCAGAGGGGTAAGGGAACATATTCAGCACGTAGAACTTCTTCTTGTTCTTGTCTTCCACCACGCGATAGGTTCCATTCTCCACCCATCGCTTCTGCCATTTCTGTTCGATGTCTCTGAAATTGTAATCCATTGTATTTTCGTTATTTATTGTTTCCGTACATTATTGTTTGGGCTGCAAAGATACGAATAAGTGAGCAGAATGCCAAATTATTTTGGGAATAATTCATTATTTCGCCACTTGCGATACTTCAGCCAATAATAGAGCAGCATCAACAAGCCTATACCAAAAGGTATCAGCAAAAACAAGATGAACACCACGAAGAAGGCTGCGCCGATATTCACTCCCATGTGACCTCGTGGATGAAATTCCGGCTTTTCAAGGTGCAAAGAGTCGGCTTCATAAGCCTTCAATGCCTCCTCATATTCTATCTGCGAGGCTGTGAATTCTTGACGACTCTTGTCTATCTCCTGTTCGCTGTAGATAATCATCCACACGAAGAAAGCAATCAGCAACGCACTGACTATCGTCAGCATACAACCAGACCACTTCCAGCATCCGTGGGGTTTCTTTATTGGCTTATAGGGATCATTCATCATAAAAATCTCTTTTTGTTTGCAAAGATACAAATTTATTTGTAAATTTGCAACTGGATACCAAACATTTATAATGATGAAGAAACCTCAATGGCTTGAGAAAGAACATCTCTATAAGATCATGTTCGAGTCAGAGCACCCGATAGGTCGAGTCTTTGATCTCACTCTGATAACGGCTATCTCGCTGAGTATCATCATCTCGTTCGTCGAGACGATTCCCTCTTTGGCACATACGTTTAAGCTGGTGCTGGAGATATTGGAATATCTGCTCACCTTCTTCTTTACGGTTGAGTATATTGCCCGTGTCTATTGCTCCCCTCGTCCTCGCGACTATGTGCTAAGTTTCTTTGGTATCATCGACTTGCTGTCTACCTTGCCGCCTTATCTCTCCTACTTCCTGCCCAACGCACGATATATGATTCTGTTGCGTTCCATCCGCTTCATCCGTATCTTCCGTATTTTCAAGCTGTTCAGCTTCATCAACGAGGGTTACATGCTGATGCACTCGCTGCAGAAGAGTCTCACTAAGATTTCCGTTTACTTCTTGTTTGTGCTGATACTTGACATTTGCTTGGGTACGTTGATGTTTATGGTAGAAAGTGGCGAACCTAATACTCAATTCACTGATCTGGCTACATCAGTCTATTGGGCTATTGTTACGATGACAACTGTTGGTTATGGTGACATCACACCAGTTACGGCAATAGGTCGCCTGCTTTCGGCTTTCGTCATGCTGTTAGGTTATACCATCATTGCTGTACCTACTGGTATCGTAACGGCAAACATTATCGATGTGACGAAAGAAAAGCCGAAAGATGGACATTGTCCGCGTTGCGATGGAGAAGTTCACGATGAAGACCACTATTGCTCCCATTGCGGAGAAAAGTTGTAGCACTTGGCTTTGTTTTTTGCAACTGCGATGAATTTTTACAAATCACCGCCTGAGATTCGCGCGTTATTCACCAATCCGAACTTGGGTCTCAAATACGCGAAATATGGCCCATTTTGTAAATAATTGGCACACTGAGACTTACAAAATCGCTCTCTTGCGCCAACTCGAAAATAGACCCCAAAACAGCCGTTTTTACTATTAATTCCAGCAATTGCTACCATTAAATGTAGCAATTATTCCCTCACTAGGGAACAATTTTTCTTAGGCCAAGCAGTAACTCCGCCCTAACCAAACCCCAAGTCCCCTTACTTCAAACCTCCAGCGAGCTTACTTCTCACTCCAAAATCGGCCTTTCCTCCCCCACTCTTCTCCTAAATCAATCCATTCCGAAGTGTTAAATTTAGGCATAATTCTTTTACATTTGTAACATAATCTAACTTTCTTTCGTTGTATGAATAATCGCTAAATAGTTTGAAAACATTTGGAGGGAATGCGGGGGATGTTTATTTTTGCAAGCGATATCGATATGATTGTTTTTGAAGATGACAAGAATGCGACTTTTTCTATTGTTGCTGATGGTTGTTGCTATTCAGGGGTTTGCACAAAGACGACTGGTGGTTGTCGATGTGGAGACAATGATACCTGTGGTTGGTGCCAATGTGATCAGCAAAGATGGAAATTGCACGACAGACTCCCTAGGTTATTTCAGCGTGTCAGACAGTTGTAAAACGCTCTCTTTCTCGCATGTCAACTACGAGAGTCGTCTGGTGAATCTCAATGAGGTGAGCGATACTATCTTCTTAATCTCCAAGTTGCTGAATATCAAAGAAGTAGTCGTCTTCGGACATGGACAACCCAAGGAACTTCCTGAAGCCCTGAAGAAGCAACTTGAGGCGGAAAAAGAAAATGCGAAGTTGGCTGCAATTGACCCCAGTAGCGGCAATCTGCTGAGTTTGTTTGCCTATCTGATTCCCAAGAAGTGGCGCAAGAATACCAAAGAGGCGCGCCGCAAACGTCTGAAGCAGATTCTGGAGAATTATTAGGTCGGCGCTCAGATATCAATCAGTGCTCAGATATAAATAAAGCTAAAAATTTTGTGGTTCAGGAAATAGTTCCTACCTTTGCACATTATGAAACAGATTCTCACATCACTCCTCATGGCAATAGCCATGATTTTTATGGGTACAACGACAGCAAAAGCCGATGTGCCCAACGAAGAAACAGGTCAGTATGTCCTGAAGTGTGGAAACGTGTCGATGACCATCGATGCAGCCAAAGGTGGCAAGATCCTGTCCTACAAATACGGCGATCAGGAAGTCATCTCGCAGCAGAAATGGCCTGAGTCTTTTGGTAGCACCTTCTGGACCAGTCCTCAGAAAGAGTGGTATTGGCCACCTGTGCCTGAATATGACAAGAAGCCCTATCAGGTAGAAGAAAAGGACGGTGTGCTGACGATGACCAGTGAGGTGAATGAGAAGCTGAAGTTCAAGATTCGCAAGGCATTTGCTGTCGATGAGCAGCATCAGGCTATCGTAATCACCTACTCTATCATCAATGCGAGTGATGAGACACGCAAAGTAGCACCTTGGGAAATCACCCGTGTGCAGAACGAAGGTGGACTGATCTTCTTCGAAGCGCCTGTGGATAGCATCTGGCCTGCTGGTCTGATGAACTTCAAGGATGCTTTTGGTGCTGCCTGGTATCAGCCTGATGAGGCCAATGAGAATCGTAAGGTGAATGCTGACGGAAAGGGTTGGCTGGCCTATCTGAATCAGGAAAAAGGTCTGTTGCTCGTGAAGCAGTTTGAGGATCTTGATAAGGGTCAGCCTGCACCAGATGAGGCAGAGATTCAGGTATATGTCAACAGAGGTAAGACTTATATTGAACTGGAGAGTCAAGGTGCTTATGCAACGCTGCAACCTGGTGAAGCATTGAACTGGACTGTACGCTGGTACCTGCAGCCCACAGATGCCTCAGAACCTTCAGAGGCCTTACTGCAGCAGGTTAAGAAAATATTGGAATAATTGAGAAAGATATTTTTGGCTTTGCTTCTGGCTCCTCTGACGATGGTAGCACAGCAAGCAATAGGTTTGAAGCAACGTGCTTTTCCCAAGACGGTATCTGCTGGAAATTATAGTGGAATTACGTGGTTGGGTGGTTCTCGTTATGCTGTGGCTAATGATAAATCGCCAACGGCAGGTTTCTATCTGATGACGATAGATATTGATAGTATCACAGGTGAATTATTGTCTGTTCGTGAAGATACTTTTCTCACAAGTGGTCAACCTAATCGCGATGAGGAAGGTATCTGCTATGTTCCTCAGAATCAGACGATTTTCGTGAGTGGAGAGAAAGATCAGGAGATTCTGGAATATAATCTTCAAGGCCAGTTGACAGGTAGAAAACTAAATATTCCTGAGGTATTTAAGACGTCTTATTCCAATGGTGGTTTTGAAGCACTTACTTATCAGGTGCAGACCCATCGTTTTTGGACAACAACGGAACATACACTGAAGGCAGATGGTGAGAAGCCGTCAATAGAACGGAAAATAAAGAATCGCTTGCGCCTACAGTCTTTTGGAGATGACTTGCAGCCCAAAGAACAGTATTGGTATGAAACGGACGCTACGAAGATTCAAAAGAAAAAAGGTCGTAGCATATTAGGTGTCAGTGGGTTAGCAGCTCTTGACGATGGGCGGATTGTGGTGCTTGAACGTGAATTATATTTTCCAAAAAAGCAGATAGGTTCGTATTCTCTTGTCAAATTATACTTAATAGATCCCTCTCAGTGCCAGCCAGGAGAAATACTTCAGAAAACACTCCTGATAACATTCAAAACAAAAGTCAATCTCTTACGCAGAAACTTTGCCAACTTTGAAGGCATCTGCTTAGGTCCTAAACTCACTGATGGGCGACGACTGCTTGTCCTTGTCTGCGATTCCCAGAATCATTATCGCGGTATATTGAAAGATTGGTATAAAACCATCATCCTTCCTCAGCATTTCTAACAATTATTCAAGCGAAAATTTTGTCAGTTCCGAAAAAAGGAGTAACTTTGTCGCTCAAACCAGAATAATAGATAGATAATGGCAAAGAAAGAGGGGAAAGAGCTGACCCCGATGATGAAGCAGTTCTTCGACTTGAAGGCGAAACATCCTGACGCAGTGATGCTGTTCAGATGTGGCGACTTCTACGAGACCTATTGCGAAGATGCCATTACTGCAGCGAAGATATTAGGTATCACCCTCACCCATCGTAACAATGGTGCAGGTGTGAAGGGCGACGAGATGGCGGGCTTTCCCCATCATGCCCTCGATACCTATCTGCCCAAACTGATCCGAGCAGGAAAGCGTGTGGCTATCTGCGATCAGCTCGAAGACCCCAAACTCACGAAAAAGCTCGTCAAAAGAGGCATTACCGAACTGGTGACACCTGGTGTCGCCTTGAGTGATAATGTGCTGAACTATAAGGAAAACAACTTCCTCGCAGCTGTGCATTTTGGTAAAGGTTCTTTTGGTGTGGCTTTCCTTGATATCTCTACTGGTGAGTTTCTGACAGGTGAGGGCACACAGGATTATGTGGAGAAGCTCTTGGGTAACTTCTCGCCAAAGGAGATCTTGCATGACAGAACAAAGAAGCAGGAGTTTGAACGTAACTTCGGTACAAAATACTTTACTTTTCAACTTGACGACTGGGTGTTTACGGAACAGACTTCGAAGCAGAAGCTGTTGCGCCACTTCAATGTGAAGAACTTGAAAGGCTTTGGTGTGGATCATCTGGTGAATGGTGTGATTGCTGCAGGGGCTATCCTGCAGTATCTCGAACAGACCCAGCACACCCAGATAGGCCATATCACCAGCATTTCGCGCATTGAGGAAGATAAGTATGTACGTCTGGATAAGTTTACCATCCGCAGTCTGGAGTTGGTCCATCCAATGCAGGATGATGGTAAGTCGCTGCTCGATGTGATTGATAAGACGGTGAGTCCGATGGGAGGTCGATTGTTGCGTCGTTGGCTGGTGTTTCCGTTGAAGGATGAGAAACCTATCAATTCGCGTCTGGACATTGTGGAGTATTACTATCGTGAGCCTGAGTTCCGTGAGTGCATTGATGATCAGTTGCATCGTATCGGCGATTTGGAGCGTATCATCTCGAAGGCTGCTGTAGGGCGCGTTTCACCTCGTGAAGTCGTACAGTTGAAAGTGGCTTTGCAAGCTATCCAACCCATCAAGACAGCCTGTCTCTATGCGAAGAACGAGGCTTTGAATCGGGTAGGGGAACAGCTGAATCTATGTGAGTCTCTGCGAGACAGAATAGAGAAAGAAATCCAGAATGATCCGCCTCAGTTGGTAGCTAAAGGAGGAGTGATAAAGGATGGCGTGAATGCGGAGCTCGACGAGTTAAGAAGCATCGCCTATTCAGGCAAGGACTATCTGTTGAAGATTCATGAGCGTGAGGCTGCTGAAACAGGCATCAGTTCGCTGAAGATCGGCTATAACAACGTGTTCGGCTACTATCTCGAGGTGCGTAATACCTATAAGGATCAGGTGCCGCCAGAGTGGGTGCGTAAGCAGACGTTGGCTCAGGCAGAGCGTTATATCACACAGGAGTTGAAAGAGTACGAAGAGAAGATCTTAGGTGCTGAGGATAAGATTCTGTCTTTGGAGGCTAAGCTCTTCAATGATCTCGTACTGAGTATGCAGGAGTTTATTCCTCAGATTCAGATCAATGCGAATATCATCGCGCGTCTTGATTGTCTGTTGAGTTTTGCAAAGACAGCAGAGGAAAACAAGTATATCCGTCCTGTAATCGACTCGTCTGAGGTTATCGACATCAAACAAGGTCGTCACCCTGTGATTGAACAGGAACTGCCTCTTGGAGAGCGCTATGTGCCTAATGATATCTTGCTCGATAATGAGCGTCAGCAGATCATTATCATTACAGGTCCGAATATGGCTGGTAAATCGGCGCTGTTGCGTCAAACGGCTCTCATTGTATTACTGGCGCAGATAGGTTGTTTTGTGCCCGCAGAAGCCGCGAGAATCGGTCTGGTGGATAAGATATTCACGAGGGTAGGGGCCAGCGATAACATTTCCTTGGGCGAATCCACGTTTATGGTGGAGATGACGGAGGCTTCGAATATTCTCAATAATGTCAGTTCGCGTTCTTTAGTGCTCTTCGATGAGCTGGGACGAGGCACGAGTACTTACGATGGTATCTCTATCGCCTGGGCGATTGTAGAATATCTGCATGAGAATGCCAAAGGTCATCCCAGAACGCTCTTTGCAACGCACTATCACGAACTCAACGAGATGGAGAAGAACTTCCCGCGTATCAAGAACTATAATGTCTCAGTGAAAGAGGTGGATGGCAAGGTGATCTTCCTGCGTAAACTTGAAAAGGGTGGGAGTGAGCACTCTTTTGGTATCCATGTGGCAGAGATAGCTGGTATGCCTCGCTCGATTGTGCCGATAACGCCTCTGTAGGCACTGTTGGTAAGCCCACAGCAGAGATCGCAGCCTCTCGCGAAGGTATGCAACTCTCTTTCTTCCAGCTCGATGATCCTGTGCTTTGTCAGGTGCGTGATGAGATCTTAGGCATCGATGTGAATAATCTCACGCCTCTCGAAGCCCTGAATAAGCTCAACGACATCAAGAAAATAGTATCAGGTAAATAGCAAATTCACTGAAATTGGTCACCAATTTCAGTGAATTTACTGACCAATTTCAGTGAATTTGGTTTGAAAAGCGATATTAGGCTGTTTTCTTCTTGGCCTTTATCATACAATAGACTCCAAGGATGATGAAAGGAATCGAAAGGATCTGTCCCATATCGAGTGGGAGAGAGGCTTCGAAGGCTTCCTGGATCTCCTTGGTGTATTCGATGAAGAAGCGGAAGGTGAAGATATACGTCAGACAGAAGCCGAAGTACCAGCCTGTGCCAATCTTCTCAGGCATCTTCTTATGCAGTACCCACATCACGATAAAGAGTATCGCGTAGGCAATGGCCTCGTAGAGCTGTCCTGGATGTCTTGGCACAGCATCCACCCGCTCGAAAATAAACGCCCAGGGCACATCTGTAATCTTACCTATGATCTCAGAATTCATCAGGTTGCCCAAGCGGATAAAGCAGGCTGTGGTTCCAGTAGCGATGGCGATATTATCGAGCACTGTCCAGATGCTGAGTTTTGTTTTACGGACATAGAGCCAAAGGGCAATCATCAGGCCTAAGGTACCACCATGTGAAGCCAAACCGGCATAGCCAATAACGAAGAAACCACAGGTCTCCCCTAACCAGCTACCATCGTTGCCAAAGCGGATGGGCAGCAGCATCTCAACAATCCCTTTTCCTGAAGCGAGGAAATAATCAGGCTCGTAGAAGATGCAATGCCCTAGACGGGCACCTATCAGGATGCCTAAGAAGCAATAGATAAAGAGCGGATCAAAAAGCTCATCTTTGATTCCCTGCTCGTTATACAGGCGCCTCACAACCAGATAGGCCAGTGCTAAGCCGATGATCCACATCAGTCCGTACCAGCGCACAGAGATAGAACCCAGATGGAATGCCTCTAAGTCAGGCTGCCAAACGATATAATTCAGTAAATCAATCATCATACGTTGAATCTAAAGTGCATGATGTCGCCATCCTGCACCACATAATCCTTACCTTCTACAGCAAGTTTTCCAGCCTCACGGACAGCTGCCTCAGAGCCATACTGCAGATAGTCGTCGTACTTGATCACCTCTGCGCGGATAAAGCCCTTTTCGAAATCGGTGTGGATAACGCCTGCACACTGAGGTGCCTTCCAACCTTTCTTGTAGGTCCAGGCCTTCACCTCCATCTCGCCAGCAGTAATGAAAGTTTCAAGGTTCAGCAGGGCATAGGCTTTCTTGATCAGACGGTTTACACCACTCTCCTCCAAGCCGAGCTCTTCCAAGAACATCTGCTTATCTTCATAGCTTTCAAGTTCAGCGATATCCTCTTCCGTCTTGGCAGCGATAATCATCGCTTCTGCACCTTCTTCCTTTGCCAATGCCTCTACTTTCTTGGTGAAGTCATTACCACTTTTTGCATCAGCCTCACCCACATTGCAGACATAGAGTACAGGCTTTGAAGTCAGCAGGAAGAGATTACGAGCGCAATCCTGTTCGTCCTTGCTTTCAAACTCTACGATACGGGCGTTCTTACCCTGCTCCAATACCTCTTTATAGGCGTGAAGCACTGTCACTTCCACCTTAGCGTCCTTATTGCCTGCAGCAGCAGCTTTCTCTGTCTTGGCCAAGCGACTCTCGATGGTCTCCAGGTCCTTTAGCTGAAGCTCTGTGTCAATAATCTCCTTATCGCGAATGGGATCGATGGTGCCATCCACGTGGGTGATATTTTCATCTTCGAAGCAACGAAGAACATGAATAATCGCATCCGTCTCACGGATATTTCCAAGAAACTTATTACCCAGACCCTCGCCTTTTGAAGCGCCTTTCACAAGACCAGCGATATCTACAATCTCACAAGTGGCAGGCACGATACGACCTGGATGCACAATCTCAGCGAGTTTCGTCAGGCGTTCATCAGGAACGGTGATGACACCAACATTCGGTTCGATGGTGCAGAAAGGAAAGTTTGCTGCCTGAGCTTTTGCACTCGACAGACAATTAAACAATGTGGACTTTCCCACGTTGGGGAGTCCCACAATACCACATTTTAATGCCATTTTCTTCTATAAACGTTTATTTCGGCTGCAAAGGTACGATTAAGTGAGCGAAAAACCAAATATATTAAGGAAAATTGCCTATCTTTGCACCCAAGATCAATAAAAACAGTAAGTAAAATGAAGAAAGTCTTATTATCAACAATCATCCTGTTGGCTTCTGTCATGACTGCCAGCGCACAAGTAGCAGAACCCAAAGACACACCACAACTGGAGTTTGCCTTGCAGCTGAAAGTCACATTGGGAGATAGCTATGATGTAGGTGAGACCCAGCATGGACAACGTATCGTGATTCCCATTACTGGCGGTACTTTCGAGGGACCAGCCATTAAGGGAACCATCATTAACGGTGGGGCAGATTACCAGTTGGCGAACAAGGCTCTGAACCGTACGGAACTGGAGGCTATCTACAGCATCAAGACTGACGATGGTGTCTATATCCACGTACGCAACAGAGGCATTATCTGGAGTGGTAAAGATGCCCAAGGCAACCCCTCTTTCTATTTCAAGGCTGCTCCTCAGTTTGAGGCACCCGCAGACAGCAAATATGCCTGGCTCAACAATTCGCTCTTCGTCTGTGCTCCAGACTTCACGCAACAGTTCAAGGGCATCGTCCTCAATGTCTGGAGGGTGAAATAGCCTTAGTGAGCTTCAAGCCAGTTCTGTCCGAAGCCGCTATCAGCGACGAGAGGCACAGAAAGGGGGAAGGCGGCCTGCATCAGACGGAGAAGTTGAGTTCGTCGTGTACCTGAAGCAACATCTTGCTTCGAATGCTTTCTGCTTTGAAGCGATTGAAGATGTGAATCATCGCTACCTTGATGATATCAGCGGCAGTGCCCTGAATCGGGGCATTGATGGCATTGCGTTCTGCAAAACCTCTGACAGTAGCATTATGGGAGTTGATATCTGGCAGATAGCGACGCCGTCCGAAGAGGGTCGTGACATACCCTTTCTGACGGGCAACCTCCTTTGATTTCTCCATGTAGTCATGCACCTGTGGGAAGGTAGCAAAGTAACCATCAATCAGCATCTTGGCTTCATCGCGAGGGATATCCAAGCGTTCTGCCAAACCAAAGACGGTGATGCCGTAGATGATACCGAAGTTGGCGCGCTTTGATTTCGTACGTTCATCGCGAGTCACCTCAGAGATATCTTTCTTATAGATATTGGCTGCTGTAGCGGCATGGAGGTCTTTGCCTTCGCGGAATACCTCTACCATGTTTTCATCTTGCGATAGATGTGCCATCACACGGAGTTCAATCTGGGAGTAGTCTGCTGAAAAGAACAGACAACCTGGTTCAGGTATAAATGCCTTTCGGATCTCTTTGCCGTCCTCTCCGCGAATGGGAATATTCTGGAGGTTTGGATCACTGCTCGATAAGCGACCAGTGGCTGTGATGGTCTGATTAAAGGAGGTATGGATATGTCCTGTGCGAGGATTAATCAGCTTGGGAAGAGCATCGATATAGGTTCCGATGAGTTTCTTCAAACCTCTGTGTTCAAGGATGTCAGCCACAATCTCATGTTTGTTTCGCAACTGTTGCAGCACTTCTTCAGAGGTGACATACTGGCCCGTCTTGGTTTTCTTAGCTTTCTCAACGATCTTCAGCTTATCGAAAAGCATTTCACCTACCTGCTTGGGTGAGGCAATATTGAATGTCTCGCCTGCAAGTTCATAGATACGATGTTCGAGTTCATTCATGCGATCCGTCAAAACCTTTGACGTTTCCTTCAGCGATTCCGTATCCAGACAGACACCGTTCATCTCCATCTCTGCGAGTACAGGCATCAGCGGCATCTCAATCTCATAAAACAGCTTCTCGCACTCAAACTTCTTCAGTTCAGGCTCCAACTTGTTCTTCAAGCGCAAAGTGATGTCAGCATCCTCGGCTGCATACTCATAGACCTGAGAGGGTAGGAGGTCGCGCATGGATTTCTGGTTCTTACCTTTGGGACCAATGAGTTCATCGATGTGGATCGTTTGATAGTTGAGATAGATCTCAGCCATGTAGTCCATGTTATGATGCAACTCTGGTTGGATGAGGTAGTGGGCAATCATGGTGTCCCACATCGGACCAGCCAGATGGATGTCATAGTTGCGAAGTACTTCGAGGTCGTACTTCAGATTCTGTCCAACTTTGAGGATCTTGTCGTTCTCGTACACCTCTTTAAAGATATTAACAATTCGCAACGCTTCTTCACGATTGGCAGGAATGGGTACGTAAAAGGCCTCGAATTCCTTCACAGCGAAGCTTAAACCCACCAATTCTGCATCGATGGCAGAGGTTGAAGTGGTTTCTGTATCTAAACTGAGAATTTCGTTTGTTAAGAAATAATCACGTAATTTCTTTAAATCTTCCTCATTATCAACGAGTTTGTAGTTGTGAGAAGTCGTTTTAAGGCTCTCAAAACTCGAGTTTTTGCCAGTATCGACCTCCGATACGGGAAATTCTGCAAAGAGATCGAGTTGTCCGTTAGCAGGAATTTGCGGTTTTTGAGGTTTTTTAAGAATTCTGTCTGCGAGGCTCTTGAACTCCAGTTCAGTGAAGAGTTTGCCTAATTCTTCCTCATTGGGTTCCACCAGTTTCAAACTTTCCATATCGAGAGAGATGGGGACATCAGTTTTGATGGTGGCCAGGAAATAACTCATCTTGATATCCTCGACATGCTCTTCCACTTTTTCGCGCAATTTACCTTTGATCTCTGAAGGGCGTTCAATCAATGAAGAGATACTACCAAACTCGTTGATGAGTTTCACAGCCGTCTTCTCACCCACACCAGGACATCCAGGGAAGTTATCTGCAGAGTCACCCATCAGCGCCAGGAGATCAATGACGGCATTTGTCGATGGAATGCCATATTTCTCGCAGACTTCCTTCGGCCCCATTGTCTCATAACCACCTCCATGACGAGGACGGAAGATGAATACATTTTCGCTCACTAGCTGCCCGTAGTCTTTATCTGGTGTCAGCATGAAAGTCTTGATGCCCTCAGCGCCTGCTTGTGTTGCCAAGGTGCCGATGACATCGTCGGCCTCGTAACCATCCACCTGAAGGATAGGGATGCGATAGGCCTTCAGGATATCTTTGATGATAGGTACAGCCTTGCGGATATCTTCTGGTGTCTCTTCGCGCTGTGCCTTGTATTCTGGATAAGCTTCACTGCGGAACGTGGGACCATGAGGATCGAAGGCCACACCGATATGGGTGGGCTGTTCTTTCTGGAGCACCTCATTCAGGGTGTTACAGAAGCCGATGATAGCCGAAGTGTTCAGTCCTTTCGAGTTGATTCTCGGGTTCTTGATGAAGGCGTAATACGACCTGTAAATAAGCGCGTAAGCGTCTAAAAGAAATAATTTCTGCATAACTTTCTTAATTTTCCGCTCAAAATTACATAAAAATTATCTAATTCCACAATTTTTTTCTAATTTTGTCCCAAATATCTTCAGTTTATGGATTATTTATCAATTATTCGAAAGCCAATTGAGCAGGATTTGGAAGACTTCAAGCAGGTCTTTGAAAAGGTACTGACACGCGATGATGGATTGTTGGGACAGGTTCTTGGACATATCCGTCAGCGTGGTGGAAAACGTATGCGTCCTATTATGACGCTGTTGTCAGCCCTGAATATCGGTGAAATCAATCAATCAACTCTTCATTCTGCTGTGGGACTGGAGTTGCTGCATACGGCCAGTCTTGTGCACGATGATGTGGTGGATGAGAGTAGCGAACGTCGAGGACAGGCTTCAGTGAATGCCCTTTATAATAATAAGGTGGCTGTGTTGATAGGTGATTATCTGCTGTCATCGGCTTTGTTGAGTGTGTCATATACCGATAATCAGCGCATCATCCAGTATCTGGCGCAGTTGGGTTGTACCCTTTCTGCTGGTGAGATTCTTCAGTTGCAGAACATTTCGAATAAGGAATTCTCTGAAGAGATTTACTATCAGGTGATTAACCAGAAGACTGCCTCTCTTTTCGAGGCCTGTGGTGCGATGGGTGCCCTCTCTGCTGGTGCTAATGATGATCAAGTGGAGCGCGCTCGTCAGTTTGGGCATAACATCGGTATGATCTTCCAGATTCGTGATGATATCTTCGATTATTATGATTCTACAGATATTGGTAAGCCTACAGGTAATGATATGTTGGAAGGAAAGCTCACACTGCCTGCCATCTATGCCCTGAACGAGAATACTGACTATGAGGCTATGCATGCTTTGGCTCAAAAAGTGAAGGCTGGTACGATCAATCGCGATGAAATTGCTGTGTTGGTGGAGTTTACTAAGCAGAAGGGTGGTATCGAATATGCTCGTCAGAAGATGATTGAGATAGGAAATGATGTTCAGACTTTTATCGATCAATACGTGAGAGATGATCTGAAGGATGCCTTCTCTGCTTATCTGGAATATGTGATTCAACGAAACTTATAATCAAAAGAAATGGGGTTGCAATTGCAGCCCCATTCTTATTTTAGAAGTGATTGTGCTTGCTCGCTTTTGCTCGCTAAAAGAACTTCACTTCTTCGCCAGTTACCTCACTGAGCAGCATATTTGCCAATCGCGAGGTTCCCATGCGGAACCACTGATTAGTGAGCCATTTCTCTCCCAGAACTTCTTTCACGATGGTGTAGTAGATCAGTGCATCCATCACGGAGTTAAGGCCTCCAGCGGGCTTAAAACCTATCTGAATGCCCGTTTCATCGTAGTATTCCTTGATGGCTTGGCACATCACGTAGGCTGCCTCAGGTGTTGCTGCTGGCTCGAGCTTACCTGTGGAGGTCTTGATGTAATCAGCACCAGCATACATTGCAAGGATAGATGCAGTTTTGATGTTTGCTGCTGTCTTCAGACAACCTGTTTCGAGAATCACCTTCAACTTATGCTCGCCACAGGTCTCTTTCATCTGTTGGATTTCATCGCAGACGGTTTCATAATCGCCTGAGAGAAAGGCACCTACAGACTGTACCATATCAATCTCTGTAGCGCCGTCTTTCAGAGCTAATGCTGTCTCTACTGTCTTCACCTCAATCAGTGCTTGAGAAGAAGGGAATGAACCTGAGACGCAAGCAATCTCTACGCCTTCTACCTCGAGGGTCTCGGAAACGACCTTTGCGAAGCGTGGATAGACGCAGATCGTAGCTACGTGTGGGAGGTCAGGATACTCGTTTTCAAACTGGTTTACACGTTCTGTAAAAGCCAATACAGACTCGTCAGAATCAGTGGTTTTCAGTGTTGTCAACTCCACACTACCCATCAGGAAGCGTTTCACTTCTGGGGTGTCGTTCTCGTGTACTTTCTCTGTGATGATCTGTTTCACAGCTGCTTTCACTTCTTCGTCAGTGATGTCGAGGTTATACTTTGCAAGAGCCTCTTCGTATTTGCTCTTGGTTGGCATCTCCACATGGTGGTGATGATGCTCATGCTCATGATGGTGTTCTGCCATAATCTTTATGCCATTAATTTCTTGTTATGTATATGTCTTAATGAGTCGCGCTGAGTCTTCTTCTCAATGCTTTTCTGAAGCTCTTCCGTGAGGTCAACACCTGTCTGGTTTGCCAAACAGAGTAAGACCCACAGCACGTCGGCCATTTCCTCTCCGATGTTGTCTTTTTCACCTTCCTTAAAACTCTGATCGCCGTATTTGCGGGCCATCACTCGTGCCAATTCACCTACTTCCTCTGTCAGAACAGCCATATTGGTGAGTTCTGAGAAGTAGCGCACACCATATTCCTTAATCCAGCGATCTACTGCCTCTTGTGCTTCTTTGATGGTCATCTTGCTCTTAACATTTGAATGAATAATAGGGCTATCGTCAGTAGGATAATCCAGATATATTGCTTATTATCACGGGCATATTCGTTCCAGTGAAAGGCTTTATAGAGGAATACGATCAGCATCAGCAGGATACCGATTCCGCAGATCCATCCGCCATAAATCGAACCCCAAATCAGTGAGTTGACGATTCCAGTAGACGCCAGAATCACCCCTGCCATTTCTATTTCCCGTAGATATTTCTTCATGCTATTAGAGACCGAAGAGTGAGAGTCCGACGAGTACTAGGAAGGCTACAGAAATATAGTTCGATATCTTGTCGTTCTCCTTCCAATGGATGATAGTCCATATGCTCAGTCCGGCCATGATGGTCAGGCCGAAAGCGATGAGGAAATTCGAGTGGAGAATGCGCCCCAAGATATAGCTCACTAGGGCGGCAAGGTTCACGTAATTGGTAATTTGTCTCTTGTCCATAATCTTAATGGTTTTGTTTGTTTCTATTCTTTGTTCTTGGTGTCCATACATATTGTAACAGGGCCATCATTCAAGAGTTCCACTTTCATATCAGCGCCGAATTCGCCCGTTCCAACAGGTTTTCCGATGGCTTCTGAAAGTTGCGCGCAGAAGGCCTCGTAGAGTGGGATAGAGTGCTCATGAGAACCAGCCCTGAACCAACTAGGACGATTCCCTTTTTTATAGCTGGCGTAAAGTGTGAACTGACTGACCACCAAGCAATTGCCGCCAACATCGAGAATCGAACGGTTCATCACATCGTTCTCATCGCCAAATACCCTCAGATTGGCGATTTTTTTCACCAGCCAATCCACATCTTCCATCGTATCTTCATTACATATGCCTAATAGAATCAGGAATCCTTGTGTGATTTCTGACTTCTTGATGCCCTCGATGGTGACGCTGGCGTGACTGACTCGTTGTATGACTGCTCTCATTGTTTCTGATTTTTCGGCAAAGATACGAACTTAAATTGAATTGAGCAAATCTCAAGCCATTAATTGTTGCGTTGTTGCCGTGTTGCAATGTTGTATAAGGTGTCTAATAGTATTTTTTATCTATTCTATTTATCATAATCTCAAAATAGTACCTATTAGGTACCTCACTCTTGAGGTAGGATAGTCCTTCTGCAACGTTGCAACATTGCAACAGACCAGTTTCTTTCTTAGGAAAAAGAATTGACGAATCGATGTTGTAGATTTGTATGCACTTAATCGAAATAATTGCTACCATTAATGCTAGCAATTTCTACATTTAATGGTAGCAATATTTTCCTTTAATGGTTGTACGAAACCTATTTATTACTTTCTTTGAAATGATTGTACACGATTTCTGCTTTTGCTGGCCCTATGAGTTGCGAAAGTGTTTCAAGGTCTGCCTCACGGATCTTCTTAACTGATTTGAGGCCATTTAGAAGCTCGTCACGCGTTTTTGGACCTATGCCCTTGATATCATCCAACTCAGAGTGCAAAGCACGCTTAGAACGCTTGTTTCTGTGAAATTCGATGGCGAAGCGATGCACCTCATCCTGGATATGCGTCAGCACGTGGAAAAGCTCAGAATCTGTTTTCAGGGCCACATGAATGGGTGGGAAACCATAAAGCAGTTCGTTGGTGCGATGACGATCGTCTTTGGCGAGTCCGGCAATAGGAATATCAAGGTTCAGTTCATCCTGGATCACCTCTCGGATCACCTCCATCTGCCCCTTTCCGCCATCAGCGATAATGAGGTCGGGTAGGGGTTGTTCTTCATCTACGAGACGTGTATAACGACGATGCACCACTTCCTTCATCGAAGCATAGTCATCAGGACCCTCTACCGTCTTGATATTGAAGTGTTTATAGTCTTTTTTGCTGGGTTTCATAGCCTTGAAAACCACACAAGAGGCTACCGCATCCGTACCAGAGATGTTAGAGTTGTCGAAACACTCGATATGATAGGGTAGTTTGGGTAGGTGTAATTTATCTTGCAACTCCTTCATCAAACGCGTCTGTTTCTGTTCCGGATTCAGTTTTTCGGCCTGTTTCAGACGGTCTAATTTGTACTGTTTCCCGTTCATAATCGACAGGTCTAACAGCGTTTTCTTATCGCCTCTTTGAGGGATCGTGAAGGTGACGTTTTCAAGTTCCACATCCACCTCTTCTGGTACGATGATCTCTTTGGCATCGCTCTTGAATCGCTGTCGCAGTTCGATGATACCCAGCTGCAACAGTTCTTCGTCACTCTCGTTCAGTTTCTTCTTGTATTCAATCGTGAAACTCTGGTTGATACTGCCGTTGGATACGTGGATATAGTTGATAAATGCGAGTTTCTCGTCGCTGGTAATCGAGAAAACATCCACATTGTTGATGGTATGACTCACCACCTCACTATGCGTTACAAAGCTGTCGAGCATGATGTATTTCCGCTTCACTTCTTCCGCCTCTTCAAAGCGGAGTTCTTCGCTTAGTTTTAGCATTTCTTCCTTGAGGTCGCGTAGCACCTGACGGGTGTTGCCTTTCAGGATTTCTGCACTCTGTTTCCCAACACAGGGCCCCATACATTTCTTGATGTGATAATCCAGGCACACTTTATATTTCCCGGAGGTAACGCCTTCTTTTGTCAGAGCGGTATTGCAGGTGCGAGGATGGTAGAGTTCTTTGATCAGATGGAGTACGCCTATCATGCTGCCTACATGGGAGTAAGGTCCATAATAAGTGCCCCATTTCTTGTTGATCGTTCGGGTTTTGAAGATGCGAGGGAAGGGCTCGTTGGTAATACAGATAGAGGGGTAAGTCTTGCCGTCTTTCAGCAAGACATTATATCGCGGGTTGTACTTTTTGATGAGTGAGTTTTCAAGCAACAGTGCATCCTCTTCCGTATTCACCACCGTATAGCTGATATCGTGAATCTTACTGACGAGCACCTTCGTCTTGAAACGATCCACTTCCGTGTGGAAGTAAGACGAGACTCTCGCTTTGAGATTCTTCGCCTTACCCACATAGATAATGTTATGATTCTCGTCATAGTATTGGTAGCTGCCAGGCTTCTCTGGCAACCTGCTCACAATACCTTTTAGATAGGCTAAACGTACCTCGTTCTCCTCCTTTGTCATCTTCAATGTTTCACGTGGAACGTTTCTTAAACTATCATCAGTGTTGTTAGTTCAATATCCTTGAATAGATCGCGTCCATGTAGCCCCTCGTCTCTAATCTCAATGAGGAAGTTCATATAGATTTTTTTAGGATTGAATTTTTCCACGAGATCATATGCTGCTTTGGCTGTACCTCCTGTAGCCAACAGGTCATCATGGATAAGAACCACATCGTTTTCATCGAGAGAGTCTATATGCATCTCAATTGAATCTATGCCATATTCTTTTGTGAATGACTCTTTGATAGCTACTGAGGGAAGTTTACCTGGTTTGCGAGCCAGCACGATGCCGCAACCTAATTTGGCGGCTAAAGCAGATGCCATGACAAAACCTCTACTTTCAACGCCAACGATTTTCGTGATACCTTTATCCTTGTAAAGTTCAACTAACTCATCAAGCATAATCTTCACGCACTCGGCATTTTTGAAGAGTGTTGTTACATCTCTGAAATTAATGCCCCTTCTTGGAAAATCTGGTACGCAACGCAGATTGTCAATCAATGTTTGGTTGTTCATAATCAATAAGTTATAAGTTTGTTACTTGTTAATTGTTTCACGTGGAACGTTAGCGCCCCATCAGTACCAGCATCACGTTGATGTCGCTGGGGGAGACTCCTGGGATACGGCTTGCTTGTGCCAAAGTCTCTGGTTGGATCTTGGTCAGTTTCTGGCGCGCCTCAGTAGAGAGTCCTTGCAATTCTTCGTAGTTGAAATGCCCGCGAATCTTAATGTTCTCCAATCGGTGCATTTTCTCTGCTACCATCCGCTCGCGCTCGATATAACCTTTATATTTCATCCTCACCTCTGCAGCCTCTCTAATCTCCGCCTGACGATTAATTGGACGATTCAGCACTTCTTTCAGTTGTGGGATAATCTCCGACAGGTTTTCGAGATTTAGTTGAGGACGATTCACGAGTTCTGCCAACTTACAACCAAACTGAAGTGGGGTAGTGCCAAGGGCTTTGAGTCCGGAATTGATAAGTCGGGGTTTGATGGCGAACTCCTGACAGAAATGCTCGATTTCTTCGATGGCTTGCTTCTTCTGTAGCCACCAGTCGTAACGATCGCGTTTCGCCAATCCGAGTTCGTAGGCTTTCTCCGTCAATCGTGCATCGGCATCGTCTTGTCTCAGCAGGATACGATATTCTGCTCGTGAGGTAAACATGCGGTAAGGTTCATCCACACCTTTTGTTACCAAGTCGTCGATGAGTACGCCAATATATGCTTCGTCGCGATGCAGGACGAATCCCGTTGTGTCTGTTGCTATGCCACAGCCCCCTGCTGCACCAGCCTTCAGTGCAGCATTGATACCTGCCATCGTTCCTTGTCCGCCAGCCTCCTCGTAACCAGTCGTACCATTCACCTGTCCTGCCATAAACAGATTGGAGATAATCTTAGATTCCAACGAATGTTTAAGTTGGGTCGGATCAAAGAAATCATACTCTATTGCATAACCTGGACGATACACTTTCACATCACGGAAGGCTGACATTTTCTTGAGTGCTTCAATCTGCACATCCATTGGCAACGAAGAAGAGAAACCGTTAAGATACATCTCATTGGTATCCTCGCCTTCTGGTTCCAAAAACAGTGGATGCTTTTCGCGTTCAGGGAAGGTAACGAGCTTTGTTTCGATGGAAGGACAGTATCGAGGACCTATCGATTGAATCTGTCCGTTATAGAGTGGTGAGTCTTCGAGTCCGCTACGTAGTATTTCATGAACTTCTGGGTTCGTGTTCACCGTCCAACAAGGCAGTTGCTTGAGTGCTCCTTTCTTTTTCATATAGCTGAATTGATAGGGTCGGCTCTCACCAGGTTGCTCTTCCAGATCTTCGAAATGGACAGAACGCTTATCGATGCGGACAGGAGTGCCAGTCTTCATGCGAGCCGAAACCACACCATGACGGGTGATACTCTCGGTGAAATGAGCAACGGCAGGCTCGGCGATACGTCCACCAGCCACCATCTTCCGTCCGATATGCATCAGTCCGTTGAGGAAGGTTCCTGCAGTTATCACCACGCATTTTGCATAGAGCTCTGCACCCCAGATGGTTTTCACGCCAACGGCCTCACCGTTTTCTACCAGCAGTTCATCAGCCTGATCTTGCCAGATGTCGAGGTTAGGTGTCTCATCGAGCATTCTGCGCCATTCCCAGATAAACTTCCCTCTGTCGCATTGGGCACGAGGACTCCACATAGCAGGACCCTTACCTACGTTCAACATACGGAACTGGATCGAGGTCGCATCTGTCACAAGTCCCATCTGACCTCCCAGCGCATCAATCTCACGCACAATCTGCCCCTTAGCGATACCACCAATGGCAGGGTTGCACGACATCTGCGCAATCTTGTTCATGTCCATCGTGACCAGACAGGTTTTGGCCCCCATATTGGCACTGGCACAAGCAGCCTCGCAACCAGCGTGACCACCCCCAATTACCAACACGTCATAGTTCAATTTCATCCTTCTTTTTCTAATTTTCCGCAAAAGTAAGCATAAAATTTGAAATTTTAATGCATTTTTCGTCCAAAAAACTTTGAAAGTTCATATTTTTATAGTATCTTTGCAGTCTAAAGCCAATGTTAATTACCTAAAATAAGGTACGCAAGGGTATATAATTTTTTTATAAATAATTTAATTTCAACAACTTATGTGGTTAATCAATTCATCAATTGGTAGAAAAGTTGTAATGTCCGTTACGGGTATTGCGCTGATCTTGTTCTTGACATTCCATGGTTGCATGAACTTGGTAGCGCTTTTCTCTGAGGAAGGTTACAACATGATTTGCGAATTCCTGGGTGCCAACTGGTATGCTGTTGTGGCGACAATCGTTACGAGGTGGCTACAGAAGTCAATCCCGGCATCGTGGAGTGGTCTTCTAAGAACATGCTCGTGCTCGGTATCATCATCTGTATTGGTCTGTTGCTCCATCTCTGGAACTTCTGGTACAACATGATGTTTGCTGAGTTGGTAGGTACCTATCAGCAGATTGATCCTGCCGATGGCTTCGCATGGATTAAGGAGACATTCGCAAATCCTGTGTTCGTGGTGCTTTACATCATTTGGCTTGCTGCCATCTGGTTCCACCTCACTCACGGCTTCTGGTCAGCTATGCAGACCCTTGGCTGGAGCGGTAAGACGTGGCTCTGCCGTTGGAAGACTATTGGCTTCATCTACACCACGCTGCTGATGATCGCCTTCCTCGTAGTAGTTCTGGCTTTCGCATTCAAGTGCGCTCCGAGCCTTTGCTAATTATCAACTTTTAAAAAATTTAGATTATGGCTAAAGTATTAGATTCTAAGATTCCCGCAGGTCCAGTGCCTGAGAAATGGAAGGAATATAAGGCTCACCAGCGCTTGGTTAACCCCAAGAACAAGCTGAAGCTCGATGTGATCGTAGTTGGTACTGGTCTGGCTGGTGCTTCTGCTGCCGCTTCACTCGGTGAGATGGGCTTCAATGTAATCAACCTGTGTATTCAGGACTCTCCTCGTCGCGCTCACTCTATCGCTGCTCAGGGTGGTATCAACGCCGCCAAGTGCTATCAGAACGATGGTGACTCTATCTACCGTCTGTTCTACGATACCGTAAAGGGCGGTGACTATCGTGCTCGCGAGGCTAACGTTTATCGTCTGGCAGAGGTATCTAACAATATTATCGACCAGTGCGTGGCTCAGGGTGTTCCTTTTGCTCGTGAGTATGGAGGTATGCTGGCTAACCGTTCTTTCGGTGGTGCTCAGGTAAGCCGTACATTCTATGCTAAGGGTCAGACGGGTCAGCAGTTGCTGCTGGGTGCTTACTCTTCACTGAGCTGTCAGGTTCAGGCTGGTAAGGTAAAGCTCTACACTCGTTATGAGATGGAGGATGTAGTGATCGTTGATGGCCGCGCTCGTGGTATCATCGCCAAGGATCTCTGCACAGGTAAGCTGGTTCGCTTCAGCGCCAACGCTGTGGTGATCGCTACTGGTGGTTACGGAAACACTTACTTCCTCTCTACCAACGCTATGGGTTGTAACTGTACCGCTGCTGTTCAGTGCTATCGCAAGGGTGCTTACTTCGCAAATCCTTCATACGTTCAGATTCACCCCACCTGTATTCCAGTTCACGGCGACAAGCAGTCTAAGCTGACGCTGATGTCTGAGTCACTGCGTAACGATGGTCGTATCTGGGTTCCCAAGAAGATTGAGGATGCCAAGGCTCTGCAGGCTGGAACCAAGCAGGGTTGGGAGATTCCCGAGGAGGATCGCGACTACTATCTGGAGCGCCGTTATCCTGCATTCGGTAACCTCGTTCCTCGTGACGTGGCCTCTCGTGCTGCTAAGGAGCGTTGCGATAAGGGCTTCGGTGTGAACAACACGGGCCTGGCTGTGTTCCTTGACTTCTCTGAGTCAATCAACCGTCTGGGTATCGATGTGATTATGCAGCGTTATGGCAACCTCTTCGAGATGTACGAGGAGATCACCGACGTATTCCCTGGCGACGTTGCCAATGAGATCAACGGTGTGAAGTACTACAAGCCGATGATGATCTATCCTGCTATCCACTACACGATGGGTGGTATCTGGGTTGACTACGAGCTGCAGACCACTATTCCTGGCCTGTTCGCTATCGGTGAGTGTAACTTCTCTGACCACGGTGCTAACCGTCTGGGTGCTTCTGCTTTGATGCAGGGTCTGGCTGATGGTTACTTCGTGCTGAGGCTGAGAAGAAGGTTGATGCTGAGATGGATCGCCTGCTGAAGATTCAGGGTAAGCGTTCTGTTGACTCTATCCATAAGGAGCTCGGCCACATCATGTGGGAGTATGTTGGTATGGGTCGCACCGCTGAGGGCCTGAAGACAGGTCTGAAGAAGATGCACGAGTTGGAGAAAGAGTTCGACGAGAACCTCTTCGTTCCTGGTACTAAGGAAGGTCTGAATGTGGAGCTCGACAAGGCTATCCACCTGCGCGACTTCTTCACCATGGGTCAGCTTGTCGCTTTCGACGCCCTCTCTCGTAATGAGTCTTGCGGTGGTCACTTCCGCGAGGAGTATCAGACTGAGGAAGGTGAGGCTAAGCGCGACGACGAGAACTACTTCTACGTAGGCTGCTGGGAGTACAAAGGCAAGGGCAACGAGCCCGAGCTCATCAAGGAGCCGCTGGAGTACGAGGCAATCAAGGTTCAAACACGTAATTATAAGAACTAATGTGCAAGCCGAATGCAAAGCCAAGCTTGCTTGAGCTTTGCTGAGGCGAAGCCATTAAGTCATCAAAGATAACTTAAGAATTATGGCAAAGAATATTTCATTTACAATAAAGTTCTGGCGCCAGAACGGCCCCAAGGACCAGGGACATTTCGACACCCACGAGATGCACGATATTCCCGATGATACCTCGTTCCTCGAG